>NZ_NOJY02000100.1 GCF_002250835.2 Romboutsia weinsteinii
TAAAGGCCTTACACCTCTGACCTGTCCTGTAACGCTTTTATATATCATATTATACTGTGTAGCAGGAACATATAAAAAAGCCCCTAGAGCATATTTTAATGTGTCAATTTCAGTATTATTGTCAAACTCACAAGGCTTTTTAAAAAAGATTTTGTCTATAACCTTTTTATCTATATCATCAAAGTATTTCAATTTATCCTCCCCATAATAAAGTTAAAGGACTAACTTAATAAAATTAGCCCTTTTATCTTACTATTTATTGTAAATTATAGCTGTGTTTAAACTTTCTAGTCTCTTTGTATTATCCTTTATTGCATCTCTATTAGTAGATTCTATTCTCATAGTTTCGTCTATTCCTGTTTTGATAGTATTGTACATTTTTTCTAATGTTTCTATCTGAACAGAACTAGAACTTGCCATTCTTGCTATTTGAGCACTTTGAGTACTTACATTTTGTGCATTTCTAAGTAAAAGTTCATTAGTTTTATCATCAAGAGCTTTTAAAGATTTCGCTTGTAATTCTTGCTTTTTAAGTAATATTGCTTGAGATAAGCATTGCTTAAATACAGGAAGAGTGACTACAAATGCACTATTTATCTTCCTTACTAGTCCAAAGTTATTGTGTTGCATTCCTCTAAGCATTGGTATTGTTTGTATAGCTATATTTTCTGCTATTCTTAGATCATACACTCTCTGATTTAGCATATCATAAATTTTTAATAAATCTTGATATTCAACCATGTCCATTTGATCTCCGCTAGTTTCAGCTTTATTTTTAAAGTGAGGAAGTATCTCATTGTCCATTTCTTCTATTGCTATTTCTCCTGCAACAATATACTTTTGTAGTTCATTGTAAAAATCAAAGTTTTCACTTATCATAGCACCTATTTGCTTATTTGAAGTATTTATGTCTCTTTCATATTTTTCAAGCTCTATTTGAATTTTTTCAACTTCACCGCCAAGAGTATCGTACTTTTGGAACATCAACTCTACAGCATTGTTAGCTTTTTTGAAGATTTTTTGCATGAAAGTAGGCTCTTTAGCTTCTTGGAAATCATCTAAATCAAACTTATCCATTATCTTTGTTAGTTGAACAAGCATCTTAGAGTTTTCTTCATTTCTATTCATTTTTATTGTATTAAGTAAGCTATCTGAAACTCTTGCTATACCTTCTGATGCAGCACGGCCAAATTGAAGTATAGTATCAGGATTATCTACCTCAATAAGTGCTGTTAATGCCTCAACTTCTCTAGATGTTCTAAGTTCCATCTTTTTAGTGTTTGTATATTCAACTATATCAAAGTTATCTTCTTTTACTACTGGAGTATTATCTATAACTTCTACTACGTTTTTGTCTTTGGATAATCCACTCATATTTATCCCCATTTAAATCCGCTCCTTTTTCCAAATAATTTCTTTAATAATGATTCATCTTCTTGAAGTGAAGATAATTTAAAGTCATAAACCATTTTATCAAGCCTATGTATATCTACAAGCTGATTATTTATTACATTTTCAATACAGTTTTCTCCACCAGGAGTAAGTATTAGTATATCGAAACCTATCTTACTAAGTAATATCATTATAAACACAACTTCTTTATCAAAGACTAAACTTTCGCCTAGATATATTACAAGTTTTGGATTTACAAGAGAATAATCAAAGTTATTTATCATATGCACAAATCTTTTGTTCATATATAAAACTGAATACATACCTTTTATTCTATCTTCTCTGTTTAGCCCGTCAATAAACATTTCGCTCATTATGATTTCTTCGATTTTATCTAAAATCATCGTCTGCTGATTTGTATTTAGTGTTGATATGGAATAGTTTTTATCGTTTAATATTGCTTTTTTATCTATTTTCCCCTCTGAATTAAGTACAAAAGATAGACTAAAAGCTTCCTTTGTAAACTCTTTTGAGAAGTTATTTATATTTCCATCAAACTCAATAAAAAATGCTTCATCACTACCTTTTAGTAAATTTACAAAGTTAATGTACTCCTTTGAGTCATTATAAACACCATTTATTTTTGAAAAGAATACAGGTGCCTGTACTATATTATTATCAAAACTAAATCCTGGTCTTAGCTTTAATGGTTGCTTCCAATAGATAGAAACTTCATCAATAGTTGAACTTAGAAGTAAATTCTTTATAGACCTATCTTGTAGTTGCCAAGGCTTAATAAAACCAGAATCATTTAGTAGCTCTTCACTAATCCTCTTTGATGCTTCAGCACCTATTGTAAAGGCTTTCTTTATTGATGATTTCTCAACCTTTTCTCCTAGTTCGACTCTTTCTTCAAAACTCAAATTACTATCTATTATTATGTTGTTTATTAACTCTATCTTATACTTCTCTTTTTTTAATATATCTATATTACTATCACTACTCGGGCTTAAATATAAAACATCAAATCCTGCTAAATGTAGTAGTAATAATAAATAAACTTCATGCTTTTTTATTTCTCCATAAAATATAACCTTTGGTGCCTCAGTTCTATTTATTTTAAGCTTGCCTATGTATGTTTTTATCCAAGCCATAATTTTCACAATAAAATTCTGCTTAATTCTATCATTTGCAAACTCATCGCCTTCTTCTTTTAAAAGAATATCAAATGCTCTCTTTATTCTATTATTTATCTCTTCATCATTTACTATATCTAGATTTAAGTCGTAAATACTTCCTCTATAATTTGATACACAATTTTTAAAGTAATTTATAATATCAAAATCACTAGGATTACCAATGCTTTGCACAAACAAAGCAATATCATTTCTCTCATTGATATAAGAGTTTGCCTTAAAAATCTCTAGATTATATAAATCTTCATTTATTACTCCAATATTAGCTATAAAGTAACTTAGATATCCTTTTGAAGGTGTATAATTTCCTCTATCAGATTGGCTGGAGAATATTCTATCAAATACTACTGAATCACTCATTTATCCTCCCAGATTTAACCTTTATTATATATTTTTTTGGGGCTGCCTAAAAATAATATTTATTTTTAGACATCCCCATTTATTTAAAATACTTTTTAAATTTATCCTTCTTGCTTAGATAATTCTAATTCTCTTTCCTTATCTTTCTTAGAGAATGTTCTTATTACTAATTTAACTATTTCATTTACTACTACTACACTTGATGCTACTAGTAATACTTTTATCCATAATGTAGCTTCAAGCGGTACTGAGTTAAAGAAATCTTTAAATACTTGTGTAAATATGATTTGAGCTATACCTGTTACTGCTATAATCTTTAATGCTAAAGTATTTTTAAAGAAGTTTGGTATTATACTGTCAGCATTAAATTCTCTACAGTTAAATGCGTTAAATAGTGCACTGAATGCAAATAGGGCAAACATTACTGTTTCTTGTTGCTCTGGTGCTGCATTTAATACGTTAAATGTAGATTGTATCATTAAGATTGCAGTTATAAATAATGCATTTAATCCTATCGTAAATGTCATAGACTTAGAGATTATATTTGCATTTCTATTTACTGGCTTTCTGTTTAATACATGTTTTCTAACTGGTTCTAGGCCTAGTGCTAATGCAGGTGGTCCATCCATTATTATGTTTACCCATAATAATTGTATTGTAGTAAACGGCATCTCTTGACCCATAACTTGAGATATTATGGCAACTAAAAATGCTATTACGTTTACTGTTAATTGGAATTGAACGAATCTTTGGAAGTTATCATAGATTCCTCTACCCCATTGTATTCCTTTTACTATTGTTGAGAAACTATCATCAGTTAAAATAATATCTGCAGCATTTTTAGATACTTCTGTACCAGATATACCCATCGCTATACCAACATCAGCTTTTGATAATGCTGGCGCATCGTTGATACCATCTCCTGTAACTGCAACTACTTCACCGTCAGTTTGAAGAGCTTGAACTATTCTCATCTTGCTATCTGGCTTACTTCTAGCAACTATAGATATAGTTTTAATTTCTTCTATTAATTCTTCATCACTCAATGTATCAATGAAAGATGCCTCAACAGCTCTCATGTTATTTTTTAATAATCCTAACTCTTCACCTATTGCTCTAGCTGTGTTTATATTATCACCTGTAAGCATTTTTACAGAAACACCAGCTTTATTTGCTATAGATACTGATTCTATAACATCAGGTCTTAGTGGATCTCTTATTCCAACAAATCCACTGAATACTAAGTTATTTTCTTCAGTATCAATGTCAATAGCTTCAGCTTCAACTGTTAAAGCTGCTTCGCTTTCTTCTCCACTTAAAGATATCTCTTTATAAGCAAAACCTAAAGTTCTCATTGACTTTACTTGCAACTTTTCGATTTCCGCTAATATTTCATTTTTTATAGCATCAGTTATAGGTACTATACCATCAGCTTTTTGTACATGTGAACAAAGTTCAAGAAGTACTTCCGGTGCACCTTTTGATAAAAGTACGTATTCATTATTTGCTTCTATAACAGAAGTCATTCTCTTTGTATTAGAAGTAAACTGGTTTTGAGCAACTATGTTTGCTTCTTTTCTTATAGATCTATAATCTACATCTTTATTGTAAAGTAATAATGCACATTCTGTTGCACTACCTAAGTATTTAACTTCACCATCATGATGTTCTATATCTGCTGTAGAGTTTATTATGCAGTTTTCCTTGAAGTAACTATTAGTACTTGCTCCATCACCTTCAAGGTATCTACCATCAATATATGCAACTTCTGCAGTCATTCTGTTTTGAGTTAATGTACCAGTTTTATCTGAACATATAACAGATACAGAACCTATAGTTTCACATGCTTCTTTTTTAGTAACTAAAGCATTAATCTTAGCCATTTTTTGCATTGTTATAGCTAAGGTCATGTTTATCATAGTTGGAAGTCCTTCTGGTACTGCAGCAACTATTAATGCAACACACACTGTAAATGCTGTTTTTGCTGGTCCTATAGAATTTAAGAATGGCATAACACCAGACATATCTAAGTTTAATACATCCTTACTTATCATTTGGAATATCATAAATAAGAATAATAGTCCAGCTATTGCTGAAGATATTTTAGCTATAGTTCCACCAAGTTTTCCAAGCTTAGCTTGAAGAGGAGTTTCTTCATCTGCTCCAGTTAAGTGCTGAGCTATTTCACCCATTTCCGTACTATCACCGATTGAAGTTACTACCATAGTACCTCTACCATAAGCTACTAATGTTCCACCAAATAACATATTTATTTGCTTAGCTGGTATTGGTTCTTGCTCTATCATTTTACCTTTAGACTCTATTTTCTCCATTGGTATTATTATATCTGCTTTTTTAGATACATCATCAGATTCACCAGTTAACATATCTTCTCTTATTTTTAGGTTTATACCTTCTATAAGTCTACCATCTGCAGGGACCATATCTCCAGTTTCGATATAAACTATATCTCCTGGAAGCAATTCACTTTTAGATACCTGATGAACTTCACCATCTCTTAATACTTTTACTTCTATATTTTCAGTTAATTTAGACAATGCATCAGCTGCTTTTTTAGACTTACCTTCAGTAACCATACCTATACCGATACCTACAGCTATAGCACATACTATACCTATTGCATCATGGCT
>NZ_NOJY02000101.1 GCF_002250835.2 Romboutsia weinsteinii
AAACTATACTATCTAAACCTTGTTTTAGAGCATAATCTATTATCTCCATATATACTTCGGTTTTTCCACTACCAGTGACACCATGTATCATATAAGTTTTCTTATTTTCATCAAACATATCAGAGGTTATCTTATTTATCGCTTCTTGTTGTTCAACATTTAATACTATATCTTTTGAGTTTGTTTTGTAAATACTCTCTGGATTCCTATAGTAATCTTTTAATTCTAGTACTATTAATTTCTTCTTATGAAGAGATGTTATACTTTGTTTAGATGCATCCAATAATTCTAATAAATCATTTATTTCAACGTTATCATTGTTCTTTAAGAATTTTATTATTTCTTTTTGTTTACTACCTAAGCTTATCTTATTGTCAGCTAAGTAATCATCTATTTTATCACTTTCTATACTTAAAGAAACATAACATATTTTTTTCTCATTCTTATGATTTTTATATTCCCAACTTAAATTTATTAGTTGTTTTTTTTGCATTCTATTTAATAGATTATTAATGTTGGGTATACCTTTTAACTTATCAACTTTAATTTTTCCTTTACTATCAATAATACAATTTATTACTTCAGCTTCTAGATTGTTTAAGTCATTTATTTTCATTTTTTGGTCTAGGTCATTTAAGTTTTCAAATTCACTACCTAAGCTTGCAACTTTGTAGTTATTCAGCTTATATCCTTTTGGATATATCAAATTTATACAGTCTATATATGTACTTAGATATCTATTTTTCATCCAATATACTAATTCTAAATCTTCAGCTCTAAAAATAGGATCTTCATCTAATACATCTACTATTTCTTTAGTTTTTATGTTTTCTTCTATAGATTCTGTTATTTCAAAAACAAAAGCTTCTGTTGGCTTGTTTCCTCTTCCAAATGGTACCAATATTCTATGACCTAGTTCTAGTTCTTCTGTTAGAAAATCTGGAATTTGGTATGTAAATAAGTTGTCTGTATGTATAGTGCTGCTTCTTACTACCACCTTTGCATATTTTCCCATGATTTTACCTCTTTACTTGTAGTTTATACATCCCGTTGCTTAAGAAAATAAGCATCTATTAAAATAGATGCTTACTTGTTTAATAGCGCTTCAACTTTATCTAAAATAACGTTAGCTACTTCTTCTTTTTTCATTTTAGGATACTCTGTAATAGTACCTTCTCTGTCGATAATTTTAACTATATTAGTATCTACTCCAAATCCAGCACCTTCTGCAGTTAAATCATTTGCTACTATAAAGTCTAGATTTTTTTTCTTTACTTTATTCTTAGCATTTTCAATAAGATCATTGGTTTCAGCTGCGAAACCAACTAATATCTTATTATTTTTGATTTTACCAACTTCAAAAGCTATATCATTTGTTCTATCTAATTCTATAGATAAATCGTCGTCACTTTTTTTAATTTTTTTATTAGAGTAATTTTTAGGTTTATAATCTGCTACTGCAGCACTTTTTATAACTACTTGATTATCCTCTAAATTATCAAGTACTGCACTATACATTTCATTAGCAGACTCAACTTTTACTAATTTTTTAAGGTTCTGTGGAGGAGCTATTTTTGTTGGCCCTGAGATAAGAGTTACATCAGCACCTCTATTTATAGCTTCTTTTGCAATTGCATAACCCATTTTTCCTGTAGATCTATTTGTAATATATCTCATAGGGTCTATGCTTTCCACAGTAGGTCCTGCTGTAACTATTATACTTTTTCCTTTTAAATCTTGCTCTACTTGTAATAATTTCACAACTTCCTCAACTATAGTTTCAGGAGTTGCTAATTTACCTTTACCTACATCTCCACAAGCAAGTCTTCCACTTTCAGGTTCTATAAACTTATATCCTAACTCTTTTAAAGAATTTATATTCCTTTGAACTATAGGATTTTCATACATATTAGTATTCATAGCTGGTGCTATTAAAACTGGTGCCTTTGTTGCCATAATAGTAGTACTTAGCATATCATCAGCTATTCCATTATAGATTTTACCTATCATATTAGCAGTAGCTGGTGCTATTAAAAATACATCTGCTTTTTTTGCTAAAGAAATATGCTCTACATCCCATGTTTTTATCTCATCAAACATACCAGAAACTACATAATTTTGGCTTAATGATTGAAACGTAAGAGGTGTAACAAATTCCGTAGCAGACTCTGTCATTATTACATGAACATTTATTCCTAGTTTTTTAAGTCTGCTTACAACATCACAAGCCTTATAAACAGCAATTCCACCGCTTACACCAATTACAACAGTTTTATCTTTTAACATAGATATTCTTACTCCTCTTCTATGTTTTTAGTTTGCTCTGCATGTTGCTTAGCTTCTTCTATATCTATTTCCTCTTGAGTTAATAATCTGTAAGTTATTTCACCATCTGCAACTTCTTCTGTAGCTATACAAACTGGCTTAGTTTCTTTGTTTCTATTTGCTACATATGGAACTGATCCATCTACTATTTCTCTAGCTCTCTTTGCAACTGTCCCTACTAAGTAGTATCTGTTATCTATCTTGTTTAATACGTCGTTTATTGATGGTTTTAACATATTATAATTCCTCCTTGAATTTAGCTATTATATTATTTTTATATCTACTAACCTTATTTTTTTCAGAAGATATTATACCTTCTATTTCTTTAGCAGATTTTTCTACATCTTCATTAACTATGAAGTAGTCATAGTTTACTATTTGATTTATTTCTTCAAAGGCACAACTAAATCTCTTGTCTATCTCTTCTTTAGTTTCAGTACCTCTTCCAACTATTCTGTTTTTTAGTTCCTCAAGAGATGGAGGAAGTACAAATATGAAGACACCCTCTGGATAAACTTCCTTTATTTGTTTTGCTCCTTGCATTTCAATCTCTAATAATACATTTTGTCCATTTTCAAGACTTTCTATTATAGCAGCTTTTGGAGTGCCATAAAAATTGTCATAAATTTGAGCGTATTCTAAAAACTCACCTTTTCCTATCATGTCTGTAAACTTATCTTTTCCTATAAAGTAGTAGTTTACACCTTCAACTTCTCCTGCTCTTGGGCTTCTAGTTGTTGCTGATACTGAAAGTTTTATCTGGTTATTGTCTTTTAATAACTCTTTACATATAGTACCCTTCCCAGCTCCTGATGGACCTGATACTACTAGTAATAGACCTTTTTTCTTAACCATTAGTAATCTTTCCTTTCTTACTCTATGTTTTGTATTTGCTCTCTGATTTTTTCTAACTCACTTTTAACTTCAACTACTAAATTTGTTATACTTAAATCAGATGATTTTGAACCGATTGTATTAGTTTCTCTATTCATTTCTTGAATTAAGAAATCTATTTTTCTACCTATAGAATCATTTTTTACTACAGTCTTTTTAAGTTGATCTATATGGCTATTAAATCTTACTATCTCTTCTGTTATACTGCTTTTATCTGCATATATTGCAACTTCTTGCGCTAATCTATTCTCGTCTACTATGCTAGGATCTTCTAACATTTCACTTATTCTGTTGTTTAGCTTTTCTTTGTAATCTATAACTACACTATCCGAATTTTTCTCTATTTCAATTATGTAGTTTTTAAGAAGGTCACATCTCATTATAACATCATCTGCTAACTTTTTACCCTCTTCACTTCTCATTTCCTTTAATTTTATTAATGCAGCCTCTACAGCTTGCTTTAACATTGACCAAAGTAAATCTTCATCTTCTTCTTTTTCTTCGCACTTAACTATATCAGGAAACTTTGCTACATTCATTACACTAATATCATCAACTAAATCAAACTTTTCTTTTATTTGCTTTAATATCCCTACATATTGATCCGCTAAAGTTTCATCGAATTTTAAGTTTACATCTTCACTACCTAATAAGTCAAGTTTTATGTATAAGTCAACTCTTCCTCTTTTAGCATAATCTTTAACTAAATTTCTAACCTTATCTTCTAAAAATGATATTTTTCTTGGAAGACGTACATTTATATCACAATACTTATGATTTATTGTTTTACACTCTACTAAAAAATAGTAGTTATCATCTTTATATTCTCCTCTTCCAAATCCAGTCATACTAATAGCCATATTATACCTCCAAAATTCCTTCACATATTTTCACTGCAGGTCCTGTCATATATATAGTTTCACCTATATCTATCGTCACTTTTCCACCTTCTGATTCCACATTTACACTTTTATCTACTTTTCCTAAGTAGTTGCAAATTACAGCTGATGCAGTCATACCTGTACCACATCCTAAAGTATATCCGCAACCTCTTTCCCAAGTACTAACTAATATATTATTTGAGTCTTCTATTTTTACAAAATTAACATTAGTTCCTTCTGGGAATATCTTATTTTTTTCTATTTCTCTTCCATATTTACTAACGACCTCTAAGTCTAATTCATCTACTAATATTATCGTATGAGGAACCCCCATCAACATAGATGATACTACAAACTCTTCATCTAAAACTTTTATAGTTTCATTTATGAAATTTTCTTTGCCAGATCTTACAGGAACATCTTTAGATAAAAGGCTTCCTTGTCCCATATTTACAATTATAGAATTTATATTTCCATCCATAGTATTAATATTTATTTTCTTAATTCCATCTAAAGTATATACATCAAATTCTTCTTTTCTAATTATATTATTGTCATAAACGAATTTTACAAAACATCTAAGTCCATTTCCGCACATTGCCGCTCTAGATCCATCTGAATTATAATATACCATTTCTATATCTGCTTTATTTGAATTTTTAACTACTAATAATCCATCAGCACCAACAGAAAATCTTCTATGACATACTATTTGAGCTAAATTAGAGTATTCAGAGCTTTCGATTCCATCAAATCTACCATCTATAGCAATGAAATCATTACCTATTCCGTGCAACTTCCAAAACTTCATACTATCGCTCCTTTAAATTTAAATTCCTAACTAATAATTATACAATATTTTAATGATAAATGGAAATGTGAAAGATAATAATTTAATTTTTTTTACTGAAATCATGCTTAAATTAACCTAAGTATTCACAATATATATATTATGTGCAATAATTAATCTATTGACGATTTCGTCTAAGAAAGGAGCGATTATTATGGCTTTAGATGGTTTAGTTATACATTCAGTAGTAGATGAGTTATCATCAAAACTTTTAGGTGGTAAAATAGATAAAATCCAACAACCTGAAAATGATGAGATAGTTTTACATATAAGAAATAATAAGGAAAATTTCAAATTAGTACTAAGCGCAAGTTCTTCTAATCCAAGAGTATACCTAGCAAATAATTATAAAAAAGAAAATCCTATGAAAGCACCTGCTCTTTGTATGTTATTTAGAAAATATATACAAAGTGGTAATATAATAAGCATTTCTCAGGTTGGATTTGAAAGAATAATAAAAATTAGTGTTGAGTCTCTTGATGAATTAAAAGAAAAGTCAACTAAGGATATTATTATAGAGATTATGGGAAGGCACAGTAATATCATACTTACTCATGCTAGTGATAATAAAATAATAGATTCAGCCAAAAGAATTCCAACTAGTGTAAGT
>NZ_NOJY02000102.1 GCF_002250835.2 Romboutsia weinsteinii
AAGTGCAGTAATGTATGTAGCTTATCGATACTAATAGGTCGAGGACTTGACCAATATATATATTTGAGCAACGGGATAAATATGAATGAATATGAATATTTAGACGTTGGCGAAATGAATGTCATGAATTTTAAATGTTTGCAGTTTTTAGAGTATTAACTCTATATAACTTAATAGAAATATTAAGCATAAGAGATTATGTGGTTACAATAGCAGAGAGGATACACCTGTTCCCATTCCGAACACAGAAGTTAAGCTCTCTAGCGCTGATGGTACTTGGTGGGCAACTGCCTGGGAGAGTAAGACGTAGCCACGTAATCTTTTTTTATTACCGCTAGGTATGAAGTTTACATAGATTCTTTAATTAAAATTTTAATCTGTATTGATAATGTATATAGTATACTTATTCAGAATATAATTTTATGATAGTAATTGATTGTAAATAGATACCTAGCGGTATTTTATATACCATCTAAATTATTTAGCGTATATAGTTATAAAATTGTATTGAGAAATTATATACAATAATATTAACGAGTATAATGCAATACACTAAAAGTATTATGATCATTCATTAAAATATAATATTGAGATCATATTTTACAGTTCAAACTGCGTACTGATAGAATTTATTTTATATAAATATATGATATAAGAGTATTAATTTGTATTATAATAAAATATAGAAAACTATGTTTAAAAATAGATTAAGTGATAGAACTATATTTTATAAAATAAATTAATTGAGAAAGAAGGTTTATTATGACTTCAAATGAGAGAAGATTAGAGATTGTAACTATTATAAAAACGTTAGGTCATCCTATAAAAGGTAGTGAGCTAGCAAAAAAACTAAATGTAAGTAGACAAGTTGTAGTACAAGATATAGCTCTTCTTAGAGTAAGTGGATACGATATAATAGCAACTCCTCAAGGGTATATAATGTATCAAAAGAATAGTGAAGTAGAATGTATATATTGTAAAAATCATAAGTCAGCTCAAGAGTTATACGATGAGCTAAAAATAATCGTTGACATGGGTGGAACTATAAAGGATGTAGTGGTAGATCATCCTATATATGGACAAATAAGGGCAGAGTTAAATATATCATCTACTAGAGATATAAATGATTTTATGGAGAAAGTAAAGAAAGATGAGTTTAAACAATTATCAACATTAACTGAGTACGATCATGCACATACTATAGAAGCATCAAAAAAAGAAATTATAGATGAGATAAAAAAAGAATTAAATGCAAAAGATATACTATCTCAATAAGTAAATATTTAAATAAAAATAGATATTTATATACAGGGGGTGACTAATATAGCTGTAACTAATAATATAACGCAAAAAACATTAGAAAATATGGCTGACAATTTATCTGAAAAAGGTCCAAATATTATTTATGGAGTATTAATATTTGTAGTTGGGATATACATATGTAAATGGGTAAAAAGAATAGTTACAAAATCTTTATTAAAATATAATGTGGGAAAAGGTATAACTAATTTTATAGTATATGGCATATATATATCTATGTTATCTATAATAGCTTTAACTTGCTTAGATATTATAGGGATACAAACTAAATCAGTGGTAGCAGTTTTAGGAGCAGCAGGATTTAGTGTAGGTTTGGCATTCAAGGAAATATTATCAAATTTGGGGTCAGGTATGATAATATTATTTTTTAAGCCATTCAAAATAGGAGATTATATTCAAGGGTCAGGTGTAGAAGGCTCTGTGTCGGATATACAAATATTTAGTACAGTTTTGAAAACTCCTGACAATAAAACAATAATAGTACCAAATTTTCAACTTACAAGTAATAATATTGTAAATTTTACACATCAAGAAAAAAGAAGAGTTGATTTTTCTTATAATATTTCATACGATAGTGACATTGATTTGGTAAAAAGAATACTGCAAGATATTTTTTTAGAGGATAAAAGAATACTACAAGACCCAAAACCTATTATAGGTATAAATTCCATTGGAAATAATGCAATACAAATGGTTGCAAGACCATGGGTGAGTACTGAAGATTATTGGGATGTTTACTTTGACGTTATGGAAAAAGTAAAAAAGAAGTTTGATGATAATTGTATAAAAATACCAAACCTTACTGGAGTGGTATTCTATGATAATAACTCGAATTTTGTAGATAATAAAAATTCAAGACTAAATTAAAAAATAAAGAAAAAATAATTTTGAATAATAGTATTGAAAGTTGTTAATATATATAATATAATGAGTATCAAATAAAACAATTAATATAAAAGCTATGAAGGAAAATAGTAAAAGGCAAGTTTGTATTTCAGAGAGTGAGTGGTTGGTGTGAACTCATTACAATGGTTTTTGAATCCATTCCAGAGCTTCTAGTCGGAAAATTTTAGTAAGACTAGACGTGTACCTACGTTACAGGATTGAGAGAATTATACAATTTTTGTATAATTAATTAGGGTGGCAACGCGGATTAAAGACTTTCGTCCCTTTTGTAGGGATACGAAGGTCTTTTTTTATTACAAAAAATCAGTTAAGCCACTAAAATTATAAGTAGATATTGGTAAAAATAAATAATTCATGCATGAAAATAACGTTATCTACAATGGAATCAAAAAATAAAATACGCACTTAAAGTATTAAGTTTTATTACCAATAAAAATCATAAATATAAAAATAATAGGAGGAAATAAAAATGTTAGATATTAGAAGAATAAGAGAAAACTTAGAAGATATAAAAAATGCAATGGCAAGAAGAGGAGAAAAGGAATTTGACCTTGACGCTGTAATTGCATTAGATGATCAAAGAAGAGAATTACTTAAAGAAGTAGAAGTAATGAAAAATGAAATGAATGTTGAATCTAAGAAGATACCTCAATTAATAAAAGAAGGTAAGGATGTAACTGCTGATAAAGCTAGGTTAAAAGAATTATCAGATGCTATAAAAGGATTTGACGAAAAGGTTAGAGCTGTAGAAAATGAAATAGAATACAACTTAATGAGAATACCTAACGTACCTCACCCGGATGTTCCACAAGGAACTACTGACGAGGATAATGTTGAAATAAGAACTTGGGGAGAAACAACTAAGTTTGATTTCGATCACAAGGCTCACTGGGATATAGGAACAGGATTAGGAATATTAGATTTTGAAACTGCTGGGAAAATAACTGGTTCAAGATTTACTTTATACAAAGGATTAGGAGCTAGACTTGAAAGAGCATTAATAAACTTCTTCTTAAATACTCATGTAGATGAGCATGGATACACAGAAGTATTACCTCCTTTTATGGCTAACAGAACAAGCTTCATAGGAACTGGACAATTACCTAAGTTTGAAGAAGATATGTTCAAATTAGAAGGTTTAGATTACTTCTTAATACCAACAGCTGAGGTTCCTGTAACAAATATACACAGAGATGAAATATTAACAGTTGAGCAATTACCAATAAAATATTGTGCATATACTCCATGTTTCAGATCTGAAGCAGGATCTGCAGGTAGAGACACAAGAGGTCTAGTAAGACAACATCAATTTAACAAGGTTGAATTAGTTAAGTTTGTTGCTCCAGAAGAATCTTACAATGAGTTAGAAAAATTAACTAATGATGCAGAAAAAATGCTACAAATGTTAGGATTACCATACAGAGTAGTTAGAATATGTACAGGAGATTTAGGTTTCACAGCTGCTTTCAAATATGACTTAGAAGTGTGGATGCCAAGTTACAACAGATACGTTGAAATTTCTTCTTGTTCAAACTTTGAAGACTTCCAAGCTAGAAGAGCTGGAATAAGATTCAAGAGAGATAAAAAATCTAAGGCTGAATATGTTCATACATTAAATGGTTCAGGTCTTGCAGTAGGAAGAAGTTTAGCTGCAATATTAGAAAACTACCAACAAGCTGATGGATCTGTAGTAGTTCCAGAAGCATTAAGACCATACATGGGTGTAGATGTAATAAAGAAAAACGAATTATAAGATAAACTATAAATATAATAATAAAGGGAGGGCTAAATAGCTCTCCTTTTTATATGAAAATAATAAGGTTATTTTCAAAATAATAAAAAGAAAAATAAATTTAAGTTGAATTATAAAAAAAACTATGATAAGATAAATTTGTTATAAGTTTTAGGAGGAAATATGGAAAATTCATTCTATATGAAAGAAGCAATAAAAGAAGCATATAAAGCATATGAGAAAAAAGAAACTCCTATAGGAGCCGTAATAGTTAAAGATGGAGAAATAATAGCTAGAGCACATAATTTAACGGAAACATTAAATGATTGTACAGCTCATGCAGAGATGTTAGCTATAAAACAAGCTTCTCAAAAACTAGGTGGCTGGAGACTGATAGACTGTGATTTATATGTAACTATGGAACCTTGCATAATGTGCAGTGGTGCAATAGCTCACTCCAGGATAAAAAAACTTATAATTGGAACGAGACATATAAAGAATTCATATATAGAAAAGCAACATGAGTTTAAATTAGATTATTTTGTAAATAATAATATAGATTTAACTTTCGGAGTCTTACAAGAAGAATGCTCAGGAATTTTACAAGAATTTTTTAAAGCATTAAGGAAAAGATAATAAGGAGAGATGGTTGAGTTGGTCGAAGGCGCTCGCCTGGAAAGCGGGTATACGGGTAACACCGTATCGTGGGTTCGAATCCCACTCTCTCCGCCAGAGAACAAATTAAATATGGTTGTAATTTTGCTGTACTAGATGGGGAGGTAGCGGTGCCCTGTAACCTGCAATCCGCTATAGCAGGATTGAATTCCATCTAGAGGCTTAGTATTTGTAGGGCTGCCCTAAATAAGTGGTGTTGATGCTTAGGTCCTGCGCAATGGAAGCTCATGAACCCCGTCAGATCCGGAAGGAAGCAGCGGTAAGTGATCACTTTCGTGTGCCGCGGGGGTGCCTAAGTTGAGCTAACTGTTTAAGTAACGCCTATGAATTTAAGTCAATAGATGGTGTACAGCATTTAATATATAAAAAATAATCCCTTGAATAAGGGATTTTTTTAAATTATAGAGAAATTTAACTTCTATCGTAGAATTTTAAGGTATATATTAATAGATATATGATAGAGAGTTTTGATAAACAATTATAAAATTTCAAGATGATGGAAAAAATCTAAAGAATAGATTTTTAATTAAGGAGAGATAAATATGCATAAAGCATTGTATAGAGCATATAGGCCACAGACATTTGAGGATGTTGTTGGCCAAGAACATATTATTAGAACTTTAAAAAATCAAATAGAGAATAATAATGTAGGTCATGCTTATTTATTCTCAGGTACGAGGGGGACTGGTAAGACTTCAACTGCAAAGATATTTGCAAGAGCTGTCAACTGTACAAATGGTATAAATCAAGAGCCTTGTAATGAATGTGAAGTATGTAGAGATATATTAAATGATAATATAATGGATGTTATAGAAATAGATGCAGCATCTAACAATAGTGTAGATGATATAAGAGAGCTTAGAGAAAGTGTAAAATACTCTCCGGCTAAAGCAAAGTATA
>NZ_NOJY02000103.1 GCF_002250835.2 Romboutsia weinsteinii
AAGTGCAGTAATGTATGTAGCTTATCGATACTAATAGGTCGAGGACTTGACCAATATATATATTTGAGCAACGGGATAAATATGAATGAATATGAATATTTAGACGTTGGCGAAATGAATGTCATGAATTTTAAATGTTTGCAGTTTTTAGAGTATTAACTCTAAATAACTTAATAGAAATATTAAGCATAAGAGATTATGTGGTTACAATAGCAGAGAGGATACACCTGTTCCCATTCCGAACACAGAAGTTAAGCTCTCTAGCGCTGATGGTACTTGGTGGGCAACTGCCTGGGAGAGTAAGACGTAGCCACGTAATCTTTTTTTATATAAAAATACTCTAGATAAATTAGTTTAAGCTGATTTATCTAGAGTATTTTTTACATTATGTACTTATATTATTATATATTAGTAGCCTCTTTAGATGTAATACTTAGTATGAAATCGTTTAACCTATCAAGACCTGTTAAGAATGATTCTTCGCTACAAGCGAATGAAATACGTATATAATCATCCATTCCAAATGCTATTCCTGGTACAGCAGCAACTCTATATTCTGTTAAGAACTTTTCGCAGAAATCGATAGAGAAACTATCCTTATATTCAAACATATCCTTAACCTTAGATAAATCTATAAAGGCATAGAATGCTCCGTCTGGATGAATATATTCTAGGTCAGATATAGAATTTAACTTAGAAGTAACTAAATCTCTTCTATATTTATAAACTTTAACCATATCATCTATATCATGAGTACACTCTTTTAAAGCTCCATAACCGACATACTGAGTAGTTAAACTTGGATGAGAAACTAGATGACCCTGTATAGAACTCATAGATTTTGCTATAACCTTATTAGATGCAGTATATCCTAGTCTTAAACCAGTCATAGCTGCAGATTTTGAGAATCCATTTACAGTTATAGTTATTTCTTTTGCTTTTTCACTTAATGATGCTATAGATGTAAAGTCATCATTGAAGCAAACTCTTTCATAAATTTCGTCAGCTAATATATATATATTTTTCTCAATACATACATCAACTATTTCAGTTAATTCTTTCTTTGTATACACAATACCGGCAGGATTAGATGGATTGTTAATGATAATTAATTTTGTTTTTTCAGTAATGTGCTTTTCTAGATCTTCCCTTGTTAATTTGAACCCTTTTTCTTTTCTTGTGTCTATAAATACTGGTACAGCATTTACAAGCTTTATCATTTCTGGATAGCTTACCCAATATGGTTTAGGTACTAAAACTTCATCTCCAGGATTAGTTATAGCTAGTAATGAATTTGTGATAGAGTGTTTAGCCCCACTAGACACAACTATCTCGTCTATCGAATAGTTACAATTATTTTCTTTAAGTAGTTTATTGCAAATTTCTTCTCTTAATATTTTTAACCCTGGAACTAAATCATATTTAGTGCAATCGTTTTTCAAAGAATTAAGACCATAAGTTTTTGCTTTCTCAGGAACCGTAAAATCTGGTTCACCAACACTTAAATTAATTACATCAATACCTTTACTCTTCATTTCACTTACTTTTGAACTAACACCTATTGTATAAGATGGTGTTATAAATTTTAGTCTATCAGATAACATAAAATTTCCCCCTTTTTCTATGTCTAAGTACATTATACAATAATTCTGAGGATTTAAATATAAAAGTCAAAATTTGCACACAAAAAAACAAAAAAACTTTTATTTTTTAGACATATTACAATCACTTAGGTTGAAATTATCCACATAGCATTTCCAATGCATTAGGTCTGTTTGACTATTATGTGTAAATTTGGTAATCTTATAAAGTAATAAAAAGCACAATCCCTTTAACTTTGTTAGAGGGGATTTTTTTGAAGTTTATACACTACATGTAGTGGTCATCATATATATGTGCTACAATATATAGAGATAGGGGGCGTTTTTGAAATTGATTAATTTTGTTAAAAAAAGAGATGGAAGAATAATACCGTTCAATGAAGATAGGATAACAAGAGCAATATTTTTAGCGGCTAGTGAGGTTGCCAAGAGAGAGGATTCAGCACCAAACTATCAGCTTGCAGAACAATTAACTCAAGAAGTTATAAAGCTATTAAATAGTAAATATAGTAATGTTATGCCAAGTGTTGAGGATGTACAAAATGCGGTTGTTAAGGTATTAATAGAAACAGGACATGCTAAGACTAGTGAAGAATATATAATTTATAGAAATGAAAGAAACAGAGTAAGGAACTCTAAAACTAGACTTATGAAAGCTATAGAGGAAATAACATTCGAAGATGCAGATAATGCTGACATCAAAAGAGAGAATGCTAACATAAATGGAAATACTGCTATGGGAACTATGCTTCAATATGGAAGTACAGTATCTAAAGAGTTTTGTAAAACTCATTTACTAAAGCCAGAACATGCTTTATCTCATGATAGTGGAGAAATACATATACACGATATGGACTTTTTAAACATGGGAACATTAACTTGTTGTCAAATAGATGTTAAGAAGTTATTTGAAGGTGGATTTTCAACAGGACATGGATTCCTAAGAGAACCAAATGATATTATAAGTTATGGGGCTTTAGCAGCTATAGCAATACAAAGTAATCAAAATGACCAACATGGTGGCCAAAGTATACCGTTCTTTGATTATGGCTTAGCGGATGGCGTATATAAAACATATAAGAAGTTCTATATAGCAAATATAGCAAAAGCTTTAAAACTATTCAAAGGGATAGAATGTGGTAATGAAATAAAAGATATAGTTTATGAAATAGAAAAAGAAAGTGACATTAAGGTTGGAGTTCAGGTTAATGAAGAATACTTAAGAATTGAAAGAGAAAAATTAACGACAACATTTAATATAGATGATGAATTTGCAAGAAATATTCAAAAGTTTGCAATAGAAGAGGCTTATAAGGAAACTGATAAGAAAACTTATCAATCTATGGAAGCATTTATTCACAATCTAAATACAATGCACTCTAGAGCTGGAGCTCAAGTACCGTTCTCTAGTGTAAACTTCGGAACAGATACAACAGAAGAAGGAAGAATGATAACTAAAAATTTACTTCTATCATTAGAAAGAGGATTAGGCAACGGAGAAACTCCTATATTCCCAATACTAATATTTAAAGTTAAAGAAGGAATAAGTTTGAATCCAGAAGATCCTAACTACGACTTATTTAAATTAGCATGTAGAGTATCTGCAAAAAGATTATTCCCTAACTTTAGTTTCTTAGATGCTCCTTTTAATTCTAAACATTATGAAGTAGGTAAACCTGAGACGGAAGCGACTTATATGGGATGCAGAACAAGAGTACTTGGAAATGTATGTGGGGATGAGACTGTAAGTGGTAGAGGTAATTTATCATTTACTACTATTAACCTTCCTAGATTAGGTATAAAGCATGGGTCTATTAATAACCAAGAGCTTAATATAGATGGATTCTTTAAAGAATTAGATGAAAAAATAGAATTAGTTACAGAACAATTACTAGAGAGAATGGAAGTACAAGGTAACAAGAAGATGAAGAACTTCCCATTCTTAATGGGTCAAGGAGTATGGAAAGGTTCTGACCAACTAGGCCCAGAAGATGAATTAAAAGATGTTATAAAGCAAGGAACATTAACGATAGGATTTATAGGACTAGCAGAATGTCTAATGGGACTTATAGGTAAGCATCATGGAGAAAGCGAAGAAGCTCAAGAGTTAGGGTTGAAGATAATTACTCACATGAGAAATAGAATGGAGGAGGCTAGTGAGAGATATAAACTAAACTTCTCATTAATAGCGACTCCAGCAGAAGGGCTTTCTGGAAGATTTACACGTATAGATAAGAAGGTATATGGAGAGATAGAAGGAATAACAGATAGAGAGTACTACACAAACTCATTCCATGTACCAGTGTATTATAATATAAGTGCATTTGATAAGATAAGATTAGAAGCACCATATCATGAACTTACTAATGCAGGTCATATAACGTATGTAGAACTAGATGGAGATCCAACTGATAACCTAGAGGCTTTCGAAACTATAATAAGAGCTATGAAAGAAATGGGTATAGGGTATGGAAGTATAAATCATCCTGTAGATAGAGACCCTGTATGTGGATACTCAGGAGTTATAGAAGGTAATATATGTCCATCTTGTGGAAGAAATGAAGATGAAAGCAATATTAACTTTGATAGAATAAGAAGAATTACAGGATACCTTGTTGGTACAGTTGATAGATTTAATAATGCGAAAAGAGCTGAAGTTCATGATAGAGTAAAACATAGATAATATAGTATAGGAGGAAAGGTTATGAAATTAAAGATATCATCCACGCTTACTTCTGATAGTATAGTAGATGGGCCAGGTCTAAGAATGGTTATTTGGACTCAGGGATGTATTCATAACTGTAAGGGATGCCATAATCCTCAAACACATGATCTATGTGGAGGATTTGATATAGAAGTTGGAGCAGTTATAGATAAGATAGAAAGCTTAAAACTACAAAGAGGCATTACTTTATCAGGAGGAGAACCATTTTTACAGCCAGAAGCACTTAAGGAAATAGCTAAAGTTGCTAAACAAAAGAAATTAGATGTGTGGGCGTATACTGGTTTTACTTTTGAGCAACTTTTAGATACTAACAATTTACTTTATTTTAAAAACTTGAAGCTATTAAAAGAAATAGATGTATTGGTAGATGGAAAATTTGATGAATCTAAAAAAGATATTAGTCTGAAGTTTAGAGGTTCAAATAATCAAAGAATAATAGATGTACAAAAAAGTTTAAAATATAAGAAGGTCTTTTTAGTAGAAGAATATATGAAAGATAGCTTATATATGGCTAAATAGGTTAAATATAAAGTAATATAGCTCTAATTAATAGAGTTATATTACTTTTTTATTGGGTAAAATTATAGATAAATATCCAAATTTATAAAAAATAAAGAATTTTAATAAAAAAATAAAATAATTTTATATGTTAATAACTCTGTAGATAATGTGGATAAAAATAGAAATATTAAGTTAAATCAATACTGATAAGTTGTATATAATGTGGATAATATTGAAATTTACTTTTTTTATTAAAGTAAATCTAAAAAAAAATTAAAAAAGTTATTGACGATAAATAAAAAAGCTGGTAAAGTATTACTTGTCCAAGAGAACAGGACAACAACAAAACAACAAGTTAGA
>NZ_NOJY02000104.1 GCF_002250835.2 Romboutsia weinsteinii
AAACTATAGAGGGTAGTATTGGCGGGATATTAGGGAGTACATGTTGTTGTATTTTATTTGGCTACTTATTCAACTTTAATATAATACATATGGCTTTTATTGGATCTATAGGGAGTATAATAGCTCAGCTTGGAGACTTATTTGCATCTTCTATAAAGAGATATGTAGGAATAAAAGATTATGGAAAATTAATACCCGGACATGGTGGTATATTAGATAGATTTGATAGTGTTATATTAGTAGCACCATTTGTTTATTATGCGATTAAGTTATTTATAAAATAAGCTTCAGTCTAACTGAAGCTTTAATTGTATTTAAAATAATTTAAAATGAAATTTTTGTGAATAATATAAAATATAGTTTTAATAATGATATAATACATAGGTAAAGAAAACTATTTATGGAAAGGGAAAGTAATATGAAAAAGATATCAATCTTAGGGTCTACTGGATCGATAGGAACACAGACACTAGATGTAGTAAGGGAAAATAGAGATAAATTTGAGGTAGTAGCTATATCTGCAAATAGTAGTGTAGATTTATTACTAGAGCAAATAAAAGAATTTAAGCCGAAATACGTAGCGGTATACAATGAAAATAGTGCTATGAGATTAAAAGAAATGATACCTTCGGATATAAAAATAGAAGTACTATCAGGTATGGAAGGATTAAAGACTATATCGTCTTTAGATGAAATAGACGTACTATTAACAGCAATAGTTGGTATGATAGGGTTAGTGCCAACATTATGTGCAATAAGAAAAGGTATTACTATTGCATTAGCCAATAAAGAAACATTAGTAACTGCAGGAAGCTTAGTTATGAGTGAGGCTAGAAAATATAATGTAGACATACTTCCTGTAGATAGTGAACATAGTGCAATATTCCAATGTTTAAATGGGGAAAAAACTAGAGAAATAGAAAAGTTAATACTAACTGCGTCAGGTGGACCATTTAGGGGTAAGAAGGAAAAAGAACTACTTAACATAACTAAAAATGAAGCTCTAAAACATCCAAACTGGAGTATGGGAAGAAAAATAAGTATAGACTCATCTACACTTATGAACAAAGGTTTAGAGGTAATAGAAGCTAAGTGGTTATTTAATGTAGATCAAAGCCAAATAGATGTAGTAGTACATCCACAAAGTATTGTTCACTCAATGGTTCAATTTATAGATAGTTCAGTAATGGCTCAAATGGGTTGTCCAGATATGAAGCTACCGATACAATACGCTCTATCTTATCCAGATAGAATTGTAAATGATTTTGAAAGATTAGATTTTTCGAAATGGAGTACTTTAACTTTTGAAAAACCAGATTTAGAGACATTCCCATGTTTACAATTAGCTTATGATTGTCTAAAGATGGAAGGTACATATTCAGCAGTATTAAATTCTGCTAATGAAGAGCTAGTAAATGAATTTTTAGAGGATAAAATTGGATTCTATGACATACCATATTACATAGAGAAAACTTTAGAAGCTCATAGCAGCATTAGTGAACCTACATTAGAAGAAATATTAGAAGTTGATAGATGGACAAGAGAATTTGTAAAAAAATCAATAAAGTAGGAAGGTGAAGTTATGACTATATTAGTAGCCATATTATTATTTGGAGCAATTGTATTTATACATGAATTAGGACATTTTCTCCTTGCAAAGAAAAATGGAGTAACTATACATGAATTTTCAATAGGTATGGGACCAAAGATATTTAGTATAAAAAGAGATGTTGAATACTCAATAAGATTATTACCGCTAGGCGGATTTGTAAGTATGGAAGGGGAAGACGGAGAGTCTAAGGACAAAAATGCATTTGGAAAAAAGAGCATCATTCAAAGAGCTAGTATATTATTTGCTGGACCGTTTTTCAACATAGTATTTGCTGTAATACTTTTTATACCAGTGTTTATGTATATTGGTACTCCGGGAACAACATTATCTCAAATAGTACCAAATAGTCCTGCTCAAGTAGCTGGACTTCAAGAAGGAGATAAGATTGAGTCTGTTTCGGGTGAAAAGGTAAATTCATGGCAAGATGTTGTAACTAATTTAACAAACTCAGAAGGTAAAGAGGTAAAGTTAGTTATAGATAGAGATGGAAAAGACCAAGAACTAAATATAGTACCTGAAAAAAATGAAGAAGGTAGATATGTTATAGGTATAGCTCCGAAGTATGAAAAGAGTATAACTAAAGCTATTGCTACAGCTTTTACAACAACAGGTGATATGATTGTTCAGATGGTAAAATTCGTAGGTCAATTAATAACAGGAACTGTACCAGGTGGAGTTTCAAACTCTGTAACAGGACCAATAGGTGTAATAAGTTTAGTATCAGACGCTGCTAAGACTGGTATTATAAATGTAGTGTATATAGGGGCTATAATAAGTTTAAACCTAGGTATATTAAATTTATTACCAATACCAGCACTAGATGGTGGAAGATTACTTATGATACTTATAGAGGCTTTAAGAGGTGGTAAGAAGATTGATCCTAATAAAGAGGCGACATTACATATAATTGGTTTTGGAGCGTTAATGTTATTTATGTTATTTGTAACGTATAAAGATATACTTAGATTATTCTAAGTGAATGATATAAATTATTAGACAATATACACATGAGAAGGTGAGATTATGAGTTATACAAGAAGAGTAAGTAGGGAAGTTAGTGTAGGAAATGTTAAAATTGGAGGAAATAATCCGATAAGTATACAGTCTATGACTAACACTGACACTAGAGATGCTAAAAAAACTATAGAGCAAATTAAAAGATTAGAAGAAGCTGGTTGTGATATAGTTAGAATAGCAGTTCCAGATATGGAAGCTGCAAAAAATATTGGTGAGATAAAATCAAATGTTAATATACCTGTAATAGCAGATATACATTTTGACTATAGATTAGCTCTTGAAGCTATAGAACAAGGTGTAGATGGAGTAAGAATAAATCCAGGAAACATCGGTAGTATAGAAAGAACTAAGATGGTAGTTGAAAAATGTAAGGAAAAGAATCTAAAAATAAGGATAGGCGTTAATGGTGGATCACTAGAAAAAGAACTTTTAGAAAAGTATGGTTCTGCAACTGCCCAAGCACTGGTTGAGAGCGCATTGGCACACGTTAAAATACTTGAAGATTTAGATTTTTATAATATAGTAATATCTCTTAAATCATCAGATATATACAAGACATTAGATGCTTATGAACTTATATCTAAAAAAGTTGATTATCCACTTCATATAGGAATAACTGAATCTGGAAGTGTTAAAAAAGGAACTATAAAGTCGTCAATAGGTGTAGGAGCTCTACTGTTAAAAGGAATAGGTGATACTATAAGAATATCACTTACAGGAGATCCTGTTGAAGAGATAGAAGTAGGCAAAGAAATACTTAGAAGTCTAGACTTATTAAATGATAAAATAAAGGTAGTATCTTGCCCTACTTGTGGAAGATGTAACATTGATTTAATTAGCGTTGTAAATGAAGTAGAAGAAAAAATTAGTAAGATGGATAAGGATATAACTGTAGCTATAATGGGATGTGCTGTTAACGGTCCTGGAGAAGCTAGAGAGGCAGATATAGGAATAGCAGGTGGTAAAGGAGAAGGTCTTTTATTTAAAAAAGGTGAAATAGTAAGAAAAATAAAAGGCGATAGACTTGTTGAAGAACTACTTGAAGAAATAGATAAATACTAAAAATTAATATAAAATCCTTCATGTAGTTTACTATATGAAGGATTTTTTTATTACAATTTAAATATAGTCAAAGTATATTCAGCTGAAAATAGAAAAATGATAATAGACTTTGTCTATATTTTAAGCTATACATATAGATAGAAACGATACTGAATAAAAGAAAAGCATGGTAGAATTTTACATAGGAATATTTTGACAAAGGGGGCTATATTATGATAAATTTACCAAGTAATTTTGATAGTTTTAATGAAGCAAGACAAAGGGGTTTTATAGCAGCAAAGGAGCTTAAGGAAAGAGGCGAAAAACTAGTAGGAGTATTTTGTACATTTACTCCTGTTGAGATACCAATGGCTGCAAAGGCAACAGTAGTAGGAGTGTGTGGTGTAAGTGAAGAACCTATTCCAGAAGCAGAAAAGATTTTACCTAGGAATCTATGTCCACTTATAAAATCAAGTTTTGGACATGCAATAACTGATACTTGTCCATACTTCTATTTTTCAGATATGTTAATAGGAGAAACAACATGTGATGGAAAGAAAAAGATGTATGAGGAGCTTGGGAAAATCAAAAATACACATGTGATGCATTTACCAAATATGAAGGCAGGAGATATAGCTTATCAGTTATGGAAGTACGAGATAAAGTCGTTAAAAGATGAGGTAGAAAAGTCTCTAGGAGTAACTATAACGGATGAAGATATAAGAGAGGCTATTAAAGACAAGAATGAAGAAAGAAGGCTTTTAAAAGAGTTCTACGAGCTTGGGAAGCTAAAGCCATCTGCACTTACAGGTATGGAGATGTTCCAAGTATTAAATCAAGCAGGATTTAAATTTGACAGAGATGAGCTAAAAAGCTCTTTAAGAAATATTATAGATAGTATGAAAGAGCGATATGAAAAAGGCGAATCTCCGGTAGGTAAGGATAAGCCGAGAATATTAATTACTGGTTCACCAATAGGTGGAATAAGTGAAAAAATAATCACAACTATAGAAGAAAGTGGAGCATCGATAGTTGCATATGAACTTTGTGGTGCAATAAGATCAAACGAATTATTAGTGGATGAAGACAACGAAGATGTATATGATGCATTGACTCAAAAATATATTAATATAGGTTGTTCATGTATGATGAATAATGACAACAGAGTAGAGTTACTGGATAGATTAATAGATGAATATGAGGTGGATGGAGTAATAGATGTAGTTTTACAAGCTTGTCATACTTTTAACATTGAAAGTTATAAGATGAAGCAGTTTGTAACCAATGAAAAGAATATACCATTTATGACAATTGAAACTGATTACTCAAAATCTGATACAGAGCAACTAAGAACAAGATTTGAAGCATTTGTAGAAATGATAGAAGAAGGGGTATGCGTTAAATAGGAGGCATTATGTATAGTATAGGGATTGATTCGGGTTCTGTAGCAACAAAAGGAGTGTTATATGA
>NZ_NOJY02000105.1 GCF_002250835.2 Romboutsia weinsteinii
GTATAATACATAATCCAAATTTTGTATGTGATGAGGATTGTATAGCTTATGGTATTAAATCTCTCGTTACACTAGCTATAGATTTTTTAAACAATTAATATCTAAATATATTAAAGCCCTAGGAAACTAAAGTTAAATTTAGATTTCTTAGGGCTTTAATAATTTAAATAATAATAACTTTGGTATAATAAAAATAAATGAAGTAGAATAATAAGAGTATTAATATTTTTGAGGAGATAAAAATGAAGTATAACAAAGTTATTAAATCAAAGTTTCTAGAAAGACCTAACAGATTTATTGCATACTGTGAAGTTGAAAATAACACTGAAAAAGTTCATGTTAAAAATACTGGTAGATGCAAAGAGTTGCTTATACCTGGGTGTGATGTATACTTAGAAGAGAGTGATAATCCAAATAGAAAAACCAGATATTCTCTTATAGCAGTTCAAAAAGGAAAAAGACTTATAAATATGGACTCTCAAGTTCCAAATAAGGTAGTAATTGAAGCTCTTAAAAATAAGAAAATAATATTGCCTGGTCTAGATGAAGATATAAAATATATCAAACCAGAAAAAACATATGGTAAATCTAGGTTTGATATATATTTAGAGACTGAAAATAATAAAGTATTTGTAGAGATAAAGGGTGCGACTTTAGAGGTAGATGATATAGTTATGTTTCCGGATGCTAAGACTGAAAGAGGTGTAAAGCATATAAATGAGCTTGTAGAAGCAAGTAAAGAAGGATACAAGTGTTATATTATATTCGTAATTCAAATGGAGGATGTATTGTACTTTACACCAAATAATAAAATGCACAAAGAGTTAGGAGAAGCTTTAGTAGAAGCTGAGAACAAAGGTGTCCATGTATTAGCTTATGATACTATTGTAAGACCAGATTCTTTAGAAATTGACAAGAGAATAAAGGTTACCCTTTAATTATTAAAAAAATACAAGAAAAGGGTAAGTATTTAAAACATTAATGGTATAATATTGATATATAAATATGATATAAATGAAAGGATGTATAAATATGACAAACGAATTATCTATGCAAGAATTATTAGACCAACAAGAACAAGCATTTAACAGCGTCAAAGTTGGTGAAGTTATCACAGGAAAAATAACTAAAATAAATCATGATGAAGTTGTTTTAGAATTAGGATATGGATTCGATGGTATCATACCTGTAGAAGAATTAAATATAGAAAAAAATAAAATGATAGAAGAAGTATATCATGTAGAAGATGAAATATCTGGAGTTATAACAAAGATTTATCAAAAAGATGGAACTATAAGGTTATCTAAGTTACAAGCTGATCAAAGAAATGATTTTGCTGATTTAGAAAAGGCTTACAAAGAGCATAGAATAATAACTGTTGCTGTGGAGAAAAATATAGAAAGAGGAGTATTTGCTAAATACAAATCATACTCTTTATTTATACCAATATCTCAATTAGACACTAAATTCGTAACAGATACTACTAGTTATGTAGGTGCCAACTTAGAAGTATACATAATGGAATTAGATGCTAAGAAAAATAGACTTGTAGCAACTCATAGAGAGGTATTACAAGAACGTCTAAATATAGAAAAAGCAGAAAGAAATGCAAGACTTAAGGCTGAAAGAGAAGAAGAAAGAGCAAGAATCAAATCAGAAAGAGAAGCTGAAAAGGCAAGAATCAAAGCTGAAAAAGAAGAGTTATTTGATTCTCTTGAAGCGGGTCAAAAAAGAGAAGGTAAAGTTACTAAGATAATGTCTTACGGTGCGTTTGTTGATCTTGGTGGATTAGAAGGTTTAGTTCATATAAATAACTTATCTTGGCAAAGAGTTGAATCTGTAGAGTCAATGCTTGAAGAAGGGCAAGAAGTAGAGGTTTATGTACTAGATGTAGACAGAGAAACTAAGAGAATAGCCTTAGCTTTAAAAGATATAAATAACGATCCTTGGGATTTAATAGCTAAAGAAGTTCAACTTGATGATATAGTAACTGGTAAAGTTGTTAGAATAATCGAAAGAGGAGCTTTCGTTGAAATAGCAGAAGGTGTTGAAGCTTACTTACCAATATCTGAATTAAGTGAAGAAAGAGTAGTCAAAGTTACTAATATAGTAAATGTAGGAGATGAAGTTAATGCTATGGTTATAAACTTCAAACCAAAAGACAAGAGAATGATGCTATCTATAAAAGAAGCTAACAGAGAACCAGAGGAAGAGTACACTGAATTTTTAGAAGTAGAAGATTCATTAGGAACTCTTGGAGACTTATTCAAAGATAAATTTAAGAATTTATAAAATAATTTTTGTAAATAAGCCATATCTACTTAAAGTGATATGGCTTTACTTTTACCAGACAAAGGAGACTTAATATGAAAGCAATTATAGACTTACACTGTCACACAATATCTAGTGGACATGCATATAGTACTTTGAATGAAAATATAAATGAAGCAGTTAAAAAAGGATTAAAGTATTTAGGAATATCAGACCATGCTTGTAGTTTACCTGGTGCACCTCATCCTTTCTTTTTTCATAACTTACATGTAATTCCAAGACAAGTAGAAAATACAAAAATGCTTAGAGGTATAGAAGCCAATATTATTGATTATGATGGAAATATAGATGTTGAAGACTCTGTATATGAGAAATTAGATTATGTAATAGCTAGTCTACACTCGCCATGTATAGCACATGGAACTATAGAGCAAAATACTAATGCAATACTAAAGGTTATGGATAATCCTAATGTGAAGATAATAGGTCATTTAGATGATAGTAGATATCCAGTAGAATATGAATCTATTGTAAAAAAGGCAAAAGAAAAAAATATTCTTTTAGAAATTAACAACTCATCTTTAAGTCCTAACTCATTTAGACAAGGTGCAGATAAAAATATTAGCACTATGCTTAAATTATGCAAAGAGCATGGTGTAAGAGTTATACTTGGAAGTGATTCTCATATATGCTATACGATAGGAGTATTTGATAATAGTGAATCAGCATTAGAAAAAGAGGATTTCCCAGATGAATTAGTAATAAATTATAATGAAGATCAAATTATAGAATTCTTTAAAATAAATTTTTAGATAACTAGTATTAAAACAAAAATACCTATAGATTTAAGAAAATCTATAGGTATTTTTTATTATAATAAAAATGCTAATAGAAATAACCATCCTAGTCCGCAAAACTTTCTTCGCGGTATACAATTCTTATTATTAAATTTATTACATCCGCTATTATTGCTACAAACATGATAGCTTTTTTTGCAGTTACAGCACTTACAACATTTATTAAAGTTATTAGATTTTTTTTGCTTACATTTGTTATTACAATTTTTAATACTTTTACTACAATTATTAAAAGAAGTACAGGTATTGTTGTTATTAAAGTCATTCTTTTTAGTAGATATAGGATCTTGAGTTTTCTTTATATGATGGTCGCACTCAGTAGGTATATACTTATGTGTATTCTGTGGTTTATTTGTATTACAATAGCAAGGTATATGATTACACTTATTACATACATTTATTTCAGTATGATATCCTCGGTTTTTAGTCAAAGTAGTAACCCCTTTCTAATATAAGTGATAGTAATAAATAATATGAAATAAAACTACATAAAGTTACAAGATTATTATTCTTATGACGATAATATAATACATAATAGAAATTTATATAAATAAATACGACTGTACTTTTCTTATGATGACTATTAATAATTAAATAATAAGAGTATAATTGTACATATAATGTTTAAAATTAATAATGTATAATTATTTTATGTGTTATTAATTGTGGGAGGGGTAAGATTTGAAGTATAAAGTAATAAAAAAGCAAAATAGTGGTAATAGTTGCGTAGTATGTGGAGTTAATAATGAGTTAGGATTAAAAACTTCTTTTTATGAATTAGAGAATGGTGAATTAGTTGCAATTTGTGATACTAAAGACTGGCATCAGAGTTATCCGGGGAGGGTTCATGGTGGAATGTCTGCAGCTTTACTTGATGAGACTATTGGAAGAGCTATAAGTATAAATGATGAGACTATTTGGGGAGTTACAGTTTCATTAGATATTAAGTATAAAAAACCAGTACCAACTGACGCTACAATAAAGATTATTGGAAGAATTACTAGTGAAAATAGAAAATTATTCGAAGGTAGTGGAGAAATTATATTACCTAGTGGAGAAATTGCAGTAACTGCAACCGGAAAATATATGAAGATGCCAGTGGAAAAAATTACTGATGGTGAATTAACTTCTGAAGAGTGGAAGCATGTTGAAGATAAAGAAAAATTAGAATATATAGAAATATAATAGATGAGATAACTTGAAATAATCAAATTTTAGGTTATCTCATTTTTATATTATAATAAAAATATTATTATATATAATAAAAATATTATTAGTTTACATTTATTAAACAAAATCATAGTATAGATATTAAAAATAAAATGAATTTTAAAATAAAATTGAAAGGAGGATCATTATGAGAAGAAAGTTATTTATACCTGGACCAATTGATGTTAATGAAGAAGTATTACAAAGAATGTCTACACCGATGATTTCACATAGAGGAAATGAAGCAAGCGAACTACAAGAGGCTATAACAAATAAATTGAAAATATTATTTTATACAAATAATACTATACTTTTATCTACATCGTCCGGTAGCGGGTTGATGGAGGGCTCCATACGTTCCTGTACATCAAAAAAAGCAGCAGTATTTTCCTGTGGATCATTTAGTGATAGATGGTATAAAATGGGAGTGTATAATAG
>NZ_NOJY02000106.1 GCF_002250835.2 Romboutsia weinsteinii
AATGTTGTTTTAGTAGACCACAATGAGTACGCTCAAAGTGCTGATGGTATAGAAGACGCTAATATAGTTGAAATAGTTGACCATCATAAAATAGGTGGTATAACTACAGATGTACCTATAAGCTTTAGAGTTATGCCTGTTGGATGTAGTTGTACTGTAATATACAATATGTTCAAAGAAAATAATGTAGAAGTCCCTTATGAAATAGCTGGTCTTTTATTATCTGCTATATTATCAGATACATTAATATTCAAATCACCAACAACTACTGAAATGGATAAATTAGCTTGTCAAGAGTTAGCTAAAATAGCTAATGTCAATATGGAGAGCTATGGAATGGAAATGTTTAAAGTTGGTACTTCTTTAGATGAATTCAGCATAGAAGAAATAGTAAATATGGACTTTAAAGAGTTTGATATGAGCGGAAAGAGAGTTGGTATAGGACAGGTATTCACTTTAGATATAGATTCTATACTTTCTAAGAAAGATGATTTCTTATCTTATATAAACTCAACTGAGTATGACATGTTAGTTCTTGCTGTAACTGATATAATAAAAGAAGGTTCTTACTTAATATACAAAGCAGAAGATAAATTAATATCTGAAGCATTTAATGTTGAAGCATCTCAAGGTGTATTCTCTGAAGGAGTTGTTTCTAGAAAGAAACAATTAGTTCCAAACTTAACTGCTGCAGTTAAGAATATATAATAAGCAAAAAAGGAAGGCTAATGCCTTCCTTTTTTCTTTATAAATCTTTAACTAGTTTATTTCGTTAAGTAATCTGTCTATTTTTGTGTTTTTAGGATTTATCACTTCTCTTATTTTAAATGAAAGTATCCTAATTGTAAATAGAACATTTTTTCCAATTTTATAGAATTAATTACATTTTCTCAACATCTGAGTAATCTTCACCAAAAGTTTCAACTGTTACTGACTTCATTACTTGTGGAGTCTTAGGCTTATCTCCTCTATCTGTAGCTACTGTAGCTATTTCATCTACAACATCTAATCCTTCTATTACTCTACCAAATCCAGCATATTGTCCATCTAAATGTGGAGAGTTTTTGTGCATTATGAAGAATTGAGAACCAGCTGAGTTTGGAGCCATAGTTCTAGCCATTGATATTACTCCTCTTTCATGCTTTAAGTTGTTAGTGAATCCATTTCCTCTGAACTCACCCTTTATTGAATGTCCTGGTCCGCCCATCCCTGTTCCATTTGGACATCCTCCTTGTAACATGAATCCTTCTATTACTCTGTGGAATCCAACACCATTGTAGAATCCTTCATTTATTAATGTTACAAAGTTTTTAACTGTGTTAGGAGCTATGTTAGGGTATAATTCCACCACTATTTTCTTTCCATTTTCCATTTCTATAGTTACTATAGGATTTTTATTTTCCATAATTATTACCTTCTTTCTTTCGTATTTTCTTAGATTATGTAATCACATATATATTATATACTAACTTAGGAAAAAATCTCCCTAAATTTTCTATTTATATTAAAATTTCTATTTAATATAAATATATTTTATCAATGCCAATTTTCTCTCAAATATAGTCTCTCTAATAGAAAAAACTACTAGAATTCTAGTAGTTTATTTCTCTTCGTCATTTAGTTGTGGAGTCTCTTTATAATCCACTTCTAATAAATCTAATATATTCTTAGCTCTCTCTTTAGTAGATCCTTTTACTTCAACATAGTTTATGTTTTCAGATCTTAAGAAGTTTAGTATAGCTTCATCTATTTGAATTGCTATATCTTCATCTTGCCATCTTACACCATCTTGTATGTATCCAAATTCTCTCGGAACGTATACTATCATGTCATAGTTTTGTATATCTTCTATTGCTAAACAATATAAGTCTTTTAATATTTGTATTTCTTTTTTAGTTCTAGTTTTTGTACCTAACATAAATCTTCCATATACGTATGGTACAAATGTAGCATAGTCTGTAAGAGCATAATCGAATGTAGATAGCTCATCTTCTAATTTCTTTTGGCCTAAGTAGATTCCATATTGTTCAGATATAGTTTCTATCATTCCTTTATCCTTTAAATATTCTGTAGAATATTCAAGAGCATATCCAGCATTTAACCCTGCTATTTTCATTTCAACATATAAATGTTGTATTAGTGTAGTTTTTCCACATCTTGGACCACCTAATACTGCAATTCTTTTAGTTGCCATATTTATAATCAACTCCATGTCTTATTTTGTCAAATTAAAGAACTTTTATATTATACTAATATCTAGAGCTTTATTCAATACGTTTCCTATAATTACATTTATTTGTATGAATTTGATTGTATAATTATACTATATAGTCAGACTTTTACCTATTTCATAGCCTTCTTCGAATTTACTCTTACAAAATTCTGGTTCAAATCTAAGTGTATCATTTTTATCAAAAGGAACTTTAGGCTTAACTACAATCATATTATCATTTTTATAAATGTTTTTTATTTCTTCTGGTAGTATATAGTTATAGTCTGTTGATATTATTATAATTTTATCCACATTATCCTCAATTAATGGTTGAATTAATGTATTGTTAACTAAACCACCATCTAGACTCATTCCATCATATATTCCATCTGAAACATCCTTTATAAATTGTTCTTTAAAACTTAACTTTCCGTTGGGATTAAATGGTAGTAAAGAACTATACTTTATACTTTTTAAGCCTTCTTCTCTATTTACTTTAGATAAGTTAGTTATCTTTTCTTTAATTTTTTTTCCTTCAATCTCTACAAAATTTACATAAAAGTTAATTTTATTACTATTATCATAATTAAGATTATCTAATTGGTTGATAACTTCAGAATTATCCACAGTGTTATTCACTATTTTGACATCGTTTTCAGAAGTTTTCTGAATATTTATCCACATTTTTTCTAAGTTTTCAACATTTTCTGTGAATAAGTAATATCCATTAACTGCTCCTATGGATGTTCCTGATATTGCTGTGAATTGTTTTATCCCTCTATCATATAAAGCTTTAACAACTCCTGCTTGATATGACCCCTTTGCTCCTCCACCTGATAGACATAATCCTATTTTCATAACCTTACCTCTTTTCTTTATATCTCATAGAACTTACTGAATGTTTTATATATACTATAGTGATCTTCTACATTTCCTAATTCTCTTATAGAATGCATAGCTAATATTGGACTTCCAATATCTACTGAAGGTATATCTATATGAGTAGAAGATATTGGACCTATAGTGCTTCCCCCTCTTACATCAGATCGATTAACAAACTCTTGATATTCTACTCCTGCTTCTCTACAAATATTTTTATAAACTGATATAGAATACCCATCACTTGTATAGGCTTGATTTGCATTGATTTTTATTACTGGACCTTTACCCATTACTGGTCTTGTAGTTGGATCATGCTTATCTGTCATATTCGGATGCACTGCATGAGCTAAATCTGCTGAAATCATAAATGATGAATATAAAGCTGTAAAGAATTCTTCTCTAGTTTTTCCTAAGCATATACATACTCTTTCTAATATGTTTATTAACATGTTTGAATCTGCACCTTGCTTTGTAGAGCTTCCTACCTCTTCATTATCAAATACGGCAGTCACATTTATTCCATTTTGACCTTTTGTATCTATTAATGAATGAAGACTTGCATGAGCCATAGATAAATTATCTAGTCTTCCTATAGATATAAACTCTTCATTTGGCCCTATTAAACTACCTTTTTCAAACTCATATAAGAATAAGTCAAAGTCTATTACTTCATCTATATCTACACTTAACTCATTTGCTATAGCATTTAATAAGAAATTATCTTTTTCTAGCGTCTCATTTAATAAACCTACCAAAGGTAACATATCTCTTTGTTTATTAAATTCATATCCTTCATTAATATTTCTATTCATATGTATTGCTAAGTTAGGAATTATACATATAGGCTTGTTTATATTAACTAATCTTTCTGCTGGTCTTAAAACACTCTCGCTTTTAAGTACTACTCTACCAGCAACTCCTAGAGGTCTATCCATCCAAGTGCTTAGTATAGCACCACCATACGCTTCTGTATTTAACTTAAGATATGTATTTTCTACTGACATTTCTGCATTTGGTTTAATTCTAAATGTCGGTGAATCTGAGTGAGAACCTATTATCCTAAATCCTTCATTCTCAATACTTTCTGAATTAACTGTGAATGCAATTAGAGCTGAAGAATTTTTAGTTACATAATATTTTCCCCCAACCTCTATACTCCACTTCTTATCTGATTCTAATTCCTTAAACCCATTTTCTTTTAATAATACTTCTGATGTTTCAACTGCATGAAATGCTGTAGGACTGCTATAAATATAGTCCATTAAATTTTTTGCAAACTCTTTTTTCCCCATACCACTA
>NZ_NOJY02000107.1 GCF_002250835.2 Romboutsia weinsteinii
ATAGGAATGATCGGATCTTGTGGTTGTAAAGACTTGTCTTCGGATGGTATATGGTGGAATTCAAAGCACCAATTAGGAAAAGTATATTTTAATCTAAGTAATGACAATGTATATCTACTTGATTGTTATAAAAATATAATAGAAAACAGCCTTAGCTATGATGAAGCTTGCTGTCTAGATGGATTTATTATGATTACTCAGTATGATGTTTTCTGGAGAGAAGATATTTTTGATGCTTGGCATTTTTATGATGCTTCTCAAAGTATGGAATTTATAAATAAGGGATATAAAATTGTAATCCCAAAACAGTATGAGCCTTGGTATATACATCTAGGAGAATCAAGTAGTTCAAACTATGAAGATTATAGGCTTAAGTTCTTAAACACTTATTCCAGTACTATAAAAATGTTTGAGAGTATATAGCTAATCAAAATAGAATATTTACATGCAATTTATTAATATATAAGGAGTCTAATAAATGTACACTAATATTGAATTAATAAATAAGTTTAATCAAGAAATAGAAAGTTTATATGCCTTTATTTTCAGTAAGACTATTGAGATACTCGAGCATAATTTAGCACCTATATACAACTCTTTTGATAGGAGCAATAATATGAATAACGAAGATTATATCTCGCAATTAGATGACCTGATAAAAGAACTTAGTAATATAAAAAATTCTCTAATTAGTGATGATGAAATTACATCTTTTGATGCCATTAATTTCTTAAAAGATGCTAATGCAATAAGAGAAAAATCTCTAGATCTTATATCTAATAATATGTATAATACTCAAGAATCAAATAATGATGTTAAGAAAAATAAATATAATAATTTTGTAAAAGATAAGACATCTATGTATTACAAAGATTAATACAATTAAAAGATGTGTATCCTCCTTTTGATAACTAAATTATCAAGATGAGGATACACATCTTCTTATCTCCAATTATTTATACTTTTTCTTATTGGGCCTATCGCATATATCATTTTTGCAGTTAATACAGGTATTATTTGATTCTAAACTACATTCTACATTAGAATAATACTCATTGGGATTAAAGTAACAATAGTCTTTACAACACTTACAATAGTTATAATCGCATATTTGTGGGCAAATTATAAATAGTAGTGACATGTCTATCATTCTGCAATTATTATGTTTTATACATATATTTTCTATTCCTACAAATATATTATCAATAATAGAATGGCATTCATCATAAGATAAATCTTTCAATAAGATAAACTCACAAAAAGGTATGCTCCAATGTGCATAATGAAGTGATTGTTGACAGTTATCAGCAATGTATATAATTTTTATATTTTTCACACCATGAATTATTAACTTAGGACCTAGCACAGTGTTTAGTATATCGTATTTTTCAACACATATGCTTGCATTTACTTCATTAATACAATCAATATCAGGTTTTGGGTGTGGTATACAAAGAATATCATCTTCTAAACATTGTTTATAGTATTTGCTACACTTAGACTTTGGGTACTTTTCTAGAGGTGTTACCCCCGTTATTGAAATATTTTCAATCATATAAACATCTCCTATATTTAGTATTATAAAATTCCTTCCTACAATAGTAAAATCTAATATATGTATATGACAGATAGCTTATTATCGTTATTAAATACTTATAAATATAGAATATATATCAAAATTTGATATATAAAAATAACAGGAGTAGCTACTCCTTTAGATATAATCTCTAAAATGGTATCTACTCCTGTTTAATATTTTATTTCTAACTATAAGACTCTCTTAGCCCATAAATAAGCGTTGTTCCAGTAACTAGAATTTATATTAGTTTTCTTAACAACATCACCTTCAGTAGGTGCATGTATCATTTCTCCATTTCCTACATAGATACCAACATGGCTTACTTTACCACTACCGTCTGTACTTGAGAATATCAAGTCTCCTGGTTGTAATTGAGATCTATCTACTGTAGTACCAAAGTTTGATTGTTGCTTAGATGTTCTAGGTAAGTTTACTCCTGCTCCATTTTTAAATATATGAGTCATAAGACCAGAACAGTCAAATGCATTTGGCCCTTCTGCTCCCCATACATATGGCTTACCTAATTGAGCATAAGCTAAATTTACAACACTAGATTGTTTATTTGAATCACCAACTGATGGCTTTGATTCTTCCTGACTAGTTTCTTCTTCTTTAGAATCATTTGTTGGTTGACTATTCTCTTTATTGTCATTAATTTCTGGCTTATTATTTGTATTTTGTTCATTATTTTCTGGCTTATTGCTAGTTTCTGGTTGACTACTTGTACTTTGTTGATTTTCAGAGTTACTAGTTTGTGACTCTGCTTCTTGACTACTTTCATCATTATTTGATTGATCGTTAGTTATTGGTGCTACATTAACTACGTTATTTACTTCTTGCTTAGTTTCTTCTATTTCTGGCTTTTCATCACTTATATACTTATTATATATGTAACCTTCTTTATCTTCATACTTTACTTTTATCCATTCGCCTTGATCTTCTACAAACTCTAACTTTGTTCCTACTTCTAATACTTTGTTTATGTTTGACTCTAAGCTTGAACCTTCTCTAAAGTTTACTCTATCTCCAGTTATGTATAAAGATTTATTGTTTAAATCTACATAGTCTGATTTTATCCAGCCTTGATCTTCTTTGCCTATCTCAACCTTATACCATCCATCTGATTTACCTAATATATCTAATTCAGTTCCTTTAGTAAGCGCCGTAATTTTATTACCATCTTTTACTTCTGGCGTTTCTCTTACATTTAATCCATTATTAGGTGTTACCTTCGCAGTCTTATATATCATTTTCTCATAATTGTCTTGATTAGTTATTTGAGCCTCAGTATCGTTAGCAAATACACTTATACCACTTGATAGTGCCATTACTGATGCCATAGGTATTATTACTTTTCTTTTCATCATGTAAATATCCTCCATTTTTGTAGTTTTTTGTCTCAATTTATATGTTATCACTTAAATGTGTCGTCCTTATGAAGAAATAATGAAGAATATGTGATATTTATGTGAATTTAGTTTACATAATATTCATTTGATTGAAATTGTATATAAAATCTTTAAAGTATTAACTTTTATTGTTGAGTCTTATATCTGCATAAAGCACCACACAAATCATTGATAATAAAATTAATCCTGAAGCTACAATTACCGTAAAATTATTCATACCATTCTCTCCTAATTTTAATTTTTTAGATTAACTAAAATAGAATTTTTCTATTTTAGCTCATATTTTAATTTTTATATATATGAGAAATCCTTTATTTAATCATTAATATAATAAATAAATATGAAGAATTTATGAAAGCTATATTAAATAATAATTTTATGTTTTAAATTAAAAAGCCCGGGTATTAATTAAATAAGTTAATGATAACCATTATTAATAATTATTAGTTTTCATTAAGAATAATATTAATTTACGAGGTGATACATATGGATTTTATAACAGAAATAAGAAAAAGTAGTGCTACACTTCACAGTGCAGCTGAGCGCAGTGGTTTTATAAAAAGAATAGTTGACGGAAATGCATCTAAGGAAAGTTATGCAGAATATTTATTTAATCTTTCTGCTATGTATAAGTGTATAGAAGAAACATTAGAAAAAAATGCAGATAATGAAGTTATAAAAGACTTTGTTACACCAGAGCTATATCGTTATGATTTAATTCAACAAGACTTAAAGTTTTTATTAGGTGATAAATTAGAAACTATGGAGTTACTTCCATCTACTTTAGCCTTTATAGATAAGATAAATGATTTAGATAAGAGTAATCCTGAAATGATAGTTGCTTATGCATATACAAGATTTATTGCTGATTTATTTGGCGGAAGAACTTTTGTTGCTTTATTAAGTGTTAACTATAAGGTTTCAGCTGAAGGCCTAAACTACTACTCTTGCGATAAGATTAAAGATATAAGATCTTATGTAATGCAGTATGCTGCTAAGTTAAATAGTATGAATTTATCTGATGAGCTTAGAGCTAAGTTCATCAATGAAATAAGTAATGCCTATATCTACAATCTAGCTATATCTAATGAGTTAGAAGCTAAGCTTTATCTTAATTAGAAAGTATCTACCCCCCTCTGTCGTGAATCACGACACAGGGGTACTTAAATTTTTATCACAATTTGTATTTATTTTATTTTTTCCATCACTTTGATTGTAATTTTGGTACAAAATGGGTAAAATAATATATGTATTTGTATTGAATTTATTATTTTATATTCTATTAGTAATATATTCAATTTCGATAAAAATATTTTAATATATATAAAAATATTTGATTACACATACTATAAATATGGGTATAAACTACCTAAAGATAATGGAAAGGAATTGATGACATGA
>NZ_NOJY02000108.1 GCF_002250835.2 Romboutsia weinsteinii
GGATCTATATAGTTCTCTAATGCTCCCAATCCATTATTATGAGGATCTTTTGATCCATCTATATACACATTAGCATTATTTACACTACTTGTAACTCCAGATCTAGTGATAGTAATTTCTTTTGAATTTATTTCAAATATTTCTTTTGGGGTAGTTTTTATTTCTGTAGTTATTTTTGGATATGATATATTGATATGTTCAGAGTTGTTATGTACTTCTATTCTATAAAATACTTTATCGCCTAATGATACTTTTTCATCATTTAATAAATATACATTTTCATTATTATCATTTTTTATATATGGGATACATTTAATCTCTAAATTAGGCCTTTCAACTAAAAATACGTCTAGCTTAGATATCCCTCCACTAGATGTACTTAATTGACCAACCAATATTTCTATAGTATTCACTGCTTCACTATTATTTTTATTTATGTATTTGTATATATCTCCATTTACGATTTTTGAATCTTTTAGATAAGTATTTAGATGTACATGGTATGAGTCAGTATGTGAACTTAAAGAGTCGTGATATTCTTTATTGCAGTAATTTTCATTCATAAGGTTTTCTGATGTGTAGTTCATTGTTTGATATGTTTGTGTAATATTATCTATTGTTAACCCTCTATTTGATTGTGAAGCATAATTAATTGGCGTCATATTACCATTTACAAATACATTTACTATGTTTTTAAATGGCAGTACTGGTTCAAATCCATTTGGTGTGTCAATGCCTAATATGATATTTATCTCTTTATTCTTTAATGAGTTTAGTTCTTCTTTTTCTAAAGTAAAATTACCTCTTAGTAACCTCCATTCAGTGGCTGGATTCCCACCATTAGTATAGTTATGTATCCAACTATACATATTATTTTCATTAAATACTGTTTGATTAGGATCTAACCAACTATATAAGCTAGCTTTACTTATGTTATAGTTGTTATATTTATGTATATCTCCTATTCTTAATATCTTTCCCCCTTCAGTATATTCATTGCCTTCTATTAACTTAACGTCGTCCAAACCTCTTACTATTCTTTTTCCATTTAACTCTTGAATCAATCCATTAACTCCTTGAACTTTATCTTCTAAGCCATTTATATTTTCATTCATAAAATTTAGTTCTGAGTTTAATTTTTTTTCACTATCTACTTCATAAATCTCTTTAGTTCTTAACCAATCTTTTGTTTCTATCTTTTTGATACCTTCAGATATAACAAGGCTCTCTGATCTTATTGTAGAAGATATCACTGTTATTATAGTTATAATAATACACTGTAACAACTCTTTTTTCACACTACATCTCCTTTACAATTTTTTCTATATTAATATTTAAATTAATTGCCCAAATTAATTAATAATATTCAGATATTTTAAGTTTATTTATTAATAAACTTTTAATATAGAAAAATAGGCTATCTACATTGTAGATAGCCTATTTTTTAGTTATACAAATGGATTATAGAATCTAGATCCATTGACTTTAACCATAGTTATTGATATAACAAATACTAAAATTAGTATAGCTATAGATATATAATCTTCTTTTGTGAATCTTCTTATGCTGTACCAAGTACGCTTTTTATTATTACCAAAAGCTCTTAATTCCATAGCTAAACTTATCTTATCAATTCTTTCTAAACTTGAGAAAATTAATGGCATAAGAATAGCTATAGAGTTTTTAATCCTCTTACTTATTTTTTCTTTTTTAGATAAATCAATACCTCTTGACTGTTGCGCAAAAGCTATATCCTGATAATCTCTCTGTACATCAGGTATATATCTTAAGGCAATTGATACTGTGTATGATGCCTTATAATTTACACCAAGTCTATTTAAAGATGCTGCAAATTCACTCGGTTCAGTCGTAAGTATAAATAATAACGCCATGGGAATAGTAGCAAAGTACTTTAACATAACATTAAGTTCATAAAATAACTGTTCCCAAGTCAAACTATATGGTCCTACCAAATGGAATATTTCATGCCTACTTCCATATATAGATACGCCTTCTTCTGGCGAGAAAATAAATATTAATATTACATTTAAAAATAAGAAAATTAATATAAAATAAAGTATAAATGATATATCCTTAAATTCTATCTTAGATATTTTAAATGTAACAATTCCTATTATAAAAAGTCCTATTAAAACCCTAGTATCATAAGTAACCATTGCCGCTAACGTCCATAGTAGAAAACATATTAGCTTCGTTGCTCCAGTTAATCTATGAATAGGTGAATCTTTTTTTATATATGACAACATTTCTGTATTCATATTTTTCTAAATCTCCTGTCACAGTCTATAAATTTCTTCACAAACTCTTTTGGTTCATCTATATCACATCTTACAGCTAATTCATATATGGATGTTTCCTTAAGATTTGCTTTTTCTATTACATCTTTATCAGTTAGTATATTTATAGCACTATCATCAGCTACTTTTTTACCTTCCGATAAAACAATTACCTTATCAGTATACTCCAGCATCAGGTGCATATCGTGAGTAATCATTATAATAGTAACACCTTGCTTGTTAAGACTTACTAAAAACTCCATTATTTCAGAATAATGCTTAAAATCTTGCCCAGCTGTAGGTTCATCTAGTATTATAACTTTTGGGTTTAACACTAGTATTGACGCTATTGTAACTCTTTTCTTTTGACCAAAACTTAATGCTGATATCGGCCAATTTCTATATCCATATAACCCACATACCTTTAATGCGTTATATACTTTTTCTTTAATTTCATCATCACTAAATCCTCTTATTTTAAGACCAAAAGCTACTTCATCAAATATCATAGTATTAGATATCATTTGATTTGGGTTTTGCATTACAAATCCTATTTTTTCACAACGCTCTTTTATAGTATCATTCGCAATGTCTCTTCCTTCAAATAATATTTTTCCATTAGTCGGCTTGTAAAATCCACACACTAACTTTGATATTGTAGATTTACCAGCTCCATTTCTACCTACTATACTTACCATTTCACCTTCATTGATTTTAAAAGAAATATCTTTCAGTACTTGCTTTTCTTCGTTGTAAGAAAAACTTATATCGTCTAATTCCAGTAAAACTTTATCATTACTCTTCTCTGTAGACTTAGCAATATTAGTACACCACCTTGATATACTATCTTTACATTTTTCTATATTAAGCTTATTAATATGCTCAAGATTTAAATCTTCACTTATTTCACATCCTGCATATTTAAGTGCAGTTATGTATAGAGGCTCTCTTATACCTACTTTATTTAATATATTTGACGAAAGAAGTTCGTTTGGAGTTACATCATCTAGTATTTCTCCATCATTCATAACGATTATTCTATCGATATTACAGTGAAGCACATCTTCTAATCTATGTTCTATTATAACCATTGTTTTGTTATCATTTTTTTGTATATTATCAATAAGTTCTATTGCATTCTTTCCAGTTGCAGGATCTAGACTTGCTAGTGGCTCATCAAATAAAAGGATTTTAACTTCATCTACAGTAGCTCCTGCAAGAGTTACTCTTTGCTTTTGTCCACCAGATAGCTTATATGGAGAAGATTCAAGTTCTTTATCAATATTAACTAATTTAGCTGATTTATTAACCTTAGCAATCATCTCCTGTTGTTCAACACAGTAGTTTTCTAACTTAAAAGCTATATCTTCTCCAACTGTAAGTCCAATAAACTGACTATCCGGATCTTGTAGTACTGTCCCTACAACCTTAGAAAGTTCAAATATATTCTTATTTAATGTATCTTCTCCATCTATTTTAAAATGCCCCGATGTTTTACCACTATAATAAAATGGTACTAATCCATTTATACAATGTGCTAATGTACTTTTTCCCGAACCAGAAGGACCAACCACAAGCACTTTCTCACCTTCATAGATATCTAAGTTTATATTTTTAAGTGTTGGCTCGGATTGTACTCTATACTGAAAGCTAAAATCTTTAAATTCTATTATCTTTCTCTTCATGGATATCTCCTTTTTAACTTTATTCTTCGACTCTTAGACTTCCGCTCTTAATCTTTGTCTTCGAGTAAGCTGATAATACTAACGTTCCAAGTATTCCTATAGTAATCATATTAGAAGTTCCACCTATAGCCCCTTGTAAAAATACTTTATTAGATGGCTCTGCATATATTACTA
>NZ_NOJY02000109.1 GCF_002250835.2 Romboutsia weinsteinii
CCTCCCCGAAGAAATTACTTAAATATTTATAGGCAGGTCTCCTGACTTAGCTTCATCCTACTCCTTAACCTTCCCATGATAGCATTGTCACAGTGGTTATTTATAAGTTTCGTCTGCATTACAGTAGCGGGGGCTGTAGAGGTCTCTAACCTCTTTCCCTATTAATCTTTATTCAAGAACCTAAAATATTATTAACTATTTAATTATTTATTGTAATATATACTTTATTCTATCTTAGAATACATAATCCTTCTTTTTTCTAATTTTTTTGTGAAAATTTTAATTTCTATAAACAAAGTATATTTATTATAAGTATATTCTCAATCTAAAAAAATAATCCTTAGGACTTAAAGTCCTAAGGCACCTTTATATAAGGCGGGTCAAGGGTTATTACATTTATTAATTTATATTAAAATAAGTTAAGGGCTATTTTAGTATTTCTTTTTAAAAAGAAATTTTCCTTAGGGCTTTAAGCCCTAAGGTACCTTTAATAAGGCGGGTTAAGGGTTATTACATTTATTAATTTATATTAAAATAAGTTAAGGGCTATTTTAGCATTATTGTAAATAAAAAAGTCTAACCCCAGGGCTAGACTTTTTCATATATATACTATTTATAATTATAAGCACACAAAATAAGCATATGTAAGAAATTTTCTCCTCCCCGAAGAAATTACTTAAATATTTATAGGCAGGTCTCCTGACTTAGCTTCATCCTACTCCTTTTGCCTTCCCGTAATATTATATATCACAGTGGCTATTTATAAGTTTCGTCTGCATTACAGTAGCGGGGGCTGTAGAGGATTCTAACCTCTTTCCCTATTAATCTTTCTTCAAGAACCTAAAATATTTTCTCTATTAAGTTGTTATAAATAACTAATTCTATATCAATTTCAATTTACCTTCTAAGTTTCTATATTTTTATTTTACTTTTTAATATATATATTTTTCTCTACATTAAAGTATATTTTATAATCTATAGTATATTCCTATTATTTTTTTAACTTCTAATTATTTTTTTTAAATACATAGATACTATATCCGAGAACCGTTCTATATTCTGAGTATATATAAAATCTTTTCCATAAATTAATCTTTCAGCTTGTAGCTCGCTTTCTTTCCCTGTAAAAACACCAAGTACCAGTATCCCTTTTCTTCGTGCATTTCTTACTTCATTGGCAGTGTCTTTTATTCCCACTGAACCTCTATAAGACATCTCTCCTCTTATACTTCTTTCACTATCTTTCCCTATTTTTATGTCATTCGGCTTTCCGTCACTCAAGATTATTAGTATTTTATTTTCTTCTTCTCTACTTGTTAATCCTTCACAAGTAGACTTTATAGCTAATCCATCTCTATTATTGCCTGTACAAAAATACTCGAATATATTTTCACTTTTGTCTAAAGTATCCTCATAATCTTTAAATCTCTTTAAAATTGTATAATCTAAAAAACTAGAAAATCCCATAACTCTGTTCGGTATTCCTACTGAAGTTAATGCACTTGCAATTATGTAAGCCTGAGTTGCCACATTAGCTTGGTTTCTAACCTGAGATCCGCTCGAATCTAATAATATATCAATTACATACCTTCCTTTTTCATTTTCAATATCTCTATAAAATATTTTGTTATTATCACTTCGTCCAACTCTCCAAGCTCTATTTGCATATATATTTCCACAATCAGAATACACTCTAGACTTTTCATTTTCTTCTATTAATATCCTTGATAGGCTTTCTTTTAGTTTTGTAATATTTCTTCTGTGTATTTTTATTTTATCTCTATACTTACTTATATTATTTTCTTTCTGCCTTGTAACATATTTAACCTGAAATATATTTTTACATTCACTTCGAAGTACCCCATCAGTAAAATGTACTCTACATCCTTCATGGACATTTCTACAATGCTTAGTTTCAATCTTTCTAATTTCATCTTTGCTTAAGTAGGATTTACCATAATAGTACTCTAATTTTTTATAAATTTTATTGGAGGTTTCTTCATCAACATATATTATTCGATTAGAGGACTTATTTAAATCAGTTGACTCAAAGTCTCCTATACTATCGACTAACATACCAGAAGATATGGAATCAATTTCACTTTCTACTATATTATCAGTTTCATCTTTGTATAACTCTTCATACATGAAATTAGAAAAATTATCAAAGTTAATATCTACATCGTCAATATTTTTCATATCAGTATTATTAGTTTTACTCGTATCATTAAGTATATGTTTAAAGTATTTTAAGTATATTTTATCTATATCTTTTAAGAGATCAATTATATCGAAGTTTATATCAATATCTTTTATATCATTAATAATTCTTCTTGTAAGCCCATCAACTGTTGGATGTTTTCCCATTGCTTCGAGAACAAATACATATTTTATTTTTTGCAATACATCTTCATTATGTATTTTAATAAATTGTGAAACAATATCTTTATAAGCTTGTTCTCTGATATCGTATATACCTGGTCTATCTCTTATAACTTTCGATTCTACAATTAAATTTAATACAATTTGTATTAGATTTAATATTATATCTTGATCATACCCTTTTTTTATTCTATTTGATGAGTATTTTTTTATTATATCCCAGTCAACGTACTTTCTCCTTGCTCCCGCCATTATTGCAGAATACAGAGATATATCTTTTGATGTATAATCTTTCTCACATAAATTTAAGTCTTCAGTATAATTCCCAGATATAGTCCAAGCTAAGTTATTTACCCTATTATCAAACTCATAATCATTATATATCCATCTCATATAATCACCTGTTTAGTATGACATTTTTACTTTATTTGGAAATATGTCTTTACTCTCCCACTTATCGGCAATTCTTGTCTTAATAATATCCCCTACTATTTCTTTTTCATATAAATCAAAAGATTTTCCTGTCATTCCCATATTAATAGCCAATTTGGGTTCAAGCCCTCTTCTTATAGCCTTTAGAGAGCCTATTAAACCTCTCAAATCTACTGACTTACTGGATATTTCACCATTTTGAGATTTTAACTGTAGATCTAGGAATATACCAGCAAATTGAATTAACTTTTCTTCTTCAGCATCTTTAAATTCTTCTTTTAAAATTAACATTAATTTATCTTCTTCTATCGCTGGTATGTCAATCACCATAAACCTTGATACCAGCGCTTCATTTAATTCTTTTGTGCCTGCATACTCATAATTCATAGTTCCTATAAATCTTGTAGCTGGGTGTAAGCCTACTCTATCATAACCAGGTACATCTATAACTCTTCTATAATCTAATGCTGAGTGAAGTACTACTATAGCATCATTTTTTGCCATATTGATTTCATCAAATACTCCGAAACCTCCATTTATTGCACATTCATAAACTGAACCTCTTCTTAGTTTTACTTCATTGTCTATAAATGTATCTGTTCCTATTAAAGTTGAACTATCTGTGTTTATATGAAAAGATGTATTCCATTGAGGTCTTCCAAAAATTTCTGATAAGTTATCTGCTAATATATTTTTTCCAGTTGCTTTAGGACCTGATAATAAAATATTTTCATCTTCTAGTATGGCTGAAATACACATTGATAAAATATCCTTACCATAGAAATAAGTAGAAGATTTTGTTATCCTGTATTCTAAATCTTTATTCAGATCAAAATATTTTCTAAAGTATAGTATATCTTCTATAAGTTTTTCACTAATTCCCTGCACCCTTAAATTCTCTATTATATCCACGCTTTTTCCCCCCTGTAGTTAAATACAATATACATATATATTAGCACAAAAAAACTGCCTAAAAATTATATTTTAAGGCAGTTGCTATTTCTATTAAAATAAAAAAGATTACGTGGCTACGTCTTACTCTCCCAGGCAGTTGCCCACCAAGTACCATCAGCGCTAGAGAGCTTAACTTCTGTGTTCGGAATGGGAACAGGTGTATCCTCTCTGCTATTGTAACCACATAATCTATTTAAATGGAGCGGGTGAAGGGGATCGAACCCTCACAGCCGGCTTGGAAGGCCGGAACTCTACCATTGAGCTACACCCGCATATAGAGTTAATACTCTAAAAACTGCATACATTTAATTTAATAATCATTTTAAATTGGTCAAGTCCTCGACCTATTAGTATCGATAAGCTACATACATTACTGCACTT
>NZ_NOJY02000010.1 GCF_002250835.2 Romboutsia weinsteinii
GTGATTAGTTATAAATTCCAATTTATCGAGTAGATTTGAGATGGAATATTAATATAATACGAACATTTTTATTCTATTAATCACGAAATTGTCTAACATAGCATACTTTTATTACATGCTATTTAAAATTTATTGGATAAAAGGGGATAAAGTTAATATGTTAAAGTGTAAAGATTGCAAGAAATGGTTAACTTCAACAAGAACTCAGTTAGCTGTTGATAGCAATAATACTGTAAAAAAGGTTATAAATATTCCAGCAAAGGAATGTCATATGTGTGGCAAAATTACTATTAATGATTCTACAATGAAAAGAGTAAACAGATATATTAATGAATGTAAAGAAGAAGTATTAGATTTTCAAAAATATGAAGATGATGAATCTGTAGCATCAAATGAACTTTTACTATAATTAAATTGATACTTACTATAAACTTAATAAGCACGTCTAATTTTATTTTGGGAGGGAAGTTGATTGAGGAAAAAGTAGAGTATTTTAATCATTATGTCAATATAATGAAAGAAAATTACTGTAATTTTGATGTGTTTTATAATAAATACAAAACAGAATACTTAGACTTATATGAAGTTCTTAAAGAAGAGATAGAAAATAGCAATGACAACGAGGAATTTTATAATATAATGGGTACTTCAATAAATTTACTTGGAGATGGTCACACTAATTTAATAGAACCAAATCAAGTGGGTTGGTTTAGAGATGCATATAAAGGACAATAGCAAGGTAAAGTTTTAAATGATGAAGAGTTAGTAGATAAAAATAAAAAATGGGAAAATTACTTAATTCAAAAGGATAATTTGCAAAGTTTACACAAAAAAGTTAATGAAAAGATTTCTAAAAATAATAATAAAGAAAATATAGAAACAAAGATAATTGATGAAGAAATTGCTTATCTTAAAATCAATAGCTTTATGGAATTTACTAAGGAAGATACTGATAAAATAAATGAGTTATACAAAGATATAAATAATTATAACGATTATATTATAGATATAAGAAATAATGGTGGTGGAAATGATCAATTATGGATGGAACACATAGTAAATCCTATAGTAAATGATACATATGAAAGTACAGAATATACACTTCACAAAGAAGGTAGAATAACAAAAGATTATTATGCAAGTAGAGGATATAGTTTAAAGGATATAAATGAATTTCCTAATAAGGATATATTAAAAAGTGTGAGAAATATAGATGATTATAAATATTATACTGAATATAATACGAAATTTACTAACGATAGTATATGGGAAGGAGAAAGTAAAACCGGATATAATGGTAATATATATTTACTAGTAAATAAAGGTGTATTTTCTTCATCCGAGGGATTAGCTGTATTTTGTAAAAATAGTGGTTGGGCAAAAGTTGTGGGAAATAAAAATAGTGGTGGGATGGTATTGGAATAGATCCTATAGTATTTACTTTGCCAAATAGTGGATTATTTTATTATACAGTTAAAAATATTGTAGTTGCAAATACTTATATGGAAGTGTTCACTAAGGCTGATGTTTTGGTGGACACTTTATGATTTCTGATAGTAGCTATAGAGATTTAATAAGGGGGATATTATGGGATACGTAGAAGATTTACGATTAGTCATTGGAAATAGAGCCATTAATTTAGTGGCAACAGCAGTAATAGTAGTAAATGAACTAAATGAAATACTACTTCAAAAAAGAAGTGAGCCTTATGGTTCATGGGGTTTACCAGGTGGATTAATAGAATTAGGTGAGTCAACTGAGTTGGCTGGAAAAAGAGAAGTATTTGAAGAAACGGGTATATTAGTAGAAGATTTAAAGTTAATAGGTGTATTTTCTGGAAAAGAAGATAATTATATAAGATTAAAAAATGGTGATGAATATTATGTAGTGTTAACTGCTTACTACACTAAATGTTTTACTGGTACCTTGTGCGCAGATGGAAATGAAACACTTGATTGTAGATTCTTTGACATATCTGAAATTCCAGATAAGCTATTAAAAAGACATAAGATAATTATTGAGAAGTATTTAGAAATGATATGAAAATTTTATATTTAGTGCCTGTTGATATATCTGACGAATTGTAAAAAATACTAAAATAGAGCTATGATTTTCTATTCATAGCTCTACAGTAAAACTAATTATTATACCTGAAATTTTATGAAGAATATATAAAACGGTTAACATACTTACTTTAAAGGGTATATTAATCTGCATTTTAAATTTTTTAACTCATTATAGTAAAAATAATTATGTTCAGCTCCTACGGTACATAAAATTCTTTTATCTTGGTTATTGTTTATAACTTTTTTTATCCTTTCGATCATCAATTGATTTCTCGCTATCCAATAAACATTGTGCATTACTGGATCTAATGAGTTAAACCATTCTTGTTTTTGAATTATTATTTTATCAAGTTCAAATGAGTTCATAGGTAATAAACTTTTTCTGCCAACAGCCCATATTTTTTCATAGACTTCTTCTAAATCTTTAGCAAATTTATATTTTTGATCTTTGCTATAATTTCTCATATAATCCCAATCAACCATATCATCTTCATACCAATCTACTGGTACAAATTCAATTCCTTCATCCTCACAATGTGGTATAATCATTTTTCTATATTCGGATGGTCCTAGATAACCTGAATAACATCTATCATTACAGTATTTATCCCAGTCTTCAGGTCTTACTTCTCCACATATAATGTCTGGATTAAACTCTACGATAACTTCTTTCATCATCTCTAGTGTATATCCTTTTTCAAGTCTAAAACTATCATCCCCGTGAATACTACCCAAAATACCTACAATAGTCATAAATATCCTCCATGTATAAAGTTTATGAATTTTAATTTAACAATTTTATATACTAATCCAATATCTTTTATAAAGATTGTTACTTACGCTATCCAGTATTTCTGATTCAAAAACTCCATTATTTTTCTCAATTACTCTTGAAGATGGATAATTATAAGACTTACAAGTCACTAATATAGAATTAATACCAAGCTCCTTTGATTTTTCTAACCCTAATTGCAATATAAGTTCTCCGTAACCTCTTCTTCTATTTGAAGGCGATATGTCATAACCTATGTGTCCAATAATGTTTTTTAAGAACTCAGAATTAAGCTCATGTCTAATTCTAATAACTCCTAAAACATCATTTTCTTTATTAACTAGCCAATATGTAGAAGATGCAACTCTATTTTCAGCTAATCCTATGTCCTTAGATTTATTTAGCAATTTTTCAACATACTTATCAAAATCTTCAAGAGCATCTTTATACATATTAAAATACTCTTCATCTTTATGTATTTCATAATCTCTTACCATACATACAAAGCTATCTCTATAATCTTTTGAAGGTTCTATTAAAAATACTTTTTCCATAAAGTTATTCCCCCTAAATTAATTTAAAAGTATATGCTATAGATAATTAAATTATAGCAGAGTTTATAATTCCTAGCATGTTTATCAAAATAGATGTTTTTATACGTATAAATAGAGTAATAATTTTAAGATTATACAAGAAACTTACTGTAGATTATGCATATTAGCAAAGTGTAATCCAATATATTTGTTGCTCTTTATCTTTATAGATATTTTCGTCTGTTAATATTCCACCGCAACTGATCGCCGTCTGACTTGAAGCAATATTATCTTTATCACAGGTAATCATTACTTTTGGAATTTTCATGTCTTTTGCAATTTCTAAAGCAAGTAATAATTGTTGCTTACCATAACCTTTTTTTCGCTCAGTTGGGCGAACACCATATCCTATGTGCCCTCCGTGTTTTTCTAATTCATCAGTTAAAAAGTGACGCAGTTGAATAGTTCCTATAATTCTATTATCCGATTTTCTTACAGAAAAAAATGTGCTGGCATGAACATCATTGCGAAGTTTATCTTTCTCAATTGAAAGAACAGTTTCAAGCCATTCATCAAAATTATTATAATGGTATAATCCACAACTTCCATTGATACTAGTTTCCTCAAAGTCTAAATACTCTTGTTTGTATTCCAAAATTTTTTCTTCTAAAAGCTTTGATGGTTTTAATAAAATTAATTCACTCAATTTAATACCCCCTAATATAAATAATCTGTGGTTCGCATTACATTATATATAGCAATTGTTAATTTAATTCTAGTATAACTTAGATTTTTAGAAATGATCACTAAAACAGATATTCTATTGAACACAAAAACAAGAGGAATTAACTAAGGTTATTGCTCCACTAATTGATTAATTATATCAACTAATCTGGTAAACATATACAGCTGGCTTAAATTCCATAAAATTATATATATCCACTAAAATAGATCTTCTAATTGACACTTTTTAACTCTTAGCTTTGATATAATTTAATTGTAAATTCTAATAGGTTTGAAGCTTTAAGGGGGCGTAAATCATGGAGAGTAACCTAAGGAGTATATTTGTAATAGGTGACAGTATATCTATACATTATGGATTATACTTAAAGGAGATGATAAAAGATAAATTTAACTATGATAGAAAAATGGGTATTAAAGATGCATTGGATAATTTAGAGAGACCAATAGGAGCTAATGCTGGTGATAGTAGTATGGTTTTAGAATATCTAACTGAAGAAAATAAGAAAAATGTTAAGTATGATATTTTACTTATAAATTGTGCAATGCATGATATTAGAGTTGATAGAAATTCATTAGAGAAACAAGTAAAAGAGTATGAGTACAAAATGAATTTAAGTAAAATAATTGATATAGCAAAGAGTATGTCTAATAAAGTAATATGGATTGCAACAACTCCTTTTAATGAAGTTATTCATAATTCAAGAAAAGATGGCTATTTAAGGTATATTAAAGACCTAGAAACTTACAATAAAATAGCAAAAGAAATAATAGATAATAAAAATATTGAATTTATAGATTTATATAGTTTTACAAAAAACTTAGGAGAAGATATATATTGTGACCATGTTCATTTTACTGAAGAAGTTAGAAGGCTACAATCTGCATTTATATCGGGGTACTTATATACTTTGAAAGTATAGGGATTAAAATATAATTATATTGATAATTATTTTATATTTTTAATAATGAGTAGGGGGATATATGGAAAGAGAATTATATGAGGGTATTAAGTCTAGGATAAAAAATTATAAGTTTAATTCTTTAATACATACAGACTATGAAGAAATCTTAGATTATGAAGTTATACTAGATACTGAAAAATGTGTATTGTTATATGGATACAACAAAGAAATGAAATTATATGAATTTAGCTTTGCAGCAGATGAACCTAAAGTAGTTTTAGATGAAATAAATAGATCGAATAAAGCTGGGTTAATAACATTTATCCCTAATGAATGGGTATGTAAATTTAAAGAAAATGGATTTGATATATTCGCAATTTGGAATGATTATTTTAATCAAGATATATCAAAATATATTGTAGATGATAAAATAGAAAAATTGTCTATAGATGAGTGTAAGCAAGCATCAGATATAACTTTATCTTGTAGAGGGCAAAGCAGAGGATTTGCAGGTCAAAGTGAAGAGTGGATATACAGATGGATTAATGGAATAGAACCTACTGCCAATATGTTTAATAGTAGAGATTCTTCAATACTAGTTCATAGAGAAAATAATACTATTTGCGGTATTGTATGTATTGCTATATATGGAGATAATAGGCAATCTGGGTCAACTTTGTGGATTAGGGAAATTGCTGTAAGTCCTGAATATCAAAATAGAGGTATCGGAAAAAAATTGTTAAACCAAGCTCTTTTATATGGTGTTAAGAATGGAGCTAAGAAAAGTTATTTGATGGCAGATGAATGCAACAATAATGCGATACATCTGTATAGGAAGATGGGGTTTTATTCTGATAAAATTGAACATGAAATAACTATGATCAAAGACAAATAGAAAAATATATCTATATAGTGCTTAAACTAAAATAAAGGGTTTCAAATTAAGAAAACCACAGTCTATGTGAATTGTGATAAATTAGTTTAAAGAATGCTATAATGAAAATATGTACACAATTGTTATATAATGCGAAATAACTATATATCTGATAACATATAGATAAATAGGAATTTAACTATGAGGTTATTTAGCTACAAAATCTTATAATTCTCGCTAAACTTTAAGTAAGGAATAAATATGTTTGAAAGGATGTGAAACTTATTCAATTTTCAATAGGGGATATTGTAATGTTTTTGATATTATTAGTATTTTCTTTATTTTTCATAAAGAAATATTACAAATCAAAACATAAAAAGTATCTATTATTTTTATTATTTTGTGTATGTGGAATATTTAATAGAAATAATATGATTTATATTAATGGGATAGAAATTAATAATACAATATATGTAGAGATATTTACGTATATAATTTTAGCTACAATAGTTATATTTGGATATAAACTATATAAGAAAAAAGAATTATTTTAAGTATATATATTGAATACTATTAATTAATATATTACGAATTTAGAAGTAGGAGCATATAAGATGCCCCTACTTTTTGATATGCTTTTTATTTATATTTTTGGATAACCCAGTATTCACTACAGTTTTGAGTTCGCGCTAGATATTTATTTTCATATAATTCTCTACGAATCAAAGCAATATCTCCAAATGTATGTATATCTTCGATAATTGAGTTTACTTCTTTCTCAGTATAAATTTTCTCATCTTCAAATCTAGTAATAATATAATCCAATACTTTAAGTTTCTTATTTCTTTTAGAAGGCCATATCTTGACTTTGTTATTGTCATCTAAAAAATTTTTTACATCTGCAATCCCACTCATAAAATGCACCCCTTTATTTATTAAAACAAATATATTTGTTAACAAAAAACATTATAGATTCTTACTCATTAATATATTAGTTGCTTTGTAATTTAACTTTTCATATAAGTTTATAGCTCTCGTATTATGCCCAAATACATGTAGTTCTATTTTTTCTAATCCTAGTGTTCTGGCTTTATTTTCGATTTCCTCCATAGCCCTTAGACCATAGCCTTTACACTGATAATCCTCGTATATACTTATATCATATATAAAAGCAGAACCATTTCCTTTCTCACAGAGCCAAACCATACCAATAACTTCATTAGCTTCATTTAAGATAGAAAATAAATGGTTATTGTTGGAATATACCCCATTTGGAAGTAGCTTATTGTATTCAGATTTGGACTTGTGGAATGCTTCGTCTTCAGTCCAATTTCCAGATTCAATTTTTTCTTGTGCATAAATCTTTACCGCATTATCTATATATTGTTCAAATTCAGTACTAGACATTTGCATTAATATAGTCATATTATTATACCCCCTAAATTAAGTAGAAAAATATATTCATAGGTAATTAAATTATAGCAGAGTTTATAATTTCTAGGTGATTTACCATCTTTAGAATTAGATTTTAAAATTGCAAATGTTTTTGATGTTTCAATAAATAACGTTTTTGAGTACAAGGAGGATTAAGGCAATATTTATTCTCGCCACTTGAAATTACTATTGAGGGAAATATAGTTTTTCATAGTGAAGAGGAACAATTTGCATTTAATTATACTTAGATGACGGAGTGTGCAGTGGAAAACAAATTGTATCAAAAAGATAGATTAAGAAAAAGAACATTGTTAACCAGTATTCAGATGAACTAATAGAATGTAGTATGCAAGTTAGTGCAGGACTTATATTTCTTTCCAACTAACACTATAGTACCAATGGTGTTATCAGCAGTCATAGGCAAAATGATTAATGATATCGAAACTAAATTAGTAAATAAAAATTAAAGTATTAAAAAATAAATCATGGGAATTATCTCGTTGATTAGTCTTAACTATTGAAATAACTTAAATAGAGATAAGAGAACTGCTAAGTTTATAGTCTAGCAGTTCTTTTTATGTTATTCTAATATAGATATACAATTGGAAAATATTACATAAATATATTATCTAACATATTTAAACTGGGAGAAGAACAATTATGAAGCTAAAATCATTTATAGAATTTTCAGCTTATGGGTTAAGAACAATATTCCTAAAAAATACTAATCCAATACTAGCTACTATAATACTTACAGATTATTGTAATCTTACTTGTAAGCATTGTGCAGTCAACAATATAAATAAAATAATTCACCCTTATGAAGAAATAAAAGAGGAAATGCTAAAGCTTTATGAGGAAGGCGTTAGAATTTTATTTTTTTGTGGTGGAGAAACTCTTCTTTGGAAGGATAGAGGAAAAAGTGCTAAAGACTTAATTATAGAGGCTAAAGAAATAGGATTTGAATTAGTCAATATAGTTACAAATGGAACTATAGATTTAGACATTAAAGAAGCAGATATTATATTTTTAAGTATTGATGGAAGTAAAGAAAATCATAACTATATAAGAGGTAATACCTTTGATACTATACTAAAAAATGTAGAAGAGGCTAATGAAAGTAATATCTGTGTTTATATGGCTATTAATAATAGAAATTATAATGACATAAAGGGACTATGTGAATTAGTTAAAAATACTAAAAATTTAAATAGTATTTCTTTTAATTTTCATACACCATATGAGGGAACAGAGGATTTAAGTTTAAGTAAAGAACAAAAAATTGAGGTAGTAAATACTATAAAACAACTTATGAAGGAAGGATACCCTATATTTAATTTATACTCTGCATTAGATTATTACTTAGATAACAATTGGAGTAGACCTTGTAAGCAATGTTTGGTAGTGGAAAATAAAAAAAGGTTTATCTGTGGAAGATGCGTAGAAATAGATGGACTATGTAATGAATGTGGATATTTATTTGCTGTAGAGTTCTCTTTATTGTTTAGTGGAAATCCTAAGATAATATTTGAAACTTTAAAAACATATCTGAAATTTGTATAGGAGAAGAGAACATGCTGACTAATATTTTAAGACCGATACTAAATAGGAACTTTAAACCATTTGAATTTGTAAAATGCACTGATAATAATGATTTAGATTATGTGAATTTAAATAATAGAGATAATCTAGGGTTATATATACATATACCATTTTGTAAAAGTATATGTTCTTTTTGTCCATACAATAAAGTACTATATGACGAAAAAAAGGCTTTAGAATATAAAGAAGCTCTATTAAAAGAGATAAAACTAGCTAATATAAGATATAAAAAGCAGGATATAACATCTTTATATTTTGGAGGTGGAACACCTGCCTTACTTATAGAATACCTTGAAGAAATTATAGATACTGTAAAAGATAATTTCAATTTAAAAGGTAGCTTAGCAATAGAATTACATCCAAGTAATATAAATGTAGATTTATTGAATAAGTTAAAAGGTTTAGGATTTAATATGATAAGTGTTGGGATTCAATCATTTAATAAAAATTGTTTGGAAAGCTTAGATAGAAAAGAAAATAATGAAGTGGAAAAAATAAAGCTAGTCAAAGAAGTGGGATTTGAAACCATTGATGTAGATTTAATATTTGGAATACCTAACCAAAGTATAGAAGATTTAAAAGAAGATGTAGCCTTAGCTTTTGAGATTGGGGCAACTCAAATTTCTACATATCCATTTATTGATTTTTCTTATGCTAGTAATAAAAGAAAACCTCTACCTGCTAATGAAAAGAAAAAAATGCTTTTTGAACTTGTAAATATGGCAGAAAAATTAGGTCTAGATAGAACCTCTGTATGGACTTTTGCTAAGCCTAATACAGAGAAATATTCATCTATAACTAGAGAAAATTTTATAGGATTAGGTCCAGGAGCTGCCTCATTATTCGATGATAAGTTTAGATTAAATACTTTTTCAATTGAAGAATATATAAATGCAATAAATAAAAATGAATTTCCTTGCGCTTTGGTGTTAAACTTCACCAAATTTTCAAGAAAATCTTATTGGTTATTTTGGAATGTTTACAATATGAATTTAAATAAAGAGCTTTATAAAAAGATGTTTGGTAGTGAGTTAAGTAAAGACTATAAAGTTGAACTGAGTATAGCAAAGAAAATGAATTTATTGAAGGAAGATGAGCTTGGATATAAAGTTACTACAAAAGGTTCTTATTATTTCCATGCAGTAGAGCAAATATATACTTTGCAATATATTGATAAGACATGGAGTGTTGCAAGAAATAATCCGTGGCCTGACAAGATAAAATTATATTAAATGAATTGTAAATAAAAAATGTGGACATGATTGCTGTGAATCGTATCCACATTTTTTATTTACAAGGAAACTATGATACTTTAAAACCTATGAAAAACTTGTGTATTAAAGTGATATCAATATATTTAAAAATGTAAAAAGTGACAAAAAGGTTGTAAAAATGAGTGTTTACAAAAATATCTGCTTTAGTGGGCACTTTGAAAATATACTTCTGATACAATTAAATTGAGAGTACATAATAATTTAATTATCTAAAAGGAGGATAAAGTATGATAAAAGCTATACAAAATAACGCATATTTAATTAAGCCTATAACTTCTTCTAACCGAGATGAAATCAAATACTTATATGACTTATGTTCGGATTATCATGTTATATGCAGTGGAAAAAAGGCAACTTATGAGGATATAGACAGTATTTTTGAATATAGTGATAAGAAAACATCAGAGGATTCATTAACGCTTGGGGTATATAATGAATGTGATTTATTAATTGGAATGGCAGATATATTTAAAAACTATCCTGATAATGGAACTTGGATGATAGGTTTACTTTTACTTTCACCAAATGAAAGGAATAAAAAACTAGGAAAAATTATTCATGAAGAAATTCATAAATATGCTTTAACACAAGGAGTTAATACACTTAGAATAGGAGTAGTAGAACAAAATACTAAAGGTCTAAAATTTTGGAAATCATTAGGTTATCAGCAAGTAAAATCAACGACTATAAATATGGGAGATAAAGAGAGGAATTTAAATATATTAAAGCTAATGATTAAATAATTTTTAATGTTCAATAAAGCATCTGTTTTAGTGGGCACTACAAAAAGAGAGTAAATATTTACTCTCTTCTTTAACTTTTCAATATTTACATTAAAAACTCGTGCAATGTCAAAGGCTAATTTTAATGAAGGATTATATTTACCATTTTCTAGATGACCTATTGTTTCTCTTCTTACCCCTACTAATGATGCAAGTTCATCTTGCTTGAGATTATGTTTAGCCCTATATTCTTTTATTTTTGTTCGTATTATCATATTATTGCAATCCCTTACTTTCTTTTATTTCTATATATGCTAATATTCCAGAGAATGTAAGAATTGATACTCCAAAACTAATAGCCATACCACCTACTAATATAGATATATCCTTTGTGAATGCAGATATAAAAAGTGAAATTGACACTGTTATTAAGTTTAGAAAAAATGCGGGAGTTGTAGCTTTCATTAAATTTTGTTTAAATAACTCATCTGGTATAACATTAAAATAATAGAAAAATAAGAAAAATCCAAAGAACCCATAAAATCCAGTATGGTCTGTAAAGCATCCTATTAACCCAATTAAACCTAGAAAACCTAAAAATCCTAGTTTATTTAACTTCTTAATACGTTTTTCCATAAGTGATAACCCCTTTTTAATTTAATGGCAATGTTATAAATATAATTATCTCTGTAAGATGTTGTTCAAGAAATAAAAGTGATGTTTTATTGAACAGAAGAATACATTCTTTTAACTCATTTATTGCCCGTTACATAAACTTTGGTGTTCTTAATTTAAAATACCTTATCTTAGTATAAGAGTATACACATTACTTTGTACAACAAAATTCTTAGTTTTAATAGAATCTCTATCAGTTTCAAATATTCTTAGCCACTTAATATAGTTTGATATGTGTTTACTTGTAACACTATTAAATTTATTTGTTATATTATTCATAATTGTTATATAGTACAAAGCAAGGATTTCATTGGTATCATATAGATAAATAGTAATTTGTATTTCAGTTAATAATATTGACTTTGAGTAAGTAGTTTATATTTATAAAAATATTTTTTGAAAAACTATTTACATCGACGCTACGTGATACTTTAGTATTAGTAGTGAAAGGAGATGATATTATGAAAGTAACAGAAATACGTTCTGATAAAGTCTATAATAAAATACTTAATGCAAAATTAGATAATAAGAACGATATTTATAGATATGATTTAATGAATGAGTTTTCTCATAAATGGTCATGTTATAATGTTCCAATTAAAGCAAAGCAAAAAGGTGGATATGATGTTATAATGGCAAGTTCGATGCTCGGATATATGGAACCATCTAAAATTGATGAAAGTAAATTACAAGAAGTAAAAGGTATAAGTGATGACACTATTTGGAAATTATGCACAGAATCCATAAAAAAAGCATTAACTCTGTTTGTCAATGCTGGTGTTGAACTTAAGGTTGAAGAATATAAATATACAATACTACTACCTAATCCAGAAAGTGTATATACAAAACTAAGTAAATCTTGTTGTGGAGATGGTGGAATTCCAGGAAGTATTTTCTTATCACTACTTCCAAAAGAAGATACAATAAAGAAAATTCCTTCAGTTTTAGCCCATGAATGTAATCACAATGTTAGATTTCAATTTATAAAATGGAGCAATGATATTACTTTAGAAGAGATGATGATTAATGAAGGTTTAGCAGAAAATTTTGCAACATGGATATATGGAGAAGAAATGTTGGGACCGTGGGTAACAACAACGGATATGGAAACTTTAAATGATTATGTTAAGCCAATAATTAAAGATAATTTAAATGTACAAGGATTAGAAGGTATAACTGCATATTTGTATGGTGATGAAATAGCTACTGTACAAGGATACTTTCCAGAGGGGTTACCATTTTGTGCAGGATATGCTTGTGGATATCATATGATAAAATATTATTTAGAGAAAACAGGTAAATCAATCATAGAGGCGACGTTAATGCCTTATGAAGAAATAAAGAAAGAACTATCAGGATTTTGGGAATTATAAATAAATAGTATTATAAAGCAAATTACAATTTATAGGTAGGTTTTGATGAACTATATTAATATATTACTAACTAAAAAATCTATTAGATTATATATCTAATAGATTTTTTAGTTTATACATACTATACATTTATAATATATCAAGATTAATATTTTTTATATTTATTAAAATTTACTCTTGATAATATGAAGATGTTAGTTTTTTGTTATGCTTCTTGTAGTTGAGAAGAAATATCTGTAGATGTTTTTTCTTTTTCTATTTTCTTTAAGCAAATTACATAGTAAATTACACATAATACAATTTGAACAAGGGTAGATGCAGGTGTTGCAAGACCTACCTTGAATAAAGATACTGGAAGCACTTTACTCATAGCATATGATACAGGTATTCTAACTAAAAATGCACCGACTATTCCTTGTATCATTACAAAAGTTGTTTTTCCACATCCAGTAAAATAACCAACCATACAAAACATTATTGCAGTAAGTAAGCAATCTATTCCATAAGCTTTCATGTAATCCCAAGAAGCTAAAATTACATCTGGATCCTTAGAGAACATTCCTGAAAGTAAATTTCCATGGAAAAATGAAATGTAAAACATTACTACACCACAACATAATGAAGCTCCAATAGAATAAAGAAGAGCTTTTTTTATCCTAACATACTCTTTGGCTCCATAGTTTTGAGCAACAAATGTAGACACAGATTTAGAGAAAGATGATGGTATAAGCATAATAAATCCAACAAGTTTTTCTGCAACACCTATCCCAGCTGATGCCACTATACCTAGTGAATTACCTATTATCATAATTACTAGGAAAGATAAAAATACTAAGCCGTCTTGCAACGCTATTGGTGCACCAAACTTAATTATCTTTGATGTATGCTCTTTGTGGAATTTTATACTTTCTCTAGAAAATTCAAATGGAAGTCCACGCTTTTTAATAATAACTAAAGATAATATAACACTAACTGCTTGAGCAATAACAGTAGCAAGTGCCGCACCTGTAGCAGCCATTTTAAATACTCCAACAAATATTAAATCTCCTATAATATTTACAACACATGCAATAGCTACAGTAATAAGTGGAGTTTTTGAATCACCTAATCCTCTAAATACTCCACCTATAATATTATAAGCAACTATAAATATAGAACCTGCGGAACATATTTGTGTGTATATTACAGTGCTATCGAAGGCTTCTTTTGGAGCATGCATAAAAGTTGAAATAGGTGAGGCGAACACTACCATTAATAAAGTAGTAATTATGGTAATAACTGCAAATATTGAAATACCACTTCCCATTACATCTCCGGTTTCCTTGGATTTACCTTCACCAAGTTTTTGACCTATTAGTATAGTAAGACCCATACTTAGACCTGTAATTACTGCTGTAACAGTTAGCATAACCTGACTACCAGTTGAAACAGCAGAGACATCTGCAGTAGTACCAAATTGACCAACTATAAGTAAATCAATTGCACCATACATAGTTTGTAAAAATGATGCAACTAATATTGGTATTGTAAATTTTAATAATGGTGAAAATATTTTACCCTCAGTAAAGTTAGACATTTTTGACATATATCAATCTCCTTTTAAAATATGTTTTGCACAAAACAATATGTATATAAATATAACTGTTTTTATTTCAAACAGTTATTTAAGGTTATTTCTTATTTTGTTAAGAACTCTGTTAAATACTTCTATTTCTTCAGGGGTGATATTTTCTGCTATTTTATTTTCAACTGAATCAATGGCAATACAAATACTTTCGTAAAGCTTTAGAGATTTTTCTGTTAATACTATTTTTTTTAGGCGAGCATCATCACAAACAGCTACTCTTTTGATTAAGTCACTTTTCTCCATATTACTTAGCATTAAGCTAATAGAAGATCTTTTTAAATCGAATTCTTTTTCCAAATCTTTTTGAAATACATCTTTACCTTGACATCTATCACAAATAAAATCTATTACATAAGCTTGTGAAACTGTTATGCTATCATCAATTGCGTTAATTACAGCAGCATCCATCTTTCTTGAAAATATATGATGGATTTTACCAATATCAAGACCTAGTTTTAGTTTATCGTTTGGCATTTATATACCTCCATACAAAATTGTTTTGCACTAAACTATATTAATGTTTTTTAATATATATGTCAATAGAAACTATATTGGTTAATTGCTAAATAAAAAAATACTATATGATATCATATAGTATTTTTTATTAAAAGTGAATTTTATTGAACTAGACTGTATTCATTACTGTCTTCTTTAGATACTTTAAGATTATTAATAAAGATATATTCAGTAAGAAGTATAACACTGAATATAATCATAACTAAGGAACCATTAAGTAAAGGGTGTAAATCAACTCCAATATAAAAAGGTGGAGCACTCATATATCCATAGTTAGAATGCACAGAATTATTTAATATAAACATTAATACATGATAGATATTTATATATATTAAAGAATCCTTTAAATCATCTTTAGACATACCTACTTTCTTTATCATTAGTAAGTATACAGATCCCCATAATAAAAATAAATGTCCTATAAAAAATGAAAATTGAGTTATATGAGGAAAAGTAAAAGGATCAAGATTAGGGAATAATAAAGCACCTATTGCTCCAAATATACCTACATAAGAACCTATTTTCATAAGTATATTTTTATTTAGTACTAATCCTAAACCTACACAAATAATAGCTACGCGACAGTGGTACAGAGGTAATCCTTCTTTTATAGTATTAAATCCTCCAATAATATACCAAGAGTATAGTGATATTTGCTGAAGAACTAATACACTTCCTATAAATAATTCTAGTTTTCTATTTTCTTTACATCTTTTATATATATAAATGCTTATAATTACAGCTACAAATAATATAAATAAATGGACTTGTCCAAATGTTTTAAAATTAGCAGATCTTGAGTTAGTGGTGAAAAAATTTAATATGTTTTGCATAATACATCCCTTCTATAATTAATAAAAAACAATGTGAAAAATTTGTGAATTTACTATGAATTTCACATGAAATTTGACATGAGTGTATTATAACACGAAAAATGTCAGATTTTGTGTTACAAGAATGTAATATAAGTAAACACTACGCAAAAACAGTAAAAAATGTCTTATAAATAAAACTATGAAAGAAGATAATAAAACTATAAGAGTTACATAAATTTTAGCAGCAAGAAAAGAGGAAAAATATATTATGATAAATAAAAAATTGATAATTACTATTATAGTTTTTTTTATAGGAAGTAGTATGATAGGTAACTGTATAGAAAATAAATACGATAAATTAATATTTGGTGGTACATACATTGAAGAAAGAAATCTAGAAGATGGTAGAGCAGTAGAAAATAGTGAGCAAGAGCACGATCTAGAAAGGTTCTTTAGACCATCAAAATCTCCAATACTAAATAACAAAATAGAAAAAACTTTTTATGATTTATATGGAACTAACACTAGTAACTACAAAATACCAGATAAGTTTTTAAAAAGACCAGAAGACACTATTATAAACTACTTTAGTATTTTAAGAGAAGCAGCAAATCCTCTTGATGACACAAAGACAGGATGTGGAAGCTTAGGTGATACTAGAGGACCTTATCCTATAGCATATAAGTTTTTATCAGAGGATTACCAAAAGAGAGTTTCTTACGAAGAGTACCTAAAATCTTTTGAAAATATTTTGCACATTAACTTAATAAAGGCAAATCAAGTAGGACCAGATGAAAATAAAAAGGACGTTATAAAGTACTTTGTTGAACTTGAAACTATAGAAGGTACCAATGAGCATAAGGGAGTATTTGCTTATTACTATGGATATGTTTATCTAAAAAATGAAAATGGAGTATATAAGATTGTAGATATGAAATATACTCCAGAAAATTATCTATGTGCTCCTTATCACGGATGGTCATATGATGCTAAGTCTTTTGTAGAAATTGAATATGGTGGTTGGTGTTCATTAATAGATGGAGAGACTAGGGTAGAGGAGTCTGGATATGAAAAGAAAGTCTACTTTAAGGATAAAGACAAGAATGAATACTATGTACTGTTTTACCAGCTAACTGATGGTGTTGATATAAAAATAGCAGACTATAAAAAAGATAAAGATGGAAAGTGGAAACAAGTGTATATCAATCCTGAAAAGTGTTTAGATAAGAAGAAGAATTAATATTATTACAAGGCAACTAAGTTCACAATTGTTATATATTGTGAACTTAGTTGCCTTAATGTGTTAAGCGTACCTAAAAATAATATAGAGTATGCTATAATAAAATGAAAAATTGTTATACATTATTGAATATGGGGGAAGAGAATGGGTAATATTGATTTAATATTAAAGAAAATTTCTGGGTGGAGTAGTATTGATGGGATAACATATGAACCTCTGAATGGTGGTTTATCAAATATTACTTATAAGGTAAAAGTAGACAATAAATTTTATGTATTAAGGGTTAATAATAACCAAAATGAATATCTAGATTTAAGTAGGGAAGAAGAACAAAATGCAATTATTAAAGCGTCAAAATTAGGTATAGCGCCTAGTGTTTTTTCCTCAGGAAACAAGAAAAATACTTTGATTACTGAATTTATCGAGGGAAAATCTATAGAAGTAGAAGAAATGCATAATACGGAGTTAATAAAAAAGGTTACATCGACTCTCCTAAAAATACATTCACTAAAAGGGATAAAAAGAGTTTGTTCTCCTTTTGATTTAATTAGAAGATATTTAAAAGGCGCACAAGATTTAAGTGTAATTATTCCTGATAACTTACATAAACATTTGAAACACATGGAAGGAATAGAGATTCAAAGAAGCCAAGACAAAGAGAATATAAATAAGTATTGCCATAATGATTATCATACAGGATATAATATGATATTAAATGACGAAAAGCTTACCGTTATTGATTGGGAGTTATCGGGTATTGGAGATGTGTATTTTGATTTAGCAACTATTTCATCAGATAATAGATTTAGTATTGAGGAAGATAAAGTTTTATTAATTAGCTACTTTGGTGTATTTGACAATGAGAAACTTACGACACTAAATGACATGAAGTTTGTCTGTATGTTAAGAGAAATATCATGGGCATTGATGCATGAAGGAATGAATATTGAACGAATCAATCATGATTTAAAATATTATGAATTTGCTCAATATATTTTAGATAGATTAGACCAAGGCATAGTAACATTATAACAAAATACCCCTATAGACTTTAATTATCTGCTCTATAGGGGACTTTTGTTATGCTTATATCAACAAAAAGAACTTATGTTTGGCTGTAGTTTCCAAAAAAATGCTATCAAATAGCTACATATTCTTTAAGAAATTTTTATACTTATACTCAAGAAGCTCTACAGAAATACCCTCAGTTTTTGATATATAATCAATACTATACCCCTCATAAATAGTAAAGATATCATCACTTATTAAAAGTTCTGCTGCAAATATATTTGCTTCTCTTTCATACCTTGACTTGTGCCAGTCAGAGTTGGTTGAAAGAGCAAGAATATTAACGTCTGTATGAAGTATAGCGTGAGCAAGCTCATGAGCTGCAACCATTCTTTGTTCTTCATAACATAGATTATTATTTATAATAATAAGCCTTTCACCAAACTTTTTTGTATAACATCCTTTAGTATTATGCTTTAAATAGGTATGATTTAGAATAATATCAAGATCATATATTAATTGAAAGGGATTGTTAGTTTTATATTTTTTTACTAAGTTTTCTACCTCATATTTTATATCCATCAAAAATCCCCCTGATAAATTATTACTGGGGAAAACTTATTTATTTTCCCATTTTTTTTGAATCTTGTTTTTTCTTTGCCATAGCAAGACCTATTTCAAGTGCAGATAATAAATCTTCAAGTGCATCCTCAGTTATAGGTTCACCATCAAACATTAGACCTTCGCTAGTTTTTAGACTGTGCTTCATTTCTTCTATTGCATCTCTTACTTCTGACTGTGAACTTTTAGATAAAGAAGTTCTGTCATCAGATAGACCTGCTAAATAATCTAGACTTACTCCGTAGTAAAGTGCTAGTTCTTTTAAAATATCTCCCTTAGGTTCTCTTACCCCATTTTCATATCTAGAAATTGTTACATTAGTAGTATTTAAATCTTTTGCTACTTGCTCAAGCGTAAGTTTTTTTTCTTTTCTAATGCTTTTTAATCTATTTGCCAAAGTTTCCATTTTTTCACCCGCCTTTACCGTAATTATAGCAAAAATAACCAAAAAATTTATAGAAACTTACCAAAAATAATAAAAATATGGAAATAATTTGTTGACATTCAACCTAAGTGGTAATACTATTAACTTAACAAAGTAACCTAAATGGTTAGAAATAAAAAAGGGGGAGAAATATGAGTTATAAACTAATGCTAAAAGGTATAAGGGTTAGTAGGGGATTGACCCAAAAGAACATGGCAAACTTAGTAAACATGTCAGAATCTGCATATGTAAGAAAAGAAAATGAAAAAAGCCACTTTACAGTAAATGAGGCAATGAGAGTTGCTAGAGTACTTGATGTTAAGCTTGAGACTATTTTTTTAGTAAATTAAATAAGGGGGGGTACATATGAAAGTTTTTAGTAGCATGGAGTTTGGGGAAATTCAAGTATTAAAAGTAAACAATAAGGAGTACTTTGAAGCAACAAGGTCAGCTGAGATATTAGGTTATACAAACCCTAGAGATGCAATACTTAGATATTGTAATGAAGATGGAGTCGAGTTTTTCGACGTGATGATTTCAGCTGGAAAAAGAAAAGACAATAGTGAGATAATAAAATGTGTAAGTAAAAAGTTTATTGATGAAGGCAATCTTTATAGACTAATTGTTAGAAGTAAGAAAAAAGAAGCAAATAAGTTTGAAAGATGGGTTATGGAAGATGTACTTCCAACAATAAGAAGTCATAAAGCTTATATTCAAGAAGATTTAGCATATGAGATTATTAATAATCCCAAAGTCACAATAGATCTTGCAAAGAGCTTACTTATGGAAAAAGAAAAGGTTGAAAAGCTTCAAAACATAATAAGTATGAATAAACCATATGTAAAAATAGGTGAAACAGTAGGAGAGTGCAGTGATGCAATAAGTATAGGAGCATATGCAAAGCTACTAAACAGTATGGGAATGGATATAGGAAGAACAAGGCTGTTTGATTGGCTTAGGGTAAATGGCTATCTTATGAATCAGGGTAGGGAAACTCAGCCTAAGCAAATATATATAGATAAGGGACTTTTTAAAACTCGCTTATTTGCAGTAAACACAAATCATGGTACTGAGTTTAGAATTACAACATACATAACTGGAAAGGGACAAGAATATTTTACAAAGATTTTACAAGGGGGATATAGAGATGAAAAGAATATCAAGTATATTTAAAGCTAAGGGAATAAATGAGAATACATTACCATTTGGTAGTGATGAGTGTGGGAAGTTTTTAAGAGATACTTACAAGGATAGTGTTGATGAAGTTACAATTATGAATGATGATATATACAAAAATTTAACTGAGTATGATGAGATAATAAGCGATATAAGTAAACTTGAAACAAGAAAAAAATATATAGAACATCTACTTCAAAGTGAGATGAAGGAATATGAGACAGGGTTTTGTAGAGAAAGAAAAATTACTTGGAAGAGTGTAAGTAAAAGTAGCGTAGATACAAAAAGTCTTAAAAAGGATTATCCTGATATAATTAAGGACTATGTAAAAACAAGTAAGAGTAGAGTTTTTAAGGTTAAATAGGGAGGATATTATGGCGGTATATAGACAGATTCACATAGAATTTTGGCAAGATGGATTTGTATTAGATTTAACACCAGAAGAAAAATACTTCTATATCTATATAATGACTAACAGTAAAACTAGCCAATGTGGAATTTATGAGTTACCGAAACGGATTATAGAAACAGAAACAGGGTACAACAGAGAAACAGTAGATAAATTATTACAGAGGTTTATAGACTATAAAAAGATTATTTACTGTGAAGAGACCAAGGAGATTTTTATAATAAACTGGATAAAGCATAACTCCTTAAACAGTCCTAAGGTAAAAAAGTGTATAGAAAAAGATCTTACAACTATTAAGAATAAAGAATTTATCAAAATATTTTATAGGGTATGCAAACAGTATCAATACAGTATAGATACAGTATGTATAGACTATGGGGAAGAAGAAGAAAAAGAAGAAGAAAAAGAAAAAGAAAAAGAAGAACAACAAGAAAAAGAAAAAAAGAATTGTAAAAATAATGAAGACAAAAAGCAATTAGCAGATAAATGTAAAAATAATAATGTAGTAGCAGAATATATTAAAGTTTATGAAAACTATATTGAACCAGTAAATAAATACACTGAAAAATGGATATTTACTGTTAGTAAGACAATTGACATAGATTTATTTAAAAGAGCAGTAGATATAGCAATATATAGAGAGCGTAAACATAGAGGTTATGTAGATGGGATAATCAAACAGTGGATTAAATTAGATATTAGAAGTATAAATAATCTGAAATCTTATGCAGAAAGTTTGAAAAAAGGAGTAAATAAAAATGAAAACCACCAGTATACAAAACATGAACTTGCCACAGGACTTTATGATGAGGGTGAATCAATTTATCAAAAGCCAAGTGAAGAACAACTCAATAAAGCAAAAGCACTCTTATAAGTGTAATAAATGTCGTGATTATACATTTATAATAAAAAACGATGAAGCTATACCTTGTGAATGTAGAGCTTTAAGAGAAGCAGAAGCAATATTAAAAAACAGTGGTATAAGTGAGGAATTTAGGAAAAAGACATTTGAAAATTTTAATTATAGCTTTGATATTCAGTTAGTAGATGCATTTGCAAAGGCGAAAGACTACGTAAATAGCACAAACACAAAACTACCCAGTAGAGAAAATTCGATAATATTTATGGGACAAGTAGGATCAGGTAAAACTCACCTATCATTAGCAATAGCAAATAAGCTTATGAATAATGGTATTGGAGTACTTTATATGTCTTATAGAGATAGTATGACATATATAAAGCAAAATATAATGGATAATGATAAGTACCAAAGAATAATAGAAAAATATAAAAAAGCTAAAATACTTTTAATAGACGATTTATACAAAGGAAATATTAGCAAAAGTGATATAAATATTATGTTTGAAATAATAAATTTTAGATACTTTAATAATCTACCTATAATAGTAAGTACAGAGAAGAGTTTTAATGAGTTACTAGAAATTGATGAAGCTGTGGGAAGTAGAATCATTGAGATGGCAAAGAGTCATGTTATAGAGCTTAGAGGTAAGAAATTAAATTATAGAATCTATGGGAATTAGATTTAAAAATAAGGGGAGATTTTATGGGGAATTTATTAATTATAGATAGCGGGCACAATGAGTATGTAAAGGGGAAGGAATCGCCAGACAAATCACTTAGGGAATGGAAATTTAATAATAGTATGCAGTATAAGTTGGCTAATAGATTAAAGAGTCTTAATATAGACTATTATATGACCAATCCATATCCACAAGGAAAAGATGAGATAGGGCTAATTACAAGATGCAATAAAGCTAATTCTTATTGGAAAAATCAAGGTAAACCTAATTGTTTATTTTTATCAATACACGCAAATGCGTATAAAGAGTGGAGTAGTGCAAGGGGAGTAGAGGTATTTACTTGTAAGAATTGTTCTAGTAATTCAACTAAAGCTAGTAGATTGATTTGTAATTCTATATACAATGGTGTAAAAAATAACATAGATAAAGGATTTATTAACAGAGGATCAAAGATTGAAGACTTTACGGTTATAAGTAAAACCAATATGCCAGCTGTACTTGTTGAGTATGGATTTTATACTAATAAGCTTGATTTGGAAATACTTAAACACAAACAAGATGAGTTGGTTGAGTATACATTGGATGGTATATGCAGTTATTTTGGAGTAAATTATAGTAGTGAAGAAAAATATGCCAATGGTAATTATAATAAAAAGGCAAAGACTACTGAAAATTTAAATGTTAGAAAAGGAAGAGGTACTAACTACGATATAGTAAGCACCATACCAAAAGGCTCTAGTATTAATGTTAATTACTGCCTGAATAATTGGTTTTCTACTTATGACTTGGGTACTTTAGGATATGTAAGTGGGGATTATATAAAATTTTTATAAAAAAAATATGAATAGTATGTATATAATCTTAAACAAATGGCAATTATTAAGATAGACCACGAATTACCATACTACTACATTAATTACTACCTCATAATTTAAATACTTATTTCATAAAATAAAGACTAGCAAGCATCGGAAACTTGCTAGTCTTTATTTGTGCTCAAGCATTTGTTTCTTAATACAAAAATATTACTATAAAAACTTAGCATCCTGATATAAATCTCCAGATAATTCTATTAAAAGCTTATGATTAATAACTCTATAGCCAATATCGTCTTTTTCTAAGACACCTTTTTTACATAAACCATTAAGAGTTCTTAACAAATGTCTATAACTACTTCCTAAAAGTTCTGCCAAATCAACTAAATTCTCATCAAAATTTACATACTGATTTGAGTCAAGATATTTCACAGTTACTAATAGTTCATTAATATAGCTAGCCAATCTATTTTCAAGTGGATATAGTAAGTTTATTGTGCTATTCATGCTTATTACAAATAGTTTTTCAGCTAAGCTCTCACAAGTAAACTTTAAAAACTTTTTATCGTTAGTTAATTCCTTCCTAGCTTTTTTCATATCTATTGCCAAACAATAGCACTCAGTCAATGCTTGAATTGAACCTGATGTAGCTTGATTTTTTATAATTTCTATATCTCCAATCACTTTAAGTGGCTTATAAAAACTTAAAAGTACAGCTCTACCATTAGGTAGTGTTTTAAATAATTTAGCCTTGCCCTCTATAAGAAACAAAAAGTAAGGCATATCTTCTCCTTCTTGACATAGGTACTCATTTCTTTCATATTTAAAAAGTTTTATATTTTCTTTCATATCTTTATCAAATAATTTATGTAGTTTTAGTTCATTATAATAGCTATCTATGACAAATAAATCTTCTATCTTTTTCACTGGATTTTACCTTTCTATTTTTGATCTTTATTATATTATATATTATATTTTTAAATTTTATATTTATAGATGACATATGTCATTATTTTTATTGATTTTTTGTGATATTTTAATAATTATTCTAAGAAAAGAGGTATTTATAATGAATTATATTATTTCAATTTTTACAGGTGTATTATTAGCACTAATGGTTTCCTTAAATGGTACTGTTGGAGAAGTAGCAGGTAATTATGCTTCTAGCGTAATAATACACGTTATAGGTCTTATAGGAATTATAATAGTACTTATTGCAACAAAGTCAAAGCTACAAAATCTTAAAGGTATACCTTTTTATATGTACACTGGTGGGCTAATTGGTGTCTTAACAGTTATATTTACTAATGTAAGTTTTTCTAAGTTAGGTGCCTCCTTAACGATATCTGTTGGCTTATTTGGGCAATTGATTACATCTATAATCATAGACCACTTTGGTTTATTTAACTTGCCAGTAAATAAGTTTAACAAAAAGAAAATAATAGGGTTTAGCATCATTATATTAGGTATATTTGTGATGACTATACAATAAGGAGGATATTATGATTTATATAATTATTGCTGTATTATCGGGTTTTACAATTGTTACATCTAGGTCTGTCAACTCTATCTTAGCAGAGAAAATAGGGATGTATCAAAGTACATTTTTCAATTATGTCTTAGGTCTTACAGGGTCACTTATACTGTTGTTTATAAGTGGAGAAACTCTTAGACTTTTTAGTTTTGAGTCTTATGACGCTACATGGTTTTATTATACTGGAGGTCTTGTTGGTGTAGTATCTGTTACATTATCTTCTTATTTAGCTTTGAGAGTTTCGTCATTTTATTTAACCTTATTAATTTTTATTGGTCAGCTTTTTACAGGTATTGTATTAGACTACATAGCTATTGGAAGTATCTCTATATATCAAGTGATTGGAGGGGTTTTAGTAGTTATTGGACTTGCATATAATCTTTTTATAGATAATTCTAGATAAAACTATATATATATATTAAACTGAATATAAAAAGCGTTAGAATAAATTCTAGCGCTTTTTATATTTAGTTTTAATAAAATCATAATGAATTAATATCTAAGTATATTAAATTTATTAAAAAATATTAAAAAATTGAAGCCAAATGTATATTCTCAGTGTCTAATATATGTAAAGATACACTAGATGAATTCATTGAAAGGAATATTTACACAATTATGTTAAAAGAATTAAAGGTTAAAAAAGCCATAAAGGGAGATCGACAGGCTTTTATAGATCTTATAGAGCCACAAAGAGATAAGTTGTATAAGATTGCATATACATATGTAAAAAATGAACAAGATGCACTAGATGTAATTCAAGAAACTATGTTTAAAGCTTATACCAGTATAGATAAATTACAAAAGCCAAAATACTTTGATACATGGCTTACTAAAATCCTTATAAATATATCTATAACAGTTTTGAATAAAAATAAGAATAAAACATATTTTGAAGAATCAGCTATAGCATCAGAGTACAATAATATAGACTATTTTGAAGGTAAATTAGATTTAGAAAATGAGCTTATACGATTAGATGAAAAATATAGAGAGGTAATCGTACTTAGATATTTTAAAGATTTCACAATCAAAGAAATCTCTCAGGTATTAGATATACCACTTGGAACAGCAAAGACCTATTTATATAGAGGACTAGAATCTCTTAGAAAATCTATGGAGGAAAGGGGACTTTAACATGGACAAGATAAAAATTAAAGATAATATAAAAGTACCAACTAATTTAAATCAATACATACTAAAAGGTATAGATGAAGGTGAGAAAGTAAATAATTTGAAGAAAAAAAGTAATACTTTTGCTAAGCCACTAAAGGTAGCAGCAATGGTAGGTATAGTATCCTTAGCTACGATAAGTACTGCTTATGCAGTTGAAAAGATAATTGATTACTTTGAACTTAGAAGTGATTCAAAATATAAATATGAAAAAGATGATTTTTTAACTTATAGTGAAGATATAAATTTAAGTAAAAAAGATAATGGAATAGAGTTTAAAGTAGACACAATTGCAGTTGATGATGGATTCTTTAATATGACATACACAATAACTAGTGATGCAAAGATTTCTGATATAGATGAGGAATATAGTCGAGCATTTGCAGCCAATCCTGTGATAAAAATAATCAAAGATGGCAAGTTTGTAAACTTCAATGACTATGGGCGATTTGATAATACGGAGGCTATATTCGAATCAGATTATGTACTAAAAGGTATACTTAGAAAGCCTATAAGTGAAGCAAATATAGAGAAAGGAACAAAACTCACAATAGACTTTGACTATATATTTGGTAAAAAAGGAGATTGGAGTATAGATATTAAACTAGATGAAAAATCAACATCATCTCAATCTAAAAAATATATCATAAATAAGAGTAAAGATATAGTTAAATTAGAACAATATGATTCTGATATTAAGAATGATAAACCTAAATACAAAGATGTTACAGTTAACTATACTATAGATAATGTTGTGATTTCATCCTTTGGTAGTTTAATTACTACTACAGAAAAATCAAAGGATTTAGTGTATAATGAACCAGCACGTATAGCAGATATGTTTGTACTAAGAGATGATGAAGGAAACTACATTGATGTAATTAATCAAGTAGGAAATTTACCTGATACAGCTAATAAGCCTGTAACAAATACTTATGAATTTATAAGAAACAATGATAATATAAAATCACTTACTTTAATACCGTTTGTATTTGAAAATAAAATGGATGACTACAGTGAGAAAATAGACATAAAAAAACTACCAACTGCTATTAAGCTTAGCAAATATGGAAAAGTAATAATTGAAGATTTTAGTGTTACAGATGATGAGATAATATATAGTTATAAAAAAGATGGTGCCCTACCTTATGAGGCAGATATAGCATTTTATGATAAAGATGGAGACGAGATAATTATAGGCTCTATGGTAGAAGACTTTGTAAATAGAAAAGATGGAACTCACACTAAGCGTCATATGCTCACTCAAAAGAAATATAAAGATATGGCAAAGAATATAAAGTATATAGCAATTCGTAAGAATAATAGTTTAAAGTTACTAGAAGATCAAAGGATTGATTTTAAGTTGAAGTAATGATTATCCTCCATGATAATTATATTTTCAATAGGAATTATTGTTATGTATATTTTCATATTAGAAAAAGATATAAGAACTTTAAAACATGAAGCAAATTATAAGGAAGGGGAACATTTATGAGCTCAATTAAAGTAATTGTAAGCAAAAACTCAAATTATATATATCATATGCTGTCTGTGTCTAAATGCGGTTATGATAATTCATACGGCAAAAAGTATAGAAAATATCATGATGAATTAGAGATTAACATATTGAAAAAACATGAGAGGTATATAACTGTATGTGGGGGAGAGCATTGTGGTGAGTTATATGCTATTTGTATATCAATGCCAGCATCTTTTGATGATGATATTTTAAAAGAATATTTCTTAGCTTTATTAGATTTATTTAAAAATGAGAATCTAGAGTTGAATTTTAAAAAGTATAAAAACATATATGAATTATCTTTTTCATCTCTTGATATTAATTATACATCTCACAAAGAATTCTATCTTTCATTACTGCATTTGAAATCTGAAATCATTGAAATATCACAAGTAATGATTAATAATTATAATACATATATAAAATATGTGTGGAATGATGCTAAGAATGAAATTAATATTAAGGTAAATGAATTAAATAAAGTTATCTCAAAAGTTAAATATGCAAAAATGTGGGAAAAAGAACTAGGTTATAAGTTCAAACATGAGAACTTTCATGTTGTATTATGTAATTCTATTGAAAATGGACCTCAAGGTATAAATATATCATCTAATAAAAATATTTTTTATATAACCGATGACAATATATTGATGTCTAAATTCATTAGTCATGAGTTTGGAATTTATCTATTAGTGGATATATTATTTAATATGGATAGTTTCAACATGTTTTCACACTATCAATTACTTGAAAGTTTAGCTGAGTACTATAATGAACTTATTTGTGGTGGGTGTAAATATTTCAATGAGTTTAGTGAGTATATAGATTTTTATAGAACTTTACAACAGAATAATACTTCAATAAGCCCTAAAGAAATGTTTTTAAATGCAATAAAGTATTATAATATTGATGCAGAAAATTAATATTTTCTTTGATGAAATATTAAGTCATAATGTGTATTATTATATATTGAGAAACTTAATATATTATGAACAATTTATAAAAAATTAGATAAATAACCACAGTTTAGAATTCAATGTATTGAAAATACTAAGGTGTGGTTATTTTATATTATTTTTATAAGTAGCTAGATATAAATTGAGTTGACAAATAAAGTTGTCATATACTATTATTATTTATGACAACTTTATTTGTCATAGTTACTGTGAAGATAGTCAGGAGGAATAAAATGCCATTAAATAATTGTTTGAAAGAATATAGAGCTAAAATTAATGTGAATCAAACTGAAATGGGAATGATGGTTGGTGTATCTAGACAAACAATAAGCCAAATTGAACGAGGTGATTACTCTCCTTCAGTTACTTTAGCACTAAAGATAGCAAAGATTTTTAATGCAAGTGTGGAAGACATTTTTAGTTATGAGGAGGATCAGGTAGATGGATGACAACCGCGTAAGTGAAATTAAAAAAGAAGATAAAAAAGCCTTTAAAGGATTTTTAGTTATAACGATATTATCAGGAATAGCTGGTGCTACTTTTAGTAATATAAGTGGCAACTTAAAAGAAGTTATTGGACCTAACTTATCTAGCTTATTGATGAATACTCTAGAGCAAATTGTACCATTTGCAAGTATTGTTATTTCTATAATAGCGATAATAGCAAGTATAATAATATATACTAACTCACGAAAAGGATATGAACTATGGAAAGAGAAAAATGAAGATGATAGCACTATAGATAAAATTGAGCAGAACTTATCATATTTACTATTAGCTATATCTATAAATATGATACTTGGTTTTTTCTTTATGGGAGCAGGGCTTAAATTATTAGTTTTTAACAATGTAAATAGTGATATTGATAGTATTAAAGTTTTATTATTATTTATAGGATTTTTATTATGTCAAGTATCTTGTATAATAATTCAAAAAAAAGTAGTCAACTTAGAAAAAGAGATTAATCCATTATTAAAAGGGAGTATATACGACGCCAAATTTAGTGAAAAATGGTTTGATAGTTGTGATGAATCTATAAAGTTATCCATATACAAGAGTTCTTACAAGTCATTCAAGTCTGTATCTACAACATGTATTATACTTTGGCTATTCTCTATTATAGGATTTGAATTATGGGATTTTGGGATAATGCCTTTAGTAATGGTAACTATTATATGGTTAGTTTTAACAGTTTCATACTGTATAGAAGCAATTAAGCATTCTAAAATATAAATATATTAAATGCAACTTAAAGGGGGAGGAAATATGAAGTTAGAAGTAAAAAATATAAGAAAAAGTTTTTCGGGAAATGAAGTATTACATGGAATATCATTTTCTGTTGAAAGTGGAAAAGCACTTGGGTTATTAGGAAGAAATGGAGCAGGAAAAACTACAACAATTCGTATATTAATGGATATCTTCAAAGCTGATTCAGGTGAAATATTAATTAATGATAAGAAATTCAATCCAAGAAATTATCCAATAGGATACTTGCCAGAAGAAAGAGGTCTATATCCAAAAAAGAAAGTTTCAGAGCAGATAATTTATTTGGCAGAGCTTAGGGGTATGCCATCTAAGAAAGCAAAGGAAAGTACGAAGATATGGCTTGAAAGGCTAGGTATAGGAGAATATGCAAATAGAAATTTAGACAGTTTATCAAAAGGAAATCAACAGAAAGTTCAATTAGCTCAAACTTTAGTATGTAATCCAGAAATAGTTATACTTGATGAACCTTTTAGTGGGCTAGATCCAGTTAATGCACAAATACTTAAAGATACAGTGAGAGACTTAATAAGTCAAAATAAACTAGTTATATTTTCTAGTCATCAAATGGGATATGTTGAAGAGTTTTGTGAAGAAATAGCCATAATAAATAAAGGTAAAATAGTATTAAGTGGAAATCTTAAAAATATAAAAAAAGAATTTGGAAAAAATCGATTAATCTTAAGTTCAAATGATTTATCATTAAATAATTTGAAAGTTATGCTTGAGGATAGATTTAAGGACTTAGTGAGTGTAAATGAAGTCAAAAAAAATTATTTAGTACTAGAGTTATTTGAAAATACAACAAAGAAAGAGCTTTTACAAAAGTTATTAGAAGAAAATATAGATATAGAGAAGTTTTCTACATATGAACCAGACTTAGAAGATATATTTGTTAAGAAAGTAGGTGGAAGATAATGAGACAATTTCTTACCGTATTAAAATTTGAATTAGGAAACTACTTTAAAAAGAAATCTTTTATACTAAGTACTTTAATAATTGCATTAGTAATGATAGTTGGATTATCACTACCTAATTTCATAGATATGTCATCTATATTACCAGTTGGTGGTAATAATAAAAACAAGGTAGAAGATACTACAGACAAAGAAAAAACTAATTTTGCAATATATGACGAAAAAAATATCATATCAGATAAAAATGTATTAAATACTTATTTTGAGAATTCAAATTGGAAAGTTGTAAAAAGTCAAAATGAGTTAAATAAATTAGTAGAAAATAAAGAAGTAGAAGCAGCTTTTAATGTAAAGAGTTTAACTGAGTATGATTATATTGTTGAAAATACTAAGATGACAGATACCAATGATCAAGTATTTAATGAAGTTTTGAAAAAAATCTACATAAGCACTAAAATTTCAAGTGAAGGAATTGATTATGATAAAGTAGATGGAATTTATAATACTCAAATAGTTTCTAATGTTGAAATTCTAGGTAAAGATGGTGCAAGTAATTACATATATGCATATATATTAATTTTTGTTTTATATATGATGATTATAATGTATGGTCAATTAATTGCTACTAGTATAACTACAGAAAAAAGTAATAGATCAATTGAGGTACTAGTTACGAGTACAAGTACTAATAATTTGATTTTTGGTAAAGTTATTGCAGGTGCAATAGCAAGTATAGCACAAGTTGGAGTAATAATGTCATCAGCACTTATTTCATACAAATTGAATAGTGAAGTTTGGAATGGTTTATTAGATAATATATTAAAAGTTCCGGCAGAATTAGTAGTTACATTTGCAATATTTGGAATACTAGGCTACTTATTCTATTCATTTATATTTGGAGCTCTAGGAGCTTTAGTATCAAAAACAGAAGAAATAGCCACTAGTATCGGTCCTATATTGACGATATTTGTAGTAGTATTTTTTATAAGTATGTTTGGATTATCAAATGGAGATAGTACGTTGATGAAAGTATGTTCATATATACCATTTGCATCTCCTATGACAATGATAGTAAGAGTTGCATCAGGGGCTGCTACATCGATAGAATTCATAATATCTACTTTGATATTAGTAGTATCAACAATATTAGTAGGGTTTGGTGGAGCTAAGATATATAGAATGGCTACACTAATGTATGGAAATCCAATAAAATTAAAAAATGCGTTAAAATGGCTTAAGAAAGAAAATATAAAATCAAAGCAACAGATATAGTATTAATAGATTATAAAAGATAGGGGCATATGCTCCTATCTTTTTATATTAGAGAAGTTTTGATGAATAAATTAAATTATTTTATAAAATGTGTTGCAAAATGAATTGTATTATTATATTATTGTATTAAGAAAGTAATACAATAACAAAAAAGAGGTGAACTAAATGGATTGGGAAATTGATAACAATAAGCCTATATATATACAGCTACTAGAACAAATAAAATTAAAAATTGTATCTGGAGAAATCCCAATAGGATCAAAATTAGATTCAGTAAGAGCATTAGCCCAAGAAGCTGAAGTTAATCCAAATACTATGCAAAAAGCTTTATCAGAGCTGGAGCGTGAAGGTTTGGTTTTTAGCAAAAGAACTAGTGGTAGATTTGTAACTGATGATAAGGAGAGAGTTGATAATATGAGAGAAGATATGGCTAGTATCCAGATAAAATTATTAAAACAAACATTACAAAAATTAGGGTACGACACAAGTGAAATCATAGAACTTATAAAACATAATCTAGAGGAGGAATAACAAATGGATAGTATAGTAAGTTTCAAGGGCGTAAGCAAATCTTACGGAAAAAAAGATGCATTAAAAAAGATAAACCTAGAAATACCTAAAGGAAAAATAGTAGGTTTACTAGGGCCAAATGGTAGTGGTAAAAGTACAATGATTAAATTAATAAATGGATTATTAAGTCCAGATGAAGGAGAAATCTCAATTAAAGGAATAAAACCATCAAAAGAAAGTAAAAAAATTGTTTCTTACCTACCAGAAAGAACTTACTTAAATGATTGGATGAAGGTCACAGATATAATCGGATTTTTTAAAGATTTTTATAGTGATTTTGATGAAGCAAAAGCAAAGCAAATGCTTAAGGATCTTTCAATAGATATAAATGAAAAGTTAAAAACAATGTCAAAAGGTACTAAAGAAAAGGTACAACTAATATTAGTAATGTCTAGAAAAGCAGACATCTATATATTAGATGAACCTATTGGAGGAGTAGACCCAGCAGCAAGAAGTTATATATTAAAAACTATATTAAATAATTACAATGAAGATAGTACACTTCTTATAGCGACTCATTTAATTAGTGAAATTGAAAGTATATGCGATGATATAATATTTATTTCAAATGGAAATATAGTATTACAAGGTGAAGTAGATGCAATAAGAGAAGAAAAAGGTAAGTCAATAGATGCATTATTTAGGGAGGAATTTAAATGTTAGGTAAGTTGATGAAATATGAGTTTAAGGCTTGTGGTAGAACATTTATACCATTATATTGTGCCATATTATTAATGTCAATTATAGTTGGTTTTAGCATGAATATGGAAATATTTAACATAATGGGGATGGCTACGCTAGTTTTGGTTGGTCTTTTCGTTGCTTTAGGTGTTTTGACTATTATGATTACAATACAAAGATTCAGAAAAAACTTATTAGAGGATGAAGGGTATCTAATGTTTACATTACCTGTAACTTCAAAAGCACTAATATTTTCTAAATACAGTATTACATTAATTTATACTATTTTAAGTGGAATTGTTTCTGTATTATCATTTACCATTGTATTAATGCTTACAAGTATAGATGGAGTTAGTCTTTATGATATTTGGCATGAAGTATCTTTATTAATGAGTGAGTTTTTAGCTTCAGGAAGTATGTTTGCATATATGATGATATTATTATTTATAAGTTATAGTATATTTATTTTAACGTTATATTTATCAGTATCTATGGGGCAATTGCCAGTATTTAATAAGCATAGAAATATAGCTGCATTTGTAAGCTTCTTTGTGATAAATATAGTGATATCAAAAACATCTGAATTATTATCAACTTTATTTGATGTAAGTCTAGGAAATAATATGATAAATATTTCTGTAAACAATGTATCAGAAGTAAGTGGTGCATTAACTAGCGTTAGCAATATGGTTACTCCTATTTTTATATCTGGTATAGTTATTTATAGTATATTTGCAATTTTACTATTCTTTGGAATTACTTATATATTAGACAAAAAACTTAATTTAGAATAATCAAAAGTACGTGTGTTGAGTTTATTAGCACACGTACTTTTATTTTTAGCTAGAATTCTATTATAAAATTAGATTTTTAATAATTAAAGTGGGTATATACTAAATATCTAAAATATAAAAGGAGGGTGTATATGAATAGTAAAGAAAGAATATGCGGTTGTTTTAATATAACTGTTGATGATATAGTTTCAGCAAAACAAAATGGATGTAAAAGTGTTGAAGAAATTGTAAAAGTAACTAAAGCAGGAAGAGCTTGCGGAAGATGTAAGGAGAAAGCAGAGCTTACTATAATAAAGGTTTTACAAAATAGACTCTATATAAAATAAAAAAGTACCTATGAACAGGTACTTTTTTATTATTAGGATATGTTTTAAATTAGTGTTGAAAATGGATATTTTCAAATATATAAGTTACAATATAGATATATAAACATTATCATTAAATCAAGTAGAGAAATTACTATCTTATTTAGAAGAATGTCTTGTATTAGGCTCTCAAGTAGGACAAGTATGCGAAGAAGCTAAAGAGTTTAGGTTTGTAAGAAGTCTTTAGATAAGTGGCTTAAATATGCTAAATGCATGATTATGGGGTTATCAATAAGAAAGTCGGCTAAAAAAGAGGAGGACGATGTAAGATGAAAAAAATTGGAGTTGTTTTAAGTATTATTTTATTAATGCTAGGAGTTGTAGGCTGTGCAGGTGCTGGAGATTATGAAATAGAATTAATAAATGGATTTAAAGTAATAAGAACATCAGCAGAAAAAGTACATATTGGGTCACCTGAATACAGTTATGATGAATTGTTAATACCTCTCCTTGCTGATTATGAGGAAGGCGAGTATATAATAAAAGTAGGACATGACAATAATAGATATATAATTGCAAAAACAAATTTAGATAATTATTATTTATTAGATACAAAAGAACTAATAGTACATGGTCCATTCACAGAAGAAAAGTTTATACAAGTAAAAGAAAATGCAAAGATATCAGAGAGTATTGCCCTTAAAGATTTAGATGCATACGAAAAGATAAAATAATATAAAAAACATATATGGTTGATTTGTACCCTATATGTTTTTTATTCAATATCAACACTTTATTAAAACATAGCCTATTATTAAAATATGTATCTCTTAAAAGGTTCACTATAAGTAATAATCTTTTCTTCACCATCTAAATTAGGATATGATTCAAATCCTGGAAGTACATGAGGATGGGCACCCATTACTACCAAACTAGCTTCTTTTTTTATTTCTTTTATATCGTTTTTTATAGACTCTAAAAATTCATTATTATAGTTAGAGTTCCATTCGTTATATGCAAGAAAACCAACCTTTATACCATTAGCATCCAGGTATACTTACTTTTATCAGCTAAAAGATATTTAATTTTCAACATAAACAAAAAAATATAGCCATTCTTATATAATCTTGATATATTTAAATTAGATTAACAATCAAAAGGGGTAATACTTATGAATATAGATGAATCGATAGACTTAAGGGAAAAAATAATCAAAGAGGCATCAAAACTATTTATCTCACAAGGTTATAACAAAACAACTATAAGACAGATAGCAGAAGTATCTGGAGTAGGAAGAGGACACTTATACTACTACTTTAAGAAAAAAGAAGACATATTACTTCACTTGTATAGAGATATACTAGATAAGCTATATGTATATATAAACGAAAACTTAAATCCAAATAGTGACCCACTTGTAAACTATGCAGTAACTCAGTGCATATTTACTTATGTATTAGCAAGTTCAAATCAACTATTTAGAATGTATATAGAAGCATCAAGTATAAGTTTAGTAAAAAAAGAATATATAAATATTCTAATAGATTTATTTAACGAAAAGATGTACGGTACTAATTATAGATTTAGTGAAGAAAATATATACATTAGTATGGCAATAGGATCATCTGGAGGATGGGAACTTTTAAATAGATATTACAACGATGAAATAGATCTAGATTTAGATGATATTTTAAAAAGCACAATAAAATCAAAATTACTTTTACTTGATATTGAGCACATCAAGGTAAATGAAATAATAGACGAGGCACTGAAAATATCTAAACAGCTAAATACAAATGATATAGTAGATTTATTTGAGATATATTAATAAAAAAAGAAGTCAAATAGACTTCTTTTTTATTGTTAAAAGGATAAGTACATAATTAATATTATTTTTAAAAATATATTAGGAAATGGTTTACAATTAATACTGAAAGATGTATTATTATGTTGAAAGCATAATAATAAAACATATAAGTAGTTATTAATAGTTAAAAAATATAAGATAAATAAAAGGCAAATAGAAACTTATGTAGAATATAGTAAAAAACAAGAAAATAATTGTTAATAGGTGTACGAAGTACTTAAAAGGGAATTTGGTGAAAAACCAAAGCTGCCCCAGTAACTGTAAGTGAGGACGATTTAGCAATATGCCACCTGAGATGGGAAGGCGCTAAAAAGGATGAATCACAAGCCAGGATACCTGCCATTAGCAAGATCCAAATATCTTTCTGGGGAAAGACTATGCAATATTTTTGTTGCGTAGATACCCAGATAGATATATTATATCTATCTTTTTTTATAGTTTTTTATAAATAATAGAAAGGAGGTTAATATGATATTTTCCTTTGAAACCTTAAACCCAAATGTGATACTTATATACTTTATACTAACAATTGGGGCATTGTATTCTATCGAAAATCCAGTACTTATATTAATATTTATTGTAATATCAATATTTATTAATTTAAGATTTTGTAAAACATCATTCAAACGACTTTTTAAGAGTTTTATATTAATGTCATTATTAGTATTCATTATAAATCCATTAGTATCTCACAAGGGAACTACCATACTATTTTATATAAAATATACTCCAATAACTTTAGAATCTATTTTCTATGGATTTATATCATCAATTAAATTAATTACTTTATTATTTTTTAGTAATTACTTTAACTCAATTATGACTTATGAAAGACTAATTTATATTTTATCACCTCTTGGACACAACTTAAGCTTAATAATAAGTTTATCTATAAAATTTATACCAGAATATTTAGAAAAAATAACTAGCATAAAAGATACACAAAAAACAAAAGGCATACATTTAGATTCAGATAAAAAAATTGATATAGCAAAAAATTTAGTATATATATTAAATGCATTCTTTTTTGTAACATTAGAAGATGGAATTGTGACTATAAAATCAATAAAAGCAAGAGGATACTACAATAGGTGCAATACTAACAAAAGCAAGATTAAGCTCAGACTAGTAGATTATATTTGCATAGCAATGAGTGTCATGTTTTTAACTATAACATTGTTAGTAGATAATACTATGGGTTATAAAATATACCCTACTCTTACTAATGTAGAAATAAATACTCAAATGATTATATCAATTATAGTTTATTTATTATTCTTGGAAATACCTATTATATTAGAGCAAGGGGAGAAATTGTATGTCATTTATAAGCGTAGAGAAGGTAAACTTTTCTTATCCAAATTGTAATACTAAAGCATTAAAAGATATCTGCTTAGAAATAGAAAAAGGTGAACTGGTACTTATAATAGGGCCTTCAGGAAGTGGCAAGTCAACATTATTATCACTGCTTAAGCATGAAATATCACCTACTGGAAAATTATCTGGACAAATACTGATTGATGAAAAAAAAGTTGATGAATGCAAATTTTATGAGATAGGCTATCTATTTCAAAATCCTAATTCTCAACTTGTTAGTGACAATGTTTATCACGAGTTGATATATTCTCTTAAAAACATTAACTTAAATGAAGATGAGATAAATGAAAGGCTAGGAGAAATCGTTACATACTTAAATTTAAATTCTATACTACATAGTAAAGTACAAAATCTTTCTGGGGGAAACAAGCAAATTGTCAATATTGCATCACTGCTTTTGATGTATCCTAAAGTACTAATTTTAGATGAACCTACATCTCAAATAGATCCAATACACTATGATGAAATTATGAATTTAGTGCTAAAACTTAATAAAGAATCTAATATGACTACTATAATTACAGAGCATAGATACGATAATATATTTTATCAGGTTGATAAAGTAGTATTTATAAATGATTCAAAGGTACTATTATGTGATGAGCCAAAGAAATTTGTTGAAACTGTTTACAAACATAATATAGAAGAAATAAAGCCATTTTTAAAAGGCATTGTAGACGATAATCAAAAAAAGTTACCTGATATAGAAGATAAATTAACAGGTGAAAAGATACTAAAAGTAAAAGATGTAAGCTTTACATATGATAATAAAATATTAAATTTAAATAATGTAGATTTTGAAGCTTGTGAGGGAGAGATTATTTCAATAGTAGGTTCAAATGGATGTGGGAAGACTACATTTTTAAAGTTATTAAGTGGTATTTACTATCCTATTTCAGGAAGTATAAAGATTTATAATAAAAAATACAAAAAAATAAAAAATGATTTATGGAAATTGATTGGGTATGTACCGCAAGATGTAAATGAGTTTTTTACATTTGACACAATAAAAGATGAATTCGAGTTTTTAGAAAGAAAAATGGGTGATTCTTTTGATAATGAATTATATAAAATATTAAAATCTCAATACAATTTTGAAAAATTTTTAGACAAGCATCCTATTGATGTGAGTGGAGGAGAAAAACAGCTAATAATAATCATTCTTCAACTACTAAAAAAGTCAAAGATTCTTATCTTAGATGAGCCAACTAAAGGTTTAGACCCGATACTTAAAGAAAGGTTAGGAAAAACCTTAGTTGAGATTTCTAAAGGAAAAGGATTGATTATTTTAGTATCTCACGATATAGATTTTATATATAAATATTCTCATAAATGCTGCATGATGTTTAATCATAAAATTACAAAACCAGTAAATATTGATAAATTCTTTGAGAAGAAGTTATTTTTCTTACCGAACAGTCTTAAAGATAGGAGAAAAATAGTATGACATATGTAGCAATATTTCTTTTATTATTAATGGGAACTACTAAGAATCAAGTTTTTATATTCATAGGATTATCATATTTAGTATTTTATATATTTATAAAAGTAAAAAAAATGTTCAATGATTTAAGCGTAGAAGAAGTAGTACTAATATCAATACTTTCATCTATAGCAGGAGTAACTAGAGTGCCATTCTCTTCCATACCAAGCTTTCAACCAACTACTTCAATAATTATTATTGTAGGTATTGTATATGGTAGAAAAATTGGTTTTATTACAGGTGCTATATCAGCACTTGTATCAAATATGTTTTTAGGACAAGGTCCTTGGACACCTTGGCAGATGGTGGCATGGGGGATGTGTGGATATGTTGCATCATACTTAAATGTTAAAAATAAACACACTATATATATATATGGATTAGTAAGTGGAATCTTATTTGGGTGGTTTATGAACTTATGGCACATTATAGGCTTCGTTGAAGTTATAAACATGCATAGTATACTATTATCTTATGTTTCTAGTTTTGCATTTGATGTAACCCATGGAGTTGGAAACGTTATATTTTTAGGCTTTTTAATGCCTACATTATATAAATTTTTAAACAGAATAAAGGTAAAATATAACATACTAGCGGTAAGTTAGTATATGTTAAGGGGGAAATGTTTTATGAAAATACCAAAGAGGATTATTGCTACATTGACTGTGGGGGCAATAGTAGCAGTAAATTCAGCACCAGCTATAGTTAGTGCACAGGAAGTAGTTAATGAAAATCCACAGACAACTATTACTTTAGAAAGTAATCAAGAAGAGCCAGAGAATAATAAAGAGCTGGAACAGAGTGAATCAGAAGTATCAGAAGAAAGTAAAGAGATAACTAATGAGAATCCGGAGACAGATAGTACAGACACTATTATAGAAAATAACAGTGATAACCTAGTAGAAAATAAAGAAACAGAAATTATAAAAGAAGAATCTATAAAAAATAATGAAGAAAACATTGTAAGTCAAAAAGAAATAAAAGCATTGACATTAAACGAGGCAATTGAAAATTCAAGAGGATATTATAAACAACATAAAAATAATCTAACTGAATGGTGGGAAATGGTAGTACTGGACTATATAGGAGAAAATATAAATAGTAATCCATATAAATTAGAAACATGGGGTTCTAACTTAATAACTCCTGATACTTCTGTAGTTAATGATGCAGGAAAATTACTAGGATTATTAGCTAGAGGAGAGGACCCTAAAAACTATCAAGGAAAAGACTGGGCAAAGGTTTTAGCTGATAAACAAAATAACTATAAATATGGAAGTTTTAATGGTGGAAACTTTAACCTTTGGGCTATGATATCTTTAGAAATATGTAATCAAGAATATGATAGAGAATTTGCACTAGAAACTCTACTTAAATTACAAAATCCTAAAACTGGTGGATACTCAATGTCTGATTATGTAGAGGGACAAAGTCACTGGGCAAGCGTTGATATGACAGGTATGGCATTAATAGCTCTATCTTTTTATAAAGATGATGCTAGAGCACAGGATTCAATAAATAAAGCAGTTCAGTATCTTGAAGACCAGACAAGAACCGATGGTTTGTTTGGAGGAGATTCAAATTCAACTGCTATGGCAATAACAGGTCTATTAGCAGCTGGTAAAGATATAAATTCTCAAACATGGTCTGGTTTAAAAGATGGTTTAATATCAATGCAGCTTACTGAAGAAGTAGTTACTGATGAATATGGATATGATGAAAATGGAAATTATGGACCACAAAAGGTAACACATTATCCAGGAGAGTTTTACTGGAAGAAAAGTTCACAGACTATTAATAGTATAGCTACATATCAATCATTAATAGCACTTTCTGAGTATAAATCAGGTAACAGTATGTGGCATAACATGGCAAAAGAGTACGATTTACTTGAAGATCAAAGAGAATTAAGTAAACTTCCTAAGATACATGCACAAACAATAGTTGCTAATATAGGAGATAAAATTGACCTTCTTAAAAATGTTAGTGCAGAGGATAAAGATGGCAATCCACTTGATGTAAAGATAGTCAATGAAAATGTACCTAAAAATGCAGGTATTGTAACTAAAGATGGTTTATATAGTGTTACATATAAAGCAGTAGATTCAGATGGAAGAGAACAAATTAAGTTGGTAGATGTAAAGATAAATAAAGTTAATAACTTAACTATAATCGATGATGAATCTAAAGTTGAATCAGTTATGAAAAAGCTTGCAGAGGCTTTAAAAGAAGTAGATGAAAATGGAAATTTAAAATATTCATTAGAAGAAAAAGAAGTTAAAAATCTAGAAGATGATAAAGTATTATATACATTTATATTGAGTGAAAATACAAATACTAAAAATACCGGGGCTAGATATGAAATAAGAATGATATTATCTAAAGATAACAAAGCCCCTGAATTACCTATATTAGCTGAAAAATTAAATGAGATACCAGTAATAAGCATAAATAATGAAAGTAATATAAAAGATGGTAAGATTACTGTAAGACTTGGAGAAAAGGTTGACCTATTAAAGGGAGTAGAAGCAACTGATGCTGAAGATGGTAAAGTAGATGTTGATGTTATAGAGAAGTCGGAAGGTTTAGATGATAATTATACAGCTATAAAAGTAGGTTCTTATGACGTGGTATATGAAGCTAAAGATTCAAAGGGAGCTACTGCAAGGAAATCTATAAAATTAATAATTAATGATAAAAAGGAAGATCCAAAAGAAGATATAAAGGACGAAAATAATAAAGTAGAGTCAACCAATCAAAATAAAAATCCACAAAATCAAAATGGAAACAAAAATAACCCAACAACAGGAGATGTATCAATAGCAACTACTGGAGTTGTAGGATTAGTATCAATATTAGGACTAGCTGTACTAAATAGAAGAAAGAAATAAGTTTAGAGCTTTAAAAGTAAAGGACTGCAAACAATAGTCCTTTACAAAACTTGATTAAACACAATATTTTGAATAAAGATGGGAGTAAATAAGATGTATAAAAAAAGACTAAGGTCTATTATTATAAGTTTTATGCTAGTGATAAATTTATTTATATATACATCTACAGTTTCAAATGCACAAGAATTTGTAAGTGTATGTGTATATTCTACATCAGGAGCACTATATCAAAGTGTAAGTGTACCATATCAAAGTGGAGATACTGCATACTCTGTGTTAGCAAAAACTGGTTTGGGACTATCAACAACTGGTGGAGGTGGAAGTCTGTATGTATCAAGTATAAACGGGATTTCTGAATTTGACGAAGGCCCTGCTAGTGGTTGGGTATATGCAGTAAATGGATATAAACCAGATGTGAGTGCTGGAGCATATTCGGTTAAGGCAGGAGATAAAATAGCTTGGCATTATACAGTTGATTATGGTTCAGATATTGGATCATCTATATCAAAGCTAAATAGCTATGTAGCAAATAACATAAAGCCAGAACCAAAGCCAGAGCAAAAACCAGAAACAAAACCAGAAACAAGTCCTGAATCAAAGCCAAATAGTAACAACTCAAATTCGCAAGGTTCTTCAAACAACTCAAGTAAAGAAGAATCTACTAATACATCAAATTCAAACAATACAAATAATAGCTCTGATTCTAAAGAACTATCTAACAATAGTACAAGCTCAGATAATCCTAATAACTCAAATGATGAAAATACTGATAAAGAAACAGAGACAAATGATAAGAGTGACAGCAGTGAAAAATCAGAGGAAGAAAAGAAAGAAGATATACCAGATGATTTAAAAGAGAATATGGAGAAAGCTAGGGCCGCTGTCAAAGAATCATATAAAGTAGAGATAAACAGTCAGTGGGAGGCTATGATTTTATCCTTATTAGGTGAAGAAGTAAGTAAGGACTATATAGAAACTAAAATCATTAAAGAAATTAAAGCTAATAATGGAAATTATCATACTATAACAGAACTAGAGAAAAATTTAATTCTATTAAATATCTTAGGATACAATACTACTGACATAGAAGGTGTAAATCTACTTGAGAGTTTAATTACATCAGAAAATGTAGAAAAGCAAGGATCAAACGGGGTAATATTTGCTTTAATTTCCTTAAATAGTATAAATGAAGATATTGTTAATTCAATGTATGATAAAAAGTTAGATAATGCATGGTCAACAGATAAGTTAATAGAAACAATTTTATCTTATCAAAATGAAGATGGAGGATTTGGTCTTGTAAAAGAGAAAGGCTCATCTATTGATATAACAGCTATGGCAATATCTTCTTTAGCAAAGCATATTGAAGATAAAGATTTAAAAGAAGTAATAGATAAGGCTTTAATGTTTTTAGAAAATCAATATAAAGAAAATAATGGATTTATATCTGATGGAAATCTTAACTCTGAAAGTTTATCACAGGTAATTATAGCACTTACATACTTAGATATTGATCCATCAAATTTCAGAGGTATTAACCTAATTGAAGAATTATTTAGATTTAAGACTGATGAAAATAAATTTTCACATCTGCTTGGGCAAGAGTTCGATAATATGGCAACTGAGCAAGCTAATCTAGCTTTAATAGCTTATGATAAGTACTTAAGTGGAGATGGTTACCTTTATGAAAATTTAGATGTAGAAACAATCACAACTAACATTAAAGATGAAAATGAAAAAATAGATGATAAAGAATCCAATAATTTACTTTTTGCTTCAATTGGTACAATATCGTTATGCTTAATAGCATACGTAGTATATAGAAAAAAGAAAAATAATATATCATAGGTGTGGTTAATGAGAAAAATATCAATCAATAAAATAGCTATACTACTCTTAGTGCTACTTACATTTGTAAGTAGCATGACAGGGTGTAGTAGTGACAAGTCTGAAGGTAATCTTGCTGTTAAGGTTACGATAATAGGCCCAAATAAAGAAGATTATATATTAAAGGATTACGAGATTTATGTTAAAGAAGGAACATCTTCATATGAGGGCCTAGCAATTGCATGTAAGGAAAATAAAATTCAAATAAGTGCTAAAGGTACAGGAAAATCTGTTTATGTAGATGGGATAAATAATTTATATGAATTTGATGAGGGAGCAGAAAGTGGATGGCTATATAGAGTAAATGATGAATTTCCGGATAAAAGCTCTGGAGCTACTGTTTTAGAGGATGGTGATAAACTAGATTGGTTATATACAAAAGACTTAGGTAAAGATTGGGGAAGTAAAAAATAAGATTAGATGGGATAAACAATAAGATATATTAAAATTTTATTATTACAAATATAGGGGGACAAAATGGAAAAATCAAAAACAAAAAAAGTAATATCGATGGCTACAACATCAGTTATTGTAGGAAATATTTTAATACCAAGTGCTGTAAGTGCAGAGGAAGCTATATCGGAAAGTATATCTGAGATTCCTATAAATATAGAAGAAAATGATAAAATCCAGCAAGATAATGACCTACCAAGCGAAAATCTACAAGAAGAAAGCGAAATCAATCAGCAAGAAGAAAACTTAGAAAAAATAGACGACTTAGAAACTGAGAATAGCACAATCAAAGAGAAAGAGAGTCAGAAAACTGTAGAAGAGTCAGCAAAAGACTTAATAAAATATTATCAATCAAATAGGGATCTTATGAGCTATGAAGATATCCTAGGATTAGAGCTGCTAGGTGAAAAAATAGAAGACTACAATGTAAATAAAATACATATTAATGCTAGTGGTATAAGTGAGTCATCAAATACTTTAAATCATGCCATTACAATATTAGGGCTAGTAGCGTTAGGTGAGAATCCTAGAGATTACAAAGGAAAAGACCTAGTAGAATTACTTGAAGCAAAACAAAATTATACAGGTGGATTCAATGATGATGGACCAAATAAAAAATCTACATCAGCTTCTATAATAGCTTTAGAAACTGTAAAATCTAAAAAATACGATAAACAAAAAGCTGTAGACTTCATACTTGAAAAACAAAAGGAAGATGGCTCAATAAATTATGATTTGGGTGGTAGTGTTGATGCTTTTAAAGCATTTAATAAATTAGATGAAAGTTCAAAGATAAAAGAAGCTAAAGATAAGATAATAAATTATTTAATAAGCACAATTAAAAGTAATGATGGTGAAGAACTTGATAACACAGAAAAATTAGAGGTATATTATGTTCTTAATCAATGTGATGTAGAAAAAGATATATACTCTCATTTGCTTCAAGAAGTAATAGATAGTCAACGAGAAGATGGAGGATTTGCGCTGTATCCAGACTATTCGAATCCTTTTGGAATCACAAATTATACAGCTAGTTATGTTTTTGCAAAAGAGTTAACAGGCAAAGATATTTACGATGAGCTTGATAAAAAATATGCGAAAATAGATATATCTAATGATATATCAAAAATACCTGAATCTATGGAAAGTGCAATTAAATATCTTGAAACTGAATCTTCATTTGGAGTAGCACAGTGGTACGAGATGCTAGGATTATATGCAGGAGAGGCTGACTGGTCCAAATTTGAGAAGAAAACATCATTTTATGATAATATTAATAAAATAAATGAAGGCTCATCAGAAGAAGTAATCGCACAAGCGATATTAGGTTTAGTAGCTGATGGTAAAGACCCAAGTAATTATGAAGGAAAAGATTTAATAAATATACTTAAAAATAAACAAAAAGATGATGGCTCTTTTGGTAATGCTATTAAAACAGGATATTCAATATTAGCATTACAAGTTACTAATACTAACTTTAATAAAGACTCAGCTATACAATATTTACTTAACAATCAACATGAAAATGGATATATTATGGATTATTTTGGTGATGCAGATAATGAAGCTACTACAATTTCACTAATTGCACTATCTCAGATGAGAGAGTCTAGCAATATAGAAAAATTTAAAAATAAGGCTATAGATTATATACTAAGTATAAAAAATGATATTAGTAAAGCTGGAAGACCAACTAACGACTTATCATTATCCATACTAGCATTAGCAGCTAATAAAATTGATAAGAGTCAGTATGCAGACCTAGTAGACACTCTCCTTAAGCAACAAAAGAAAACATCATCAATGGCAGGGAGTTTTTACAGAACTATTCAAGAGGATACATACTCTATAGACAATAACCATGAGGCAGATTCATACATAATAGACTTTGCTAGCGGAGCTACTTGCTATGCATTGATGGCACTTAATTCTGTTGATAAAAATGTAAACTTTTTAGAACGATTAAACCAAGACTATGAAGAATTAACAGGAAAAAAAGAGCCCATTACAATTGATGAATCAATAGAAAGAGTTAAAAATTATTATAATAAAAATAATTTATTAAAAGAGTGGGGGTCAATAGTTGGATTATCTTCATTAGGTGTAGATATATACAATAGTGACTTAAGTGCAGTTATGTTTGGATCTAGTTTAAAAAATATAACTGCAGATAGTGACTCAACAGATATTGCAAACTCAGTACTAGGTATAATAGGTTTAAATGAAAACCCAAAGGATTATCATAATAAGAACTTTGTAAAACTACTTAAGAATAGACAAAAAGAAGATGGTAGTTTTGAAGGATCTAGCATAGATTCAACCCTAAATGCAATAATAGCTTTAGAAATAACTGATGAAAGTTACAATAGAGATTTAGCGAAAAGCTACATACTAGATAATATTAATGATGATAAAAATATAAATAATGACTATTATAGTAGTGCCTTAGCAATTACAGCTCTTAGTTTCTTTGAGGGAGAAGATGTATCTTTAGCTAGAGAGGATATAATAAAATATTTAATTGAAAACAAAGAGGAGATAAAAGGTGATATACGACTGTCAAATACTGTAGTATTATCTTTAAATATTAATAATGTTGAGTACTCTAACTACGAGTCTATAGTAGAATATATGCAAAATACACAATTAGATGATGGTAGTTATCCTATAAAAGATAGAGATAATGAAACAAATATAGAAGCTACATACTCTTCTATGATGACATTAGCATCAATAAAGAACAATAAAAATGTATATAATTATTTAGATGATAAATACACAGGAAGTGACAATCAAGAACATGAAGAAATTAGAACACCACAAAAAAGTATTAGCAGAGTAATTAATGTATATAAAAACATAAGTAAGATAAATAGATCTACAGAAGAAATATTAGGTCTTTATTATTCAAATGAAGACTTAAATAAATATAAAAAAAATGAGTTCAGTAAAGATAGTGTGAATGCGAGTACTTTAGCTAAAAAAGATGCACTAAATATACTTGAATTAGTTGCAACTGGAAAAGATCCGAAAGCATATAAAGGTAAACAAAACGCTTTAATAAAGAGCAATAGAACTACAAACTGGGTGGATATACTTGAAAAAAAACAAGATAGCAACGGAAGTTTTATGAAAGAAGATAAAGAAATAATATCTCAGGTATTGCCAATACTAGCTCTTGAGGTAAGTAACTCTAATTATGATTCAGAATCTGCACTAAATAAACTTATTGAAAATCAAAATTCAGATGGATCCTTTGGAAATAAGAATGAGAATAAAATAACTACGACAGGTCAAGCTTTAACAGCACTATCCTTATTTAAAGATAACTCAAAAGTAAAATCGGCTATAGACAAGTCAGTAAAGTATCTTGAAACTGTGAAAATGGATAATAGTACAGTACTTGCTTCAGCTATACATGGACTTGATAGTGTAGGAGTAAAAATAGAAGAGTCAAAATGGTCAGATAAATTAAATCAGTTAATAGGGTATCAAATTGTAGATGGATCATTTGAAGGTAGATTTTCTTACAATAATCCAACTTCGTTTTTCAGTGAAGAAGGAACATCAAAGGCTTTGATAGCTTTACAGTCGGTTATAAGTGATAAAAATATCTATGAAAAATTAAGAGAAGATTATACTAAAATAGATAGTGAAAGAGTAATATCTTTAGATGAAGCAATAAACAATACATTAGACCATTATAAAAAAGAAAAAGAAATATCTTCACTTGAAGCAGTCTCTTTATTTAGTGCAAATCAAGATTTATCTAATTATGATACTACAAAATTAGATAAAAGCGTAATAAATGATAAGTCTAAATTAAGTGATGATTATATAAATGTTGCATCTATAATTGCAAATGGAGATAATCCTAAAAATTATGAAGGTACTAATTTAGTTAAAATAATTGCGAGTAAGCAAAATGCAGACGGAAGCTTTGGGAAAAGCATTGAAGATACTGCACATGGAACATTAGCATTAGAAATATCAAATGGAAATTATAATAAAGATCAAGCTATAGATTACATAATAAAATCTCAAGAAGAAAATGGAGGATTCTCAAGACCATCAATACTAAGTATATTTAAATCAGATGATAGTGATGTAGTAACTACAGCAATAGCAATAAATGCTTTAGCGACTGCAACAAGCGAAAAATCAACTAATTCCATTAATAAAGCAATTGAATACCTAGATAAAGTTCAACTTGAAGATGGAAGCTTTGAATCAAAATTATCAAGTACATCAATGGTTATTAGCGCACTTACAAATGCAGGTTTAAACTCAGATCATGAAAGATGGAATAATATTATTGATGAAGCTATAAGTTATCAAGATAAATTAGATAATAAAGGTCAATTTAAAGAAGAAAAACATGATGTTAATATTAATGATAGATCTACAGCATTAGCTTTACTGTCACTTTCAGAATTTAAAAATAGTAAAAGTGTTGTAGATAAATTAAATGAAAAATATACCAAATATGAAGAGGAAAACACGGATGCTAGTTTAGAAACTGCGTTAGATAGAACTAGTAAATATTATAAAGCAAACTATCCTAATAATAAAAACTCAGAAATAGACTATAGAGCAGCAATGTCTATGTACTTACTTAGTGAAGATTTATCACAATTTAAAATGAGTGAAGTCTCAAGTAATAGTATACATAAGTATAGTAGTATAAATTTAGATCAAGTAAATGTTATAAATGCAATGATGCAAGGATATGACCCTAAGAATATTGATGGAGTCAACTGGATGGAAATCATTAGCGAAAAACAAGAACCTGAAACAGGAAGATTTTCATATAAGTTGCAAGGCGGTGGTGTATCAGGAGAAGCAGGTGTAAATAGTCATGCTATAGCCATGATATTAATGGAAATAACAAATACTCCTTACGATGATGAAAAAGCATTAGATTACTTGTTAAAGCATCAGTCAAGTGAGGGTGGTTTTGGAGCTGGTCAAAAAGCTGATGATTATGAAACAGGTCTATCTCTCATTGCAATATCTTTCCTTGAAGGAAGATTTGATTTAGAGCATGAAAAACAAAATGCAATATCATACTTTAAATCTAGACAATTACAAAATGGAATGTTTGGATACTCAACTTTTGACACAGGTAATGTTGCAACTAGTCTTATTGCAGCAGGAGAAGATATAAGTAGTTCAAAGTGGAAGGATATTCCTAATAAATTAATTAACTTACAAATTAAAACTGGTGATAATGCAGGATTATTTAAACCAGATGAATCAGACGAATCTATTAGAATGTATGATACATATACGGCAGGATTAGCATTAGCAGAGGTTAAAGAGAGTAAAAGCATATATCATAGATTATATGAAGAATACAATGATTCTAAACTAGATAGAAAGCCTATAATTTATGCAATAGATAAAATGTTTAAAGTTGGAGACAAATTAGATCTAATAAGCAATGTAACTGCTAGTGATGTAGAGGATGGAAATATAACAGATAAAATTATTACTGAACATAATATTCCAGTTGATTCAGAAGGAAATATTACTCAAGCTGGTGAGTATGATGTTATATATAAAGTTACTGATAGTGCCAATAACACTACTACTAAATATATAAAAGTTACAATAGAAGAATATTCAAATGAAGCACCAGTCATAAAAGTAAAAGATATCAACTTAAAAATAGGCGATAAATTAGATTTATCAAGATATGCTGTAGCAATGGATAAGGAAGATGGTGATATAACAAATTCAATTAAGATAACTCAATCAAAAGAAATACCTGTAGACAAAGATGGTAGAGTAACCACTGCTGGTGAGTATGAAGTAACATATAGTGTAGAAGATAGTAGCAATAATAGATCAGAAGTAACCGTTGTATTAGTTGTGTATTCAAAAGAAAATCAAGCCCCAAGGATTATTGCAAAAGATATTGAGGGAAGGGTTGGGATACCACTAGACATACTTAAAAATGTATATGCCGATGACTTTGAAGATGGCGACTTAACAAGTGATATAAAAATTTCTAAAAATACCATAAAAATGGATGAAAATAACAGACCTACTGAAAAAGGAAATTACGAAATTGTTTATGAGGTAACTGATAGTGGAAGTGCTAAAACTACCAAGGTAGTAAATGTAGAAATACTTGGTGAAGATGAAGATGACTCAGATAGAGTAGTACATATTCCAGATAAAAATCTAAAAAGAGTACTTGAGTATATGATTAAATCTGACAAAATTACTAGAGGTGATCTAAGAAAATTAGATGTTTTAAGTCTAGAGCAACAAGGAGTATATGATTTAACTGGACTAGAATATGCAACAAATCTTAGAGGATTAAGCTTGAGATTCTGTACAGAACTTGACAATATTAATGTTTTATCTAATATGTCGAATTTAATGGTATTATATCTTGATTTTACATCTGTAGATAATCTAAAACCTATTAAAGAGTTAGATAAAATGGGTGTATTAACAATGTATGCATCAAATGTTTCAGATATATCGCCACTAGAAAATATGGTAAATATGGAAGAGTTAAATATTAGACTTTGTAGAGGTATAAACAATATTGAAGCAGTAAAAAATATGAAAAAGTTATCAGTACTATCAGCAAGTAGAAATAAAATTAAAGATATTAGTGCACTATCAAATCTTAATAATTTAGAGTATATTAGTCTTGAAGATAATAAAATTGAAGACATAAGTTCTTTATCTGAAAACATAAACCTAAAAAAACTATATCTAAATAATAATAACATAGAAGATATATCAGCTCTTGAGCATATGAATAATCTAGTAGAAGTTGAGATTGCTAAAAATAATATAAAAGATATATCAGCTCTTGGAAATAAAGAGAGTATAAACAAGCTGGATTTCAGTGAAAATAATGTAACTGATATATCAGTACTTGGAAATATATCTTCATATAATGGTAAAAATCAGACTTATAAACTAGATAATGCTAAAGTTAATTATGGAGAAGATTATGAACTAGTTTTAGGAAAAGATACAAAAGTGATAAAAGGCAAAAATGGAGACATACTGGATCCAATTGGTTGTAGTCCTGGTAATATGGTTGAAAACAATACAAAATATGTAATAAAAAATATTACCAATAGTACATCATCAAAATTAAGATTTGAAGAGGGAAATGGATCATCATTGTTTAGTGTAACAATGATGCAAGATATTAATTTATCTAGTACGGTAATAAATAATGCACCAACTATTAAATCTAATGGTGACATAAATATAACCATTGGAGAAGCGGTAGAAATTCCAAAATATGTAACGGTACACGATATAGAAGATGGAGACAATGTAAAATTAGTATATAACTTACCAGGTGAGTTAAAAGATGGAATAGCAAATAAGGTTGGTACTTATAAGGTAGATGTTATAGCTGTTGACACACAAGGGGCTAGTAGTACGGCCACTGTCAAAATAAATGTTAATCCTAAGATGGAAGAAATCAATGAAGCGCCAACAATACAAGCAACAGACGAATTAAATATTAATGTAGGGAAAAAATTTAATATTGAAAAATATGTAAGTGCAAATGATAAGGAAGATGGAAAGGATATAGAATTAAAATATAATTTACCAGATGAACTGTCAAGCGGAGTAGCTAAAAAGATAGGAACATACAATGTAGAAGTCAAAGCGATTGATTCTAAAGGTGCATCTGCAAAAACAAATGTATCTATAAATGTACAGGAAAAAGAAACAGATATTAAAGGTGTATATATTGAAGAAATCCAAGACAATTATGAACCTTTATCTGTAAAAGCAAAAACAGTAGAAGGGCTTAAATTATTATTAAAAGATATAACATCAAAACATAATATAAAATCTATAGAAACTAGAGAAGATGGTAATTTCAAGATATATAGATTGTATGTAGGAAATGAAGATAAATATATTGATGTAAAGATTGAAAATACAAAAGAATTTACAGATATTTTAGACGAAATAATATCTAATATGAACCCAGATGAAGAGAATAAGCCAGGAGATGAAGAGAATAAGCCAGGAATAGATGAGGAAACAGATAAAGATGATGAACCATCAATTGACGATAAACCGAGCAAAAACGATAAGCCATCAACTAATGATGAAGTAGATAAAGAGAATAACTCAAAAGATGATGGTAATGCTAATAAAAACAATCCTATAACATCAGATTCATCAATTTTAGGTTATATGTTAGGATTTATAGGTTCACTAGGTGGTATCTCAATATTATCAAAAAGAAGAAAAAAATAAAATATAAATTTAAAAATTAAAAAGAGAAGTCGTATAGGCTTCTTTTTTGTTGCAAAAAAGTATTTAACTTTTGTTGACATATAGCTTGGGCACGCCCTACAATTTAAGTGTTATTTTAATTGGGCATGCCTAAAAAGGAGGGGTAACTATGAAGAAGTTGGCTACTAAAATAGCTAAAAATAGTAAGTTAATTTTGCTAATAGCAGTAATTCTTATAATTCCATCAGTATATGGATTTATAAAAACTGATATTAACTACGACTTACTTAGCTATTTGCCAGATAATATATCAACTACAAAAGCAGAGAAAATCCTAAAAGATGAATTTGACTGTGGCTCACTTGCTATGCTTATTGTAGAAAATATGCAAGATAAGGATGTATCAAAATTAAAGGAAAAGGTAAAAGGTGTTGAGGGAGTTAAGGATGTGATTTGGATAGATGATTTTGTTGATGTATCTATGCCAAGAGAGATGCTTCCCAAAGAGATTACAGATTTACTTTACAGAGATAATTCAACAATGATGGTTATAAAATTAGAAGAAGGTACAGCCCATATAAAAACACAAAATGCAGTAGGTGAGATAAGAAAACTAGCAGGAAAACAAGCCTTTCTAAGCGGTATGTCAGGAATAGTTAAAGATACTAAAGACCTTTCAGATAAAGAAACTACAATGTATGTTTTAATAGCAGGTATCTTAACTATTATAGTCTTAGGTCTGACTATGGAATCTACAGTAATTCCATTTATATTTTTAGCAGGAATAGCGATGGCAATAATCTATAACTTTGGAACAAACATAATCTTTGGAGAGATTTCTTATATTACAAAGGCACTTTCAGCAGTACTACAGCTTGGAGTTACCATGGATTATTCAATATTTTTACTTCACAGATATGATGAAGAATTAAAAACAACGAGTGACAAAATAGTAGCCATGGCAGAGGCAATTAATAAAACATTTATATCAGTTGCAGGAAGTTCAGTAACTACCATAGCAGGATTTTTGGCATTATGTTTTATGGATTTAGCACTTGGAAAAGATATAGGGCTTGTAATGGCAAAAGGGGTATTATTAGGAGTTATTACAACTGTTACAGTACTACCTGCACTTATACTTATATTTGATAAGCAGATTCATAAGTACAAACATAAAAGTATACTTCCTACATTTGATAAACTATCAAAATTTATAATTAAACACTACAAAGGATTGGCAATAAGTTTTGTAGTTTTATTAATACCTGCAATAATAGGTAACAACAATGCAAAGGTATATTATAACTTAGATGAAACTCTACCAAAAGATTTTCCATCAATAGTTGCTACTAATAAATTAAAAAATGATTATGAAATGAACAGCACAAACATTATTTTAATAGATGATTCAATAGAAACATACAAAGTGGACAAAATGATTAAAGAACTTGAAGCTTTAGATGGAATAAATTCAGTAGTAGCTATAGAAAAAGTACTTGGACCTAGGATAATACAAGATTTTATACCACAACAATTGTTATCTCAACTAAAGTCAGGTGGATATGAGCAGATAATGGTCAACTCAGAATATAAAGCTGCAAGTGATGAATGTGGTAAACAAATAAAAGAAATGAATAAAATAATACACAAATATGATAAAAATGGATTACTAGGTGGAGAAGCTCCACTTACTGACGATTTAATAAAAATAGCAGACTCAGATTTTAAAAAGGTTAGTGTTACTTCAATACTAGCAATATTCGTAATAATAGCTATAATCTTTAAGTCTGAATCACTTCCAATAGTTTTAGTATTGGCAATAGAGGCGGCAATATTTACAAACCTTGGAATACCATACTACACAGGTACTGTAGAACCATTTATTGCATCCATTGTTCTTGGAACTATTCAGCTTGGAGCAACAGTTGACTATGCAATATTACTTACATCAAGATTTAAAGAAGAAAGAAATAAAGAAAGTGATAAATTCAAAGCAATGGAAGCTACTCTTAAGGGAAGTGGAAGATCAATAGTAACTAGTGGACTATCATTTTTCGCATCAACTATAGGCGTTGGGGTTATGTCAAAACTAGAGATGATAAGTTCACTTTGCAGCTTAATGTCTAGAGGAGCAATAATAAGTATGTTTGTAATATTATTTATGTTACCTGCAATACTATTGATTTTTGAAAAAGTAATAATTAAAACTAGCAAGAACTTTATAGAAGCTCCAGTAGCTGTTGAAAATAAAAACTAACAAAATAAAGTCAAGGGGGAGACTAAGATGAATAATAAAAAAATAAGCACTACATCAGTAATATTATTAACTGCTTCTATGATAGCAAGCAATACTGTTATAGGATTTGCAGATGAGCTTAAAAAAGATGAAACTGTATACTCCATACTAAAAAGCAATGGTGATGTAGATGAAAATATAGTATCAACATGGATAAAAGGGGACTCTAAGCTTGGAGAAATCAAGGATAAAAGTGAATTATCAAATATAAAGAATCTTAATGGAGATGAAAAACCAGCTATAGATGGTGATAATATAACGTGGAATGTAGGTGAAGATGATTTATACTATAGAGGAGAAAGTAATAAGACGTTACCAATAGATGTAAATATTAAGTACGAATTAGATGGAAAAAAAGTTAACCCAGAAGATATACAAGGTAAATCAGGTAAGATTAAGATGATAATATCATTGAAAAATAATGAACTAAGAAGTGTAAATGTAGATGGAAAAGATAGAGATATCTACGTTCCTTTTATGACAGCAACAGAAGTTATAATACCTAGAGATAATTTTAAAGATATAAATGTTAATAGTGGAAAGGTACTAGATGACGGCAAAAACTCTGATATCACGTTTGTATCATTACCAGGCTTTAAAGAGTCATTAGAATTAGATGAAGACTTGATAAACATGATGAATTTAAAGGATACGTTGATAATAGAAGGAGAGACAACTAATTTTAAAAATCCAGATATATTTATTGTTGCAACACCAAACAACTTAGACCTTGATGAAGTAAATGAAGATACAAAATTAAGTGATTTAAAAAATTCATTAAAAGAACTAAAAGAGGGTGGAGTTGATTTATTAAGTGGAGCAAAGCAACTAGCAGATGGAAACTCAGAGCTTAGTAAAAATTATGCTAATTTTGATAAAGGGGTTAAAACATTAGACAATGGAGCAGGTACACTAAACTCAGGAATAAAACAGTTGAGTGATGGTACATCACAATTAACTACAGGGGCAAATGATTTAAGTAGTGGCCTAAATCAATTAAATAGCTCTCAAGGAGAATTTCAAAGTGGAGTATCGACATATACAAGTAGTGTAGGTCAATTATATAATGCATATGGTGGTATAAATACAGGAATACAATCAGCTTATCAAGGCTCAACTAAGCTTATGGAAGGAATAAATAGTGGAGCAAGCGGACTTGATTCATTACTAGCATCAACTAATCAAATTGATGATGTAGCATCAAAAATAAACCTAATAATAGAAACCGTAAATGCAATACAAGTGCCTAAAGATCAACAAGGATTAAAGGACTCACTACTTCAAAAAGGTAGAGAAATAAGCGGAGGACTTAATCAGATAGCTGAAGGTCAAAGAGAAGGAATAAGTCAACTTAAAGGAGGAATGGGAGAACTAGCTGCAGGTGCATCTACATTAAATCAAGGATTGGCTCAGTTAAATAGTGGTTCAGTAACTTTCTATGATAATTTTGGTAAGCTTAATGGTTCCTCTAATACATTAAATGATGGATCTAAGAAATTAAAAGATGCTACAGGAACAATATATGATGGTAGCCAGACATTATCAAGTGGAGTAGGTTCATTAGGCAAAGGTGTAGATGCACTTACTAAAGGCGGATCAACATTAAAAGCAGGAACTTCAGAACTAAGTAGAAATTCTAACAAGATAGTAGATGGAACTAATGAATTGTCAAAAGGGTCAAAAGAGCTTTATGATGGAACTAAAAAATTAAAAGAAGATGGATTAGATAAGCTTTATGATGAAGGCAATAAAACTATAGGAGAGCTAGATGGAGCAGTAGAAGTAAAAGATAAGATGGTTGAAATATCTAAAGCATATAACAATTACGGTGGAATAAGTGAAGGTATGGAAGGTAATGTGAAATTTGTTATGAAGACTCAAGACAACAATACAGATAATGAAAATGATGATAAGGGTAAAGTAAGCGAAAACTCTAAAGAAGATAGTAGTGTAGTAAAGGGATGGTTTAAAAAACTATTTAATAAATAATTTGTGATTATAAAATATTAATATAAAGATGGAGTCGGAAATCCCGACCCCAACATCTGAGACTAGCAAACTACTGCTAGTCTTTTTGAGCAACGGGCAGATCCGTTGGCGACATGAGCAAAGCGAATTTTTTATGAAAAAAGTTTGAGAGATTTATAAATATATGAACGTAGTATATAATGTATAGTTAATTAGGGAGGATATATATGCAAAAGAAGATGATTAAAAAAATACGGAAAAGAGATACAAAAGGTCTAGACTATGTAATTAATAACTATAGTAAGAAAGTGTATTATTTAGTAGATAAAATTATTGGATTTTACGGGAGAGAAGAAGTAGAAGAATGTGTAAGTGATGTGTTTTATGAATTGTGGGAGAACATTGATCAATTTGATGAAAAAAGAGGTGAGTTTAGTAGTTTTATATATATGAAAACTAAATATAAAGCCTTAGATTACAAAAGAAGATTAGAGAAAAAAGAAGTACATAAAACTGAACTAGAAGATGATATTACAAATAAAATAACTACGGAACATATTGTGCTAGACAAGGAAAGTAGTGAAGAAATTATAGAAATTATAAACAATTTTAAAGAACCAGATAAAACTTATTTTTACAATAGATACTTCATGTATTACAAAGTAGATGATATAGCTGTTATGTACAAAACAACAAGAGCATCAGTAGAAAATAGACTATACAGATGTAGACTAAAGATAAAAGAAATGCTAGAGGGGAGGAAGTAGGATGAAGGATAAACATACATATGATTTAATTGAAGGTATTAGAGATATAGAAAATTCAGATTTTGACTTTGATAAAATTGATGAAGATATTGATTTTGATATAGATGATAAAGATATTAATAAAATAAAATCTATGACTTATGAAAAGCTAGGAAAATCTAAGCTAAAGAAATATAAAAGTAAAAAAATTGTAAGTATTGTAGTATCAATAATATTAACAATAATAATAGGTACACCAGTAGCACTAGCTATAGTAGATCAGTTATATAAGTATGACTCGTCTAGTGGAAAAATTATAAAAAGTGAAAAGCCTATTTATGTACTTGAAGAGCCAATGACAAAAGAAGTTGGCAAAGGTAAAATAACAGTAACTAGTGTTATAGTAAATCCCAAAGAGAAGAATATAGAAATAGACGATGTAGCTGAAAATATTGTTGGATTTGACTATATAAAACGTGAAATAAAAGTAAATGGAAAAAATATTCGTAGTGATATGTATTATGAAGCTGGAAGCGGTTGGGAAAATAAGATTGAACATTTTTATAAGTATAAAAAAGAAGATAAAGTAGAATACGTTATAAAGCTAAAAGATAACTCTGATAAAATAACTACAGTTAACTTTGAGATAAATTTAAGCGAAGCAACATCTGTAGAAAAGTACAATCAAAATATACCAAAAGATACAAAGCATAATATTACATTAAGTACAATCCCAAAAGAAGAAAATCATAACTTAATAATAGAACTAATGGCTATACCTAACACAAAAGATCTTAATTTTGAAATAGACAGTTATAGTAAGGATATGTATGAAGAGAGAGGTACAGAAATATTTTTAAAAGATGCTAATAACAAAAGAGTAGAAGCAGAGTTTGTAGATGACGATAATAGTACTAACAAGTATAAATTTAATACAGAAAATCTAAAAAAACCATATACTATAGAAATTAGTAAGCTTAAAATTAAAACTACAGATAATAAAGAAAAAAAGGTAAAATTACCAAAACTAAAAATTGGCGAAAGAAAAGAAATTAACAAGGTAATAATTTTGGAAAGTAAAAATAATGCTTTAACAAAAGAAAATAACAAAGTAATAATAAAAAGTGTAAAAAGAAAATTAGTAGATGGTGAAGAGATGTATTCTATGAATATTGATTACCCAGATAATGAAAATACACAAATAAGGGTTAGTGATGTAAATACTAATCCTGTAATGACAATTTTTGGTACAACTAAGAACTCTATTTTAAATTGGTCAAAAACTGCATCACTAGAAGATGGATTTTATAGATCAATCGATTTATATATGGCTAGAGATAGAATAAAAGGCAATGAAAGTGATAAAGCAAGAATTGCTGAATTTAAAATGTCTTTATACTCTTATGAAGTAGAAGGAAATTGGAAATTAATTATAAAATAAATATAAAAAGCAGTCTAATATATGTAAAGAAAATCTTGCAAGATAAGATATTCAGTTTAAGATTAAATTAAAGTAACATAGTTTATTAAATTACATTAAAATAAAAAGAAGGTATATACTAAGTTAGATTAACACAATAGATACCTTCTTTTTATTGTTTACATATTATTTTAACAGTCACAACCCCCATCAAAGCCACCATCAAAAGAGTCGCAACCACTATTCATATCACAACTATCATTACAAGAATCACTTTGTGTATTATTAACAAAATGATTACTAAGTACAGTATGAGCTAAGATAGCACTTTGAACTGATGTATTTGCAGAATTATCATTAACTGAATCATCTGCATTATAATTATGTTTACTGTCCCTACTGCTCAAGTTATTTTTATATGTATTTGTATTTTGATTTGGTTTATCTATCTTTTTAGTAAGATTTCTCTTAATGTATTTATTAAATAGTGATATTACTGCATATAAGATAATAAGTATCTCAAAAATTTTAAATAGATTATCAAGCATAATAATTCTCCTTATGTTGTTATAAGTTTAAATATACCAATTTAAAGTGATTTGTTCAAGCCATAATCTATGTATATGTATTTAACGCAGAAGTGAATTTTCGATAATGATATATTGATGCTATAATTTAAGTAACAATTTTTATAAATTAGTAGTTAGGAAAAGGGGAATTTGAGAAGGAGAATATAGAATGAAAGTAATTTTTATTAGGCATGGTGAACCAGATTATATTTTGTGTAATGAAAGAGGATTTATTGGACATGGTAGAGATTTAGCACCTTTAACAACTTCAGGCGTGCAACAGGCAGAAGATGTTTCCAATATTTTAAAACTAAATGAATGTGAAGTGATAGTATCTTCTCCATATACAAGGGCGTTGCAAACTACAGCTATTATTTCTAGGAATACAGGAATAAAAATAGAAATAGAAGTTGATTTACACGAATGGTGTCCTGATAAAACCTATAAATATAAGACATCAGAAGAGTTATTTGAACTTCACAAAGATTTTTGTAACTGTAAAGGGGTATATCCAAAAGGAGAACAAAGAAAGTGGGAAACAATTGATGAGATTATAGATAGAGTTATTCCTGTCTTAGATAAATATCTTGAACAGGGATTTAATAAAATTATGGTTGTTGCACATGGTGGAGTTATTCGAAGATTTATTGGACAAGCAAACATAATGTATTGCACACCATATGAAGTGAATTATTACAAGGGATATCACTGTATAGATTGGATTGATTAAATAACTGAGGCTTTAATATAAGATGAAATTTAAAATAGCAACTACTTTAGAATTTTATCTAAAATAGTTGCTATTTTGATACTAAAATTTATAAAAACATCATTCCTAAAGAAAGAATAATAGCAGATGCAATAAATATACAAACTAATATCTTAAACACAAACTTAACCCAAGTTGAATACTCAACCTTAGCAATAGCAAGACCACCAATAATAACACCGCTAGTTGGAGTAATTAAATTTACTATACCACTACCAGCACTAAAGATAGCTACCATTAACTCAGGTGAGAAACCTAAGTTTTGAGATAAAGGTCCAAATATTGGCATAGATACACTTGCAAGTCCAGATGTAGAAGGTATTAAGAATGCAAGACCCATATATATAACATAAGCAACATTAGTAAATAATATTGATGACATACTACTTAAAGCTTTTGAAGCACCTTCTAGAACATAAACATCAAGACCTGTACTTCCCATTATAATAGAAATACCTCTTGAAATACCTATAACTAAAGCAACCCCAACCATCTCTGAGGCACCTTCAATAAAGGTCCCAACTATTTCTTTTTCCTTTAAACCATAAACAAGACCTATTATTACTGCCATAACTACAAACCATATTGATAATTCAGAGAACCACCAATTACCTAAAGATGATCCAGTTAAAAAAGCAGTATCTTTAAATATTGTTATTCCAAATTTCTCCCAAGGAATAACACCTAGTATCATAACTACAAAACTTAATGCAAATAGCCCTAAGACAATTTTTCTCTTAGTAGTAAACTCAACTAGTTCTTCTCTTTTTCCTACATAGGCTTTTTTAGCATTATCAATTTCTTCTTGTGATAAAATACTAGATTTTTTATCTTCCTTAGTTTTCTTAGCATATTTCATTACAAAGAATATAGAAATAAGTAGAGAAGTAAGCCATAAAGCTATACCTAAACCTATAACTACTACTTGGTTCACTGTAATACCAACGCTATCTAAAGCAGCAATACTAGTAGATACTAAAAAAGGGTTAACTGTTGATCCAAGCACTCCACAGCCTGCTCCTAAAGCAATTGTTCCTACAGCAACCAACTGGTCAAAACCTGCTGCCATCATTGTAGCAGTTATTAAAGCATAAAAAGCTATAGTTTCTTCAGCCATACCAAAGCTAGTACCACCTAAAGAAAAAATAAACATAAGTATAGGTATTAATATAAGTTCTTTACCATTTAACTTCTTAACTATTGAGCCTATCCCAGCATCAAGTGCACCAGTCTTAGTAACTACACCTAAAAATCCACCAATTAATAAAACGAATATAGAAACATCGATAGCATCGTTTAGACCATTGATAGGTGCCATAATTAAATCAGAAAACTTAGCTGGAACAACACTTGGTATAAATTGTGTAATAATCACAATTGTAAGTGTTATTAAAAGTAACACACTGTATGCAGTTGGCATACTGAATCCTTTTTTTGTTGTCTTTGTACTCATAATCAATCTCCTCTCGTGATTCATGTATTAATTAGTTATTTTACTATAAATTTACAAATTTTAACAGAAAAACATTTAATTTTATAAAAATTTATAATATTAAAATTAAATATACAATTTAAATTAATAATGTGTTATTCGTATGTATTTTTTATCTTTTTATCTATAATTATTAAAATCCGTAGTATAATTATATAAAAGGAAACTATTAATAAGACAAAAAGAAAGGCTTAAGACATGATACCTAAAAGAGTAAAACAATTTTATATAAATGTAGTAGACACTATGAATGAAGAAGATTATAATTATGTTGAAAAAATACTAAATAAAGAAGAATTTGAGTTATTTAAAAAACTATTAAAGTCAGAACAAAAGCATAGTCTAAGGATTGCTAAAGAAATAGAATATAATATAGACAATAAAATGATTAATAATGAAGAGATATTAAAAAATAGAGATATTTTAATAAAAGCAGCTTTACTACATGATGTAGGAAAGAGTAAACAGAAACTAAATGTAATAGATAAATCTATAATTGTAATACTTAATAAATTAACTAAGGGAGAGCTAATAAAATTAGAAAAATCAAAGAAAGTACAATGTTATTACAAGCACAGTGAGTATGGATATGAGATATTAAAAGACAAGATAGATAATAAGTTAATACTAAATATAGTCAAAAATCACCATAACAATGATTGTGATGAAATAGTTGAATTCTTTAAAAAAATTGATGATGATAATTAAAATATTATAGCTGATAAAAAAATAATATAAATTTATAATAAATGGTTACAAATTTGCTTCTAATTGAGTATCCTTATATAGAACAATAATTCTACTATATAAAGATATTAAAATTTAAAAATATAGGAGTGAATAAATTATGGCACGAGTTATAAGAACAAGTGAATTTAGAAATAGAGTAGAAAATAGGGAAGGAATTGTACTAGTTGATTTTTATGCAACTTGGTGTGGACCCTGTAAGATGTTATCTCCAGTATTTGAATCAATAGGAAATGAAATGATGGGTAGAGCGGACTTCTTTAAGGTAGATATAGATCAAAGTATGGAAATATCAGAAAAATACCAAATAAGTACAGTTCCAACATTAATAATATTCAAAAATGGAAGAGAAATAGATCGATTATTTGGATTTATACCAAAAGAGCACTTACGACAAAAAATAGAATCATATATGTAAGATAAAAACTTATTTACTATAATATATCATTAAATAAAAACATAAAAATAAGACTTGTAAAATAAAGTATAGGTCTTATTTTTATGTATGAATACTAGTTGATGGACAGATAGAATATTCTATATACATTTTTTATTTTATATTGTTGCTGACATATAAACTTAATGTTATAGTTTAAATATAACAAATATAATTAATGGAGGATTACAATGAAGAAAGTAAAGATTTATTTGGCTATAACATTTGTATTAACTTGGGCTATTGCCTTTACATTGATGGCTAATGGAGGATACTATAATCCATCTGCAATGGTAGTAATAAGCATATGTATGTTTATGCCAGCAGTAGGGGTAATCACAACATCTTTATTATCTAAAGAAAAATTAAGAGATATATGGATAAAGCCAAATTTCAAAGGGAATATGAAATACTATTTATTAGCATGGCTTTCACCAGTTGTACTTATAATAATTGGGGCAGCAGTATATTTTATGTTATTTCCGTCACAGTTTGATAGTAATATGACCTTAATGATAGATACTGCTAAACAACAAATGATAGCATCTGGTAATACCATAGCAAGTGATCAACAGTTAAAAGCTATGTTTATCACACAATTATTAGTATCAGTATTTATAGCTCCTATTTTAAACTTTATTCCATGTCTAGGTGAAGAAATAGGATGGAGAGGGTATTTATTACCAAATTTATTAGAAAAATATTCACCAATAAAATCAACATTAATTAGTGGAGTTATATGGGGTTTATGGCATGCACCAATGATAGCAATGGGACATAACTATGGACTTGGATATCCAACGGCTCCATGGGGAGGAATATTTGCAATGGTACTATTTTGTATCTTTGTAGGAGCATTATTCACGTATGTAACATTAAAAACAAAGAGTTGTATACCAGCAGCTATTGGACACGGTATGTTAAATGGATTCGCGAGTGCAGGCTCAATATTTTTAGCAACAAACAATGCAAATCCTTTCTTAGGTCCATTACCAGTGGGTATAATAGGTGGAATAGGATTTATAGTTGTAGGGATTATATATTTAAGAAAAATTTCTAAGATTAATTATGACGGTAAAAATTACAATATGTAAAAATAATAAAGTGTGATAATATGTTGAGTGAAACATTATCAACAACACAAATAAAATAAAAGTCGGTATATAGCCGGCTTTTATTTTATTTATATCTATAAAAGTAAATCTTCCACTATTTGCATTTATAAGATTTATATAGTATATTAATTATACGATTTCTAATAAAATATTATCAGTAGGGAGTGATAAGTTTGAAGAAGAAAAGAAACTACATAATAGGAATAATAATCCTAGCGATTATGATAATAATAGCTATATCAGTATCATATATGAGTAAAAATTCAAAAGTTGAAAATAAGAAAGAACAAATAGAAGAGAGTACAAATATTAAGTTAGAAGATAAGCAGTTAGAAATATTTAAAACATTGGTAGGATTAGAATCTAAAGAGATGAAGATAGTAGATAATCCATTAAGAGTAGATGGAACATTTTTAATACCACAAGAAACAGTATTAAATGGTGTAAATTACTATTTAAAAACATCTAAAAATAAAGATATAAAAGACGTTGAGGTTAGCTTACTAGAAAACTCAATAAAAATAAAAGCTAAATATAACTTATTTGGAACTTTTAAAACACCAGTAGAAATAAGCGTAGTACCATCACTAACAAAAGATTCAGATATAAAACTAGACTTAAAAGATATAAAGGTACTAAACTTAAAGATTAATCAAAAGCTAATAGACTCAATAATAGATAATTGGTTTACAAACCAAGAAGGAATAACTATTGATGGTGGAGATGTAATTATTGATAAGAAAAACTTAAAGGGCATAACTGTAAAAGATATTTCAATAAAATCTTCTAATCTAATTATTGGACTTAGTCTTAAATTAGATTAGATATATAAAAATAAACCCCTCTAATAATATAGAGGGGTTTATTTTTATATATCTTATTATATACTTATATATTAGATTCTTCAGTAGCATCTATAATATCTGGAAGAGAAATAGTAAATCGACTTCCTTTATTTAGCTCGCTCACTAAACTTATTCTTCCACCATGAAGTTCAACCACATGCTTAACAAGTGTTAGACCGATTCCACTACTACTTGCCTTAGTAGCTCCATTACCATCTACTTGTGTAAATCTATTAAAAATAAACTCTTGATCTTCAGTGGATATACCAATACCAGTATCTTCGATTGAAATATCTACATAGCCATTGTTTTCTTCTATGAATACACGTATTTCTCCGCCTTCAGGAGTAAACTTAGTAGCATTACCTAATAAGTTAATTATACATCTTTCGATTTCTTCTTTATCACAAGAGATAATTTTTTCTTCAATATCAGGATCAATAATAAGAGTTAATGATTTATCCTCTATTAATTTGTTCATATTTAAGGCTGATTCCTCAACTAAATATACGATGTCATTATTTTCTTTATGTATTTTATATTCTCCTGTTTCAATTTTCGAGCTATCAATTATATCATTAATGATGTTTAATAGATGATTACAGTTTTTAGCGATTATAGCCATATATTCTTTTGACTTTTTCTGAGGAACATCTCCATTTTTATTTATTAAATTAATTAATTGAACTGTAGAGAAAATAACATGTATAGGAGTCCTAAGTTCATGAGATAAATTTACAAAATAGTTATTTTTAAATTTTTCTTGATTAATTAGCTCTGAACTAAGTTTTCTGTTTTTATCTAACTCACTATTTAATTTACGTGTTTTTTGAGCCACTAAGTTTTGCAATATTTTAACATAGTTTATAGAATAAATAACTAATCCTATAAGAATAAATAAATAAATAAAATAAGCAAAAGGAGTTTTCCATAATGGATTATTTATTTTTATATTAAACTTAGTCTCTTCGCTAAGATTTCCGTGATCATCACGAGCTCTAATTTTAAAAGTATAACTTCCAGGTGGTAATGCACTGTAATTTACATAGTTTCTAGAACCAGCATATGTCCATGTATTTTCTAAGCCTTCAAGCATATACTCATATGTAATATTTTCACTATTTTTATAATTAGGTAAGAAAAAATCCAGCTTAATATTATTATCATTATGACTAGTCACTAAATTTTTAGAATCATAGTTAGTTTTATCTTTATTAATATAAATATCACCTATAACCACTTTATTATTAATCGGAGAAGGCTCAACAATATCTTTTGGATTAAAGAATGTTAGACCCTTTGAACTACCAAACACCATAGAACCATCTTTATACTTATGTGCAGAAGCTGGATTAAATTGAAGCCCTTTAATTCCATCCATTTCAGTAAAGTTTATAAATCTATTTTCTTTAACATTAAATTTATTAATACCGTAGTTAGTACTTATCCAAGGGTTATTATCATCATCAATTAGTATTGAATTTATAAAATTATTAGATAGACCATCTGCTACAGTATATGATGTGAATTTTTCATTTTTTATATCAAACTTACTAAGACCTATACTAGTCCCAACCCACATATTACCAATACTATCAAAAGTAATAGTATTAATAGTATTATGAATTATTGAGTCTTGATTGTTTATATCACTTATATATCTATTTTGTACACCGTCAGACTTATGAAACTTTACAAGTCCAGTATTATTTCCACCAAGCCAAAGTATATTATGGTCATTTGGATCTTGAGCGATATAGCTTATTCCAGTATAATCAATATCAAATTTTGATAAATTATCATTATGATATGTAGTTTTATTTGTTGCACGATTATAAGTTGATAAACTATTATTAGAAGCCGACCAAAATAATTCATCATCAGCATAGGCACTTTTAACTTCAATAACATAATCATCATTAATTAGAAGATTTGATACTTTATTAGTGGAGAGATCGATTAAAGAATAACCTTTATCTGTGTATACTATAATATTTTTAAAATCCTGAGATTTTACAGAAGATGTTATATAAAGTATATTATTACTAGGTAATGATGACTCATTGTTAGGATCATGATAATAACTTTTAATAACATTATTGTTTTTATCTAGAACATCTACACCATTATCTTTAGTTCCAACCCAAGTATATCCATATTTATCTTCATGTATAGTAGTTATATTGTTACCACTAAGTGTTCCATCATTATAGGGGCTACTTCCAATTGATGTAAATTGATTAGATTCACTTAGGATATTTATACCATTATCAGTTCCTATCCAGATTATCCCATTAAAATCTTCATAATAACAAAGTACAGAATTACTACTTAATGAATTTTTATTATGTATTTTATTTTTATATAGTTTTGTAGATTTATCATCTGCTGAATATTTTATTACACCATTAGAACTAGTAAGCCAAAGATTATTTTTACTATCACTCATAATATTTCTGATATCAGTATTAAGATCTTCACCAATATCAATAGGAATATTTTCTACAGGAATATAACTAGTACCATCTTCATCAAGTACGCATTTTATTATATTTTTCTTAGTGGCTACCCACACATCACCGTTATTATCTGCTTCAATATCATAAATAAATGGTCTGTTATTTTTATCATATCCAGACTTATATATTTCATCTGTTTTTAGATTTATAACACTTATCCCTGATCTTGTACCTACCCACAGATAACCAGTAATTATCTCATCTATACTTGTGACAGAATTATGAGTAAGGGATTTATCATCTTCCTCACTAGTAAAAATTACTCCTTTTTTTGAATCTACATTATAATTATACAGTCCTTTATCGGTACCTATCCACATAGTACCATTACTATCTTCGTATATAGTAGTGATTTTTCTCAAATTTTTATATTCTTCTGAAACTCTAACTATTGTATTACTTTCTCGATACAAAATATTTAGACCATTATCAGTACCTATCCATAAATTTCCATCTGGATCTTCAGCTAGAGCAGTAATATAATTTGATGAGAGACTATTTTTATTTTTAGAATCACAGTTATATGTCTCAATTCTATTACCATCGTACCTATTTAATCCATCAGAAGTGCCTATCCACATATACCCTTTACGTTCCTGTAGAATAGCTGTAATATACTCACTAGAAAGACCATCTTCTACATTTACTTTCTTAAAATTAGATTTGCTGGTATTACCGGGTTTATCCGCACTTATATTAGTTGGTATTCCTAGTACTAAAGTTAAGCTAATTAGTAATGTACTTGATAAAACTTTTACTACTCCAAACATATATACCCCATATCTTTCTAATATTATATACTCACTATTTTAAAATTATTTAGTCAATTTAATATTAATTGAAAAAAAGTTTTTTTTCAACGATAAATACAATATTTTCCTAAAAAAAATAAATGAAGTTATGTTATTATTCAAAATAATAGAATAAACTACATATTTTGTTATTGTTGGAATTCTAACATTTGTAACACATAGCTTCTTACATAAATGATTTTTAAAACAAAATTTTAAAATATATTGACTCTCCAGTAGGTGGAGGGTTTATTATATTTAAGAAGATGAATAACGGAGGAATAATTTATGAAACAGGAAAATGTACTGGGTACGCAAAAAGTATCCAAGTTATTTGTTCAGTTTTCATTACCAGCAATAATGGCTATGGTTATCAATGGTATGCAAACAATAATAGACGGAATTTTCTTAGGAAATTTCGTAGGACATAATGCTATGGCAAGTGTAAATTTAGTTCAGCCATTTACACAACTAATAATAGGATCAAGTATGATTATAAGTATAGGGTGTTTGAGTTTTATAGGAAGAAGTTTAGGTGAAGGAAAGAACGAAGAAGCTCAAAATATATTCAAAACATCACTTATATGTATGGTAATAGTATCTGTAATAATAACATTTATAGGAGTTATATTTAATAAGCCACTAGCAGTTATATTAGGAGCAAATGATGTATTATTAGAAAGTGTAGCAACATATATAAAAACATTGGCATTATTTGCATTACCTATGTCACTTATGTTTTTATTTGGATTTGTTGATAGGGTAATAGAAAAGCCTGAACTTTATTTAAAAGGAAGTATCTTAAGTGTAATAACAAATATTGTATTAAACTATATACTAATTAAAGAATTAAAATTAGGAATTATGGGAGCTGCAATTGCAACGGGAATGTCTTACTCAATTGCATTTTTCATAGTAATTGTACCTTTATTAAATAAAAATACTGTGATAAATATTTTTGAAGGAAGATTTGATAAATCAACAATATGGCCAGTAGCTTACAATGGTTCATCAGAAGGAGTTACAGCTATAGCAATAGCAACTACAGCTTATGTATTTAACATGGCATTTATGAAAATAGCAGGAGAAGTAGGTATAGCAGCATTTACTAGTATAAGTTATATATCTCAATTTGGAACATTAATAATGTTTGGAATATCTGATGGTATAGGTCCTATAGTAAGTTATAACTATGGTTACAAAAAATATGATAGAGTAGAGGATGTTTTAAAAATATCTTATAGAGTAACACTATCAGTTGGTGCAGTGTTATTTTTAATATTATTTTTATTTGGAAAAGATTTAGTTTCAATGTTTGCAGGTAATAATAAAGAAGTATTAGATATGGCAGTAAGCGGATCTAAGATATACGCATTTTCATTTTTCTTAAATGGATTTAATATTGTCTACTCAGGATACTTTACAGCTATAGGATTAGCTAAAGAATCCATAATAATTTCATCATGTAGAGGAATTATATTTATTATATTAGGAATTGTAATATTACCTTCTGTATTTGATATACAAGGTATTTGGATGACAATTCCATTTGCAGAATTAATGACACTTATAATAGGTATAGGGTTAATGAAGAAAAACCAATTACCTAGCTTGAAAGAAGCAGCAGCTTAAATAAAAATTGCTAATTACCATATTATTATCGTAAAGCGATATATGTCGAATAAATGAACAAGAACGCGAAAACAAGCCCCAAACGTATTTGGTACATACGTATGGAGCTTGTTTTTGTGTTTAGCTATATAATGACTTATTGAATTTAAATAAAAGAGCTATGTACATAATATCAAATACTTGAATTAAGAAAATGACAAAAATCTCTCCAGGTATAAATGGAAGTATTCCCTTGAATTTCAAAATTGCAATAGCTAATGTACCAACCCACTTAAAAATAGCAATATAAATTGATTGACCTCTTAAGTTTTTTCTATCAAGGAGCATATAAACAAATAATACCGACATAATAAGGTTTTGACAGTTTGCAATGAAACCTCCTGCTTGGATAACATCATTTTTATAAAGAGGAGAGAAGTCTATTGCAAACAAATACATAATAATCACAGAACATATTATAGAAAACAATGTAAACAATATATACAAAGTTCTATTTATATTATACTTTCTATGAAATTCCTTATACCCATACTTGAAAAAAATATATAGTACAAATAAATCTAAAACTAACCAAGGTATAAAAACATATTTAGCTATGGGATAAGCTGTTGGCTTGTGTAATATTAAAAATGTAAACTCCCAGGCTAAATTCAAACAAAATGCAACATATGGTATCCCATAAGTCTTATCTTTTAAGCTTTTTATAATTATTAAAATGTAAGTTATCGTCCAGCATAATCCGCATATTAGTTCTAATAAAATCTCAAAGCTCATATTATCACCTCACTTAATTAATCTTTATGAGACATTAAGAATTTTTAGTATCTATTTCTATATAGATTATTGTTAATTATATTAAGTTAATATATGTATATAATTAATTGTATAACTAGTTTATAAGTACAAAAGATATATAATAGAATAAATAAAAAAATACAATAAGGAGGAAATATGGGAAAATACAAACTAGACTATTTTTCTAAATACTATTTTTATGAAGAAGATAACTTTGTAAATCAAGTAGAAGATGGTGAATATATACTTAGCCAAATAAAAATAAGTAATAGATTTGATTACAAAGGGAATTCATATAAATACACTAAATTTGGGAACTTATGTAAGAGTGACACTATGAGAGATGTGGACATAGAATTAAAAGAAAATGATATTAATGTTATTATTAATGGAGAGGTAAGTCATTTAGATCTTATTTATAAATTTGAAACAAGAGAACTTGAAGACCATGTTAGAATAGCGACTAGAATAAGTGAAAAAACTGATGATATATCTTGTCTGCTATATATTAATTATGATCAAGCCAAAGAATTCATTAAAGATTTAGAAGATGTAAGAGAATTACAAAAAAGTAATATGAATAAATAGAATAAAGTAGGATAAGTAATGAAAAAGATAATAATAAAATTAATGAAATTAATAGTTATATTATTGATTTTAGGTATAATTGTTTTGGTTATTGATAAAAGTTATATAGATAAGTATTCAAACGAATATGATAATATCTCACAAGAAGATACTAAAATAATAACAGACGTAATAAATCTAGCATGTGAAAAAATAGGTCTAGAGTATGTTTGGGGAGGTAAAGGTGAGATAATGACAGATGAAAGACTAGATGAATTGATTAATCTCTATGGAGAAGCTAAGTATCCTCTTGATAGAGAGGACTATATAGGTCATCAAGCATTTGATTGCTCTGGTCTTACTTATTATACTTATAGAGAAGTAACTGGGGTAGAAATCGGATATTCAACTGCTCATCAAAAAGAAGTTATGAAAGGCTGTAAAGTAAGCATGGATAACTTACAGCCAGGGGACCTTATATATACACCAGGGCATGTAGTTATGTATATAGGAAAAGGCAGGGTAGTTAACTCACAAAGTAATATTAAGTACCCAATAGGAGGAGTGAAAAAGAACTGGTTAATAAACTATAAAAATGGTGAAGTTTATAGACCAATTGATTATATAAAAGATGTATTAAAATAGCCTATAAAGTAAATATTTATTATTTTATAGGCTTTAAATTATTTAAAAAACTTCATATATATCAGATAATTCTAACTCGATTTTATAAGTCTCAGTATTGTATAAGTTGTTATTTTTTAATTCTGTGTAACTTAAACTTATATTAGGAATTGATATCTTAAATGTTGTACCTTTATTTATAGAACTTTTTAAGCTAATTTTACCATTATGTAACTCAACTAATGATTTAACAATACTTAAACCTATTCCACTACCTTCAGTATTTCTATTAAGCGACTTATCTATTTGAACAAATCTATCAAATATTAGTTCTTGCATACTTTCATCTATTCCAATGCCTTCATCTTTTACATAAATATTTACCCATTTATCATCTATAATTACATCTACATATATAGTCTTATGTTCTGGAGTAAATTTAATAGCATTAGATAATAAATTTAATAAAATTCGTTCAATTTTTTCAGGGTCACACTTAATAAATATTTCCTCATTATTAGTATCAAACACTATGTTAAGATGTTTCATAGCTGCAAAAGCTGTAACAGAAGAAGTAATATTTTCAACAAAATATATTATGTTTAAATTTACAAAGTTAACATCCATTGATTTTACATCCGCCTTTGTTATATCGATTAAATTATTAACTAATCTTAATATTCTCAGGCAATTTATTCTAAGTGAAGTATTATACTTAAAGTAAAATGATTTAAATACATTAGCATCTTTACTTTGCATTCTTTCAAATAATTGAAGTGTAGAATATATGATGTTTAAAGGTGTTTTTAACTCATGAGATAAGTTTGCAAAAAACTCATTTTTTGAATCTTCGTAGGCTTTTATCTCATTATATTTTTTAGTTATATCATCAAGTTTATTTCTCTCTGTTAAGTCTTTAGAAATAATAAGCTTATTTACAGAGGAATATTCTAAATTCACTAAATCTTTTACTATTGACTCAAATTCTACTATATCACCATAATAATTGCTAACTTGATAAATATGTTTAGTATTAGTATCATTAAATAATGTACTATCCGTACTATTATTAGAAATAAAATCTAAATAGTTTTTTCCAATAAAATCATCATGATTATACTTAAGTGTATCTAGAGCAGCTTTATTTGCATATTCAATTACTCCATCATGAGTTATACCAATTAGTATATCCTGGATATTATCACTTATACTTTGTAACAGTTCCTCATTTTTTTTACAAGATAGATTTAGTAAGTATTCTTTAGTAATATCGCTAAAAGCTATCAACTCATAATATTGTGTAAGAGATATATAAAATTTATGAATACTAACTTTAAGATATACTGACATTTTCTCTATATATACAGTAAAGCTTCTATTGTTAGTATTATGAGATTTATCTTCTATAATATCAAAATTTAATGTATCATACTTTTCTGATTGTTTATTAAGATAATCATAAGAATAATTTGAATCACAATAATTATTAAATGTATTCTCATTTGCATAAAATATTCTTTTATTTTGATCTTTAAATACTATATTTTCAAAGCTGTTTAAATTTACAAGATTATAAAACAAGCTCAACTCTTTTTCTAAATTTGTTTTACTTTTTATAAAACTTCCTAACTCAAAAAATACACCTATAACTACCAATACGAAACTAAGTAGTACAAATAATAACCCAATAAATGAATTTACCATAATATCAGAGACATTCATGTATATAATTGATCCAACAAAATTAAAATTTCTAAATGATAGGGCTACTAGACTTCCTATTAAGAATATATAGGAGTAAGTAGATTCTTTATATGTAAGAATAGAAAATAATATAGCCATAATTATATTAATAATTGAAATAATAATATAAATTTCTTGTAAAAACCTGCTATACAAATTAACATTATTATAAAAGAAGGTGTCTATTTTAATTAATATTAAAGAAAGTATAATAACAACTATAGTTGAGATAAATTTTTTATTAAATATAATTTTTGATTTTAGTATTAAAATTAAAAATACTATTCTTAATAATGAACTTGTAAAATAATAATAACTTTTATCCATGATTATAGATGTAGTATATATTATACACAGGTTTAAGTATACTAAAGATACTATGTAATAGCGATCGTTTTTGGTACAAACAAATTGTATTAAGCAGCCTATATAAGCAATTACTGAAAAAATAGCAGTTAATATATATAAAATATTTATACCATAAGTTAATTGTTCATGTGTTATATCAGTAGGAATCAATGGATTAAACTTTATATAAATAACTGAAAGAGTTATAAATATAAAGATGGAAATTAAAGTAGCTAATATTATTTTTCTTTTTACATCATTTTTTTTATTTGTATCAAATAAATATGACATGTGATGCCTCCTATTGCTGTTGAAATATTTATCCTGAACTTACCATACAAAAACATCATAAACTAACATAAACTAACATTCAACGATAATCATTAGACAAAATAATACAAAAGACACATGTTATTCTATTATTTGCTTATATATTTGTAGGTTTTGATCCTATAAAGCTTTGAAGGATTATAAAGATATAGTAGAGAAATAATAAATTTATAAAAATATTTAACTATGAGGAGAGATAATGAAAAAGGGAGATTTAATCTGGGGAAGTATTATTTTAATTATGGCAATTTTATTACTAATTGAAAACACAAGAGATGTATTTATTCTGTTTACTGAAAGCAATAAACTAATAGGCGGATTTATCAAATTTGGTGTACTATCAACTATGGGTGAGATGCTAGCAGGAAGGATAACTACTGGTAAATGGAGATTTTCTAGTTTCTTTTTTATTAGAGCGATTATATGGGGACTATTAGGAGTGGTAATTACTTTAATGTTTTCAATCTTTGACGCTGGGGTAGCTAAGTCACTATCATCAGGTTTACTTCCTGGGGCAAATTCAAAGCTCACATTTGCTTTTTTAACTTCTGCTATTATGAATCTTACTTTTGCACCAACATTTATGTTTACTCACAAAGTAACCGACACATATCTTGATTTAAAATATGAAAAGGTAAAAAACATTAATATAAGTATTATTACAGATAGAATTGATTTAAGTAATTTTTTATCTTTTGTTGTAGGAAAGACTATACCATTATTTTGGATACCAGCACATACAATAACATTTTTAATACCTGGAGAATATAGAGTTTTATTTGCTGCAATTTTGTCAATTGCACTTGGGGTGTTACTAGCACTAGGAAAAAAGAGCAAAACATCAAAAGTATAATAAAAGACCATAGTTAATCACTATGGTCTTTTATTATACCTAATTACCTTATAGCAATACCAATTATAGTAGAACTAATAGATAGATGGGGTGATACAACTATAACCAGAAGATTCTTTATCTAAAGGATTATATATTTTATGTTTACTGTTAGAAAGAATATAAATACTATCACCTTCATGTAAGTGGTATATTTCATCATCTATATACACATGTAGCTCACCAGTTGTAACAAATAAACACTCATCTGCATTATGCTTTAAAAAATCGTTTGAGTCAAAGCTATGTCCTTCAATTTTAAAATTAATTATATTCATCTTAATTTTAAAATCATTACATTTTAAAAGAGGTGTCAAAAACTCATAAGTAAAGCTACTATCAGGAAGCTTTAGAGACCTTCGCTTATTAGATTTTACAAATAAATTTTTTTTATCAAATTCACATTCCTCTTCTAAGAAAGTATATATAGGAACATCAAGTATTGATGCTATTTTTCGAAGTGAAGATATAGAAGGATCTAAGATGTTTCTTTCTAGCTGAGATATGTAGCTAGCTGTAAAACCAGATAGATCTGCTAGTTGATTTGCAGTCATTTTCTTTTCTTTTCTTATAGTTCTTATTTTATCACCGATCATACTTGCCCCCTATTTAATATGATATACATGAAAATTATAGCATACAAAATAATTAATTGTATAAAAAGATAAAAAATATATTTTTAAAAAAACTGAAAATTCAAAAAAATAAAACTTGATACTAACGAAAAGTTAAAATATAATTTAAGTAATACTGAATAAATTAAGGATTACTTAAATTATAATAAAGGGGGAAAAAGAATGAATGCATTATTTTCAAGTGAGGGAAGTATATTAGCAGTAATGTTTATAATGGTAGGGATTGGATTATACTCTCAGCAATATAAAATACCAAAACTGCTTGGCCCAGCACTTACAGTAATCATAATGGGTATTATATTATCAAATTTGAACATAGTTCCAGGAGATAGCCCTATTTACTCTTACATAGGTTTATATGCAATACCAGTTTCTATGACTTTAATGCTTATGAATGTTGATCTTAAAGCCATGCTGAAGCTATCAAGAGAACCCATAACAGCAGTAATACTTGCAGTTTTTTCTGTAAGCTTAATGGCACTAATATTTGGTCTAGTATTTGCTACAAAAATTAATGAAGGATGGAAGATTGCAGGTATGTTTGTTGGGACTTATACAGGTGGAAGTGCTAACTTAACAGCTATAGCAACAGGACTTGAAGCTAGTAGAGATACTATAGCTGCAGCTAATGCAGCAGACTATGTCGTTGGTATACCTGTTCTTATTCTTTTCTTTGCAGCACCAGCTATTATAAAAAATTCTAAGACATTTAAAAAAATATGGCCTTACCATTTTTCAGATGAAGAACTAACAGAAGGTAATGAAGATATACTTATGGCCTCAAAAGAGTGGAGTATTAGAGATATAGCAGTTATGCTAGCAATAGGTTTTTTAGTTGCTGAAGTAGCAACTAGATTATCAGGTTTATTTCCAGCTCAGATTCAAAGTGCAGCTAGGATTATCTTAATAACAACTATTGGTATTACCATTGCTCAATTAAGATTTATAAAGAACTTAAAGGGAAGCTTAGATCTAGGTTTATATTTCTCGTTACTATTTTTAGGAACTGTGGGATTCTCAGTTAATTTAAAACATTTCTTCGGATCAGCATTTTATATTACATTATTCTGCTTCTGCGTAATTATGGGATGCTTAATATTACACTTAGCATTGTGTAGATTGTTTAAACTCAAATATGAATATGTTGTACTATCAATAGTAGCTGCAGTAGCAGATGGTACTACAGCATCACTAGTAGCAGCTTCAGCAAATTGGAAATCCATAGTTAGTATAGCAATAGTAATGGGGGCACTTTGTTCATGCTTAGGTAATTACTTAGGAGTTTCTGTAGCCTATCTTATAAAGGGGATTGTTGGAATTTAATTAATAAATATTAATCAAGGGGGAAACCAATATGAAAATAACTAATATAAAATTTGAAAAATTAAAATTTAAATTAAAAAAGCCAGTAGTGGTAGCATTTGCTACAATTGATAGTGCTGAAACTATTATTGTAAAAATAGAAACAGATGAAGGAATCTATGGATTTGGTGAGGCATCACCTTTTGGGCCAGTAACAGGAGAAACTTTAGACACTGTTGCCGTAGTTTTAGATATGTTTAAGAAAAACCTAGTAGGAATGAATCCACTAAAAATCGAAAAAATACATTATAAAATGAACAATATTATATTAGGAAATAGTTCAGCTAAAGCTTCTATAGATATAGCTGTACATGATATTTTAGGAAAAGTTATGAATCAGCCATTATATAAAGTACTTGGTGGATACAGCAATAAAATACAAACAGATATTACAATAGGAATAGATAGACCAGAAATTATGGCAAAGGAAGCAGTGGCTCATGTGAAAAATGGATTTAATATATTAAAACTGAAAGCAGGTAAAAATGCAAAGGATGATATATTAGCAACAAAGCTTATAAGAGAAGCAGTTGGAGAAAATATAAGACTTAGAATGGACGCAAATCAAGGATGGGATGTTAATACGTCAATAAATACACTTTATGAGCTTGAAAAATATAATATGGAAGCAGTAGAACAGTGTTTACCATATTGGGATATAGATGGTTCAGCACAAATAAAAAAGAGAAGTAATATAAAAATTATGTTAGATGAAAGTATACATACACCTGTTGATGCAATGAATGCAATCAAAAAAGATGCAGCGGATATTTTAAATATTAAGCTTATGAAATCAAGTGGTATTTATCCAGCCGTACAAATAAATAGTATAGCACAAGCAAGTGGAGTTACTTGTATGCTGGGTTGTATGCTAGAGACAAAAGTAGGAATAACAGCTAGTGCTAGTTTAATTGCTGCTAAGAAAAATATAATAGAAGCAGATGTAGATAGCTTTATGATGATAGAGGAAGACGAAAGAATAATGGGTGGATTTAAAATGGAAAAAGATACAATAACTCTATCAGAAAAACCAGGGTTAGGAATAGAATTAAATATGTAAGACTATGAAATTATTATATAGTATCAAGTATATAGAATAAATCACTATAGAAAATGATGAAATACATGGCTATAATTTACTTATATAATAAGGGGGGATAGGCTAAAATGGAGAAATTTAAATTATATCAATCAGGTATACACTATAGTAATATTTACTTTAAAGAAGATGGAGTATATCACGAAAAATTAGATATTTATTCTAATGAATTTGAAGAGATAGCTATTTTAAGTGAAGATGATAATAAGTATTACAATGAGAATTATAGAATTAATATTTACGAATTAAAAAAGAAGTTGAAAAGTTATTCTGATACATTTAAAAAAAGTTATAAAATAAATGAAAAGTTTGATACTGAATATAAGGAAGTTTACTCTAAGCTAGATGACTTTACATATGTTCAAAGAAATAAAAAATTTCCATTAGATATAGTAGTTGTAGATAATAACGTAGTTGGATTTATTTGTGTATCAAGGGAAAACTGTACAGTATTAATTGAAGAAGGTTATGAATCATACACACCACTAAAAATGTGGGAAGAAAATATACCAAATGAAAAATTATATGGAATAAGATTTGATGGAACATATATGGTAAAAATGAGAGACGGAATATCTCTATCAACAGATGTATTTTTACCCATTAATGTAGAAGAAAATATTCCTACTATATTAATAAGAACACCATATGGAAAAGAGCTTATACATAGCACATATTATAAATATATTCAACGAGGGTACGCTGTAGTAATACAAGACGTGAGAGGTAGAAATTTATCAGAAGGTGTTTGGGATCCCTGTGTACATGAGCGAGAAGATGGTGAGGATACTTTAAACTGGATAGCATCACAAAGTTGGTCTAATAAAAGGGTTGGTATGATAGGTGGATCGTATCTTGGATATGTTCAGTGGGCGGCGGCATCTTCAGGCAATCCGTATCTAAAGGCGTTAGTGAGTATTGTAACTTCAGGTTCTCCATTTATAGACCTTCCAAGAAGAGGAGGTTCACTTTTATCTGGCGTTATGGCTTGGGCGTTTGCTGTGTCTGAGAAAAAGTTTAATCCATCACTTATGATGAGAGATGATTGGGATGAAATATTAAATATTAGACCGTTAAAAAATATATCTAAAATTGCACTAGGTTATGACATACCATTTTTTAATAAATGGATAGATCATAAAGATCATGATAGTTATTGGGAAACACAAAATTGGCATAGCAGAAAAGAGAAAATCAAAGTTCCAGCTTTGATAGTATCTGGTTGGTATGATGATGATCATATGGGGACTACTCAAGCTTTAGATATAATAAAGGACTATGATAAAAACAATAGAAAAGCAGTACTTGGTCCCTGGCTACATGGAGCAAACACTACAAGAGATATAAATGAAGTTGAATTTGGAAATAATGCTATTAGATATGACTTGGATTACTATTATTTATCTTGGTTTGATAATAAACTAAAGCTTATAGATAATAAAATAGATAAGGGTGAACCAGTTGAGTATTATACTGTTGGAGATAACAAGTGGAAAACTTCTACCAATTGGCCTATTAATAATACAATTACAAAAACTTTATATCTAAATAGCAATAAAGATGCTAAAACTAGCTTGGGAGATGGCAGATTAGTTGAAGAGTGTTTAAATGATGGTTATGATGCATTTAACTATAATCCAGATAACCCAGCACCTCATATAATAGATATGTCAGAAAATGAAATCGCATCTCCTGGTAATTATGTTGATGTTGAAAAAAGAGACGACATACTTTGCTATACAACAGAGGCGTTTAAAGAGGAAATGACAATTACAGGTTGTGTAGTAGTTAACTTCTTTGCATCATCGAGTGCTAAAGATACTGACTGGGTAGTAAGATTAACAGATGTAGACAAAGAAGGTAATTCGACTAAACTAGTAGATGGAGTATTGTGTGCAAAATATAGAAATAATTTTACTGAGCCTGAGTTTATGGAAGAAGGTAAAGTATATAAATTTACAATAAAAACTACCAACATATCAAATACTTTTAAAGTGGGAAATAAGATGAGATTAAGTATAACTTCTTCTGCAAAGAACTTTATATTCCCTCATAGTAATACTTTAAATGGATATGATAGCAATGAATATATAACTGCTGAGAATACTATCTATCATGGAAAAGAATTTCCATCAAATATATCATTTGAAGTTGAGATAGATAGTTAATCAAATAGGAAAATCAAAAAGCCCTAATTATATAATCAGGGCTTTTTGATTAATCATTTAAGTCTTTTTCAGATTTTATAACACTACCATCCAATGCATTTATCTCAACATCATAGTCATGTTTATCTTTTAGTATATCAAAATTATAAATATCAACATTGCCTGATTTCTCTAAACTTAATGACTTAATAGTCCCACCAGCAATATTTTTTAGAGCAATATCTTTAGCTTCATCTAGTGTGATTTTTATTTCGCCTATATTATATGTATAGTTGTTATCTATTTCATTTCTTAATATATTTCCAGTTTTAGCTTCTACTTCTATTTCATGCTTAGCTTTATCTTTTACAATATCTACTTCATAATAACTATTAGTACCATGCTCATATTCTGCACTAACAACTGTTCCGTCTATTTCTCTTAATGCTAATTCAATTGCTTTATCTAGGTTAATTTCATCTTTAGAAGGAATCTCAACGGGAGCTTCTTTTTTAGCAGTTTCATTACTGTTAGGGGCTGAATTATGTTTTTCTGTAGAAGGCTTGCTGCATCCTACAGCACTTATTACTAGCAAACTTGATAATATAATTGCAAGTACTTTTTTCATGTATAACACCTCTTTATATTAATTAATCAAACTAATAATACTATTTCTAATTTCTTATGAATTTATACATAGAAAAGAATATTAATATAAAGCAATAAGTTTATAATATTCATCAATAAGTTTGAATAATTTACTCTCGTAGTGTTCTCTATATTCATTGACATAGCAAATAAATTCACTGCAATTATCAAGTATTACATTAGTAATATTTTTATCAATGTAATTTTTAGAACACATATCAAGAAGTATTTCCTTAATGTTTTCTTCAGTAAAAGGTTTTTTGTAAGATCTTTTTTCTGTTAAAGCACAGAATATATCTGAAATAGACAATATTCTATCAGCCATAGTTAAAGAACTTTCATCCAAACCTCTTGGATAACCTTGACCATTTAATTTTTCATGATGATTACATGCCAAATCAACTAATGTAGGATTTACTTTTGCATCTTCTAATATTTCTCTGGTTGCAACAACATGGTTTTTCATAACTTGAAATTCATCTTTAGTTAATTTGCCTTCTTTTTCTAATATATCTTTAGGAGTAGTAACCTTTCCAAGATCATGCAGATAAGAAGCTATGGAAATCATTGTAGTAGTATCTTTATCTAAATTAAGTTTTTTTGCTAACATAGACGATACCAAAGAGACAGAATAAGTATGTATAGATGTATCATAATTAAACATATCAATTGATAAAGGTATAAGTGCTATATATTCTAAAGCATCGTCTAAATTTACAAATTGTTCTTTAAGTATAGTTTTTAATACTATCTTGTACTCTCCAGATATTATATTTTCTAATAAATTTTCATTCTCAATAAGATTATTTAATATTTCAATATGTTTAGGGTTAAAGAAGTTTTTATTTAAATAACTTAAGCGTAATAATATATTCTCTTTATTATACTTACTTAAGTTACATATTAACGATAAAGTATCGGCTAATGATATGATAAAGGTATCATCAGGAATAGGTATATTATATATTGGATTACTTCTATTACTATAAGAAGTATGGTGATAAAGTATGTTACCTGCATAGTTTTTAAATCCAGCAGTTTCTTTTAATAAAACATAACCATAGCAAGAGTGAAACTTTGGGCTAGAGAAATCAAAGTCTATAAGACTTTTATCTTTTTCTGTTTTATATGCACCTAGGTCATGGATTTCAGCTATTATAATTAAGTAATAAAGTTCCTGTGGTGAGTATCCTAAGGATCTTCCTATCATATAAGCAATGTAAGCTGTTTCCTCACCATGTACAATTATTTCTTCGTCAATTCTTTTTACTATTGCGTGAACTATCTTTAATAAGTTTAAGCTGTTGACTATTTCCATTTAATAATATTCCCCCTATAATCATAGTGATAAGATTTATTATATAGTTATTTAAAATAAATGTACATATTTTGGTAAAATATAAAATACTACAAATAAATACTTGAAAATATATAGATAATAATAAGATATAGAAGTTACTAAAAATATGGAGTTGATGTAGTGACAAAAATATCAAGAAGAGGTTTTTATGAAGAAGATAAAAGATGGTTCTCTAGGAAAGAAATAATAAGGCTATCAAAGGCTCAAGAAGAGATACAATGGTTAATAAATAGGGAATATAAGATATTACCAGTAGTAACTTTTGTTGGAGACAGATATCAATTTTCCTTAAGACAAAGAGATGCTCTTAAAAGATCTACTTGTACAGAAGAAAAGAAACAAAATAGAATATCAAAGGCAATCAAAATAGAAAGTATTAAAGATGGCTCAATATACATAGATGGTTTTAACTTGATAATAACTTTGGAGGTTGCGTTATCGGGTGGAACTTTAATTTACTGCAATGATAATAATATTAGAGATTTGGCAGGGCTAAGGGGTACCTATAAGATTATAGATAAGACAGAAGAAGCCTTGAGAATTATTGGAGAGTTCTTAAATTCCCATGAGGCCAAAGAAGTTAAATTCTACTTAGATTCTCCAGTTTCAAATTCTGGGAAATTAAAGAGTAAAATATTAGAGTACTCAAGTATGTACAACTTTAAAACTGAAGTTGAGTTAGTAAACAATGCTGATGTAGTACTTGAAAGATTAGGTAGAGTGGTAAGTAGTGATTCAGCAATAATAGATAACTGTATAAGTTATTTTAACTTAAATAAAAGTATAATAAATGAATATATAAAAGAAGCTAGAATCATAAATTTAAGTGGTAATATAAATCAATAGTTAATATTTATACACCACTATAGCAAATTTAAAATTAAATTTTAAAAAAAAATATAATGAAATTTTTCTTAAAAACATATATAATACGAAAGGGACGCTTTTTGAATACCTAATATTTTGAGTTAGGTAAAATGCAGTCTCTTTTTTATTTAAAAAAATAATTAGAAATATTACATTTAAAATGATAGAAAAACTTAAAGGAGATAATATGTTATTTGAAAATTTAGATATAATTGAACCAATTAAAAAAGCACTAAAAGATGAAGGATATAAAAAACCTACACCAATACAAGAAAAATCTATTCCAAAGCTATTAACAGGAAAAGATTTTGTAGGTTGTGCTCAGACAGGAACAGGAAAGACGGCAGCATTTGCTATTCCACTACTACAAAAAATATCTATAGATAAAGCACAATCTAAGAATAAGAGAGAAATAAGAGCAGTAATATTAGCACCAACTAGAGAGCTAGCAATTCAAATAGAAGAAAACTTTACTGCATATTCAAAATATATGGATATAAAGAATTTAGTAATATTTGGTGGAGTATCGCAAAATCCACAAACAAAAGCACTAAAAGAAGGAATAGATGTTTTAATAGCTACTCCAGGTAGAATGATTGATTTATACAATCAGAAATTTATTAATTTAAAAAGTGTAAAATACTTCGTACTTGATGAAGCTGATAGTATGCTTGATATGGGTATGATACATGACGTAAAAAGAATAATAAAATGTCTTCCAAAAGTACGCCAAAATATATTCTTCTCAGCTACAATGCCAAAGGAAATATCTAACTTAGTAGATTCAATATGTGATAATCCACTTAGAGTTGAAGTTGCCCCAGTTTCTTCAACTACTGAAACAGTAGACCAAAGTATTTACTTTGTAAGTAAAAAAGAAAAAAAGAATTTACTTAAACATATATTAAAAGATGGATCAATAAAATCAGTTTTAGTTTTTTCAAGAACAAAGCATGGTGCTAATAAGATAACTGATGATTTAATGAAGGTAGGAATAAAAGCACAAGCAATACACGGTAACAAGTCTCAAAATGCAAGACAACTGGCTTTGAATAACTTTAAAGAAGGAAAGCTAAGAGTATTAGTTGCTACTGATATAGCAGCTAGAGGAATTGATATAGATGAATTATCACATGTGATTAACTTTGACCTTCCAGAAGTAGCAGAGACTTATGTTCACAGAATAGGTAGAACAGGAAGAGCAGGGCATAGTGGAGTAGCAATGTCATTTTGTTCAATGGAAGAAAGAGACTTATACAAATCTATTGAAAAACTTACAAAAAAGAAGATAGAAGTAATAACAGAACATCCTTACAAAGCAAGTGGAAATGATATAACAAAGCCAAAGAAACCAAATAATAATAGAAGACCGAATAATAATAATAATAATAGAAAATCAAATAATAAAAAAGTAGCAAAGCCAGAATCTAAAAATAAATAGAAGTATGAAGCATAATGATATTAAATAAAGTTATTATTAGATTTTATATGAGTATAAGTTATATAAATCTTAAATAGATTCATATATTACAATATATCTATAAATAAGGAGTTGTAGTATGTGTTTATATTTTTAATATCATATCTACTAGTTGGATATATAATATTTAATTTATACACCAATATTTTCAAAATAGAATATAGAAGTAAAACAGAGTATATATGTACCTACTTTATTTGTGTTATTGTTTCAAGTTTATTGATAAAATTTTTTATGCCATTTTTAAGATTTATTATAAAATGGATATTAATTTTGTCTATATCACTATTAGCAATAGGATTTTTAGCTAGTATAATTAGTAAATCAAGAAAATAGAGAATTAATAAGATACTAAGCCAGCAATAATATTTATTGCTGGTTTTTTACTTTTAAATAAATATATAAATGGGTAAGAAATAAGTAATTACCAAACTTTTTAAGTTTAAATTTTTAAAAGTTTCAGCAAAATATTATTACTTAATTCTTATATTACAGACTCTATATAATAGGATGAATATTGATAAATTAAGTTATTTATGGAAGTTTATAATTAAAATGAATGTTAGTATAATTGACGGAAGGAGAGAATAACTTTATGAAAGTTACGAAAGTTGCTATATTTGGAGCTGGAAACGGAGGAATAACTGCAGCTGCAGATTTATCAAGTAGAGGATTTAAAACTAGTATTTATGAGATACCTAGATTAAATTCAAATCTAGATGCTATAAAAGAAAAAGGGGGGATTTACTTACAAGAACCTGGAAAAGAAGAGTTTTGTAAAGTAGATTTAGTAACTTCAGATGTATCAGAAGCGATCAAGGATGCAGAGATAGTTATGCTTACTATACCAGGAGATGCAATCGAAGTATTTGCTGAATTACTAGCACCGCATGTAAAAGAAGAACAAATAATTTTATTAAATGGTGCCGCTGCTATGGGTTGCGTTAGATTTGTAAATAAAGCAAAAGAGTTAGGTATAGACAAAAAGTTTAAAATAGCAGAAACTAATTCTCTTACATATGGAACTAGAGCTTTTGCAAATGAAGCTAGAGTTGAACTTTCTCTTAGAGTAAAGAAATTATTTTTAGCAGCATATCCAGCATCAGAGACAAAAGAGATAATTGAAGCTTGCTCACAAATATACGATTGTTTTGTACCAGCGGATAATATTTGGCAAACAACTCTTGAAAATGGAAATCCTGAAGTGCACCCTGGACCTTGTCTTTTAAATGCAGGAAGAATAGACTATTCAAACGGAGAATTTTGGTTATACAAAGAGGGTATAACAAAACATACTGTAAACGTACTAAAAGCTATATCAAGAGAGAGACTTGCACTTGGTAAAACATTTGGATTTGATATAGAAGATGCTATAGTAAGTCGTGCTAGAAGAGGATATTTTGATAGTGAAGAGGGAAACCTTCAAGACTTATTTAATAACAGTGAAGTGTTTACTGCGATAAAAGGACCCGTAAGCTGTACATCACGCTATTTTACAGAAGATATATCTTCAGGTCTTGTATTATGGTCAAGTATAGGAAAGGCTATAGGAGTACCTACACCAAATATAGATGCTGTTATAACTTTAGGAAGCTCATTGCTTGAGAGAGACTTCTATGAAGAAGGGTTAACACTAGATAAGTTAGGACTTGATGGTTTAAATAAAGAAGAGTTAATTAAGAACGTTTAATTTATACACTTTTAAATAATTAACATTAAACATTATAAGAAGGTTGTCTTAAGGCAACCTTCTTATAATTATATATTACTTTCCAGATTTACCTGAAACATAATCAATACTTATTTTTATAACTTTAGTTTTATCACCTGCATTTTTTATATATATTTTACCTTTATCCATATAATCTGATGAATATTTTTCTAATAGTTTAATCAATGCTGTGTTCTTTTCTTCATCAAAAGCCTCAGTTGCTTTTCCAAACACAATTATACTATCGTAATTTGTACTAAATTTATCTGATAAAATATAAGTGTCACCAACAACACAGAAAGATACTTTGTTATTATAAGTTATGTTATCTAGCTTATGTCCTTCTAAAGCGCAGTGAAAATATATTGTATCATTAGTATATACATAATTTACAGGGATTACATAAGGATATCCACTATTACTTACTGTTGAGAAAATACCATATTCACCATTTTTTAATATTTCTAGCACTTGCTCCCCTTGAATTTCTTTTTCTTTTCTTCTTATTCCCCTAAACATAGTTATCACTCCCTTATCAAAACTTAGTTACTCAAGTTAATAAATTTAAAACTAAAGCTATATTTTTCAATATATAACAAAAGATTAAATAAATCAAATAGATATTATTTCAATGTCATATTTTTAACTATAGTTGAAAAGTAACATCCAATCTACTACAATTAACTTGTAATTAACGTATATAAATATCTGAAGATATTTATAAAAGGTCAGAAGGCTTGATTCTTCTGTCTTTTTTTATGTAAATATATTTTTGATTAATATATTTTAAATCATTAGGTTAATGGTTTAAGATAATTATAGGAGGGAATATGGACAACTTAAATTACTGGGAAAATAAGTGGATCGAGGCAGGTAAGGATTATATATTGAATAGTAATTCATCTATGGAGAATATAATAGTTTGGGACAACTCATCAATAACTTATGACGAATCTGTAGGAAATGAGAGAATAGACGAGGTAATAGAAAGATTAGAAAATTTAGGGTATATAAACGAAGATAGCACAGTACTAGATATAGGTTGTGGTACAGGTGCTTACTCAATAGCTCTAAGTGGAGTTTGCAAAGCTGTTGATGCTCTTGATTTCTCAGAAGGAATGCTAAATGTACTAAAAGAGAAGATTAAAGTTGAAGGAATAGACAATATAAACATCATAAAAAGAGATTGGAATAGAATAGATATAGAAGATGAAGGTATGTACAAGAAGTATGATTTTGTTATATGTAGCTTAAACCCTGGATGCTACAGTCCTAGTGAATTTTTAAAGATTAATAAAGTATCAAAATCATATTGTTGCTATATAGGTACTGATGGAAAAGGAAAAAATAATATACTAGATAAGGCGGATAACAATATATTAGGAAGTAAAATAGAAAAAGAGGATATTAGCAATGTTATTTATCCATTCAATATACTATACTCTTTAGGATACCGACCAGAGATTTTCTATACAAATTGTAGTTGGAAAAACACATTTAATGAAGAACAAGCAATTAATAAATTAACTAAAAGATATAGTAAGCATATAAGATTGGATAATAACATTAACAATAAGATAAGATACTTTGTAAAAAGCAATTTAGTAGAAAATAAGTACATAGAAGAAGTTAAGAATAATCTTGGGGTCATTACTTGGGATGCAAATAATTATTGTAGTAAATAATTATTTAGTGAGCACATAAGAGAATACATAAGATTTATATATTGTTAGGTATAAAAAACCGGTGAACTTATTAAGTTTAAATAAGTTCACCGATTTATATTTTAATATTCATATTAAGCTAGATTGTCAATTTGTTCTTGTTCACAATTATTAAAATCATTAGATAGTGTTTTTATCTTTTTAAAATAATCAAGCATTAGTGGAACCGCAGCAGCTATCCAAGCCACAGGTCCTGCAATACATATTGCTGCATACCCTATTAAAGCAGGTAAAGCAAATGAAACAACTGCTCTAGCCACTAACTCATATACACCAGCCATCATAGGCACAAATGTATACCCCATACCTTGTAGAGTATTTCTGTATATAAATATTAAGCTAAGCGGTATAAAGAAGAATGCCGCAGTATTAAGATATTGCTTAGCATAAGCTACAACACTTGGATCAGCATCAGATACGAACATATTTATAAACTGTTCACCAAATAATATAAGTATGAATCCTGCCACAATACCTATAATAACATTGATCATAGTACATTTCTTAACACCTTCTTTGATACGGTCAATACTTCCAGCACCAAGGTTTTGTGCTGAATAAGTAGCCATAGTAATACCAAATGTAATACTAGGTTGCATTACAAGTTGTTCAACTCTTGAAGCAGCAGTGTGTGCTGCAACAACTGTAGATCCAAATGCATTAACCGCTCCTTGTAAAATTATTGCTCCTATTGCTGTTATTGAGAATTGAAGAGCCATAGGAATTCCGATTCTTAAATGCTCTTTATAGTATTTGCTATCAATCTTAAAGTGTTCTTTTTTAAGCTTTAGCATAGGGAACTTTTTAGCTGTGTATATTAAGCATAATAACCCTGATACTCCTTGAGAAATAACAGTAGCATATGCAGCTCCTGCTACCCCCACATTAAAGTTAATTATAAATACTAAATCAAGAATTATATTTAGAATAGATGATACAATTAAGAAATATAGTGGAGTCTTACTGTCTCCCAATGCACGTAATACTCCAGAAATCATATTATAGAAAAATGTTGCAAAAATACCACCAAATATTACTGAAATGTAAGCAGTAGAATCTGCTAATATATCTTGTGGTGTGTCCATTAGATTTAATAATGGCTTTGTTGCAATCAAACTTACAATAGTAACTATAATTGTCATAATAACAGATAAAGTTGTTGCACTTGCTACAGCCTTTCTTATTCCTTCCTCATCATTAGCTCCAAATTTCTGAGAAACTAAAACAGAAAATCCTGAGGATAATCCAAGTATAAATCCGATAATTAAAAATATCATTGAACCGGTAGAGCCAACGGCTGCTAGAGCTTTTACTCCTAAAAATCTCCCAACTATAATAGTATCAACCATACTATAAAACTGCTGAAAAATATTGCCTATTAGCAGAGGGATTGAGAAGTAAAGAATTAGTTTGACTGGGCTTCCAGTAGTCATATCTTTAGTCATAATATCTCCTTTCACATAAAAAAATTGCCTTATCTATGCAATAACTCAAAGCATAAATTCAGCATAAAATATATTCATCCAAATAGCATAACACCATTTTAATTTCTAATCAATAAATTCGAGTAAAAATTAATGAAATTTTAAAATAGATTTTAGTAAAATATTACTAAATATTAGTACCTGGTATTAAAAACTGTTTACAAAAAATATTTTATTTGGTAAATTATAACTAAGGATTACATATTTATCATAAAGATATAATTCAGAAATAAAAAATAGGGAGATTACAAAATGAAACAAAAAAAATATTTAAGTTACGCTATTTTATTAATAGTATTAACTATATCAGCTATTATTGGATACAATTCACTTTACCCATCAAAAGCAAATCATACAGATAATAGCAAGGTAAATGTATCTAAGCAAGTTGATCACATAAAAGAAATTGCTAAAGAACCACATTCAATATTTGATGGTGAAGCTCATGAAAATGTAAAAAATTATTTGATTGATGAACTGAAAGAATTAGGTGTAGAGTCAAAAGTATATGATTATAAAGATGTATATGTTGAAAGAACTAAAACAAAAGAAAATCTTCAAAATATATATGCTGAAATAAAAGGAAAGAATGATTCATACATAATGTTAGTTACTCACTACGATAGCTCACATGCTAAGAAAGAGCGTTATGCAGAATCAGATGGATCTGTAGGAGCAGCAGATGCTGGTTATGGATTATCTACAATACTTGAAACGATTAGAGCAATAAAAGAAAACAATGTTACTCTTAATAATGGTATAAAAATACTAATCACAGATGGTGAAGAGTATGGTTTATTAGGAGCTAAGGAAGCAGTAAAAGAAAAAGAAATATTTGAAAACGTAAATTACTTAATAAATTTAGAAGCAAGAGGAACTGATGGACCTGCTGTAATGTTTGAGACGAGCAAAAATAATTCAAAGGTTATTGATTTATACAATAAAAGTGAGAAGCCTTTCTCTTATTCAATAACTCCAGAGATTTATCGTTTACTTCCGAATGGAACAGACTTTACCGTATTTTTGGAATCAGAAATAACAGGAATAAATATAAGTGTGTTAGATGGACTAGAAAATTATCACACACCTAACGATAGTGTAGAAAATATTAATGAAAGGTCTTTACAGCATTATGGAGACCAAGTATTACCTATAGTTACTGAGTTTGTAAGTAATGATAAATACAAAACTTCAGACGCACTTGAAAGTAATGATGATTCAATATTCTTTATATTAGGAAATGTATTTGTTAAATATTCTAAATTAGTTAATTATGTACTATTAGCAACTATATTACTAATGATTACATTCTTATTTAAGAAATTTAAAATAAGAAGTGTTATTTCAGTCTTAAAATACGCTTTAGTAAATTTATTATTTACAGTAGGTGTAATGGGAGCATCATTTGGAGTGTCAAAATTAGCTGCAATAGTTAATAATAGACCATTTAAATTAACTTACCTTCCATTAATTAAATACGAAGATATAATTATATTAGCAGTGATTGGATTATCTGCACTAGGATATATGTTATTAATGAAAAAAGTAAGCAAAAACTTTGATGAAAAAAATGAATTAATATTAGGAACACTTACTTTACTTCTTATAATAGGTACTGTACTATCATTTGTTTTACCTGGTGCTAGTTACTTATTTGTGTTCCCATCAGTATTAATAGGGTTATTTACAACAATAAAAGTGATGTTAAGTAAAGATAAGGATAGTAATATATCTTATATTTTATTAATACCTATGGCGATAATAACAATATTATTTGTGCCAACTGTGTACTTATTCAATTGTGCTCTAACATTTGGAGCTTTATGTGCAACTATGCTATTTGTAATGGTTGCAATAATGTCAGTATTTGCATGTATGTTACAAATTAAAGGAATAACAAAATAAGGAAGTTAATAAATATTTTAAGCCCTCTAAGTTTTAGAGGGCTTTTTATTTTATTAGCTTTTAGCTAAATCATATGGTTTTTTATAATAATATCAATTATATTATCTAAAGCACAATTTTCTTTATCTATCTCATCTATTTCTAGTACATAGTCTTCAAATTCTACTTCTGCACCTACACAAACTTCATTTTCACTATTTGTATAGTTAATAAGATTAAAATCTTTTATTTCACTTTGCAGATATGATTTTAATGTATCGTATTCTTCTTGGCTAATTGTGTTGTTTTGAGACTTACAACACCCCTTGCCACTATTACAACATCCCATATATGACCTCCTTATTTATATAATGACACTATTAACATTATACCCCTTATTAATATTTTTAACATAGAATTAATTGATAAATTTGAAAAAATATATTAGATAAATTTTGCAAATTGTTTAGAATACATATTTTTATATGAATAAAATAACTTAAATTTAAGAACTATATTAAAGACAATCTAATATAGGAGGCATAACAATGGCAAATAAACCCGTAAATCCAAATGCAAAAGAAGCTCTAAATCAAATGAAGCTAGAAATAGCTAACGAATTAGGTATGCAAAGTGAAAACATAAATGGAGCCAACAGCACATCTCAACAAAATGGAGAGATAGGCGGACATGTTGGAGGCAGAATGAGTAGAAAATTAGTTGAAATGGGAGAAAAAGAATTACTTAGAAGATATAGTAATAAATAATATAAAATTTCTAGGAGTCGGAAAAACCGACGCTAAGTTTATAAAATAACATAAATTAAATACTAATAAAAAATGACCTTATATATGGATACTATACCATGATGGGGTCATTTTTTATTAACAATTACATCTACTATATCATTTAGATAATCTACATTATTTAAATTACTTAAGGGTACTATAAAAGAGAGTAGGCACAAACTAATTTAAATAAAAAGGAAGATAGCCATGAATAATAATAGCAATTATAAATATGTCATTGTCATATCAGGTTTTATATTAATGTCTGTAGCATTTAGTATAGTAAATAGCGTAAGTGCATTTTTTGTAGCTCCAGTTACAAAGGCAATGAACTTTTCTATAAGTGAATTCTCATTGATGTTTACAATCAATGCAATAATAGTATCAATAAGCTCACCCATAATAGGAAAGATGATAAACAAAGTTAATATAAAAATTATAATGTCTATAGGATCAATACTTGCTGGGGGAGGTTATATGCTATATGGATTAGCAAATAACATGTTTCAATTTTACATAATAGGAGTCATAGTTTCTATAGGAATATGCTCACTTACGACAATTCCAATATCTACAATGATATCTGATTGGTTTGAACCAGAAAAAAAGGGATCAATTATGGGGATTGTTTTTGCTGGCATAGGAACAGGAACATTCTTTTGGGTACAAATTGTATCAAGATTACTAGAAAAGTATAGCTACAGATTATCTTATATGTTATTAGGATTTATAGTATTAGTAGTAGCTCTACCTATTAGTATCTTTATTGCTAAAAGACCTGATAATGTATATATAAATAAGAAAGAAACTACAAATAATAAGAAAAAAGACATTAGTTTTTCAGAAATATCTAAGACTCCTGCATTTTGGAGCTTTGCAATTGGTCTTATGCTTATGGGAATAAGTTTTGCTGGTGTAAAACAACATGTTCAGTCATATTTATCAGTATTAGGATATTCATTAAAGTTTACAGCTAATATAAGTTCTATTCTTGCTGTAGTAGGTTTAACTGCAAACATATTGGGAGGAATAGCATTTGATAAAATTAAAACTAAAAAGGTATTAGCTGTTATAGGATTTTTCAGTTCAATAAGCTTTGTATTCTTAATACTTGCAGCGAATCAAACTTTTACATTTATTTTTACAATTTGCTTTGGTATGACAATGTGTATGGCATCAATTTGGCCAGCTTATGGAGTAAGTAGAATATTTTCAAATGAAAACTACTCAGTGATTTTTGGAGTTGTAAGTATGTTTTTCACAATTGGTGCATCAATTGGACCATTTTTATCAGGAGTGATAGCAGACACATCTTACGGATATCAAAGTGCTTGGATTTTATACTTTGTAATAACTATAATTTATTATCTATTGTTTATTAGAAGTATAAAAAACTCATAAGGATATAATAATAAAATAGCTATCTAGTTTAATAGATAGCTATTTTTATACAAAGTTAATATTAATAAATTTGTTTAAATCCATTTCCAAAAATCTCATGAGTCTCAGTAACTACAACAAAAGCATTAGGATCAATTGATTTTACAAGTTTCTTTAAAGTAACGACTTGCTTTCTAGAAACAACAATAAATATTATATCTTTTTCAGCTCTAGTATAACCACCTTCACCCTTTAAGAAAGTCGCGCCCCTATCCAGTTCTTCCATAATTATTGTAATAAGTTCGTCTGATTTATCAGATATTATCATAAATGATTTAGAATAGTTAAAGCCTTCTATAACTATATCAGTAATTTTTACTATGGCATATAAAGATACTGCTGAATAAAGAGCTATTTCAAGCTGAGAAGATGCTACTCCAGAGAGTACAACTACAACAAAATCTGCTATACCCATAAGTACAGCAACACTTAAATGAGGAAAAAATTTGTTAGCAAGTATTCCAATTAAGTCTGTTCCTCCAGTAGAACCATTGATTCTAAATATAAATCCTAAAGAAATACCCATAAGAATAGACCCGCAAATACTAGCTAGAATTGGATCTGAAGTAGCATTTATATTAGCTAAATTAGCAGTTAATTTTAGCCCAATAGTAAGAAATATTATTCCTAATATAGTTTTTAGACAATCTTTCTTACTTAATATTTTATATGCTAAAATAAATAAGGGAACATTAAATGATAAGTTTATAATCCATAAAGGTATATTTACTATAGAATTAATAACTATAGCTAAGCCAGTAAGCCCACCAGGTGCAATTGCATGGGGCTCAAAAAACATTGTTAGTGAAACCGACATTAGTATACATCCAATTATTAAAAACAATATCTCATTAAGACTTAAGAATTTCTTATTCATATCAAGTAACCTCCTACTGAAAAATATTATGCATGATAGTTATAGAATTTTATTAATATAAGAGTAAAATTTTTTATTATAATATTTATATATTGAAAATGTATTTATAAATGCTATTGAAGTTTAAGAAAAAATCATAGAATAATATAATCATTAAAAGAAAGTATTAAATAGAAGTGATAATTTTTAGATTTAAACTTATAAAGATATTTTTAATCAATAATAAAGCTAGATATATTAATATATCTAGCTCTATTACTATCTTATGAATTTTATGATATTTGTATGTTATCTATTAGGTTTATTTTGTAGCAAAATAGGAATTAGCATCCATGGTAAGTTAGGATTACTACCTTGGCTTAAACATTCTACTCTCAATATCAAGCTTGCATCTAATATTATAAATTCTGGATTTTGATTTCCACTGATTCTAAATCCTTTTATAGTATTATTTCTTTCATCAACATCAGTAACTAAGAAAGGATAACTTCTACGGTCTTGGCATTGTCCACCTACTAGCTGTGTACATTCTGTTATTCTTACAAATCCTTTACAATTTTTTATGATATCAAAAATAGGAGAAGGTCCTGGAGGTGTACTACCTTGAACGCATTCAATTCTTAATATCCTTCTATCTCTTAAAATTATATCTTCGACAGGTTGGTTATTTCTTAATATTTGACCCTCAATAATTCCACATGATCTATCAACCCTGTTAACTTTAATTACTTCAGTTTTAGTATTGCTACACTGGTTATTTATAGTAAGAGAGCAGTATGTTATTCTTAGTACTTTACTATTACATCTATCTATAGCTTCATATACATCATTAGTACTTATAAACTTAAGACTTGGATTGTTCATTTCAAAATTCATATAAAATCCTCCTGTTAAAAGTTATCATGTCCTTATATTTAAATTATGAAAAATTATAGATAGTGCTACATTTAATATGAGAAATCCTAATTTAGCCTGTAATAGTAGATTACAAGCAAACTAAAAATCACTATAATAACTTATTATGTAAGTTATTATAGTGATTATATATACTATCCGATAATGCATAGTTCCTTATCATGTTTATTTAAATTTTCATATCCATCTTCAGTAACCATTATTAAATCTTCTATTCTTACACCGAATTCACCTGGTAAGTATATACCTGGCTCAACAGAGAATATCATTCCTGGTTTTAATACATTAGTATTAGTAGAAGATACATCTCCCATATCATGAACTTCAAGACCTATAGAGTGTCCTGTTCTATGAGTAAAATACTTTCCGTATCCTTTTTCAGTTATATAATTACGAGCTGCTGCATCAATATCACAGAATCTAATACCAGGCTTAACTAAAGATATAGCCCTTTTATTAGCTTCAAGTACTATTTCAAATACCTCTCTAGCTTTTTTAGGAGCACTCTTATAAAATACTGTTCTAGTCATGTCAGAGCAGTAGTGGTCTTTCACGCAACCTATATCAAATATAACAGCATCTCCTTCTTTAACAAAGGCATTACCAGCAGAAGCATGAGGATCAGCTCCATTAGCACCAAATCCTACTATAGGTTTAAATGAGAATCCATCAGCACCAATTTCTTCATATATTTTAGATAACTCTCCTGCAAGTTGTTTTTCTGTGAATCCAGCAGGAAGAGTAGCTTTTAGTCTTTGCATAGCCTCATCATTTAAAGCAGAAGCTTTTCTCATCAAATCTTTTTCTTCATCATCTTTGCACATTCTTAGTGTATCTATTATGTAAGAACTATTAATAAAGGTACTTCCGCCTTTAAGTTCCATTAAACGCAATAGGAATCTTGCTGGCCAGTTTTTATCAACACCCATTAAAGCATTTTTATCAACGTTCTCAGTTATAATGCTTAGTCCGTCATCTACATCTGTAAACCATACTTTCTCAATGACTAAATCTTCATATACAGGGAATAACTTATTTATAAAAAATTTGTGGTTTTCACTTGTGTTTAAATATAGCGCTATTAATCTCTCACCTGGATGAATCATTTGGCCAGTTAAGTAGAAGATAGCAGTAGGGTCAGTAACTAACATTTGAGGTATATTGTCTTTTTTCATTTGTTCAATTACTGCATTCAATCTTTGGATTTTCATATTAAAATTCCTCCTTGTGAAAAATTATGTTTTACATATTATACCATAAGGAGAAGAAGAGGTTAATATATTCTATTATAACTATTAAGATTAATATTATAAAATATATATTTCAGCTATTATAAATACGACATCAATTAAATACCTAGTAGGCATAAATACTTAAAAAGTCAAAATAATAAATAAAGAAAATATAAATACAAAGTTCGACATAGTATGGTATAATTATCAATAACATATCCCCTACATTAATAATGAGGTGAAACTGTATGTACGATATATTTAAATTATTACTTGATAATATACATTATCCTATGTGGATTAAAGATCCAGACTTAAACTACATCTTTGTTAATAAGTCTTACGTAAACTTACATAATAAAAAGAAAGAAAATTTTATTGGATTAAATACTAAAGATATATTTGATAATTTAATATCTGAAGAATATAATAATCTTTGCAGTGAGGTTTTAGAAGAAAGAAAAATAGTAACTAAACAGTTATACATATTTAACAAGTATAGGGAATGTACAATTTTTCCTATAGTAAATGATGATAATAAATTACTAGCTATATCGGGGATAGTTAACGACATAAGTAATATAAAGGAAAAAGAAGAAGAGATAGAGGTTCAAAAAAACTTAATTAATCAAATCATAGACACTCTGCCAGGGGAAATTTTCTATAAAAATAAGAAACACGAGTATGTCTATGCTAATGAAGAATGTAAACAATTCTATAAAGATAAAGGCATAAATAATATTATTGGTAAAACTGACCTAGATATAAATCATAATAAAGTACTCGCACAAAAGTTTATTAATGATGATGAGCTAATTAAGAATACTAAAAAAAGTTTGCAAAATGATGCCGTATTTGAATATAAAGATGGTATCAAAGAATATAGACAAGTAGCAAAGAAACCTATCTTAGATAAAAATGGAGATGTAAATGGTATAGTTGGGCATTCGGTAAATATTACTGATAGAAAACTTGCTGAAAATAGATTAAAATATTTAAGTTATACTGATGTTCTAACAGGTGCTTATAATAGAGCTTATTTTGATGAAAGAACAGAAGAACTCTCAAAAGAAAAATATCTTCCAGTAGGTATAATAATGGGAGATGTAAATGGTCTTAAATTAGTAAATGATACATTAGGACATTTAGAGGGTGATAAATTATTAAAGTTAATCACTAAGGTATTACAAGAAGTATGTCATAAGAAATGCGAGCTATGCAGAATCGGTGGTGATGAGTTTGTACTTTTACTACCTAACACTACACAAGCAGAATGCGAACTAATAATAAAGAAAATTATTAAAAAATGTGGAGAATACAAGCACAAATTTATTCAACTTAGTATATCCTTAGGTGCTTCTATAAAAGAAAGTGTATATGAGGATATATACGATATTTTTAAAGAAGCAGAAGATAAGGTATATAGACAAAAACTTTTACAAGAGAAAAGCATACAAAGTTCAATAATGTATTCTCTAAGAACTGGTCTTCAAGCAAAGAGTGCAGAAACTGAAGAACATACTGAAAGAGTAGTACAAGATGCTATAAAGATAGGTAAAAAATTAAATTTAGAAATAGCTGAGTTGGATGAACTTACAATAGTAGCCCAATTACATGATATAGGCAAAATAGGAATAAGCGAAGATATATTACTAAAGGCAGGTAAGTTGACAGAAGAAGAATTTGAAATAATGAAAACCCATACTGAAAAAGGGTTTAGAATTGTTCAGGCATCTAGTGAATTAAAAAATGTAGCTCAGGGAGTCTTAAGTCATCATGAAAGATGGGATGGAAGTGGATATCCTAGAGGATTAAAGGGAGAAGAAATACCTTTGTTAGCTAGAATAGTATGTGTAGTAGATGCCTATGATGTCATGACAAATGGTAGAGTATATAAAAAGGCGATGAGTAAAACAGAAGCAATAGAAGAATTAAAAAGATGCTCTTCAAAACAATTTGATCCAAATATAACTCGGGTTTTTTTAGAGTGTCTAAGAGAAAGCGAATTTAAATAATTTGATTATACGGACTGTAGATAAATTTGCTTTTATAAATATATCTACAGTCTTTTTAAAAAGATTTAGCAATAAAAAGAAAGTAGGAAAGATAGCAAAATGGAACTAAAAGAAAAAATAAGTAATTTTCCTCTAAGCCCAGGAATTTATATGATGAAAGATAGAGAGGATAATATTATTTATATAGGAAAATCTAAGAAACTTAAAGATAGAGTTAGAAGTTACTTTGCAGAATCTGCTAACCATTCAAGGAAAATACAAAGGATGGTTAAAAACGTAAGTAATATAGAAATTATTACTACAGATACTGAATTGGATGCTCTAATTTTAGAATGTAGTTTAATTCAAGAAATTAAACCGATGTATAATACTTTAATGAAAAAGTTTGAGAATTATAAATATATAAAGATAAATGAGAATAAAGATTTCCCTATTATTGAAGTTGTTGATGATATAGATGATAGTAGTATATATTTTGGTCCTTATACTATGGATAGAAAGCTTGAAGAAATAAAAAATATTCTCACAGAGGTTTACAAATTACCAAGTTGTAAAAAACATACTAAGTGTATTAACTATGATTTAGGTAAATGCATAGGTCCGTGTAGAGGAGCTATATCAATAGATGAATATAAAGTAATAATAGATACTATAATTAGTACTTTAAAAGGTGAAAATAAAGAAATCTTAGATCTATTAGATATAAAGATAGCAAATGAAGTAAAAGAGTTAAACTTTGAAAAGGCCCAAGTAATTCAAAGTAACAAAGAGTTAATTCAGAGTATGTTAAAAAAACAGCAGATTATTGATACTGCTCAGAAAGAAGAAATAATCTTAGTATGGACAAATATTAATGAAAGTAAATATAAGTTATATCTAATTAAGGGTGGATGTATTTTAAGTTCAAAAATATTAAATGTAGATACATTTGAACAGTTAAGTGTCAAAGGTCTTGTATTTGAAATGTACAAAGGCATAAGAGTAAAAAACTCTAAGAATGAAATAACAAAATACAATATAGATACAATAAATATTATACACTCTTATATTAAAAATAGTGAGAGTATAAACTATCTTATAATGTAGATAAACAAAGTACCTTTGATATAAAAGTCAAATGTGCTTTGTTCATATAGAATATAATAATATAAATATAAAGAGTTCAAAATAATATTATTAAAAATTGACAAAATTAATATAATTAAGGAGTTGTTTATATGAATATACAAAAATATGATCCTGATAATCCATCACTAGTTAATTCGGTAGTATGCGCTATAGATATACTAGGTTTTTCTCAGATGATAGTAGATTCTTGCAGTACAGGTACTGGAGATAAATTATTAAGAGAGATAAATTATCTAATAAATAAAAATAAGCAGTGTATATTACCTAATAAATACACTTATGGAAAAATTAAAATTTATACAGATAATATGGTAGTAGCCTATCCTATTAAAGGAGATGGAGAAGAAGAACTTGATGAAATATTACAAAATGTATCTGAGTATCAATTTAATCTAGCACTTGAAGGTTTATTTGTTAGAGGTGGAATAAGTATGGGGGATTTTTACATAAATGAAGATATAGTGTTTGGTCCTGCATTACTAGATGCACATCATACTGAAAGTCAATTAGCATGCTACCCTAGAATTATCCTTGATAAAAGAGCAACTAAAAGACTAAAAAAATATATAAATTATTATGATAATGCACCCCAGAAAAGTAAGATACTAATAGATAATGACGGACAATGGTTCCTAAACTACTTAGAAACAATATTTAAATACTATACAGAATGTAATAATGAGTATGAGTTTGAGAGAATCCAATATGAATTATTACTAAAACATAAGAAAAAAGTAGAAGAACTACTAACTATACATAAAGAAAATACTAGAGTTTGGGATAAGTATGTTTGGACAGCAAACTATCATAACTATTTTTGTGATTTAAACTTCCCTAATGAAAAGGACTTAAAGATATCTAGAAAAAGCTTATTATCATGGCCTAGAGAAATTTTAAATGATGATTTTTAACTAATAATATAAAGGAAATTTATACCTATTTCTATAGAAAATCGTATTCCTTTATGTTATAATTCTCTTTAGTATGACAAAAAAATATCATGTACAGGAGAATTTAAATGTTAAAAGCAATCTTAGGCTTATTAGCAGTAGTTACAACAGGATATACTGCAATCTATGCAAATGACTTTAGGAAAAACAGAGACAAAAGTAAAAATGGAATGTTTAATAAGGGGATACTTATTGGATTTATAACTGATTTTTTAGATGCAATTGGTGTAGGATCTTTTGCTACTACAACTGGAATTTTAAAATTAAGTAAAAATATTAATATACCTGATAAATTACTACCTGGGACCTTAAATGTTGCTCATACACTTCCAATGATAGTTCAAGCATTTATGTCTATGAATTCAATAGGAGTGGATATTCTTACATTAATAAGTATGATAGTATCAGCTGTAATAGGATCTTGGATAGGTGCAGGAATTATTTCTAAGTTACCAGAGAAGAAAGTTCAATTAACTATGGGGATTGCACTTGCAGGTACAGCAGTTCTTATTGTACTTGGACAAGTTGGACTTATGCCATCAGGTGGAGATGCAATGGGTCTTACTGGAACTAAGTTAATAATAGGTATAGTAGGTAACTTTATATTAGGAGCATTAATGACTGCTGGTATTGGCCTATACGCTCCATGTATGGCTCTAGTAGCTTTACTTGGAATGAATCCAAAGGCAGCATTTCCTATAATGATGGGTGCTTCTTCTTTCGTTGGACCAATAGCAAGTACTAAGTTTATTAAAGAAGATGCTTATGAAAGAGAAATATCTATGGGTATAACTATAGGTGGTGTAGTAGGTTCTATATTAGCATTACTATTTGTTACAAATATGCCAGTATACTGGTTAAAGTGGTTAGTAGTAGCTGTTGTAACTTATACATCAGTAACTATGCTAAAATCTGGACTAGAGAAAGATACTTTAGAATTAGAAGATATGAAAATAGGTTAAAATAGATAAAAGACTGTATCAGTAAAAGATACAGTCTTTTATTTTGAACAATAAATTTTTCGAAAATATACTTATAAATCATTATATTCTAAAACTAATTGTATATTTAATGTTTTTAATATATAATATATTCTAACTTAAATTAGGAGGACATGATTTTGAGACATAGAATAATAAATCCTATGGCTGAGATTTATAAACATTTAGCAATTTCTATTTTATTTATGTTTATAGGTTTTTTCATAGGTAAGGAATTTTTGCCAGTAAGTTTTGTATATCTTGCTAATAAGATATTAATGTTTTTTATGTTGTTTCTTTTGCTTACAGCTATTTTTTCAAGAAAAAGCATAATACCAAGAAGTTTTTCAATGAACTTTGTTTATGTATTTACGTTTATAGACGGAATACTTATGTATCCTATTCTTAGCTATTATTTACAATCTTTAGGAACAGATATTGTAATAAATGTATTGATAGGTGCAATAATTTTATTTGCTCTTCTTGCTTTTATATCTCACAAAAAAGATGCAGGGCATTTCTTAAGTCTAGGGCCCACTTTATTTGCATCTTCATTAGCTTTATTGGTTGTATGTATTGTGAATATATTTATAGGTTCAAGTGTTACTAATTTAATAATTAGTATTGTAGGATTGGTAATATTCTCTGCTTATGTTTTATACGATATAAGTTTAATAAAGTATGATATTAGTATGGGGAATATTGTAGATAAAAATGACTTATCTATTCATGTGCTAAATCTATACGTTGACTTTATCAATATATTACTAGACTTATTAAATATAGTCGATAGATTTAATGATTAATTATGTTTAATTAAAATACTATTAAGGTATAAGATAGTGGAAGTAATATAAAAATTATATTGCTTCCATTTTAATTTCTACATAACAAATTTTATTATGTAACAAATGTTACATACTTTCAAAATGAAATATTGTATAATAAGTTTAAATTAACACATGAGGAGTAATCAATGGCAAACTACGGTAATCTACAAAAGATTAAAGATGGTAAAAGAACCTATGCAATTACACCACATATTCCAGGTGGTTTTATATTACCAGATCAGCTTATAAAAATAGCTGAGGTGGCAAAAAAATATAATGGAGTTTTGAAATTAAACTCTGGTCAAAGAATATTAATAACAAATCTACAAGAAGAAGATTTAGAATCAATATGGAAAGAACTTGATATGAAGCCTGCAGTAGTCAGTCAATATTCTGTAAAAAATGTTGAGATGTGCCCAGCAAACTATTGTAAAAGATCTAAATATCCAACAATAGGCATAGGTATGAAGATAAGTAAGAAATTTCATGGGTATGAAGTACCCAATAGAACTAAAATAGGAGTAGCAGGTTGTAGAAATGCATGCACAAGTGTATACTCAAAAGATATTGGTGTGATAGTAGATATAGATGGTACTTTCTTTGTTACTGTAGGAGGTAGTGCTGGTTTTTATCCAAGGCAATCTGATATTGTAACTAAAGAATTAAATGAAAAAGAAGCATTTGAATTAGTTGGAGAGATATTAGATTATTACAAGGATAATGCTCCTAAGGGAGAAAAGCTTGGAGACTTCATAGATAGAATAAGTATTGAAAAATTTAGAAAAGATATATTAGAAAAATTAAACTTAAAGGAGATATTATAATTATGATAACTAAAGATAACACAATCGGAGAAATATTAGAAATGAAAAAGGATGCACCAGAAATACTTATGCAGTATGAGATGGGATGTTTAGGATGTCCTTCAGCTACTATGGAGACATTAGAACAAGCATGTTTTATACATGGAGTAGATTTAGAAGAAGTATTAGCAAAACTAAATGAAAAATAGTTAATATGTGATGTTATATACTAATCATATACACGTAAAAATATAATTTGTCGTCAAAATGTCGTCAAGTTATAATACTGATTCGAAGATACTAACTGTCTTATCTATTAGGCGGTTAGTATTTTTTACATAGATTTCATAGGTGATTCTAGTATTAGAGTGTCCTAATCTTGCAGATACATTTTTTATTTCTGCGCCTGCTTCTATTAGCATTGTCGCATGAAGTTTTCTTACAGAGTGAGCTTTAAACCTCAACAATTCTCGATTAATCAATCTGTTCACTTTTTCTATATCTTCTTTATAAATTGCGCTACCATTGTATTTGCTACATACAAATTGACTATGAATTTTCAAATCATTTAGCTTATTCTTCTGATTTATTAATTCATCATATAAGGTATTCCAAAAATGAATATCTCTTCCACTAGATTTAGTATTTAAAAGGACTAGTATATGACCTTTACTAGTTTGGAATTGCATTTGTTGTCTAACCTTTATAATACGCTTATCTAGGTCAACATTGTCCCAAGTTAAACCACTTAACTCACTAAGTCTCATACCTGTATGGTATAGTACCTTATAAAATATCTCATGCATAGGTTTTATATCTCTAACAAAAGAGAATACTTTATATGCGTCCTCTTTAGTTAATATTACATCTTCAGAATCAATATACCTAAGTTTATTGATATTAACATACTCCATAGGATTAGTATTAATTAGTTATGAAGGATATATAGCGTACTTAAATGCAACCCTTAGAGTAGCTTCAATGGTTCTAATATAATTCTATAATTTTTTTGTACTTTTCTAAGAAGAAGCTTTGAAGAATTGAAGTGGTTATATTGTTTAACCTATACATACCTAATAATGGTTTTATATGAACTCTAATAATGGATTCATAATTCTTTTGGGTTCTATAGGCACAATTGTTTAGTACATATTGTTCATAAAGGATATCTAGATAATCAGAGAAAGTAATATTACAGTCTTTTCTTACAATACCTCTTAGATTATAATTAACTAGTGTTTGAACTTGTGCAACTTCACAATCCTTCTTGGTCAGAAATCCGCTCTTAGATATTCTTTTTCTTTTAACAGCTATAATGCCTAAATCAATAGTGTATTACCAAGTTTTATTACGTTTTCTTATACTCATATTTCAATAACCTCCTAGATTTTAAAGATAGAAATAGAAAACAAATAATAGCATTAACTAGTACATATAATCAAAGTACAATTCTTATAGATACTACATGTACACTTTTATTAGATAGTAAAACTTTTCTATGCAGGACAGCGATGTTTAATCAAAATATTAATAACCAAGATATTAAAAAATACTTTGCACAATTAGATAAATTTAAATTATTAGTTAATAAAAGCAAGGATTACGAAAAATCAAAATTAGAACTAGAGGGAATTAAAACGCTCGAGAGTAAAGAAATAGAAAAATCACCTACAGAAAAAATAAAAGAAGTTAAAGAGTTATTAGATATTAACGCTATTACTAAAGAAGAATTTGAGAATAAAAAATCTGAGTTATTGAGTAAGGTTTAAGATCTATCTGAAAATATATTAATTTAATATACACAAAAATATAAACTAAAACAAATAAAAATATTTGGTTTATTTGTATAATATTATTATATAATGAAGTTAAATAGAATTATTAGAAGAAAGGGAAATAGAAATGAAACTAGATACAAAACAAAAAGTACTAATAGCTATATAACATGGATGAAGAAATAACACCCGGAAAATTAGGAATAGAAGAGAATATATTTATCTATGCACTAGATAAACTGATATATTAGATGAAATAAAGATACTGGATGGAAGTATTTAAGAATAGATTTCAACTTTCTGCGACCACTAGAAAATATTTTAAAATGGTTATTTTCTAACGTTTGAACCTTTTTTTGCGGTTCGGTTGTTACTACTTATTATCAGGTTACAGCACTACTATCAAATAAACAAAAAACAAAAGAAAAAAATATGCAGTCTCCTTAGGGAATGCCCAAACCGAGTTAGCGAGGGCAGGACAGGGTTTTTAAGGTTTACCCTGTATGTACAACGTGCAGAAACAAACGAAGTGCGTTAGATACACATTATTAGATTACGAAAGAATTTACAAGTTACATATGTTTCGTAACAAAAAAGTTGCTAATTGTTTCTGTTTATAATATCGCTGATTCCTAGTTTATCTCTAACCAACTTGTTAAACTTAAAGAGTCTGTACAGTAGCTATATCACTAAAGCCACATTTGATATACATAAGATTACGAGACTAGTTTTCTCACTCACTGAAAAGCACCACCTTTCATTAGGAGCATTGACAACCTAAGATATATTAAAACCTATTGATACAACTATGAAAGATGGTTAAATGAAGGAAGCAATAAGATGGGAACAACAAAAGAGAATTAGATTGTTTCCTAAGAAGCTAAAGAGTAATGTATATATCTTTCTTAGGGATAGTTATTAATAGTAAACTACTTGTACATATATAAGTAGTTACTATATAATATCCTTATTATTTTTAGGGGGTGTTACTATGAATATAGGTGAAGTTATTCTTTGTAGTACTAAAGACATAAGTGCTGAATATTTGGAACTTAGTTTAGATACTTTTTTACAAGATGATATATTAAAAGATATTCCTGTTGTAAATACTATTACTTCTGTTTTTCGAGTAGGTAGTAGTATTAAGGATGCTTTTTTTTATAAGAAGCTAACTAAATTTTTATACCATATGAATGGAATATCAGCAAATGAGCGCCAAAAATTTTATGAAAAGTCCATTAAAGATGATAAGGACTTCGGAGAGAAACTTATATATGTATTGGATACTTTAGATGAAGTAAAAAAAGTAGAGTATCTTGCAAAGCTTTATAAAGCTTACTCAGATGACAAAATAAACTATTCAGAGTTTAGAAGGCTTTGTATTGTATTAGTTCAACTATTTATTGATGATATAGAATATACAAAAGCTAATGCAAGTGAAAAAATTGTTAGAGGTGTGACTGGTAGAGCATTAAATAGTGCCGGTTTAACAAGAAAGCTAACAGCTATAGAAAGTTCTAGTTTTAATGGAGGGGATGAAGAACCTTTTAATTTTACTACGCTTGCATTTAAGTTGAAGGAATGTTTACAGAGTAGCATATATGAGATATAAACAAGATTTGCTTGCAAAAGACTTAGGAGTCACGCAGCAAAGAGTTTCAGATATGATAGATGAATTGCTGGAATCTAAAATATTAGACATATGGGAAACGAAAGTAAATGACAATGGATTAATATTTATGTAAAATAATATGGCAACTACATTGACTTAAATAAAAGGATTAGAAAGGAAAATAGATGCAACAAATGGACAAGTTATAAAATTAACTGACAATTTTACGAAATTAAAACACTAGGAGAAATAGACATGAAAATAGCAAAAATAATTAAGAAATTAGCAACAGGTGGAATTATAGTAATTGTTGGACTTTATTTATTTGGTTCATATTTAGGAAATCAAGAAAATAAAGAATTAGAACCTAAACTTAATGAATACTTTAAAAACTTAGATTGGGAAATAGATTCATATATTGATCCTATATTTGATTCAAATGCTGAAGAAGTAGAAGCTAAATTTAAAAATATAGCTGATAAAACATTAAATATAAAAATTGGTTATAAGTTAAAAGATTATGATGGTGTTATATTAGAAGAGGGTGAATCAGATTATATTAATATATCACCAGGAGATACAAAGTTAGTTGAAATACCACTAGGATATGTAAATGTAGATATAGAAAATTTAGAATTTAAATTATTAGATTATTAATCAACTTAGGAGAAAAGACATGAAAATTAAAAAAATATTACCAATAGCTATATTAATATGATTATTAACCGTAGGATGTTCAAGTGGAGAAATCAATAATGAAATAGAAGAGTCAAATAATGAAACTATTACTGAAGAAATAGAATATAGTGTTATGTTAGGAAATGGTATGTATCAAGTTGGTATAGACCTTCCAGCAGGAGATTACTTTGTATTAAAAGATGAAGATGCTTATATGGGAAGTTATAAAGTTACAAAAGATTTAAGTAATGATTATGGTTCAACATTATTAAGTGATGCTTTTACTAACTTTGATTATTTTAGTGTAGAAGATGGAAATTATGTTAAATTAGAAGATTGTACTATTTACCCAAAAAATGAAGTAGAATTAGATTTTTTAGATGCAGAATTGTTAACTAATGGTACATTTGAAGTAGGAGTAGACCTTCCAGCAGGAGATTATAAATTAGAATCAGAAGATGGGTGGTATACTATAAGAGAGGGAATAGGTGCAAATTATATATTAATAACAGCGGATACTTTTAAAAACTTTACATATGTACAATTACAAGATGGATATTTTATAAGATTAGATGATAAAACAAGTTTAATTTTAAATTAATAATAAATAATAATTTTAAAAATAGGATAGGTTAAAACCTAGTCTTTAGTGTGAAATATGGATTAGATGGATACTATAATTGCTACAAAGTTAAATACAATTAATAATTAAAACTACAAAAGTTAATGACGGAGTGTTAAGGAGTTATATGTAAGGATCATAGATCAAGAGGCTTTTTTTATTATAAGTATATATGTTATACTCACTGTATAAAGGGGGGATGCATATGAAAATTAAAGAGTTTTTAGCGTTGAATATAGATAAACAAATAGAGTACTTAAATGATAAATTAGCAGACGGTCAAACAGTAATTAGAATAAGAGAAGATATAGGAATTGGAGAGAAAAAGCTTCAAAAGGTAATAAATGAGCATGGATATAAGTATGACCCAAAAGAAAGATAATATATAAAAGACTCAGTTATACACGAAGTTATACAAAAAGAACTGAGTGAAAATGAAGAGGTTCTACAGTGCTATACACCTGTAGAAGCTATACAAGAAGATAACCTACTTATACATAACGAAAATGTTATGCATGAAGTTATACAAGTTGATAATATGAAGTATTTCAATGAGAACTTTGATATGTTTAGAGCTATGATAGAGAGGTTTAGACTAGGTCAAGAGCAAAAAAGTACTTCAGATATAGTTATTAACCTTCAAGATGATAGTCATTTAAAGAGACCTCCAAGACCAGTAAGAGTAGATGCTTTTGTTGATGACGAATTGAGACAGTTCTGTGAAGATAATAAGAGATTTACTAAGAAGGAGCTATTATCGATGGCAATGAAAGAGTATATGAGTAATCACAGATAATACTTGTTATAAAAATGAAACCGATATGATATATATATGTATAAATTTAATACAAGAAAATAAAAAGGCTGTACAGTAGAAGTATCCTACTATATAGCCTTTTTATAAATTTATGACCACTTTACAACTTGTAAATTAAACTTTAAAATAAAATCAATTCAATTAAAATTACAAAAAATTACTTTGTGAACACTTGTTGTAACAGTGTATATGCGAATAATAAAGAAACTGCCATTTCCTTATTTACTTCGATTGTTATTTTCATAAACTTCACCACCCTTCAAAGACATTAGCTGCCAACGGATGTCTTTTTTATGCTTATTATAAGAGTATCAAATATGCACATAATCATCAATCAGACCTAACACATTAGAAACTTTATGTGGATAATTTGAACATAAGTGATTGTAATATATGATAAAAATACAGAAGTAACAACTAGCAGTATATGATTAATTGTAATAAAGATTTAACCAACGGAAAAATTCGTTCGTTAAGTTACTGGGTAGAAAATATCTATAAGATAGAAGGAATATAAAAATTAATTTTAGTTAAGTATTCGGTTAACGCTTATAAAAATTTAAAATTAAGGTATCCAGAAACGCTATGCTATAATATAGAAAATAATATCTAATTAAAGGAGAGTATATACTAATAGAAATGGCTAGTATATGAAATCATATACTAGCCATTTCTATTAGTATTAGTTCTTATTAAGCTGTATACCATTATAAGAGCCTGCGTTTAAAGTACCTAATATGTTTTTCCATTGAGTTTCTCTCTTGATTATATCTTCTCCATGATAGAACTCTATTACAGAGAAAACTATTTCATTATATCCGTTCTCTAAAATAAATAGATTAAGATGTTGTGCATCGCCATTTGAATTTAGGTGTCTCATCCATCTAGCAATTATACCACCTTCGCCATAGGCACTTCCAATGTATCTACTTCTTCCATCCTTCGAGCGTTGTATGTATATACCATTCTGACTTAGGGTTTTATTTAACTGATTTTCTTCAGAGTTATCCTCCCATATGCTTATGATATCTCTCCATGTAAATGTCTGACCTAACACATCATCCTGAGATGTATCGACATCGGGTAAATCAAGTCCCTCAAACTGTGAAGTTTTTGCTCTAGGAGCAGATTTTTTACAATTGTTTATTATGTCGTCATTCAATAGGACAGACTTTATACTCTTAGTAATATCAACAAATTCATCAAGTGTATTAGCTTGAAAATGGATATATCTAGTGGCTTTTGAAACAACATTATTGAGTTCATTAAGAGCATTAAGTAATGTTTCATCCACATACTTGGATAGTAGAACTCTAAATCTTAGATTAGAATCCATCTTGAATAGTTCGAAAGAGCGTATTCTGTATATATTGCTCTTAACTCTATAACATACTTCAGGATTAGGATTTTCTCGTAGATCATCTATTTGCTTTACTTCAAACATGGACTTTAGTCCGCTTTCATCTAGGACGCTATGTAGCATATCTAACATATATTACCCATTCCCCCTTATTTTATATAGTTAAATTATATACTATAATAACACTCAATTCTACTTGATTACTTTAAGTCTTGGGAATATAAGGTTCAAATGGGATGGATAAAGCTGATTTAAAACCTATGACTGATGATACTTTGAGGTGTGTATTCTTTTATACGCTATTAATTCTATCAAAGTATGTCTCTCACATGCTCCAACGTAATCCAAAAGTAACTTTTTCTAGTATGCTTACATACATTTATCTATACCCATTTGAGTCTTTGATTTTCGTCAACCATTCTATTGAAATCATATTAACTCAATTCATTGGTATCTACTAGATTACCTTCAAATTCTATAATAGTCTTACAGTGACTTAATCCACCTTTAAATTTAGGTGGTTTATTTTTAGAGTTTTGTGTTATATTTTTTTAGGTCGTTGCTATTGACTGCCAGTAGCATCGGCTTTTTTATTTTCTAAAGACTTATACATATAGCTAAATGACTTACCATCTTGAACTATAGTAATCTCTATAGCTTCTTTAAGCTTATCAATACACCTATACTTTCTTGATGATAGTTTAGATTAAAGTATTTTTTTACTAATTGTACTTTACTAGGTGATATTTCTATATCAACAACAACTTCAGTCTCTTTATATTCAGTCTTATTTCCGTCTAAATTTTGAACTTCTAGTAGTTCAGTTTTTATACTTCTAGTTAACTTAGCAACATATAATAAATTAGCTTTACCTTGTCCTTGTTTTACTTTCATCATAAGATTAAATTTTTCTAATTCATTTAATACTTTATTAACCGTACCTCTAGAACAGCCAAGATATATTTCAACCTCATCTAGTTCACATATTATATAAGCCCTACCTAATTCATCGAACCAATTATTTTCTATGATAAATTAGTTCTATATAATAACATTGCATATACAAGCTTAGCATTAGCTGATAGTTTTTTATATTTAGTTTCATACATTAATGATTTTAGTAATTGAAAATAAAGTTGTTCTAGTTAATATGCGATGTGATATACTAATCACATCGCTTTTTTATTAATAGAAGGAGTCGAGAAAACCGACGTGTAGAATAGTACAAAAATATTACATTAAGAGTTTAGAATAACTTAAAAAAGGAATAATAAACATTATAAACAAAAATTAGTATTTATTTACTTGACAATTAATGTATATATGTATACCATTATCAATAATATAAATATGTAACTAATATTAAATATTTGTATATAATAAAAATAAAGCATTGCGATGATGAAGAGATATTAAAAGGTGAAATCTTCACAGAGAGGAAACGTAGCTGAGAGTTTCCAAGAGGAAATCTTTGAACCAGTCTTCTAGCTTAAAGACAGTAAAAAGTCTTTACGGTAAGGACCGTTATATCCTATAGAGGGAGCCAATAGGCTAACTAGAGTGGTACCGCGGAAATATAACCTTCCGTCTCTATATATTATAGAGATGGAAGGTTTTTTTATATTAAAAATTAAGGAGGAATGTAATATGGCTAAAAGAGAAAAGCAATTTGTTGAAGAAATAACACCAATGGAAGTTGATTTTCCAAAATGGTATACAGATGTTATAACTAAAACTGACTTGGTAGACTATGCCCCTATAAAAGGTTTTATGGTTGTTAAGCCATATGGATATGCAATATGGGAAAACATTCAAAACTTCTTAGATAAAAGATTTAAAGAGACTGGACATAAAAACTGCTATTTTCCACTATTAATACCAGAAAGTTTATTAACAAAAGAAGCAGAGCATATAGAGGGATTTGCACCAGAAGTAGCATGGGTAACTCATGGAGGCAATAAAAAACTAGAAGAAAGATTATGTATAAGACCAACATCTGAAACTATAATATGTACAATGTATGCTAAATGGTTAAAGTCATATAGAGAATTACCATATTTATATAATCAGTGGTGCTCAGTTGTAAGATGGGAAAAGACAACCAGACCATTTTTAAGAACAACAGAATTTTTGTGGCAAGAAGGCCATACACTTCATGAAACAGCAAAAGAAGCACAAGATGAAACTATACAGATGTTAAAGATATACAAAGAAATGTGTGAAGAGTTATTAGCTATGCCAGTTGTAGATGGACAAAAAAGTGAAAGTGAAAAATTTGCAGGTGGCGAAAGAACATATACTATTGAGGCATTAATGCATGATGGCAAGGCATTACAATCAGGCACTAGTCACTTTTTAGGTCAACATTTTACAAAGGCATTTGATATTACGTTTGCTGATAGAGATGGTAATATGTCTCATCCATACCATACTTCTTGGGGAGTAACCACAAGACTTATAGGTGGACTTATTATGACTCATGGTGACAATAGAGGTCTGGTGATGCCACCTAGAGTTGCTCCTACTCAAGTAGTAATAATACCAATTGCATCAGACAAAGGAAATGTAACTGAAAAAGTTGATGATATATATAAACAATTAAAAGATAAAGGAATAAGGGTTGAAGTTGATGATAGACCTAATTACTCACCAGGATGGAAATTTAATGAATGGGAAATGAAAGGAATACCAGTAAGAATAGAAATAGGACCAAAAGATATTGAGAATAATCAGGCTATGGTATTTAGAAGGGATTTATTAGATAAATCACCTACATCTTTAGATAATATAAGTGATTATATTATAGACCTATTAGATAATATACACAATACAATGCTAGAAAGAGCAAGAACACATAGAGAGAATCATACTTACAAAGTAGAAAACATGGATCAGTTTAAGAAGGTAATAGATGAAACACCAGGATTTGTAAAAGCAATGTGGTGTGGATATACTGACTGTGAAGCTAAAGTAAAAGAAGAAACAGGAGCAACTATAAGATGTATTCCTTTTGAACAAGAAAACATCGGGAAAAAATGCTTCTGTTGTTCAAAAGAAGCTAAACATATGGTATATTTAGCTAAAGCATACTAAGAATATAAAACTAAAAGGAATCCATAAAACTTATATATGGATTCCTTTATTATTGCGTATTTTTAAATATCTTGTTGAAATATGGTAACTTTCTTTGAAAATATTCATATTTATACATAAGAACATAAATTTAGATGATTTATGGAGGTATTATAAATGAGCAATAATAGTAGAAAAATAGCTATTGGAAACAATAAACAATCTTCAAAAACATCAGGGAAAAAATCAAATGGTAACAATAAAACATCCAGTAATAATAAACAATCTTCAAAGAAAAAAACAAGTAATAATAAACAATCTTCAAAAACATCAGGAAAAAAATCTCCTAAAAAACAAGGTAATAACAATCAAGCAAGTAATACTAAGAAAGCACCAAGTGCTTTTAAAAGTGGTTTGGCACAAGACATTACGAAAAAGCTAGTAGATAAATTATTAGATAAGTTTTAATTTAATATGCAATAAGTGCCTAAGAATAATCTTAGGCTTTTATTGTGAAAATATATAATATAAGTATTTATAGAATAATATAACTATCTACACAGTCTTATAAATTAAAAATAAGGAATAAACATATGAAAAAAATATTAATACCTCAGGAATCGAAAATAATACCAAAAGAAGCTCTACATGAAATAAATAAATTTGAATATATAAATAAAAGTCCTTTTAGTGATAGTTACTACAATACAAATGAAATTACATGGGACTATAAGCCAGAAGGAAGTATAAGAATATCAGATCATTGGAATTTCATATCAAAGGGTAAGCTTCATTGCCAATTAAGTAATACTACGGACTATATAGAAGATTATTGGTATATGGCTCAATATAAAGAAGGCAAATATAAAATACTAAAGGAATTTGGAAAAAGTATAAAAGGATACACTTTTTTAGAGTTAAATAAAAAGGATTTAGAGCTTTTAAGAGAATTATATAATATGGGTGGTATTGTAAAATCGTATCTCTGGTACAAGCTATATAAAATAAAGCCATTTCTATCTAAAGAAGCTTCACTGAAGACAACGAAGTATCTAACACGTTATATATCAATTGAAAGAGTGAAAAAATATAAATCTCAAAACCCGAAAGTTAAAAAAGTTATTTTTCTAGATGATGAAGCTATGAATATATTAGATTTAGTTTTTAATATATATGATTACAGTGCATTTTTAGATAAATTAGCAGTTAATGAAGAGAGTATTAAAATTTTAAGTGATACATACAATGCTTATATATTTAATAATATAAGCATTACCGAAGATAAAAAGTATATATTAGTGTTAGATAACAATTTAGCGATTGACTTTACAGAAAAATCTCAAATACCTAATCAACATTAAGGTTAGGTATAAAAAGCTTTTATATAGTTAATAATTACAAACTAAATAAATCTTAGTAAAAATAAATGGAGGTGAAGTTAGTGAGAGAGATATTAATTATTAATCTCTCATTAAATAAAGTATGAATAGAGAAGAAGCTTGGAGCCTACTTAATGAGTATAATAAATCTGAACAATTAATAAAACATGCACTTTCTGTTGAAGGAGTAATGAGATATTTTTCAAAGTTGTACAATGAAGATGAAGAAAAATGGGGTGTAGTTGGCTTATTGCATGACTTAGATTATGATATGTATCCAGATGAACACTGCTTAAAATCTAGAGAAATAATGGAAGAAAGAGGAATAGCTGAAGAGTATATAAGGGCTGTTCAAAGTCATGGTTATGGATTAGTAGTTGATATCAAGCCTGAGAGTAATATGGAAAAAGTGCTATACACTATAGATGAGCTTACTGGACTAATAAGTGCAGCCGCAATAATGAGACCATCAAAGAGTATACTGGATTTAGAGTTAAAATCAGTTAAGAAAAAGTATAATTCTAAAGGATTTGCAGCAGGAGTAAATAGAGAGGTTATTGAGGATGGTGCAAAGATGATTAATATGCCTTTAGAAGAGGTAATAAAACACACAATACTAGGTATGAGATATATTGCTGAAGAAATAGGTCTTAAAGGAAATTTGTAATTAATAATTGATAATAAATACTTATTAAATTTATTTTATTATGATAAAATAAATTTAATATTATAATGTAGTACATAAAGGAGAACAAATAATGACAGATTTCATAAGCAAAGAAAGTGTATTTGCAAACAGTACGAAACTTGCAGAGATTCTTATAGAAAGCGATGGTTACACAGATTTTCATGAGAAAATAGTAAGTAATAATATAGAATATAATGAGCAAAAGACATACGAAGTAGTACCTAGTGGATTTATTGATTTTAATCAGCATTTATACGAAAATATAAATGATATGAACTCAATTAGCACAGGAATATATCTAGAAATGTCACTAATAACATATAGAATATTTATTTGGTCTTCAAAGGGTGAAGGATTTGAAATATTTAAGCATGTACTTAGAGGAGAAGAAATATCTAAATTAAACAGAATAGAAGACTTTAAAGAATACCTATATAATCATATACATGAATTAGAACAAGGTATTGTTAAGACATATGGAGCCGATGCAAAAAAAGCATTTGAAGATTTCGGTATGGGTATAGAGAGTAGAAAACTGCCTCTACCAAGCATACTTCAATATATGACTATAGAAAACAATATTCAAGACTTTAGATAAAAAATAATACTAATAAATAGCATCTTTACAAATGTAGAGGTGCTATTTTTATATTCAAGTTAAAAAGTAATATCATACAATTGTTTTTAAGACATATTTTCTATCTATTATAAAATACTATATTTATTATGAAATAAAATTTAAGTAGGTGTCTAAAATGAATGAAAGTATTGTAGAGTATATCAAAAACTGTGTAAATCAAAAGAAAGACTTTACTATTAGACTAAATAATAAGAATAAGCTTGAAAAACCAATATATGGGTATGTAGTTAGTATTACACCACTTATTAATATTGAAATGAATTTACATCAAATGTGTAAATATGTTTTTAATAATAAAGTAATAGAAATAAATGAGGATACTTATAAGTTGTATATAGGTGGATGGTTAGAATATGGTAAAGGGAAATTAAGTACTGATATATCCATAATTACTGAAAAAAAGCATGAAGCAATGCAGATTGCAAAATATTGTAAACAAAAAGCAATTTACGATATTGTAAATAAGAATACAATTTACTTAAATTAAGTTATGAGGTGATAATATGAGAATATATACAAAAACAGGAGACAATGGACAAACATCATTGTATGACGGAAGTAGAATAGATAAAGATAGTATGAGAGTAGAGGCATACGGCACCTTAGATGAATTAAATTCATATATTGGTCTTTGTACTAACTATGTCAAAGAAGAAGATAAGCATGTATTATTAGAAATCCAGAAATATTTATTTTTAGTATCTGCACAATTGGCTACAAAGGATGAGAAAATGATTAGTAAAAAAGTAACAGAAGAAGATGTAAACAAATTAGAATCTATTATAGATGAATATATTAATAAGACTGATAATGTAAATGCATTTATTGTTCCTGGTACTAGTTTAGCTTCAGCAAACTTACATATCGCAAGAACGATATGTCGAAGAGCTGAAAGAAGAATATTAAGCCTTAATAGAGTTGAGAACATTAGTTCTATACTGATTAAATACATAAATAGGCTATCAGATACATTATATGCTATAGCAAGATATAATGAAAAGGAGCTTATTCTTATTGATTTTTAACTAAATTCAGTTCACACACCATATTTAAGAAGCTAAGATCTATTGAAATATAAAAAAAATTGTATTTAACTATAGATAGGAGAGGATATACCTCTCCTATCTATAGTTTCTCAAAGTACCATAATTTTCAATAGTATTAAACTTTGTACACTCAGACATAAAATGAACTCTAATTTGTCTATTTAATAAACATTTATTTTGTCTAAAAAATTCTCTATCTCCATGAAGTATTGTGCGAAGATAATTTGGTATCAATCGTTTAAACATGATATACTTGCTAAATGCTAATAAGCTATTTTCATCTCCTAAATCTATATACACATAAAGTACAAGCGCACCACAATCATTTAGAGCCCATTCTGCAAAAACATCATTTCTAATTAATTGACATCCTGCATCCTTACAAAATCTGTTAGAAACAGTTATAAAATACTCTCCAGTAATATTTGAACTATACATAGTGTACTTTCTTCCTTCTATTGGACATGTAGGTGACATAGGAGGCACTATAGTTCTTCTTATTTTATTACAGTTAAAATCTAGAAAAGAGTCAAATCCCATCTTATTCCTCCTTATATTTCAAAATAATTCTTAGTATATACTATAAAATTTGGAAAATAATTGTTACATTTCATCAATAAAAAGAATAGCTTAGCCATTACTAGGAAAGATTATATAGTAAGAGACTATGTTTAATCTTTAATATATAGGAGTGTACAAAAGTGGAAGATAAAAAAACAAATTTAATACAAAGCTCATTGGGGTCAGTATTCTCTGTCTTTAGTGAAGAAGAATTAGAAAAAATAACAAATGAGACAAAAAGATGTATAGCAATATCAGGTAAAATAAATAGTCCTGGTATAATAGATGTACCAGAGGGGGCTACTCTTGTAGATATAATTAATATGGCTGGAGGACTTCTTAACGATAGTGGATTTAAGGCGGCACAATTAGGGATACCTTTTGGTGGATTCTTAACTGAAGATCATCTAGATAATGTATTGGATTTTAATTTATTTCCAAAAGGAACTAATAGGACAATAATTATTCTTACAGAAGAAGATTGTATAGTACAATACGCTAAATTCTACATAGATCATTTAATAAGTAACATAGAAGATGGGGTATTTGAAGAATTTGGTGTTGTAAAAGACGAGATACTTAGAATGTGGAGAGTATTAGATAGGATAAGTAAGGGTAGATCTAATATGCGTGATATATATCTACTAAGAAGATTAGCCGGAACTGTTAAAGAGAAATTAAATCAAAAGCATAATATAATAGAAGAAATTATAGAAAGATTCTACCATGAAATTGAAGAACATATAGAAGATAGCAGATGTTATACCTCACAATGTAATCATCTTGTAAAACTAACAATTACAAAAAAATGCATAGGATGTGGAGCATGTAAAAGAGCATGTCCAGTTGACTGTATAGAAGGTGTTGCAAAAAAACAACATTACATTGATTACAATAGATGTACCCATTGTGGGGCGTGTATATCAGCATGTCCTGTAAATGCAATAACAGCAGGAGATAATACATTTAAGTTTTTAAGAGATTTATCTACTCCAAATAAGGTAGTAATAACACAAATGGCACCAGCGATTAGGGTTACAATAGGTGAAGCTTTTGGGTTTGAAGCTGGGACTAATGTAGAAAATAAATTGGCAGCAGGATTAAGAAAGTTAGGTGTTGACTATGTATTTGATACTACATGGGCTGCTGACTTAACAATAATGGAAGAAGCCGCAGAACTTCAAGAAAGACTTGAGAAATACTTTGCAGGTGATGATAGTGTTAAGCTTCCAATACTTACTTCTTGTTGCCCTGCGTGGGTAAAATTTATTGAACAAAATTATGCTGACATGTTAGATGTACCTTCTACTACTAAATCTCCTATGCAGATGTTTGCAACTGTTGCAAAAGATATTTGGGCAAAAGAGCATGGTATGGAAAGAGATAGAATAATTTCAGTTGCTATTATGCCTTGTATTGCAAAAAAATATGAAGCTTCAAGACCAGAGTTTTCTAGAGGATTAAACTATGATGTAGATTATGTTATTACAACTAGGGAATTGATAAAAATCTTTGAGGATTCTGGAATAGATTTAAAGACAATAGAAGAAGAAGAAATAGATCAAGTAATGGGTGAGTATACTGGAGCAGGAGTAATATTTGGTAGAACTGGAGGAGTAATAGAGGCAGCAACTAGAACAGCTCTTGAAAAAATGACAGGTAAAAAGGTAGAGAATATTGAATTTGATTGCTTAAGGGGATGGGATTCATTTAGAAGTTGTGAGCTTGAAGTTGGAGACATAAAACTAAAAATAGGAGTAACTTATGGGTTAAGAGAAGCTGCAAAAATGCTTGATAAAATAAGAGCAGGAGAAGAGTTCTATCATGCAATAGAGATTATGGCATGTAACGGAGGCTGTGTTGGTGGTGGCGGACAACCCAAAGCCAGAAAAAGACAAGAAACTCTCCAAAAAAGAGCAGAAGGATTAAATGCAATAGATAGGTCATTACCTCTAAGACGTTCAAACGAAAATCCAGCAGTATTAGCAATATATGATAAATATTTAGATTATCCACTAAGCCACAAAGCTCATGAATTATTGCATACTAAGTATTTTGTTAGAGCAAAGAATAGCAATGATTAGAGTATATATTTTTAGAGATAATAATAAAAATTAATTATAGTATAAAAGGGCTACAAATTAGCCCTTTTATACTATGAATTCCTTAACGCGGCAATAATAAACTGTTTTATTAAAATCGTCATGAGAAGAAATAAACCTCATACTTACATGAGAATCCATCAAGTTTTGGTTCGCTTCTAAAAACTTACAATCTCCATTTATTATAGCTGATACATCATTGGGTAGCTTATTAAGTAATAATTCATATCTAGCTTTTGAAACTTCATATGATTCGTAACCTATAAGAACAAATAAAGTTAAGACATGAACGTCGCCATCAACCCATGCCCATTGTCCGTATACTTCATCATATTTTATTGGATCACTGCCATACTGTGTAGCAATTGTTAGATAAAGATCATTATCATTTTCTGAGTGGACAAGAGTATATCGTCTAAAAAGTATAGGTCCAGTTGAGGTAAGTGGCTTTACAATATTTACATTTAACAAAGTATCACATCCTAAATTAATTTATACTATATATTATTTAATATATATACTTCTTGTGATATTTTCATAAAAAAAACAAAAGTATTGACAAAAAATAAACTTTCACTTATCATGTTGACTTCTATAAGTATATTGTATACAATATACTTATAGAATACAAAGAGATGAATAGGAGATAAGAAAATGGCAATAATAAAGCAAATCAGTAAAACAATAAAAGGTGTATCAAAATTTATATTAGTTAACGAAAGAATAAATAGTCAAAGATGTGTAGCTAAAAACTTAGATACTACAAAAACTATATTTGATAATAAATAAATCATAAATATAAAAAAAGAGGTTATATAAAAACAACTATGTTTTTGTATAACCTCTTTTTTTATATTATTAGATACAATTCTTAGGATATTTTAAGAATAAGAATGTATATTGATGTTTAAATATGGTAATATTAGAGTATATTTTACAGGGGGGTAGATTAATATAAATATAATTGACGTGATTTTTATAGCAATACCAGAGTCTATTTCTGTAAATTTATTCGCAGGTAGTCTCTTAGGAAATAAATTAAAGTTTAATACTATAATTAAAATAGCTTTAATTTTCGGGCTAGGGTGTTATTTTATTAAGAATATTGCTCCAACGGAAATAAACCTTATACTATCTTTTATCTTAATGACTGGATTGTACCATATTTATTCTAATATTGATCTGAAATATTGTTTTATTGCTGAGATATCATCTTTTGGAGTGAAATTTTTTGCAGAGTTGCTTTTAGTTACAGCTTTAAATATTGGTGGTGTTAGCGTTGAATCACTTTTTGCAAATCAATATTTAAAGATTATTATGTCAGCAATGCCTTCTATTACAGTATTAGTATTATACCTTATTCTAAGTAAAAGAAATATTAATATAATCAATTACAAACATAATACAATAACAATAAAAAAGAATGGTCTGAAAATGTTAACTCTTTTTGGCATTGTAAATTTAATAATAATGTCAGGGATTTTATTATTAACTACTTATGAAAACTATCAGGATTACTTAACGCATAATATGCTTATAAATATTATAACTTCAATTGCGGTTTTATGTATTAGTACTTTAATTATAGTAACATCAACTCTATACAAAAATAAGAGTATGATAGAAATTGAACATAATCTTATGATTAAGAGTATGAAACAAATGGAAGAGACTGTAGATTTATTGCGTATTCAAAAACATGACTATATGAATCATTTACAAGTTATATTAATGCAAATTGATAAAGGTACAAGTTCTGATGTAAAAAATTATATACTTGGAATTTCAAATGAAGCAAATAGTAAAATTTCTTCATTTGATACTGGAAATAATTATATTGATGCAATACTGAATTTTAAACATGGAAAATGTAGCGATAATGGTATAGAGTTAACAGCATGTATAGACAGTATGCTAGAAGATACTACATTATTGGATATTCATATAAGTGCAATTATTTTAAATATTATTGATAACGCCATAGATGAGTTAAAAATTAATAAAAAAGATAATAAGTATATACATGTAGATACTTATATAGATAATTATTTACATCATATATCAATTAAAAATAATGGTTCTAAAATAGAAAATATAAATAAGATTTTTGAAAAGGGGTATTCATCTAAAGGAGAGAATAGAGGATATGGTTTATATTCTATTAAGAAAATACTAGAAAGTAACAATTGTACTATTGAAGTCTATAGTGAGGATGATGAGACTGAATTTATGATAAAGTTACCTATAGTAAAACTTGCATAAGGAAATAAATAAAAAGAGGCTATCTTGAAATAAATACTTGAGATAGTCTCTTTTTAATATATATAGAAAAAAGAAGGTTATATCTAGCTGGATATAGAAATTAAATAGATACTACAAAAGGAGGTATTTTTATGGATAATAATCATTGTGAAGAAACCTTAAATGAACTAAAAAAGTTTATTGTTCAAAGAGAAGAGATAATTAAAGTTTTAGAAGATGGTATTGATAAATATATTGTAGATAGAACTCTTCCGTTTAGCTACAAAGAAAGATACGTTGAGTGGCAACAGGAGTTGCTAGATTTAGCAGAAGTACAATTAAATGCTGCTAAAGAATTTATGAATAGTTTATTATAAGAGCCATTAGATAGGCTCTTTTTTACTTATTATATAACATAAATACATTAATTGGTAAAAATAGTTGAATAATAGTGTTTTTTAGCGCAATATGTAGTAAAATTACAATTGAATAAATAAAATATAGAGCATTTAATTACAGGGGATTGGATTATGAAAAAAAACTTAATAAAGATCATAACGATATTGGCTATTTTATTAATTGGTATATCTCCAATGAGTTTATCTGCATATAATGTTAAAAAAACAAGTTCAGATATTATTAGAGTAGGTTTTTATGAATATAAACCTTATTATTATATTAATAAAAAAGGTGAAAGGTACGGATATTACCACGAACTATTGGAGTTGCTAGCAAAGAAGATAAACATCAAATTTGAGTATGTTGACTGTGACTTTTCAAATGCTATGAAAAAACTAGAAGATGGAGAGGTAGATATATTACTTGGAGCAAACTATTCAGCAGAAAGAGCTAAGACGTTTGCATATACTGATCACTATATAGGGACTGAAACATTTGGAATATATACAAATGAAGATATAAGCTATGGAAAATTAAGTGAACTAGAAGGATTAAAGTTTGCATTTATAGAAAATGAAGCAAATTCAAAATGGATTTTAAATTTTTTACAAGATAAAAATATCAACATCAAGCCAATTTCGGTTAGTACAGACAGAGACCTTTTGAAGCTTCTTAGAGATAAAGAGGTTGATGCAATAACGGCCACAATAGCAAATGAAGATGTTCAAGACTATAAAAAGATATACGAGTATTCAACAGGTCCTGTATATTTAGTAGGTAATAGAGCTAGTGCTAACATAGTTTCGAAATTTAATGATGAGCTAGAAAGATATGAAGATTTAGGAATTAATCCAATACATGAACTGAATGAGAAATATTTTGGAAGAAATGATAGTTTAAAAAATAAAAATACATTATTACTTTTAACTTTATTTTTTATAATTTCAATTATAATCATCTTCCATATTATAAATAAAATCTATCCTATAATAAAGAAAAATAGAGTCCAACATGCTATTAGAGAACGAATGAAAGAAGATCGATACTTGATATACTATCAACCAATTGTAAATCCCAAAACAGAAACAATAGTAGGATATGAAGCTCTTTTAAGATATAATCATCCTACAAAAGGACTACTAAGTCCATTTGTTTTTTTAAATGAAATAGAAGACAATGATATGTTATATGAGGTATCTATATGGATATTGAAAAAAATTATCAAAGATTATAAAAGAATACATAAGTTTGATAATATGTTGGACAATAAATTTTATATCTCAATGAATATATCTTTGAAAGAAATTGAGAATAAAGACTTTATAGATAAAATCATAAAAATTATTGATAAATCTAATCTAGAAAATAACAGTATATGTTTAGAAATATTGGAAAATGTAGGAATAAGTGACTTAAACAAAATAAATGATTCTATAAAAAAGCTTCGAAACAGTGGGTTTATGATAGCAATTGATGATTTTGGTGTAGAATATTCAAACTTATCGATACTTAAAAAATTTGAATTTGATATAATTAAGCTCGATAAATATTTTATGAATAATATATTTGAACAAAGTGTAAGACAAGAAATTATGAAATTTCTATCAAACATCAGTATTATTACAAACAAATCCCTAGTTGCAGAGGGGATAGAAAATATTGAGCAAAGAGATATGATAAAATACATTAAAAATGATAGATTTTATATTCAAGGATATTTTTACTCAAAACCAGTAGAAATAGAAATGTTAAAATTTCTGAATTTCACAAGCACAAGTTTAAGTGAATAAACTATTTTTAGAAATAGAATAGGACGTCTTTATTTTATATAAGACGTCCTATTTATGTTTTTAATTATTTTTACATTTACTACAAATACCTCTAAAGCTTATATTTGTATGGGTAATTTGTAGACCAAATTCACTTTCTACAGAAGTGTTAATATTATTTAAAGATTTTGAATCTATATCATAGATTTCTCCACATTTATCACAAACAAAATGATAGTGATCATGTAGGTGTCCATCAAATCTATCCGCACATCCAGGTATACTAACTTTTTTAATAAAACCATGATCTACAAGCTGAGATAGGTTCCTGTATACTGTTCCAAGGCTTAAATTAGGATTATCCTTTTTTAAAGTTTCATAA
>NZ_NOJY02000110.1 GCF_002250835.2 Romboutsia weinsteinii
GGTACTTGGTGGGCAACTGCCTGGGAGAGTAAGACGTAGCCACGTAATCTTTTTTTGTTTTAAAGGAGTAGATTTTATCTACTCCTTTTTTATATAGAAAAAATATTTATATACGTGTAAAATATAAATTAGATTAAATGCTAGGGGAGATTAGATATGAACATATTGATTGTTGAAGATGATAATGATATAAACAAATTATTAGCTGAAATATTAGAAAGTGAAGGATATAATGTAAAATCTGCATACTCAGGTACGGAAGCAATTATGTATTTGAAATTACAGGATTTTGAAATGATATTACTAGACTTAATGTTACCTGGACTAGGTGGTGAGAAGGTACTTTTAGAAATCAGGGAAAATAAAAACATGCCAATAATAATAATATCTGCCAAAGACGATAAATTAACAAAAATAGAGATGCTTAAAAGTGGAGCTGATGACTTTATTTCTAAACCTTTTGATATAGATGAGGTAGTAGCAAGGATTGAAACTAATTTTAGAAGATATAAGGTTGATGGAAGTATAAATCTAAAAGAAAACGACTTAACGTTTAAGGAAATAAATTTAAATACAGATACAAGAATAGTGACTGTAAATAGTAAAAGTATTAATCTTACATCCAGAGAATTTGATATATTAAATCTATTTATAGACAATCCTAAGAAAGTTTTTACGAAATCGAATCTATTTGAAAGTATATGGGCAGAAGACTATATGGGTGACGACAATACAATCAATGTACATATAAGTAACTTGAGAAATAAAATATCTAAGCATGCTGAATATGACTACATACAAACTATATGGGGAATTGGATATAAGCTAGAAGTTTAAGAATTAAGACTTTCTTAAGAATTTCTTTAAGGTTTATTATTAATTGTTATTTACAATTAAAGTAAATTAAGAAGAGGGGAGATAATTATGGAAGATTATATATTAAGAACTATAAATTTGAGCAAAAAATATAAAGATAAATTTATAGTTGATAATGTTAGTATGAATATTAAGAGAGGGGATATTTACGGATTTATAGGTGAAAATGGAGCAGGTAAAACCAGCGTGATAAGACTTATTGTTGGGTTGATAAAAATTAGTTCTGGTAATATGATTTTATTTAATGATGAGATTGGAAATAATCAAGCGACTCAGTCACACAGAAAAAGAATAGGATCATTAATAGAGAGTCCTGCGTTGTATCTAGATATGACAGCATATCAAAATATAGAATATATAAGGATACAGAGAGGTATACCGGGTAAAAATGAAGTTGATAAAGTTATTAAACTGGTTGGGTTAGAATCTTCAAAGAATAAAAAGGTAAAAACTTTCTCACTAGGAATGAAGCAAAGATTAGGAATAGCTATAGCTTTATTGGGTGATCCTGAATTTTTAATACTAGATGAACCTATAAATGGATTAGATCCAATATCTATAATAGAAATTAGGCAGTTATTAAAAAGATTAAATCAAGAGAAAAACATAACAATATTAATATCTAGTCATATACTAAGAGAATTAAATCAATTAGCTACTACATATGGAGTTATAAGTAATGGGAAATTAATAGATGAGTTTAGTTCATTAGAATTAGATGAAAGATGCAGGAGGAGCTTAGATATAAAAGTTGATGATGTAAATAAGGCTATAGCTGTAATAGAAGAAAAACTTTCTACGCGTAATTTTAAGGTAATAAAAGATGATACTATAAGATTATATGAGTATATAGATGAGCCTGGTAAAGTAACTAAGATACTCTCTATAAATGAAATAGTAATCAATCAAATAGTTGTCGCAGGTGATGACTTAGAAGATTATTATATCAATTTAATTGGAGGTAAGGCTAATGTATAATTTAATAAAATCAGAACTTTACAAACTTAGGTTTGGAAAAACATATAAAGGACTATGCATATTTAGCATATGGTGTATATTTATGACTGTAGTTACATCATTTAATGCTGAAAGTTCAGGTCTTCAATTTATAGCTACCTATATAAATGATAGAAGATATGGATTCTTTATAAATACTTTCTCAGATGTAAGTAATATAAAAGGGATAGAGTTTTTTGCATCAGGAATGGGATGGACGCTTATATTAGTAATAGGCTTAACTTATGTGGTAAGTATGTTTACTTGTGATGAATATGTAAATGGTACATATAAAAGTGTATTATCTTATGGAAACAAAAGAAAATATGTGTATATATCAAAGCTAATCACAATATGTGTAGGAATATGTATATTAGTATTTGCAATTCCTACAATGACATTAATTATAGGAACTATTATCAATGGATGGGGAATAAAATTTGAAATTGAGCATATAAATCAGATGATAAAATTACTAAGTATAAATGCTTTTATATTTATAAGTATAGCTAGTGTATTTATGTTAATAGCAACTATTATAAAGAATAAGGCACTTTTAGTCACAATAGGTACATGTGTTTTAGTATCACCTGTACTTTTACTTGATAAAATACCTTTAGATATTCTTAGAAATCATCCTATGTTTATGCTTATGGATACATGTGCTAATATGCCAAATCAAGAATTTATTACTCAGATTATATTCACTTGTTCTATAATAACCATAGTATCTATTGTAGTAGGAATATATATATTTGAGAATCAAGATATAATATAATAAATAACATAAAGAAGGGTGGGTAGAATAGTGAAAATAATTTTGATTTTATTGGTAATTGTTCTACTTGTCTACGTATATAATTTAAAGAAAGAAATCAGAAATATATCAAAGCAACTAGAAGATTATAATCAAATAAAAACTAGAAAAAAGATAGACCTAAGATTATTTGATAAGGGCTTAGAAGGTCTATCTAAAAATATAAACAATCATATTAATATGCATATACAATCTATGGCGATTCAGAAAAGTACAGAAGAAGAATTAAAAAGAGCTATTGCAAATATAGCTCATGATATAAGAACACCATTAACTTCCGTATTAGGTTATATACAGATGGCAAAAAAAACAAATTTATCTAGAGAGAAGCAAATTGAATGCATAAATATAGCAGAAGGAAGAGCTAACTCATTAAAAGAAATATTAGAAAAATTTTTCTCGTTCTCGGTAATACAATCACCTGAATATAACCTTGAAATAGAATATGTTAACTTAAATAAAATCTTATATGATGTGATTATATCTTTTTATGATGAACTGAAGAATAATAATATAGATCTGGATGTAAGTATTGAGTATGAAGATTTGATAGTTTTGGGTAATAAGGTAGCTATTAATAGAATAATAGAAAATATTATAACAAATTTAATAAAATACTCAAAAGGAGAAGAAAGTATATTATTAAAAAAAGAAAATAATAGAGCTATTCTAATAATATCTAATAAAGTTGAAAATCTAAATGATGAAGATCTAAGATTAATTTTTGATAGATTCTATAAACAAGATACTTCTAGAAGTAGTAGCACTAGTAGTGGGTTAGGGCTTCCTATAGTCAAGACACTAATCGAAAAGATGAGTGGTGATATTAAGGCTGAATTAATTGATAATAAAATACGATTAATTTGTAGATGGAAAACTGAGAATTACGATGAAAATCTTAATGACTAAATTATATTAATATAATTTAGTCATTTTTTATTTACAAAGATATATTTTTATAAAGAATAATCTTAATAATATTTATGATTTATCTAATAAAAATATTAGATATAGCAAAAATATTAAAAGTCTAGAGGATATTTCGAAAATGTGGATAATAAAATTAAAATTACTAAATAGCAGGGGTGTAATTTGTGTATAATGTTAATAACTTTAAATATAATTGTGGATTTAATTAATAAAGTTAAGTTATTAATAAAAATTCTAAAAAAAATTAAGAAAAAGTATTGACCAACTTATATTAAGATGGTAAAGTATTACTTGTCCGAGAGATACGGACGAAGAAAAACAACAGCAAAAGAAAAGTGTTGACAAGTTAAATTAGCTTTGATATACTGAGTAAGTTGAAAAAAGTAAGCAACTGAAATAGTCGCTTAAATGAACTTTGAAAATTAAACAGTAGGTTAATTTATAGAATTTGAAACAACCAAACAA
>NZ_NOJY02000111.1 GCF_002250835.2 Romboutsia weinsteinii
CTAACCCAAGGGTATTAGCTGAAGTAACTATGATGAAGATTGCTCAGCCTATGTTTGATGAAAGTAAAGAAGCTCTTATTAAGAGAATAGAAAACTTAGAGAAGGTAATTGAGAGTGGTAATATAAAAGTTGTTGCTCAAAGTACTGAAAATAAAGATATTGATGATAATCATCATGTAGAAGAATCTATAACAGAAGAAATTGTATATGAAGCTGTAAAGAGTGAAGATGTAAATCTTATAGAAGCGTCTTGGAAGAATATATTACAAAGAATTAAAAAAGATAAAAAGATGCCTATATATGCTCTTTTAGGTGAAGCTAAGAGTTTTAATGTATATTCAAATATGCTTTATATAGTTTTCGATGACAATTTTGGATTTGCGAAGGCTAAGTTGAGTGCAGATGATACTAAAGAATATATAGAGAAAGTAATAAGAGAAACACTTAATAGAAGTTTTAGTATAAAAATAGTACTAAAATCAGAAGTTAAAGGTATAGAACTGGAAATCAAAGAGAAGAGTCTAGACAAAGGTGAGGAAATATTAAAAAATATAGTTACAGAGGGAATACTAGAAATAAAAAATAGTATTGAAGAAAATCAAGACAAATAATAAATACTATTATGATATAATATTAGAATAAAAAAAATGCCTTGAGTTATGTATAGGTAAACTATTATCTTATATGAAAAAAGCCTAAAATACAGGCTCGTTGCTCAAGTCAAGTGAGAAAAATCTATAAATAAAGATAAGTCGAGGAGGATATTAGTTATGGCTAAAAAAGGATTTGGTGGAGGCATGATGCCTGGTAATATGAACAACTTATTAAAGCAGGCTCAAAAGATGCAAGAAAACATGCAAAAAATGCAAGAAGAGTTAGAAACTAAAGAAGTAGAAGCTTCTGTTGGTGGAGGAGCTGTTACTGTAAAGGTTAATGGTAAGAAAGAAGTATTAGATATAACTATAAAACCTGAAGTTGTTGATCCAGATGATATAGAAATGTTACAAGATTTAGTTTTAAGTGCAGTAAATCAAGCTTTAAGAAGTGTTGATGATATGCAATCAAATCAAATGAACAAAGTAACTGGAGGAATGAATATCCCAGGATTATTCTAGTAGGTGAATGATATGCAAGTATACACAGGGCCTATAACTAGGCTTATAGAAGAGTTTTCTAAACTTCCAGGTGTAGGAAGAAAGACAGCTCAAAGATTAGCATTTCATGTTATAAATATGAATACTAATGATGTAGAGGCTTTATCAAAGGCAATTATAGATGCTAAAAGAGAAATAAAGTACTGTTCTGTTTGTTGCAATATAACAGATACAGATCCGTGCAGTATGTGTTCCAATAAAAATAGAGACTCTAGTGTTATATGTGTAGTAGAAGATCCAAGAGATGTGGCTGCTATGGAAAGAACTAGGGAATTCAGAGGTCAATATCATGTATTAAATGGAGTTATATCTCCTATGGATGGTATTGGTCCAGATATGATAAAGATAAAAGAGCTAGTGATAAGATTAGGAAACCAGGATGTTAAGGAAATAATCATGGCTACTAACCCTACAATAGAAGGAGAAGCAACTGCTATGTATATAGCTAGACTTTTAAAACCTATGGGAATAAAAGTAACTAGAATAGCACATGGGTTGCCTGTTGGTGGGGACTTAGAATATGCAGATGAAGTTACAATATCTAAGGCTTTAGAAGGTAGAAGAGAAATATAGAAATCGAGGTAGATACCTCGATTTTTTTGTCGTTTTATACAAGAATTTTTGGTTTGAATTTAAATTAGATTTATTGAATAAGTAATATTATTTGGTGTATAATCTGATATAGATTATTAAAAATTTTTAATAGGGGTGCAAAATGAAATCAACTATGAATTTAGAAGAACATAAGGCAATGAAGGAAAAGAGAGTTAAGAAATTAAGCTCAAAAGAAAAGTCTAAATACAGTGAAAATGATGATTTAAGTTTATTAATTAAGAAAAAGCCCAGTAAAGAATCTAAGAGTAAAAATAGTGAATTCAGAAATAATTATAAGAACTATCAATATGATTACGAGGAAGATTTTTATGAGCCTATGTACTAAAAAGAAAATTAGTTAATTACTAGATAATTAATAAATATATTGTAAGAAAAAACTCACTATGAAATTACCATAGTGAGTTTTATTTATATATAAAGCTAGTTTTGTTCTGATAAAACATCTACAACTAAGTTAGCTATATTTAGTGAAGAATTGAACTTTCTTATAGATTTTATATTTTTCTTTAACATATCCAATCGAGATGGGTCATCTATAAGAACCTTTAACAATACAGTTAGAGTATATTTTTTTGTAGTTCTCAAAGCTGCTCCACAGTTACAAAGAAAATCTAAATTTTCCTCTTCTTGCCCAGGTATATAATATGGAACTATCATAGGCAAATCTTTAAGTAGTGCCTCAGTTGTTGTCAATCCTCCGGGTTTGGTTACTAAAACATCTACAGAAGCTAATATATCATTCATTTTGTTTGTATATCCAAGAATACATACTTTTTTATCAATATAACAATTAGACGCTAATTTTTTTTCTATTTTTTCTCTTAAAGTTTCGTTTCTCCCAGTAATAACTAAAACCTGAAAATCTCTATCTATATCTAAAAGTTCGTCTAGAGTTTCTTTAATATTACCTGCACCAAAACTACCGCCCATTAATAGCACAGTTAATTTATCAGGAGATAGCCCAAACTCAGATAGTACGGTTGCTCTATCTCTATGAGATAGGAAAGATTTTTCAACAGGAATACCAAAAGCTTTGATTTTATTGCTATCAACATCATCATATACCAAAAGTTCTTTAACGTATTCATGCCCTACTATGTAATAATCTAATTCATTTTGTATCCATGTAGAATGAGTAGTGTAGTCCGTTAATACAGAAATCATAGGTGGAACATCTATAGCATTGGAATACTTATGAAAACTTTCAGATAGGTGATGAGTGCTAATATAAGAGTATGAATCTGAAGTTTTCTTTATGGTACTGAGTGCAATCATTGGAAAAGGGTGAGTGCCTATTATCAAGTCTGGCTTTCTTTCATTAAGAAGCTTCTTAAATTTTTTAGCCATAAATGATGTAACTAAATTACCTTTAAATTCATTCCTAGACAGCAAGGTAGTTTCAGAAAGTCTATAAACACTTCCGTATGCCTTGGGAGTATAAATCGCTGATTTCTCATACCCTTGAGAGATTATCTTGTCCATAGTAGAATTAACTAACTTTAAACTATCTATTATCTCACACTCAATTGGAGTGCCATCAATTGTCTTATTAACTAATTCTTCCTTAATAGCTCGAGCAGCTCTATTATGCCCTCCACCAGTGGAAGCAGACATAATTAATACTTTTTTGCTCATAACAAAATCCTCCTAAAATGTAGCGCTATATTGCGCAAATATGCAAAGTTATGTATTATAATTATACTTCAATAAAGTGAAATTAATAAGTAGATAAAAAAAATTTAACAATAGCAAAATAAATTAGATGAAAGATGACATAGGAGGGATTGGCAATGAATATAGAAATATATACAAATGACAAGTGTGGAAGCTGTGTAAAAGCTAAAGAATACTTTGATTCTAATGAAATAGGATATATAGAACATAATATATCTAAAAATTCAAATGCTAGAAAAGAATTAATAGGTATGGGGTATATGTCAGTTCCAGTGATAATTATAGATGGACAACATGTATTAGGTTTTGATTTAAATAGAATTAAAAGTTTATTAGATAAATAGAGCTATTTGTAGTTATGACAAATAGTTAAATTAAACTAGTTATCATAACTACAAAATAATAAAAATTAAGTAGAATAAAAAAAGAAAAAATAGATAAAATAAAAAAGAATTAAAAGTTTTAAAAAAAGTTTTAAAAAAGTGTTGACGATATAAAATAAAGGTGATATAGTATTACTTGTCCTTAAGAAAAGGGCAAACAACAAGAAACAAATGAACTTTGAAAATTAAACAGTAGGTTAATTTATAGAATTTGAAACAACCAAACAA
>NZ_NOJY02000112.1 GCF_002250835.2 Romboutsia weinsteinii
TTAACGTGTGGTTTATTTCTTTCAAATTTAGCTTTAGCCATTTTGAAATACCTCCCTGTTTATATTTTTATATTTTAGGTAAGACGAGGAATACCCCGTCCTACTTATTTTAAATTAATTATAATAAAATTATTATTTTCCTTCAGCTATTTTCTTAGCAACTGAAGCTGGAACTTGTGCATAATGATCAAATATCATAGTGTAAGTTGCACGACCTTGAGTAGAAGATCTTAACTCAGTAGAGTATCCAAACATTTCTGAAAGTGGAACGAATGCATTTATAACTTGTGCACCAGATCTAGCTTCCATACCTTGTATTAAACCTCTCTTAGAGTTTAATCCACCCATAACGTCTCCCATGTAATCTTCAGGAGTAACAACTTCAACTTTGAAGTAAGGCTCAAGTAATACAGCATTTCCTTTTCTTAAAGCTTCTTTCATAGCCATAGATCCAGCCATTTTGAATGCCATTTCTGATGAATCGACATCATGGTAAGAACCATCATATAATTCAACAGCAACGTCAACAACTGGGAACCCAGCAACTACACCAGCAGCCATAGCTCCTTGTATACCTGCATCAGTTGGTCCAACGTATTCTTTAGGTACAGATCCACCAACAGTTTTGTTTGTGAATAAGTATCCAGCACCTGGCTCTTGAGGGTTAACTCTGATCTTAACGTGACCGTATTGACCTCTACCACCTGATTGCTTAGAGTACTTGTACTCTATATCAACTGGTTGAGTTATAGTTTCTCTATAAGCAACTTGTGGAGCTCCTACGTTAGCTTCAACTTTGAATTCTCTTAATAATCTATCAACTATTATCTCTAAGTGTAATTCACCCATACCAGATATTATAGTTTGTCCTGTTTCTTCGTCAGTTCTAACTCTGAAAGTTGGATCTTCTTCAACTAATTTTTGAAGAGCTACACCCATCTTTTCTTGAGCAGCTTTTGACTTAGGCTCTATAGCAACAGATATAACTGGCTCAGGGAATTCCATAGTCTCAAGTACTATTGGATGAGCTGGATCACATAAAGTATCTCCAGTAGTAGTATCTTTTAATCCAACAGCTGCAGCGATATCTCCTGCATATACTTCAGTTATTTCTTCTCTTGTATTAGCATGCATTTGAAGTATACGTCCTAGTCTTTCTCTCTTGTTTTTAGTAGAGTTAAGAACATAAGATCCACTTGTTATTACCCCAGAGTAAACTCTGAAGAATGCTAACTTCCCAACGAATGGGTCAGTCATTATCTTGAATGCTAATGCTGAGAACGGCTCTTCATCAGAAGAATGTCTTTCTGCTTCTTCACCGTCTTCTAATACACCTTTTATAGAAGCTATATCAGTTGGAGCTGGTAAGTAATCAACTACACCATCTAATAATAACTGAACACCTTTGTTTTTGTAAGCAGATCCACAGAATACTGGGTTCATTTCACAAGCGATAGTAGCTTTTCTTATAGCAGTTTTTATTTCTTCTACAGAGAACTCTTCGCCTTCAAGATACTTCATCATTAACTCTTCATCAGTTTCAGCAACAGCTTCTACAAGCTTTTCTCTCCACTCAGCAGCTAATTCTTTCATATCTTCTGGTATTTCAGCTCTTACTATTTCTACTCCTAAGTCATCTTTGTAGATGTGAGCACACATTTCTACTAAGTCAACTTCACCTTCTAACCAATCTTCTTTACCTATTGGTAATTGAACTGGCACTGCATTTGCAGCTAATCTATCTTTCATCATTTGTACAACATTGTAGAAATCTGCACCCATGATGTCCATTTTATTTACGAATGCCATTCTAGGTACTCCGTAGTTATCTGCTTGTCTCCATACGTTCTCAGATTGAGGTTCAACCCCACCCTTAGCACAGAATACAGCAACAGAACCATCAAGAACTCTTAGAGATCTTTCAACCTCAACTGTGAAGTCAACGTGTCCTGGAGTATCTATTATGTTTATTCTATGGTCTTTCCATGCAGCAGTAGTAGCAGCAGAAGTAATTGTTATACCTCTCTCCTTCTCTTGCTCCATCCAGTCCATTTGAGAAGCTCCTTCATGAGTTTCTCCTATTTTATGTGTTTGCCCTGTATAGAATAGGATTCTTTCTGTAGTAGTAGTTTTTCCTGCATCTATATGAGCCATGATTCCTATATTCCTAGTTCTTTCTAAAGGAAACTTTCTAGCCATGGTTCTCCTCCTTACGATATCCTTTTAAAGGTATCAATCCTATTATTAGAATCTGTAATGAGCAAATGCTTTGTTAGCTTCTGCCATCTTATGAGTATCTTCTTTCTTCTTTACAGAAGCTCCTGTACTGTTAGCAGCGTCCATTATTTCCTTAGCTAACTTTTCAACCATACCTTTTTCTCCACGAGCTCTAGTATAGTTTACTAACCATCTTAAACCTAAAGTTTGTCTTCTTTCTGGTCTAACTTCTATTGGTACTTGGTAGTTTGCTCCACCAACTCTTCTTGCTTTAACTTCTAAAACAGGCATTATGTTATCCATAGCTTTGTTGAATACTTCTAAAGCATCTTCTCCTGTTTTTTCAGCTATTATAGCGAAAGCATCATAAACTATTGTTTGAGCTTTCCCTCTTTTACCATCTATCATTAAGTTGTTTATTAACTTAGTAACAACTTTACTTCCGTACATTGGATCTGCTAAAACTTCTCTTTTTGGAACATTACCTTTTCTTGGCATTTTGCTTCCCTCCTTAATTATTAAATCTTAAATCATAGGTACTCGACATCATAAAATAATGCCGTGATGCCATAAATATGTCTATATATTTAAAGCACCGCACTATAATCAATTGTTAGTTTTTCCTACTTCTTAGCAGGTTTAGGTCTCTTAGCACCGTACTTAGATCTTGATTGCATTCTCTTATCAACACCTGCAGTATCTAAAGTTCCTCTTAGTATGTGGTATCTAACCCCTGGAAGGTCTTTTACTCTTCCTCCTCTTATAAGAACAACACTATGCTCTTGTAAGTTGTGGCCTTCACCTGGTATATAAGCAGAAACTTCTATACCATTTGTTAATCTAACTCTTGCAACTTTTCTTAAAGCTGAGTTAGGTTTTTTAGGTGTAACTGTCTTAACTGAAGTACAAACTCCTCTTTTTTGTGGAGCGCTTGTATCAGTTGATTTTTTGTGTAAAGAGTTGTAACCCTTTTGTAATGCTGGAGCAGTAGATTTCTTTTCTATTGCCTTTCTACTTTTACGAACTAATTGGTTAATTGTTGGCATCACGTGCACCTCCTCTTTGAAAATTTTCGATCTTAACGATCGCCAACTAAGTCAATATGGTATCCATATTGATTAAAATGTAACTTTCGTTACTTACAATTAAATGTCTATTAACACACAATGATTGTGGTTCTAGCGCGTTTTTAGCTTGGTGCTGCTAATTCTTTTTTACATTTATTAAAAGTTAATTTAAAAGTTACTAAGAGTTTTTTCAAACTCTTAGTAATCTTTTGAATTACACACTTTTACATTTTATCACCACAGCTAGTCAATGTCAAGATTTGTTTGTTTTATACCAAATTTAGTCTTGAACTTTTTCAACAGCTATGTTTTTGTATCTCTTCATTCCTGTACCTGCAGGTATTAACTTACCTATTATAACATTTTCTTTCAGACCTATTAAGTGGTCTTCTTTTCCTTTTATAGCAGCTTCTGTTAATACTCTAGTAGTTTCCTGGAATGAAGCAGCTGATAAGAATGACTCTGTAGCAAGAGATGCTTTAGTTATACCAAGTAATGTTCTCTTAGCCACAGCTGGTCTTAATCCATTAGCTATAGCTTCATCATTGCATTTATTGAATGTTAATACATCTTCATATCCACCTGGTAATAAATCTGTATCTCCTGGATCTTCAACCTTAACTTTAGATAGCATTTGTCTAACAATTACTTCTATATGCTTATCGTTAACGTCAACCCCTTGCATTCTATAAACTCTTTGAACTT
>NZ_NOJY02000113.1 GCF_002250835.2 Romboutsia weinsteinii
TATTTATACTACTCCAAATGCAGCTAGAACTATACAAATAGCCATAACTGAGATTAGTATAGTAGTTGTTTTAACCTTTTTTCCTAATAGCCAGTACATAATTCCAAATATCATGGCCGGAAGCATACATGGCATAATTTGATCTAAATAAGTCTGGATAGGTTCTGCCCACTCTCCACTACCTACACTCATAGTAAGTTCTAGAGCTACATTTGATGCAGTCATACCTCCAATTACCATAAGTCCTAACATTGAAGCTGCTTCCATAACTTTTGATACTATGTTCGAGCTACTTACATCTTTAAAGAACTGAGTTCCATATTTAAATCCTTTATCTAAACATATGTAACGTATGATAAAGTGTGGAATGTTTATTATTAAAAGGAATAAAATTGGTCCCATTATATTTCCTTGAGAAGCTAAGGCTATACCAATACCAGCTGCTATAAGTTTTAATGTTCCCCAGAAGAATGAATCTCCAATTCCCGATACTGGTCCCATCAAACTTGATTTAACAGCATTTATACTATTTTCATCAAAGTTTTCATTCTTTGCTTTTTCTTCTTCCATAGCTCCAGATATACCTACTAAAAGAGTACTTATATGAGGAGTAACTGACATAAATTCAAGATGTCTTTTTAAAGCTTGAGATCTTTTTTCTTTATCATCTTTATATAATCTACGAATTATTGGAGCCATCGTATAAGCATATGCTAAATTTTGCATACGTTCATAGTTCCAAGATGAATCTATTGTTAAAGATCTTCTAAAACATTTCCAAAAATCTTTTCTTGTAATTTTACTATCTTGTGAAATTGTTTCTAGTTTCTTAGAATTCGTTGTCATCTACTACTACCTCCTTATCTCCTGTAAAGTTAACATATATTAAAGCTATTGCCAGTCCAAATAACGCAATTCCTGTTACACTTATATTTAAATAAGAAACCATTATAAATCCTAATAGTAAAAATGCTACTGTTTTCTTATTAAGCATCATTCTAGCTAACATGGCAAAACCTATAGCCGGTATTACTCCTGCTGCAACGTCCATTCCATGAATTACATATTCTGGTATAAATGAAAGTATTTTTTCTATTGCTGGAACACCTAGTGAGAAACCTATACCCACTATTATTGCTAATATTGCTTTGTTTCCTATAGCAAATAATAGTTGCATACGTTCAACACCTTCAATATCTCCTTCTTGAGCATATTGGTCAGCCAGGTGAGCTCCCCATGTAAGCACAACTGTCATCAAGAAATTATCTATAAGTAATACTAACGTCGCTATAGGAACTGCAAGCACAACTGCTGCAGATACATCTTGACCAGTTAATATTACAAATGCTGTAGCAATAATAGATCCAGATACGAAATCAGGTGGATTACTTGCGCCAACTGGGAATGCACCCATAAATACTAATTCTAATGTTGATCCTATTACTATACCTGTATGTAAATCACCTAATGCTAAACCAACAAGTGGTGCAACAACAATAGGTCTATTATGCATTGTAGAACCTACAAAACAGTGCATATATGCAAAGAATGCAATTAAAGTTATTAAAATAACTTGTGTCATTTCCATATTTGTTACCCCCTAAAAATAACTTATACTAGTTTCATTACATTTGTAGCATCATCATCTGGAACTAATTGTACGAATACATTTACTCCATTTGAATCTAATTCTTTAATCATTTTTATGTCATCTTCTGATACGTGAACTGCTTTAGATATATTTTTACGATTATCATCTGATTTTGTTCCTCCAAGATTTATTGCCTTTATATCTTTAACTTCTTTAGCTAATCTGTAAACGTCTTCTACAGATTCACAAAGTATTAATAAATTATATTTATCAGTAACACCTGAGTTAAGTGCTTTTACAGAATCCTCTATGCTTTTCATTACAAGTTTAACATTAGAAGGCTTAGCCATTTTTAACCCTGCCATTTTTAAATCATCTTTTAATAAATCATCACTTGCTATTAATATACAATCTGTACTTAAAAACTTTGTCCATGTAAATGCTACCTGTCCATGTATAAGTCTGTGGTCTACTCTTACTAATTTAATCATTATAATTCCTCCCTAATTCTTTTTATTTCATCCATAAATGTTTTTACATGCTTTGGACTTACATCTCCAAAGTCTTTGTAATTATCTTTGAAATAACTTCCTATTATTGCCATATCCCCTATTTCAAGTTGTTTTTTTGCATTTTCTATTGTAACTCCAGCTGCAATAACTAATGGGAAATCTCCTACATTATTACGGAATGTTTCTATTTTTTCCATTGATGTTTCTTGACCTGTAGCATTTTCTGTAACTGCTATAGCATCACATCTAGTCATTCCTATTTTTAAATCTTCTTCAACAGTTTTTTCTGATAACACTGGTTGATATTTAAAACGTACTCCACCAATTAAATAAGCTTTGCATTTTGAACGATGTAGTTTGAAAAATTCTTCTAATGTAGCCTCATCTCTAGGTTTAACATGACCTACAACAGAGTCAACTTGTACGTAATTTGCATTATATTTTGTTGCTAATTCAAACCCCATAGTATCAACATTTAAGCAATTTACTCCATATGGTATTGATAAATTAGCATTTGATATATAGTCAAGTATTCTTTCTAAGTCATAGTAATTACCATAGTAATTCTCTAACATTATTCCATCTACACCATTTTCTTCAAATATAGCAATTTCTCTTTTTGCTCTTTCAAAGATATCTTGTGGACTATCACCCTTTAAATGTACCATCGCTATTATTGGTTTCTTATTTTTGAAAACTGATAATATCCCCTTATTTTCCATGAACTAAAATCCCTCTTCTTCCTCATTTATTTGTAATGTTACATTTTGAATTCCAATTCTAGATTCTTCCACTAACTGATCTATATCTTCATTTGTTAGTTCTTCAGAAAATCTTGTAAGAAGCTCTAACACCATATTTAAATTCATTCCCGAAAATAACTTAACATTAGACAAAGTAGTCAATCTTAACATAGCAGTACATACACTAGCACCATATAAATCAGCTAAAACTACGTATTCTGTTTCTTTATCTTCTGATATTGTTTTTTCTAATTCTAAAGCAAAGTCTGCTGCACTTTCTCCTGGAAGTAAGCTATATGAACTTACGCAATTTGCTAAGTCCCCTACTATCATTCTTGCTGAATCTAAAAGACCATTTGAAAATTGACCATGAGAAGCTAATATTATTTTTCTCATATTTATTCCCCCTAAATATAAATTATATTTCTGCTGATACTGCATATTTGTACTTATCACTTCTTATAAACTGTTCATTATAATATAATACATCATTATTTTCTGTGTATACTAGTTGCCTAACTTTCAATAATGGCATATTACTTGCACATTTAAGATGTCCAGAATAATCTTTATTGGAGTGTTTGACTTCAAATATATTTTCTACACGCTTAGGTAGTGTACTTATATTTTTAGATATAACTTCCATTAAAGACCTATCTTCTAACTCTTCTTTTAATAAAAACATATAATCTATTCTAAAGTAATCAACTTCAAAAATAACAGGTACATCATCTATTAATCTAAGTCTTTTAATACATATTATCTTTTCTTCTGGTTCGATATTTAAAGCCTCAGACACATACTTGTTAGCTTTTTCTATTGTAGTAGAAATTATTTTAGTACTTGGTTTTGCATTAATACGATGACAAGAATTAGTAAAACTATTTCCTGCACATGTTGCCTCTATTCTTTCTGGAATTGTTACATAAGTTCCCTTACCACGCTTTTTACATAATATATCTTCTTTTACAAGCTCACTAAGTGCATTTCTCACTGTTATACGACTTATATTAAACTCTTTACATAAGTCTCCCTCTGATGGAAGTTTGTCGCCTGGTTTATATATACC
>NZ_NOJY02000114.1 GCF_002250835.2 Romboutsia weinsteinii
CTCCAGTAAAGTTAGCTCTTAATCCTTCTAATATTTCTTCATCAACACCAGCTGCTGCACCTATTCTGTGCTCATCAGCCCAAACCATTTCCCCTGACATTTCTTCGAACTTTTCAGCTCCTACTTTACACACTGGACATAGCTCTGGTGCAGTTTCCCCTTCATGTATATATCCACATACTGTACAAACAAATTTCTTCATAATCTTATTCCTCCCAATTTTATATTTATTTTATATATTAATTTTTATTTATTAATCTTATTAAATTAAGTCTAGATGACTATAGTCTATATATACCCGTCACCTGATACCTTAAACATTTTATATAGTTTTTTTGATATTTTTATAAGAAAAATCTCTTACATGTTTATCTTTAACTTACGATAGTAACACTTATTTATCCCAAATACCTCATCAAATCTGATTTCAACACATTCCCAATCATTTTTATCATAAAATAAATTTGCCTTTTTATTTTCTTCAAAACTCTCTAATCGAATTTCATCATATTTTTCAAATAGATTCTTAGTAACATGATTTATTAGCTTTGTGCCTACTCCTTGTCGATGAAATTTATTGTCAACCATTAGTAAATCAATTAGATTTTCTTTACATGCACACATTCCGGCTATTTTGTCATCTAGCAAAATAAGAGTTGTACATTTAATCATCTCAGCTATATACCCGTCAGCCATACCGCTATTTATAAATTCATTTACTGCAGCTTCCCCCATAAAACATGTATAGTTCTCTTTTATAACTTCTCTTGATATTTTTTGCATATCTAATAAATCATTCGATCTTGCTTTCCTGATTTTAATATCCATAATAGATCTCCTAACACTAATAAAATAACTTTCATCAGAATTATATCATATGCCATCCTTATTCAACTTACCTTTTATACAACAATAAAGTCATATTTTTTATAGATAGCAAAAAAACTCTGATATAATCAGAGTTTTTATAATTATATTTTCTTTAACTTAACAACTGTTTCAACGTGAGGAGTATTTGGGAACATATCCATACACTTAACTTTTTCTACCTCATATCCATAATTCTTAAATTCAACTAAATCTAAAACTAATGTCTTAGGATTACAAGAAATATAAACTATTTCTTTTGCACCAAATCCTGCTATATCTCTTATAGCATCTTTATGAACTCCTGGTCTTGGTGGGTCAACTATTATTAGATCTGGCTTTACCTTGAAGTTTTTAACAGTCTTACCAACATCTCCAGCTACAAACTCACAGTTAGTAAGTCCATTTAGCTTAGCATTGTTGTTTGCTGCAACAACAGCTTCTTCTATTAACTCTATTCCATAAACTTTAGATGCAGCACCTGCCATTACTTGTCCTATAGTTCCTGTACCACTGTATAAGTCAAATACAACCTTGTCACTATGGTCTCCAACAAATTCTCTAGCCATAGTATAAAGCTTCTCAGCTCCTTTAGTATTTGTTTGGAAGAATGAGAATGGAGATATAGTAAACTTAAGTCCTAATAACTCTTCATTTATATAGTCTCTTCCATGTAATACTCTTAATTCATCACATTGAACTGCATCAGCAAGCCCATCATTTATAGTGTGTAATATACTTGCCATCTCAGCATCTGTATCAAGAGATAATAACATTTCTTTGTACTCAGTCATATCAAAGTCTACTTGAGAAGATGTTACTATGTTTACCATTAATTCTTTAGTATTCACACCTTTTCTAACTACAAGATGTCTTAAATATCCCTTGTGGCTCATACCTCTATAATAAGGAAGATCTTTTTCATTAAAATATTCAACTGTTGAAGTTAATACTTTTATAAAATCTTGATCTACTAAAAAACATCCATCAACGGTTACTATATCTATATGTCTTCCTTTTTTATGCATTCCTAAAGTAAGAGGTCCATCTTTAACCTCATCACCGAAAGTATACTCCATTTTATTTCTGTATAATCTCTCCTGTGGACTTCCTTCTATTCCTTGGAATTGGAATCCAAATATATCTTGATTTAAGAATAAATCCATAACTTGTTTTTCTTTTATCTCTAATTGCTTTTCGTATGGTACAGATAACATACTACATCCACCACAAGCATTAAAGTGCTTACAAGGAGTAACTGTCTCCATTGGAGAGTTTTCTAATAACTCTAACATCTTAACGTCTGCTTTCCCACTTCTAGTTTTTTTAACTGAAGCCTTAACCTTTTGACCAGTTAAGCCCCCCTTCATGTGGATCTCTCTGTTACCTAACATACTAACAGAAGTTCCTCCAAATTCCATTTTCCCTACTTCAAACTCTATAATATCTCTTCTTTTCACTAATTTTGCCTCCATTTATACATGATTTAACTTATAATCTTAGCTTTCTAAAATTAAATCTTATTTCCGTCTAATTTGTCTATTATATCTCAAAATTTATCTTTCTTCTATAAGCATAACTTCTTCATCCGTTAATTCTCTATATTCTCCTAGAGCTAAATTTTCATCAAGCTTTAAGTTACCCATAGAGATTCTTTTTAAGTATACTACTTTTTTGCCTACACTCTCAAACATTCTTTTTACTTGGTGGAATTTACCTTCATGTATTGTAAGTTCTATTTCTGATTCTTCATCACTTTTTAATATTTTTAATTGAGCTGGCATTGTTTTGTAACCATCATCTAAGAAAGTTACTCCATCTTCAAATGCAGCTACATCTTCTTCAGTTACTACACCTTCAATTTTTGCATAATAAGTTTTAGGTACATGATTTTTAGGTGATAACACTCTGTGAGAAAGCTTACCATCATTAGTTAATACTAATAATCCTTCAGTATCCTTATCAAGTCTTCCAACAGGGAATGGTTCAAATACTAGATATGATGGATCTATTAAATCTAGTACAATAGGATCAAACTTATCAAAAGTAGCTGATATATATCCATCTGGCTTATTTAGCATTAAATATATAAATTCTCTATATTCTACTCTTTCACCATCAAATAATATTTCGTCGTTATCAGTATCTACCTGAACTCCAGGGTTAGTTACTACTGCTTTGTTTACAACTACCAATCCACGCTTACAATCTCTTTTTATTTCTGCTCTACTTCCATATCCTACATTAGAAAGCACTTTATCTAAACGCTGTTTTTTTGCCATTATAAGTTTCGACCTCCTTAGAAGTGTTCTCCATTTTCATAGTATTTTTCTTTTTCAAAAACTGTAAAAGCTAAGTCCATACTTTCTATATTTAAATTATTTCTTATACTATCAGTTATTATAGTTGCAACTACATCTTGTACTTCTTGACCTCTGTCAAACCAAGCTACCTCTACAAAAGGATATACATCAGCTATTTTTCCATCTCTTATTGCAACTGATTTTATACATTCTATCTCAAAGTAGTCTCTAGGACACTTTACTGCTTCAACTAATTTATCTATCATATTCTCACTTATTTTACATATATCATTCTCATGAATTCCTCTTATTTTTATCTGTGGCATAATTCTCTCCCTCTCTATATTTATTCTATAATTATTAACAATCTTTAATAATTATAGCCATACTGTTCTATATATTTTCAATTATAAATATTATTATACTTTTAATTTACGGTTATTACAATTTACTATGTACTTTTTTTATTTTCACGTTATAATATAATAGATGGGTAAGTTTAATAAATTTTTAACTATATTAACTTATATGGAGGTTACATTATGTTAGTTTCGGCTAAAGAAATGTTAATAAAGGCTAGAGAAGGTAAATATGCAGTAGGACAATTCAACATCAATAACTTAGAATGGACAAAGGCAGTATTATTAACTGCTCAAGAAAACAATTCTCCAGTTATATTAGGTGTATCTGAAGGT
>NZ_NOJY02000115.1 GCF_002250835.2 Romboutsia weinsteinii
GGATATATAGGGAGTCATGCTGTACATCAACTTATACAAAAGGGTGAGGATGTAGTAATAGTAGATAATTTACAAACAGGGCATATGGGAGCAGTTCATAAGGATGCAAAATTTTGTAAAGGTGATATAAGAGATAGGGAATTTTTAGATACAGTTTTTACAGAAAATGATATAGAAGCAGTTATACATTTTGCAGCAAACTCATTGGTTGGGGTAAGTATGCAAGAACCTCTTGAGTATTTTGATAACAATGTATATGGAACTCAAGTATTACTTCAAGTTATGGTAGCTCATAATATTAATAAAATAGTATTTTCTTCTACTGCGGCAGTTTATGGAGAGCCAAAAAATATTCCAATATTAGAAAGTGATGATACTAACCCTACTAATACTTACGGTGAAACGAAGCTTGCTATGGAAAAAATGATGAAATGGACTGATTTAGCACATGGTGTTAAATATGTGTCACTTAGATACTTTAATGTAGCAGGAGCCCTTGAGGGAGGAAGTATAGGAGAAGATCATGCTCCTGAAACTCATCTAGTGCCACTTATATTACAAGTACCACTTAAAAAACGTGAGCATATAACTGTATTTGGCCAAGATTACAATACTCATGATGGAACATGCATAAGAGACTATATACATGTAATAGACTTAGCTAATGCACATATAAAGGCAGTAGATTACCTAAAGGGTGGTAATGAAAGTAATATATTTAACTTAGGTAATGGTGTCGGATTTACAGTTAAGGAAATGATTGAAGCAGCAAAAGAAGTAACAGGCCAAGATATAAAAGTTGAGATAGGAGAAAGAAGAGCTGGAGACCCAGCAAAATTAGTTGCATCTAGTGAAAAGGCTCAAAGTATATTAGGATGGAAACCAGAATATACACAAATATCGGATATAATTGAAGATGCATGGGTATGGCATAGTAAAAATCCAAATGGATTTGAAAACTAATCATCTTAGGAGGATAAAATTATGAATTGTGCAGCAAGCAAGGTTGATATAAATACTGAAATAAATAAACTTGTAAAATTTGCTCTTAATAAAGCTCTTATAAAAGATGAGGATGTAATATATTCAACAAATATGATACTTGGAACTTTAGGCATTAATGAGTTTGAATATGAGGAAGTTTTAGATTTACCGGAAACTCCAAGTCCAATTCTAGAAAATATATTAGACTATGCAGTAAGTATGGAGATATTAGAAGATACAACCACTGAAAGAGATTTATTTGATACGAAAGTAATGAATTGCTTAATGCCAAGGCCATCAGAAGTTATAGCTGAATTTAATAAAAAATATGAAAAATCTCCTAAAGATGCAACCAATTATTACTATAATTTAAGTATTGCATCAAACTATATAAGAAAAGATAGATGTGATAAAAATATAGCATTTGTAGCGCCCACAGATTATGGTGATCTAGACATAACTATTAATTTATCAAAACCAGAAAAAGATCCAAAAGATATTATAAAGGCTAGAAGCATGAAATCTTCTTCATATCCAAGATGTCTTTTATGCAAAGAGAATGAAGGTTTTTATGGACATATAAATCATCCAGCTAGACAGACACATAGAATTATACCTTTAGGTTTTAGTGGAGAAAATTGGTTTTTACAGTATTCTCCGTATACTTATTATAACGAACATTGTATAATATTAAATGCAGAGCATATACCTATGAAAATTTCAAAAAAAACATTTGGTAACTTATTAGACTTTATTGATGTACTTCCGCATTATTTTGCGGGTTCTAATGCTGATTTACCTATAGTTGGGGGATCAATATTATCACATGACCATTATCAAGGTGGAAACTATGAGTTTGCTATGGAAAAAGCGGAAATAGAAGAAGTATTTACAGTAAAAGGTTATGAGAATATTTCTGTAAACAGAGTAAAGTGGCCAATGTCAGTTCTTAGACTTAGGGGATCAAATAAAAATGATCTAATGGAATTAAGTGAACATATTCTTAACTCATGGATTCATTACTCTGACCATTCGGTAGAAATCTTTTCTCATACTAATGGAGAAAGACATAACACTATAACTCCAATAGCAAGGAAGAAAGAGGGACTATATGAGCTTGATTTAGTCCTTAGAAATAATAGAACAAGTGATAAACATCCACTTGGAATATTCCATCCTCATAGCGAAGTTCATCATATAAAGAAAGAAAATATTGGTCTTATAGAAGTAATGGGGCTTGCAGTTCTTCCAGCAAGACTTAAAGAAGAATTAAATAAACTTGGAAATTGCTTAATAAATAATGTAAGTGATATAGAGGATGATGAAGAAATAAAAAATCACGCACATTGGTATAAGTATATTTTAGAAAGTTATAAAGATATAAATAAAGAAAATGTTAAAGAAATACTTAATAAAGAGGTTGGAAATAAGTTCCTACAAGTATTACTTCATGCAGGAGTATTTAAAAGAGACGAAAAGGGTATAGAAGCATTTAATAAGTTTATTAAATCGTTGTAAGGATGGATAGTATGAAAGTGACAATAGTAGAAGTAGCTAAAGCTGCCAACGTTTCTGTTGCAACAGTGTCAAGAGTTATTAATGGAAATTACCCTGTTAAAGAAGAAACTAAGCAGAAAGTCCTAAAGATAATACAGGAATTAGAATATACTCCAAATATCCAAGCAAGAGACTTGATAAAGCAACAATCAAGTACAGTAGGAGTAGTAGTTCCAAGTATAAATAATATGTTCTTTCCAAGCGTTGTAGATGGTATTGAGAAATATTTTGACAGTACTCAATATTCTTTATTCTTATGTACTACAAATCATGATAAAGACAAAGAAATAGCAAGAATTAATGAACTTATAGCGAGAAATGTTGCAGGTATAATAGTAATAGACCCTAACTTGGAAAATTGTAAATCTAAGTTTTATGATAATATATCAAAATCTACGCCAGTAGTATTTGTTAATGGATACAATACTAGTTCTAACATATCATCTGTATCTAATGATGAAACAAGTGGAGCAAGAATGGTTATAGAATATTTATTTGAAAATAGTCATAGAGATATTTTATTTATAAGAGGAGAAAAAAGCTACTCTTATGATGTTAAAGAAAAAGTTTACAGAGATGTTATGTCCGAAATCAATAACCTACATGAAGAGTACATAATCAACATTGGATATGGAAATAGTATAGAAACTGTAAATAAAACGACAGAAGAGTGTGTTAAAATATTAGATAGCAATAAAAAAATTAGTGCAGTATTTGCATGTAACGACTTAATGGGGATTGGAATAATAAATGCATGTAAAAAATTGAACAAGAAAATTCCTGAAGATCTATCGGTTATAGGATATGATAATATAGAATTGAGTGAAATTGTTGAACCACATCTTACAACTGTAGATCAGAATATGTTTTTATTAGGTGAAAATGCAGCTACTTTACTAATAGAGAAGATAGAAAATGGCAATAAATATAGCAAGAAAATTATTTTAAATAATGAATTAATAATAAGAAACACATAGACTTTATAAAAGGTTAAGTTTTGGAAATATTTTAAAGTATTTCATAACTTAACCTTTTAGTGTATCATAAAGATATATTAGCATTGGGGGGATAGTAGTGGAAGAGAATAGAGGAAATCTTTATAGAGGGATAGCCTACTTTGGGATAGTAATATGGTTAGTATCTCATTTTACTAGCAGTAAAGCAGGAGAATTTAATAGTACAATACAATTTTTTTTAGGAATAATGCCAAACTTTGGTGTAGTATTATTT
>NZ_NOJY02000116.1 GCF_002250835.2 Romboutsia weinsteinii
TCATTATATAATCTGAGAGGAGATATACAAATGTCAGTTATCGAATTAGTATACGCTAGAGAAGTATTAGACTCAAGAGGAAATCCAACTGTTGAAGTTGAAGTTGCATTAGAAAGTGGATCAATAGGAAGAGCTATAGTACCATCAGGAGCTTCTACAGGAGCTTTCGAAGCAGTTGAATTAAGAGATGGAGATAAGTCAAGATACTTAGGAAAAGGAACAGAAAAAGCTGTTGCTAACGTAAATGAAATAATAGCTCCTGAATTAGAGGGAATGGATTGTTTCGACCAACCAGGAATAGATGGATTAATGATAGAAATAGATGGAACTCCAAACAAAGGGAAATTAGGAGCTAACGCTATACTAGGGGTATCTATGGCTGTAGCTAGAGCTGCTGCTGAAGAATTAGGATTACCATTATTCCAATACATAGGTGGAGTAAATGCTAAGCAATTACCAGTACCAATGATGAACATAATAAACGGTGGAGAGCATGCTGATAACAACGTAGACGTTCAAGAGTTTATGATATTACCAGTTGGAGCTCCAACATTCAGAGAAGCTTTAAGAATGGGTGCAGAAGTATTCCACTCTTTAAAGAGCGTATTAGCTGCTAACGGATTAGCTTGTGGTGTAGGTGATGAAGGTGGATTCGCTCCAAACTTAACATCAAACAGAGCTGCTTTAGAATTAATAGTAGATGCTATATCTAAAGCTGGATACGAGCCAGGAAAAGACGTTATGCTAGGTCTTGACGTTGCTGCTACAGAAATGTACAACAAAGAAACTAAAAAATATGTTTTAGCTGGAGAAGGAAAAGAATTAACTGCAGCTGAAATGGTTGATTTATATGAAGATTGGGCTAACAACTTCCCAATAATAACTATCGAAGATGGTTTAGATGAAGAAGACTGGGATGGATGGAAGTTATTAACTGATAGATTAGGAAACAAGTTACAATTAGTTGGAGATGATTTATTCGTTACTAACACTGAAAGATTAGAAAGAGGAATAGAAGCTGGTGTAGGTAACTCTATATTAGTTAAAGTTAACCAAATAGGTACTATAACTGAAACTTTAGATGCTATAGAAATGGCTAAGAGAGCTGGATACACTGCAGTTATATCTCATAGATCAGGAGAAACAGAAGATACTACTATAGCTGACTTAGCTGTAGCTGTAAACGCTGGACAAATAAAGACTGGTGCTCCATCAAGAACTGATAGAGTTGCTAAGTACAACCAATTATTAAGAATAGAAGAAATAGTTGGAGAATCTGCTAGATACTGTGGATTAAACTCTTTCTACAACTTAAAGAAATAATTTAATAGTAAAAATTAAATTAATATAAATCAAAGAGCCTTAGGTATAACTAAGGCTCTTTATTTTTGTATATGTTATAATAAAAATATTTGATAGCAATAACCAAAATGGGGTTGATAATATTTACAATTTACCTTAAGGTAAATGTATATACATTTACTAAAAATGTATAAAAGTAAATACTTTGGTGAAGATCAGATTAAAATTCAAATCTAGATTTAGATTTAGATATAGAACAATTTTATTATAAGGAGAGAGTTAAATGAAAGAACCAATTTACAAAGTTATAGAAAATTATGTAAGAGATTTAATAAATTCAGATAAGCTTAAAGAGGGAGATTTAATACCCTCAGAAAAAAAACTAAGTGAAGAATTTAATGTAACAAGGATGACGGTAAGATCAGCTCTTAACAACTTAGTAAAAGAAGGATATATAATTAGACAAAGAGGTATTGGTAGTACAGTATTAGGAAAAAGAATATACGATAATATATCTGCAATAAGTGGATTTACAAAAGAAATGAATAGTAAGGGCTATGAAGTATCTAACATATTACTAGGTCTTCAAATAGTTCAAGCGGATGAAGAGTTGTCTGAAAAGCTAAACATTACAATAGGTGAGAATGTATGGGAAATAAAAAGAGTACGCTTAGCAGATAATGAGAGAGTATCTTATATGATTACTTATATGCCTGTTAAATTATTCCCTAATTTAAATCAAAGTGATTGTGAGGGTTCTCTTTATAGCTTTGTAGAAGAAACATGTGGATTTAAGATTGCTATGTCAGAAAGAGAAGTACAAGCTATAGTATCTGATGAAGAAATAATGGAAAGTCTAGAGCTTGAACAACCAGAGCCAATTTTATATATAAGCCAAATTTGCAGACTTCAAACTAGTGAAATATTTGAGCATTCTCATACTTATCACCATGGATACACATTAACACTAAATGCAGTTTCGGAGTAAATTTAGAGCAAAAAATAAAAAATAAAAAAATGAAAAAGTTTTCTTGCAAATGTATATACATTTAAGCTATAATAATATCAAAGAGCAAATGTATATACATTTTATTTATTTATATATACATTAACAACAAAATTAGACATAAAAATACACAAATAGTATATCAATTAAAGATATAGCAGAAACTTAATAAAAATAAAATTTTGGAGGAATAAAGAAATGATAAAAATAATGTTAGCTTGTTCAGCAGGTATGTCAACTAGTTTATTAGTAACAAAGATGGAAAGTGCAGCGAAGGAAAACGGTATAGAGGCTCAAATATGGGCTATATCAGAAGTAAACTTACCAACAGAGATAGAAAAGTGTGATGTTTTACTTCTAGGACCTCAAGTTAGATATATATTATCAAAAGCTACAGAAATGGCTAAACCACACAATATTCCAGTAGAAGTTATAAACATGATGGATTATGGAAGATGTAATGGTAAAGCAGTATTAGACAGAGCATTAGAATTAAACAATTCAAAATAATATATAGGGGGATTTAAAAATGGAAAAATTTATGGCTTTCATGGATAAGTATATTGTTCCTGTAGCAGCCAAAATAGGGGCACAAAGACATTTAGTCGCAGTAAGAGATGCATTTATAACAATGATACCAGTAACGATGATTGGTGCATTAGCAACACTGGTAAATAACTTACCATCAGATGCATACAAAGGATTTATGGCAAGTATATTTGGTGAAAACTGGACTATGCTTGGTGGAGACCTTTGGTGGGGATCAATTGCAACAATGGCAGTATTCTTAGTTGTAGGTGTTGCTTACTTCTTAGCAAAATCTTATGATGAAGATGGATTACAAGCAGGATTCATAGCTTTATGTATATTCTTTGTACTAGCGCCACAATCAGCTAGTTTTATTCCAGAAGGAGCAAAAGAGGCAGTTTCAGGTTGGGGATTCTTACCATCAGCTTATTTAGGAACTGGGGCATTATTTACTTCTATATTAATAGGATTAGGTTCAGCTGAAATATTTGTTAAATTATCAAAAATAAAACAATTAACTATAAAAATGCCAGATGGAGTACCACCGGCAGTATCAAGATCATTTGCTAAGTTAATACCAGGTATGTTTACAATAGTAATATTCGCTATATTAGGTATATTTATAAAGATGTTATCAGATGGTCAAGTTATAACTGATTTATTAAATACGTATTTAGGAGCACCATTATCAAACTTTGCAGATAGTTTAGGGTCTACAATGTTCATAACATTTATGATTCATATACTTTGGAC
>NZ_NOJY02000117.1 GCF_002250835.2 Romboutsia weinsteinii
TCCTACCAAACAAATACTGTTTCTATAATTCACGTAATTTGTAACTATTATACCTTTAACAAGAAATAAAATAAAGAGGCTAACCAAAAGTAAAATTAATATACATTTGGTTGCCTCTTTTAAATTATTCTCCTAAAGCTTCTTTTCTTAAAGTTTCTGCTTTATCAGTTCTTTCCCATGGTAAATCTATATCAGTTCTTCCAAAATGACCATAAGCTGCAGTAGCCTTATATCTTGGCTTTCTTAAGTCTAAATCTCTTATTATTGCTCCTGGTCTTAAGTCAAAGTTCTTTTCTACTAATTCAACTAATTTTTCTTCTGAAATCTTTCCTGTTCCAAAAGTATCTATGAATATAGATAGCGGTCTTGCTATACCGATTGCATATGCTAGCTCTATTTCGCACTTGTCAGCAAGTCCTGCTGCTACAATATTTTTCGCAACGTGTCTTGCTGCATAAGCTGCTGATCTATCAACCTTTGTAGGATCTTTTCCTGAGAATGCTCCTCCACCGTGTCTTGAGTATCCCCCGTAAGTATCTATTATTATCTTTCTTCCTGTAAGACCTGTATCTCCTTGTGGTCCACCTATAACGAATCTTCCAGTTGGATTTATATATATTTTAGTTTCTTCATCTAATAATTCAGCTGGTATAACAGCTTTTATAACCTGCTCTATTAAAGCTTCTCTTATAGTTTCATTCTCTACATCTTCTGAATGTTGAGTTGATATAAGTACTGTATGAACTCTAACAGCTTTATTCCCATCATATTCAACTGTAACTTGAGTCTTTCCATCTGGTCTTAAGAAATCTAATAATCCAGATTTTCTAACTTCTGTTAATCTTCTTGCTAATTTGTGTGCTAAAGATATTGGAAGTGGCATTAATTCTTCAGTTTCATTACAAGCGAATCCAAACATTATCCCTTGGTCCCCTGCACCTATAGCTTCTATTTCTTCTTCTGTTTGCTCTCCAGCTCTACTTTCTAAAGCTTCATCAACACCCATTGCTATGTCGCCTGATTGCTCATCTATAGAAGTTATAACTGCACAAGTATTAGAGTCAAATCCAAACTTAGCTCTAGTGTATCCTATCTCTTCTACTGTAGATCTAACTAACTTAGGTATATCAACGTATGCTGAAGTACTTATTTCTCCTGCTACTAATACTAATCCTGTTGTAACTGTAGTCTCGCATGCTACTCTAGACATTGGGTCCTTTTCTAATAATGCATCTAATATTGCATCTGATATTTGGTCACAGATTTTATCTGGATGTCCTTCTGTAACTGATTCTGATGTAAATAAATGTCTTGCCATTTTTGTTACCTCCCGTATTTAAAATATATTATTTATTTATAATCTATTTTTTACCTTATACAAAATTAGCTTATATGCAAACAAAAAAGCCTCTTCTTTTTTAAGAAGAGGCTAATTAACATAAGTATATATTAATTAACTAACCTCATCTCTCAAGACGTATGTCTTGTAGGAATTAGCACCTTTTCCCAAAATGGGTGGTTGCTGGGCTTCACAGGGCCTATCCCTCCGCCGCTCTTGATAAGGTAATCAAGATTCATATTCATATTTATTGTATTCATTACTAAAATATATGTTACTATCTTTTTTTATTAATGTCAATATTTTTATACCTATTGTATTTAAATTTATATGATATTAATTTCATGTTCTATTACCATAGTAATTCTCATAAAAATAACCATTAAGAAGTAATTCCTAAATTCCTCTTAACTGATAGACCTTCTAAAAATAAAACCTATCATTCATAATTCAATAGGTATTTTTAACCAATTTAAATAAATTTTATGTAGTCTAAAGATAGGTATTTTTTATATTAGAAGTTCATATATTTTTTTTGAAGGGGGTGTTCCTATGTACTTAACCAAGATAAATTATAAAAAAGAAAACGTTGTTCAGGTATTGAGTTTAATACTTAAAGATATAATTGATGAGAATACAGTTGTCGTTTGTATAGGAACAGATCGGGCTATAGGTGATGCCCTTGGTCCTTTAGTTGGAACTATGTTAAAAAATAGCGATTTTAAATACCCTGTTTACGGAACTTTAGATAACCCTATTCATGCATTGAATATATATGAATCTATCGAAAATATAAAAAAGACTCATTCTAAAGGCACATTTTTAGCTATAGATGCTTGTTTAGGTTCGAAAAGTAGTATAGGTAATATACAGATTAGAGAAGGGCCTATTCTGCCCGGAAAAGGTGTTGGTAAAAAACTCCCTCAGATAGGAAACTATTCTATAGTGGGAATTGTCGACAAAATAGATGAAAACAATAGATTTTCATTTAATAATGTAAGACTTAGCTTTATAATTGAGCTGGCTGAAACTATAGCTCTTGCTTTATTACTTGCTACTTAGTTTTTTCACATCCCCTTAAATATTTTCATATAAAATAGAAATGACTGCCTCATAATAAGTACCTAGAGACAGTCATTTCTATTTTATTTTTCTACAAGTGCAAACATCAACTCTCCACTACATACAAGTGCATCTTCTATATAAGCCTTTGCTGTAGCCTTTCCAATGTTTCTTCTTATAGATATCATTTCAACTTCCATTCTAAGAGTATCTCCAGGCCTAGCTTCTTTTTTAAACCTAACTTTATCTATACCTGCAAATACACCTAACTTTCCTTTATTTTCATCCATAGACATCATAGCTACTGCTCCAACTTGTGCCATAGCTTCAACAATTAATACACCTGGCATCAAAGCATATTCAGGGAAATGACCTTGGAAAAATGGCTCATTTGCTGTAACATTTTTTATACCTACAGCTCTTTTCCCACTTTCTAGCTCTACTATCTTGTCCACTAATAAAAATGGATATCTATGTGGTATTATTTCTTTTATTTGCTCTATATTTAACATTTTGTTACCTCCAATTATCTTCTTTTAAAGGTTCCTCCTGTTTCAAGCAAGTCTAATGCTCCTAATGAGCTCCCTGTTCCCTTTGCAACACAAGACAGTGGCTCATCAGCTATCAGAACCTTTATTCCTGTACTTTGTTCAATTCTTTTATCCAATCCATATAATAATGCTCCTCCACCTGTCATTATTATACCTGTATCACTTATATCTGCTGCTAACTCTGGCGGAGTTTTTTCTAAAACAGAATGTGCAGTTAATACTATTTGCTGTGCACATTCTTCTAATGCATCTTGTATTTCAGATGATCCTATAGTCATAGTTATAGGTAGTCCAGTTACTAAGTTTCTACCACTTATTTTCATGAACTTTTCTTCTTCTCTTTTAAATGCAGTCCCTATTTCTATCTTTATCTTTTCTGCACTTCTTTCACCTATAAGAAGATTATGCTGCTTTCTCATATATCTTACTATAGCCTCGTCAAACTTATCTCCACCCATCTTTATCGATTCGCTTACGACAGCTCCTCCTAGAGATATTACTGCTATATCTGCTGTTCCTCCACCAATGTCTATAACCATGCTACCATTTGGCTGAGATATATCTACCCCTGCACCAATAGCTGCAGCTATTGGTTCTTCGATAATATA
>NZ_NOJY02000118.1 GCF_002250835.2 Romboutsia weinsteinii
ATATAAAAGATGTTCATAATATACGTTATGACTACTTTGGTTTAAATCACTTTGGATGGTTTACATCAATAGAGTACAAAGGTAGAGACATAATGAAAGATATCAAAGAATACATAAAAAAACATGAGATATTACTACCTGAATCTTATATTGAAAGAATAAAGAAAGCTCGAAGTGTAGGCAATCGTCATGCTGTAAGTAGCTGGAACCATGTTTGGAAATCTGTTTACACAATGTTAGAAAGTTTCCCTGAATACTTACCAAACACTTACTTAACATACTATCTTTTAAGTAAGGAAACTGTAGAACATTCAAATATAGAGCGTACTCGTGCAAATGAAGTTATGGAAAGTCGTGAAAAAGATTTATTTGAAGGAGTAGAGCACTACTTAAAAACAGGTGAGATATCAGAAAAAGCATTCTACGCAGGATCACATGGAGATTGGATTAGTGACTTAGCACTTGCAATCAAAAATGATACACATGCTCGTTTCTTAGTTATAACTGAAAATCGTGGAGCTATTCCAAACATGCCATATGATGCAATGGTAGAAATTCCGGCATATATTGGTAAAGATGGTCCGGAAGTTATTGCTAGAGGTCCAATACCTCTATTCCAACAAGGATTAATGATGCAACAACTTAACAGCGAAAAATTAATAGTAGAAGCTTGTATTGAAAATAGCTATGAAAAAGCATTACAAGCATTTACATTGAATAAAACTGTTCCAAGTATGAGTGTTGCTAAAGCGATTTTAGATGACATGATAGAAGCTAATAAAGGATACTGGCCAGAATTAAGATAATATTATAATATAAATTGTGGGAATGATTCATGTGAATCGTCTCCACCATTCAAAACTATGAAAAACACATCAACAAAATTGTTGATGTGTTTTTTATTTATAATAAATTAGATAGTCTCATCATTTCTTAAGTTTTTCTATAACATGTTTGTACATATCATGGTCTTGATTGTACTTTTCGTATAATTCTTTTTTATTCATTAGTCTAAATCTTGAATCTCTTTCAGGTTTTTTGATTACATGCTCTGAACAATCTGTAGAACAAAAACCAGCATAAGTGTCTTCACAAGATTCACAGCATATAAACTGGTCATGGCAATCATCATTTCTACAGTTAATATATCTGTCTGAAGGAACACCACAAATAGAGCATTTTGATATTACTATATCTTCTTCAGTTCTATTTATTTGTACGGAAATACGGTTATCAAATACATAGCATTTTCCATCCCACAGTTTTCCTTTAACATCTTCATCTTTTCCATAGGTAACTATACCACCATCTAAATGGTAAACTTCATTAAATCCTTTATTTAAAAATACTCCAGTTAGTTTTTCGCATCTAATACCACCAGTGCAATAGCTCAGTATTTTTTTATCTTTTTTATCTCCTAACGTTTTATCAATCCATTCAGGGAATTGTTTAAAGTTTTGAACATCAGGCTTTATAGCTCCTCTAAAATGACCTATCTCATATTCGTAATCATTTCTACCATCGACTATGATTACATCATCTCTTTGAAGCATTTCATAAAATTCTTTTGGTTTAAGGTAAGTACCTACTATATCATTAGGATTTACTTCATCTTCTGGTAATAAGGTAAGTATACTTTTATGTTTAACATGAAGCTTATTAAATATATGATTTTCACTTTCATCAATTTTAAATACTGTATCACTAAATCCAGGATATGATTTTAATATTTCCATGTATTTTTCAGTATCTTCAACAGTACCAGAGCAAGTTCCATTTATACCTTCATGAGAAATTAATATTCTTCCTTTTAGGTTTAACTCTTTACAGAGAGCTAGGTGATCATTTTTGAACTCTTCTGGATTTTCAATATTTATAAACTTATAATAAAGTAAAATTCTATAATTTTTATTCATAGTTGCTATCTCCTTTGGTGATGTATTAATATATGTCTACTAAATATATACCAATAATTTAATAATATTAACATTATTCATAAAAGAAATAACTAAAACATATGATACTGAAGATGAAATGTATTATTAACCTATTACGCCAAAATTATTGTCATATTAGTATATTTAAAGAATCATACAAATAGGGAAATTTCCCGTTAAATGGTATGTACTTTTAGGAAAAATACCAGTAAAATGAATTTAAGAAAACGTTAACGAGAATATATAGGAGGAGACAACATGGAAAACTTAACAAGATTTATAGAAGAAAAAATGGTACCTAAAGTAGCAAAGTTCTCAAATTTACGTTATATTAAAGCACTACGTTCTGGATTTTTCGCTATAATGCCACTTACTATAATAGGATCAATATTCTTACTTATAGCAGATTTCCCTCTAAATGGATATGCAGATTTTATGGCAAGTATTTTTGGAGAAAATTGGGGCGCGTACTTAGAGCCAGGATATAGAGCAACATTTGACTTAATGGGAATAATGCTAGCAGGAACCTTAGCATACAAGTTAGCAGAAGATTATAAATTAGATAGTTTATCATTGATGATAATATCACTTGTAGCTTATATGATAGTTACACCTAAATCTATGACAACAGAATCAGGTGAACTTGTTAATAAAGTAGTACCGATGGTTTGGTTAGGTGCTAGAGGAGTAATAACAGCAATTATAATGAGTATTTTATCTACAGAAGTTTATAGATTTGCTATAAATAAAAAAATAGTAATAAAACTACCAGGCAACGTACCTGAAATGGTAAGTAAATCATTTACAGCATTAATACCAGGAACAATAGTAGTAGTTGTAGCGCTCATATTAAATGGTATATTCTTAACACTTGGAACTTCTATGCATGATTTTATATACACAGTATTACAAGTACCACTACAAGGGTTAACTTCATCAGTAGAAGCAATAACAGCAGTTGCAGCACTAAATGGACTATTCTGGTGGTTTGGTATACATCCAACGGTTGTTAACTCAGTAGTTACTCCATTGTTAAATGCAAACGCAATAGAGAATTTAGAGTTATTCAAATTAGGGCAACTTACTTTTGAAAATGCAAACGTAGGAACAATACAAATGTTAGATCAATTTGCTACAATAGGTGGAGCCGGTATGACATTAGGTTTAGTTTTAGCAATGCTTATAGTGGCTAGGTCTCAAAGGCTAAAAATGATGTCAAGACTAGGAGCAGTTCCGTCGTTATTCAACATAAATGAACCTTTAATATTTGGTACACCGATAATATTAAATCCATTAATGTTAGTTCCAGTAACAATAGCTCCGATAGTATCAGTATTTATAGCTTATTTTGCAATGAAAATACAATTTATGCTTCCATTTAATGGAGTTATAGCACCATGGACAACACCACCAATAATAAGTGGACTGTTAGTAAGTGGATGGCAAGGAGCAGCGGTACAAATA
>NZ_NOJY02000119.1 GCF_002250835.2 Romboutsia weinsteinii
CAAATTAAAAAGGATGGTTGTTTATTATAATAAACAACCATCCTTTTTAATTTGTACGCTATGAGAATGATTAAATAATTTTTATTATAAAAATATTGAATAAATCATTTAAAACTACTATAGTAGAGCCATTAATAAGCCATGTTATAATATTAACTGGTATTAGAGCTTAGCTAAATAGGGGGAAATAAAAGTTGGATAATTTAGAATTTAACAAAGATAGAAGTGCATTAGTGATTATAGATATGCAAAATGAATTTATTCATCCAGAAGGATCATTATCAAAAATGGGGTTAGACACTTCGAGAACATCAATAGCTATAAAGCCTATAAGAAAATACGTGGGATGCAGAAATAATTGATGAACTAAGACCTGAAAAAGATGATTATATAGTAAAAAAACATAGATTTAGTGCATTTTATAATACTCAGTTAGAAGATGTTTTGCGTGGATTAGATATAGAATCATTAGTTGTAGTAGGAATTGCTACTAATGTATGTGTGGAATCGACAATAAGAGATGCATCTTATAGAGATTATAATGTATTTCTGCCGATAGAGGCTACAGCATCTTACACTGTAGAGCAAGAGATAGGAGCTATTGGAAACTTTGAATTTGCATTTGCAAGAGTAGTATCATTAGATAACATGATAAATAAATTAAAAAAATAAAAAATAGCCTATTCTAAGTTAATAAATATTCAAATCTCAATATATGAACACTTAGAGTAGTTTTTTTATACAAAAGATTTAGAAAGCAAAGACAATACAGAGTATAACAATGACAGGAGATGGAAGATATTAGCTACATAAAAATGAATAATATTGTAAAAAAATACCAAGGTGCATACAGGGAAGTCTTACACAACTTTGATTTAAGTATAGCTAAGGGAGAGTTTATTGTTATAGTAGGTCCTAGTGGTAGTGGGAAATCAACATTATTAGAAATAATTTGTGGTTTTGAAGCTCCAACAAGTGGAACTATTGAAATTGATGGAACTGTAGTTAATGAAGTATTGCCTAAAAATAGAAACGTATCGATGGTGTTCCAAGACTATGCGCTATTTCCTCATATGACTGTATGTGAAAATATTGCATTTGGGATGAAAATAAGAAAAGTTGATAAATCTACAATAGACAAAAAAGTACGTTGGGCAGCTGAGATATTACAATTAGATAAATATTTAAAAGTAAAGCCAAGTAAGTTATCAGGTGGTCAAAGACAAAGAGTAGCACTTGCTCGTGCTATGGTAAGAGAACCAAAATTATTCTTAATGGACGAGCCACTATCAAGCCTAGATTCAAAACTTAGATATGAGACCTGTCATGAAATTCTAAACTTACACAATAAAATAAATGCTACAACAATTTATGTAACCCACGATCAGGTTGAAGCCTTGTCTTTAGCAGATCGTATAGTAGTTCTTAATGATGGAGTAATACAGCAAAATGATGTACCTATAGAGGTATATGAAAATCCAGCAAATCTATTCGTAGCAAAATTTATAGGTAGGCCTCAAATGAATTTATTTGAAGTAGTAGTAAATAAAGATAATATTACTTTAGATGAGTTTTTAAAGTTTAGAAGAGACTTAATTAAACTACCAGAATATAATAATCGATATATATTAGGTATAAGATCAGAGCATATTATTTGCTTAGATAAAGAATGTAAGGATTCGATAGAAGCAATTATTGAAAAAACTGAGTATACAGGTGGTGAAACATTACTTTACTTAAAAGCTAATAGAATTTCATTTACCATGAAATATACAAAAAATAAGAGGTTAAAAATAGGGGATACAATACATGTAACCTTTGATTTTAAGAAGGCATCTATTTTTGATTATAAAACAAAAGTCAATATTAAGGAGAGACAATATGAAGAAAATTATTAGTTTAGCACTTGTAACAGGATTGATGCTATCAGGATGTGCAAAAGGATCAGCTGATGGCTCTAAGGGTGAGGGGAAAATAGCTGGGGAGATTACTGTTGTAACAGATAGAACAGATGCAGATGACTTATTTGAGGAAATCGAAGCGAATTTTAAAAAGAAGTACCCAGATGTAACTGACATAAAGTGGGAATCATCATCTGATTACAACAACCACATATCAACACGTATGAATACTAAAGATTATGGAGATGTATTGTTTGTACCGTTTGTATTAAATGCTACACCTCAAGAATATAGTAATTACTTTGAGCCTTTAGGAAGTATAGAAGAATTAGAAAAAGAATATATGGATGTTACTGAAGCTGATCATGACTCTACAGTTTATGGATTACCTTCTCGTTTAAATTCACTTGGAATTATATATAACAAAGAAGTACTAAAAAAGGCTGGTATAGAAAATATGCCAACTACAATGGAAGAAATGATGGAAACTCTACAAGCAATAAGTGATAATACTGATGCTATTCCATTATATACTAATTACAATACTTTACTTGGTATGTGGGGAGGAGCATTAACTTCATTTGGAGGAGAGCAATATCGTTCTGATATGTTGAAAGAAGGAACTGCATTTGAAAAAGGACAACCAATAAGAGAAGTAATGGATTTATTCTATAATATATCATCAAAAGGATTAATAGAAGAAGATCCTATAACAGGAGATCCGGCTAAATCATTCCAAATGTTAGCAAATGGTGAAGTAGCAATGCTTATGAGTGGATCTCAAGATGTACCAGTAGTTCAAGGATTAAGTACAGATAAAGAAAATATAGATATAGCACCATTCCCAGTAAAATTAGATGGCGAAACTAGTATAGCATATGGTGCAGATTCAGTAGTTGGTATAAATAAGAATAGTAAAAATGTAGAAACAGCTAAAGCATTTCTAGAATTCTTCATATCAGCTGAAAGTGGTTATGCTGAAGAATCAAATGGTATACCAACTAAAAAGGCGGATTTTAATGACGAACAAAAGAAAATATTTGAAGACTATAAAATTATATTAACAGCTCCAACAGATACTCCTGAAGAAGAAGCTTTATATCAATCAGTTGCTAATGAAGTAGGAGTTGGAAGATTAAAAGATACATTACAAAAAGTAATTAATATAGGTCTATATCCAAATGAGAATGAAAGCTATGAAGAATTTGTTAATAATTTAGAAGTAAAATGGAGTAAAGCTTTAAAGAATAATGAAAAGTAATAACCTAAGGAAGAAAGAAAGAAGTGTAGCTTTCTTCTTTCTTTTTTTTCCGATTTTATTATTAGTGACATTTGGATTACTACCTATTTTTCATTTATTTCAATATAGTGTAACCTCTTGGAACGGGCTATCAGATGTAAAAGAATTTGTAGGAGCAGATAATTTTATTAAGATTATAACAGATCCAGATTATATAAAGG
>NZ_NOJY02000011.1 GCF_002250835.2 Romboutsia weinsteinii
CTGCTGGAAATAAAGTATCTTTAACTGTTGCTGATCCTAGAAGTGATGTAACTGAGCAGGAAATAAAAGATGCTATGGAGGTTATTGTAACTAATAACGTATTTGCTCCAAATGGATCTGAGTTAGTTGAAGTTCTAGAAGCTAGAGTTGTTAAGACTGACACTACTGATTATGATTTAGAAGTATAGGAGTTATTTTTTTATATAATATGAAGACTTTGATTGCCAACGTTGGCTTTCTCATTCTAAGAAATAGCTTTATAGTCTAGATTTTAATTTAACCCCTTAGATTAGTAAATGGATAAGTTCCATGTTGTGCTAATCTAAGGGGTTATTTTATTGTGTCTTTTTAAGTGCTAACTGTTTCAACTAATTTACAATGACACGCAATTTTGTGCCCCTCAGATACTTCCACAAGTTTTGGAGAATTTTCTTTACAAATATCTCTAGCATCTATGCATCTACTAAAATAAGGACATCCATCTATAGTCTCACAGTTATTAACTTCTTCCATCACATCATCAACTTTACTTCTATATTGATATGATGATGCTAACAGCCTTCTAGTATAAGGATGCTTCATTTCATAAAAATCTTTTATATCTTCTATATGCTCCATAATCTTTCCCTTATACATAACTACTATTGAATCTGATAGATAATACACTGCTTCTAAATCATGAGATATCAAAATATAAGTTAAATCTAAATCTTTCTTAAGATCTGATAATAAATTTAGAATTTGTGCTTGTATTGAAATATCTAGACTGCTTAAAGGTTCATCAAGAACTAATAGACTAGGACTCGATGCCAGTGCCCTTGCTATACATATACGTTGTAACTGACCTCCACTAAACTGGTGTGGAAATTTATTTTTATCACTTCTATTCATTCCAACTTTTTCTAAAAGCTCTTCTACTCTTTTTATTGTATCTTCTTTTGATAATTTATAAAAATTACTTAGTGGTTCTCCTATAATCTCTAGTACTGTACTTCTTCTATTTACTGCTGCTAGACTATCTTGAAAAACCATTTGTAATTCTTTTCTAAGTAAATCTCTTCTTTTAATATCTCGTACTTCTTTACCCTTAAAAACTATACTCCCATCTGTAATATCTTCTATTCCTAATATCATCTTACCTAAAGTACTCTTTCCACATCCACTTTCTCCTACTAATCCTACACACTTACCTTTTTTAATATTTAAACTAACTCCATCAACTGCATATAATTTCTCTTTACTTTTTAGTTTATATACTTTTTTTACTTCATTTATATTAAGCAGTTCCACAACTATATGCCCCTTCCTCAAAATTAATACATCTTACCTCGTGATTTTGATTTACTTTAATAATAGAGATCATATTGTTTTTACATTTTTCATTTTTTCGATTACATCTATTATAAAATTCACATCCATCTCCTCTTTCAAATAAGTTTGGTGGTGTTCCCTCTAATATAGCTAATCTTTCTTTAGAAAAATTAGGTCTAGATAATATTAATCCTTTTGTGTATGGATGTTTTGGACTTATCATAATTTCATTTATGGGTGCTTTTTCTACTATACTTCCGCCATACATTACTAGTACTTCATCTGCTAATTCTGATACTACCCCTAAGTCGTGAGATACTAGAATTATTGAAGTACCTAAATCCTTTTGCATTTTAGAAAGTATTTTTATTATTTCGTATTGAACTGTTAAATCAAGAGCTGTAGTTGGCTCATCAGCAATTAATACCTCTGGCTCAAGTGCAATTGCTATTGCTATCATTATACGCTGTAGCATACCACCACTTAGCTCAAAAGAATAACTATCTAATACATTTTTAGGATTTTGAATTTTCATCTTATTGAGAATATGTATGGCTTTTTTTTCAATATCTTTTTTAGACATATTTTTATGAGTAGTAAGTGTTTCTATAAAATGATATCTTATAGTTCTAAGAGGATCAAAGGCGCTCATTGGATTTTGTGTTATTAGTGCAATATGCTTTCCCCTAAATTTATTCATATCTTTATTACTTCTATAAGGAATTGGTGTTTCTCCAAAGTAAATATCTCCATTTATAATCCATTTTTTGTCTTCTAAAAGTCCTAGTATTGCAGAGCATGTAATAGACTTACCACTACCACTTTCTCCTATAATTCCTATCGTCTTTCCCGGTTCTAAGTCAAAACTTACATCCTTTACTGCTATTAGCTTTTGATTTTTATGAATTAATTCAATTTTTAAATTATCAACTTTTAAAACTGAATTATCTCCCATGTTTAAAATCCCCCCTATAAAATTAATATTTACTAACTAACTACCTCTTCTAAAGTATCTCTTAATTTATCTCCTATTATATTTGTACTTAAAACTACAAGTAAAATCATAATTCCTGGCCAAAACATTAGCATTGGGTTACTATGCATAAATGAACGTCCATCATTTATCATCATCCCCCACTCTGGCAGAGGTGCCTTAACTCCAAGCCCTAAAAAAGAAAATCCTGATACGGCTAATATTGTGTGACCAAAATCAATTGTTATTATAGACAATACTTGCGGAAAAATATTTGGCAAAATAGATTTAATTAAAATTTTTAGGCTTGATGATCCAACTAATTTGCTACAAGCTACATAACTTAGCTCTCTCTCCCTTATTGTCAAATTTCTTGATACTCTTGCATACCAAATCCATTGTACAAAAATCATAGCTATAATAATATTTTTTATACCCGGTCCTAAGAAACTTACTATTACTAATGTTAAAACTAAACTTGGAAAAGAGTATAATACATCACATAATCTCATAATTATCATATCTATTTTCCCACCTTTAAATCCTGATAACATTCCTATAAATATTCCAAAAGTTGATGATACTGCACATGCAATTAAAGAAAATCCAATGGTTGGTCTAATACCATGAACTATTCTAGAAAATATACACCTACCCATATTATCAGTACCCATAGGATATTCTATGGATATAGGCATAAACTTTTTTGTAAGCTCCATTTCCAAAGGATCATGTGGTGCTATAATTGGTGCAAAAATTCCTGTTATTATTACTATAATTATAAAAATAAAACATAATAGTGTTAACTTGTGTTTTAATAGATTCTGTGTAATTTCTTTTATATTCATAAATCTATCCTTCCAATCTTATTCTTGAATCAATGCTTGCACATGCTAAATCAGCCAAAAGATTACTCAAAATAAATATTACTGCCATAAGTATTATGTATCCTTGAATCATAGGATAATCTCTTTGTGAAATTGACCCGACTATTACACGTCCAAGACCTGGCCATGAGAAAACATTCTCAACTATTACACTTCCTGATAACATTCCTCCAAAATTCATTCCTAGAGAAGTTATTATAGGTATCAAAGAATTTCTTAAAACATTATTAAATAATATCTTTCTTTCACTTATTCCTCTTGCCCTAGCATAAGTTACTGATGGTGACTTCATATTTTCTAGTAAGCTATTTCGTAATATTCTGGAGTAAGTTGGAACATATCCAAAAGCTAGTGTTATTGATGGTAATATAATATTTGATAATTTCTCAGCTCCAGCCACTGGTAATATTCCTAATCTTATTGAAAAGAATTGTACCAATAAAAATCCTAGCCAAAATGCAGGCATAGACGAACCGATAAATGCAAATATACGACTTAGATTATCTACTCTTTTACCTGGGTGAGTTGCTGAGTATATACCCAGTGGAATACTAATAACAAATATCCACAATAGTGATGCAGCCGCTAACATCATAGTATATTTTAGACCTGATAATAACTCTTGAGATACTAAGTTTTTAGATATATATGATGTTCCTAAATTAAATTGTATTACGTTTTTTATCCAATCAAGGTATTGAACTATTATTGGTTTGTCTAATCCTAGGTTTGCCATTGCTATTTGTATGTTTTTTTCAGTTACAGGAATATTTGCTGTAGTTAAATATGCTGTTGCTGCATCTCCTGGCATAATCCTAACTAAAAGAAATGCTACTACTGAGATTCCAATCAGTATGGGTACTAATGTAATCAGTCTTTTTAAAACATATTTCTTCATTATAAGTCCTCCTGTCTTATAATTACAATAAACTTAAACTCTAGTATTAATTTGCTATAACTAGAGCTTAAGTTTATTTATACTTTAATCTAACTATGTATTTATCTTATTTAGACTCTCTAGTAACTTCTTCAATTGGTATGTAGTAAAGTGTATTAAACTTTATTCCTTCTAAATCTTTATCACATGCAACCAGTCTTGTAGTCTTAGAAATTGGTAAGTATACTGCTTGATCATGTAATGTTGTTAATATATCAGTATATAGATCTTGTCTAATCTTTTCATCATTTTCAACTATAACTTTACCTATTTTTTCATCTAATTCTTTCTTCATAGGAAGTCCCTTTTGAGCTTGATAATCTGCATACCCCTCATTTTTCATAGAAGCTACTAATGTATGTGGATCATATGGATCTCCCCATGTTTCAGTTATAGTTATGTCAAAATCACCACTCTTAGTCTTATCAATTAAGGCTTGTCTTTCTTGAGATTCTAAGTTTATCTTTACACCCATCTTTTTATATTCACTTTGTAGTACTTCTCCTAAAGATTTGTATATAACATTATCCCCATCATAATAAAAACCTAGTTCTAGCTCTTTTCCATCTTTAGATCTATACTCTTTACCTTCTTCTAATTTCCAGCCCGCTTCATCAAGCATTTTTCCTGCTTCTTCTAGGTCATATTCATATTTTGCTAAATTGATATCACAATAAGGAACATTTTTATCAAATAATGTATCTGCCGGTTCTTGCAATCCATAAAATACATGCTCTGAAATAACTTCTTTATCTACTCCGTGTTGTAATGCTTTTCTCACTTTTAAATCTTTTGTAGCTCCATCAGTAGCATTTACGATTAAAGAAACTGTACTTAAAGGCTGTGAAACCTGAGTTTTAAATCCACTTGATTTCAATTCATTAAATGCATCTGGTGATAGCCTACTTTCAACGTCAAATATCATATTAACTTCTCCAGCTTTTAGAGCATTTACTGCAGTATCACCATCTGGAGTAACTACCATTTTAACTTCCTTAAACTTTGGTTTTTCTCCCCAATAATCTTCATTTCTCTCAAGAATAGCATACTCTCCTGCTTTATGCTCTTTTAGCTTCCACATACCTGTACCTATTGGCTCTTTTATTTTTTCAGATGTATCTCCATCATCTGGAAATGATGCCTCAGCCATTATACGAACTGGTCTAGATAAAGCAAGTTCTTGTAAAACTGGATAATATGACTCTTTATACTTTATTTTTACTGTATGATCATCTACTACCTCTACAGATTCCATTAAATTAACTGACTCCAAGAAAGAATGCGCATCTTTATTCTTTAAAAACGCATCAAAATTCTTCTTAACTACTTTAGCATTAAGTTGTGAACCATCAGTAAATTTTACATTTTTTCGTAAATAGAAAGTGTATTCTTTACCATCTTCTGAAACATCCCATTTTTCTGCTAATGCAGGCTTTACTTCCCCTTCTTCAAAAGTAGTTAAGCCCTCATACAAAAAGTTTTGACCATACATAGGACTATATCCATGTGCATTTAAGTCTCCAATGTCATTAGCCGTTGCTATTACTAGCATATCATTTTTTTTGCCTTCTTTATCTCCCTCACTAGTTGATGAACTGCATCCAATCATGCTCGCTGTCATTAAGCTTACTATTAAAAATAAACTAAGTTTCTTTCTAATACCCCTTATCATTATGTACCCCCTCAATATATTTTTGTATAACAAAAAATACCACAAAGATATCATTCTACTTCATGTAGAAATTTCTACCTTCATGGTATTTTCTGTATATTAACCTATTAATTTAAGTATATTGAATATTCTATAAAAAATCAAGACGTTACGTTAATAGTTTAATTTTAAAATTATTTATTACAATTCATTAGCTTGAAAAAATATTTTGAATCATGAGTTTTATAAAGATTTAACCACGAACTTAATGCTTGTTCTTCAAAAACATCTAGAGATCTTAAAACATCAACAGTAAATTCTAATGGCGCTATTCCTGATGCAGTAATCAAATTTTCATCTCTAACTGATGCTTCTGTTTTATAATATTTTTCTCCCAAATAACTTGGTACTACCATTTTTAGAAAATCTAGATCATTACTTGTATGCTTTCTATTATCTAGCAAACCTTCTTTAGCTAAAGCTAGTGTTGCTCCACATATAGCTGCAACTATACATCCTTCTTCTAAAGCTTCTTTAGCCTTTGATAATACTAATTCATTACCTTTGGATGTCCAAGTCTCCCCTCCTGGCAGAATTAATACATCTCTACTTTTAAGATTACACTCCTCTACTACAATATCAGGTAAAACTGTTAATCCGCCCATTGTAGTAATAGGATTTTTATCATTTCCTACTGTAACTATCTTTAGTGGTTCTATACCTTTTTTAAAGTATCTTCCTGTGTTTAATTCAGCAGTTAAGTACCCTACTTCCCAATCTGACATAGTATCAAATACGTACATATACACTTTTCTATTTTTCATAATTTTGCTCCTTATATGATTAATTAATATACCTAATTATAAAATAACTTAACTGACATATTCAGTCAGTTAAGTTATTAATTTTGATAATGATTAATTAATTCTAATAAAGTATCCACCATTTTTTTCTTAAGACTTAATGGTTCTATTACTTTTATTGACTTCCCATAAGGTAAAATCATATTCGGTATGTATGTACATATTACTTCTTCTTGAAGTGAAAAAACTGCTTTATTTGAACTTTTTTCTTTTAAGTAATTGCCTAAAAACCAATGTTTACATAGTCCATCCAATGCGCTTATGCTTCCTTCTATTACTAATGGAATCTTCTCCTTGCCATTTTTTATTTCAGTTACAATTCCGTTTATAAAGAATTCACTTGCCACAAATTCCTTTGGTCTATTAAATTTATTTGATGTTTGCACAATGCTACTAATTCTATCTACTCTAAAACTACGAATCTCATTTCTCATTTGGCAAAACGCAACTATGTACCAGTTGTTATTCCAATAGACAATACCATATGGGTCTATAGTTCTACATTTTGATTGTTCTTCCTTACCTGTTCGATAGTTGATTTGTACGGATATATTGTTTATTATTCCATAATCTAACTCTCTGAGCACCGATTCTACAGGTGCTTTTCCTATCGGCTTTATTACTTCAAAACCGATTAGATTTTTAGCTAAGTCCTCTTTCTGTTTTTGATTTGAATACATCTTTAATTTTGATGTTGCCTTATCTAATGATTCATCTAAAAAGTACCCTGCATCTTTAGCAAATATAGCTGCATGAAGTAAAGATTTTTGTTCATCAGTATCGAAAAAAAGAGGTGCTTTAGTAAAATTATTTAGAAGTGTGTATCCACCGTTATGGCCAGTGTCTGAAACTATCGGCACCCCACTAGCAGAAAGTGCATCTATATACCTGTAGACTGTTCTTATATTTATTTCTAGTTTTTCTGATATTTGTTGTGCTGTAATCTTCTGATCTGAATTTAACATCCATAATATAGACATCATGTTATCAATTTTAGCCATGTAGTTTCACCTCTTTATATAACTTATATGTATTTATTGTAATTTAACCCCTTAGATTAGTAAATGGATACATTCCATATAGTACTAATCTAAGGGGCTATTTCATTGTATCTTTATTCTTTATTTACCACTTTCTATAACATACTTCATAGTTTCTTTATTCATTGCTCCTGGTATATATTGAGTTATATACCCTTCTTTATCTATTATGAAAGTCGTTGGGAATGCGCTAATCCCATATTGATATACTAAGCTTCCGCCCTCATCAAACACTACAGGGAAGGTATGCCCTTCATCTTTTAAGAACTTTTCTATATGTCCTTGATCACCCTCGTTACCTAAATTAGGTGATGCTACTCCTAGAATTACTACATCATCATTATTTTTATTATATTCTTTATATAACTCCTCCATATGAGGCATTTCCTCTCTACATGGTGGACACCAAGTAGCCCAGAAATTTAAGAATATAGTTTTTCCTTTATAGTCACTTAGCTTGTGTTCTTTTCCGTACTGATCATATAAAGTAAAATCTATAGCTTCAATTTTTTCTCCATCTGCCTGTTCTTCTTCATTATTAGTTATACTTTGATTATTTTCTGTTTTGTTATTGTTATTATTTTGCATCTTAGAAAGCTCTACTCTATTTCCAATCCCATTAACTAACATAACTAAACCAGACACTATAAGAACTATTCCACCAATTTTTTTAATCTTATCCATATAAATTTTTATTTTATCTATACTTTTAATTAGCTTATTATAGAATAATGAAACTAATATAAACGGTAATATAAATCCTATAGTATATACTCCGATTAATAAATAAGATGTTGATGGATTATCTGCACTTGAAGACATAATCATTACAGATGCTAGTATTGGACCTATACATGGAGTCCATCCAAAACTAAATGTAAATCCTAATATAAAAGATGTTACCGGATTCATTGATTTTGATTTTGTTTGGAATCTCTTTTCTTGGTTTAAGATATTTGATTTTATAATACCCATATAGAATAATCCCATAAATATTATAATAATCCCACCTATTATCATTATTAAATCTTTATTAGTATTAAAGAATGAACTTAATACGTTTAATGATGAACCAAGTATAAAGAATGTTGTTGAAATACCTAATGTAAAGAATAGTGTATTTCTAAACAATGAACTTTTAGTAAAGCTACCATTATTTAAGTTTTCTATACTACTATTTGATAACATACTCAAATATATCGGTAGTATTGGCAATATACAAGGCGATAAAAATGATAGTAGACCTTCTATAAATACTACCACTAAGTTTAACTTCTCCATTAAATTATTCCCCTCTAATTAATTTTGGTTATTCTATACTTCTTTTATCATAGCTGGTGATAATACATCATTAAGAGCTTCTGTCATAGTTGGATGAGCATATATTCTATCTCTTAAGTAAGTATATTTTAACTCCATATCTACAGCTAATTGTATTAAATGTATCATTTCGCTAGAGTCTTCACATATCATAGTAGCACCTAGCACTTTCTCACTATCTTTATCTATAACTATTTTTATAAAACCATCAGTTTTTCCTATTTGCTTAGCTCTTGGAATAGCCTCTGTTGCCATTTTTGCAACTAAAACATTATATCCTTTTTCTTTAGCTTCTTTTATATTTAATCCTACTCTAGAAAATGCAGGATCTAAAAATAGTGAATTTACTACATTTTTTCTATCTGTTGTTTTTCTTGATTTGTCTTTAAATAATTGATTTATTACTATACGATAGTCATCTAGTGATATATAAGTAAATTGAGGTCCTCCATTTACATCTCCTAATGCCCATATATTTTTAGTTGTAGTTTCTAATACGTCATTTACTTTAATAAATCCTCTATTATCTAATTCTATATTAGCCTTCTCTAAACCTAATCCTTCAGTATTTGCTTTTCTACCTGTAGCAACTAAAACTATATCACTACTTAATTCTATTTGTTCCTCTTCACCATTTTTCTTATATATTAACTTGGCTGATTTATTTTCCTCTTTTATTTCAACTATTGATACATCATTTAAAAAGCTTACATTTCTCTTTTTAAGTATGTTTACTACTTCTTCAATATCATCATTATCTTCTTTTGGAAGTATAGTACTCTGAGTATTAATAACTGTTACCTCACTACCAAATGAAGCATATATTCCTGCAAATTCAAGACCTATATATCCAGCACCAATTATAGTTAATTTCTTAGGTAATTTTTTTAATTTCATTAAAGTTTCATTTGTATAAACTATGTTTGAGTTTTCTATACCTTTTATAGCTGGTATGTTAGGCTTTGCTCCTGTGTTTATAAATATTTTTTCGCCCTCTAATGTAATTGTTTCTCCATCTATAGTTTTCACTTCTACAGTATTTTCACTTACAAATGAACCTTGTCCTGTAAATATAGTTATATTTTCATTACTGTTTAGCTTATTGTAGTTTGCAGCTCTTAATTTTGTTATTAATCCATCTTTCTTATCTATTGATTCTTCATATTTTGTTGCTTTTTCATTAAATTCACTTATATTTTCTCTTCTTATCATACTTGATTGATTTTCTAATACTTTCGTTGGAATACACGCTTGATTTATACATGTTCCTCCATACATTTGTGAAGACTTTTCTATTAAAGCTACCTTTTGACCTCTATTAGCTAAATCACCAGCTAGTGTTTTTCCACCTTTTCCAAATCCTATTACTATTGCATCAAATTTATTTATCATATTATATACCTTCCTATTCATTTTATTCTATTTTATATCTATAGTATATGGATAATTTAAGATAATTGAAATTAGGCACTTTTTAGTAACCTGGTAATTTTTGAATAAATAAAAGCTGCTACACTATAAATTTTTACAGTATAACAGCTTTTGAGGTTAAAATTTATAAACTTTTTACTTCACTAGACATCATTTTTTCTCTTATTCTTTTCTTATCTAAGTAAGAAATTGCACTAGAAACTGCTATTTGACCTTGTCCTGCTGATTTTAAGTATTGATATGGCTTACCAGCACAATCTCCTGCTACATATAATCCTTCTATATTAGTGTTCATATCTTTATCGCATTTTATATGTGGTCCTTCTACTTCCACTCCTGGAACCATATACTTTGGTGAAACACTATCTTTTATAACGAATATACCTTCTACATATAGCTCTTGATTTTTTAATACTAATTTATTAGCTAATCTATCCCCTTTTATTTCCGTAGGTCTATCTTCAATTATAGTTATATCATCATTAAGCTGACTCTCTAATTTATACATAGGTATATAATAAACCTTACTTGCTATTTCACTTAGGAAGTTTGCTTCTTCTTCTGCTTCATGATTATATCCTATAATTGCAACAATTTTATTTCTATATAGCATAGCATCACATGTTGCACAGTATCCTACACCTTTACCTAAATACTCTTCTTCCCCTTTAAGCATCTTACCATACTCTACACCTGTTGCCATTACTACTGTAGTTGCTTCATACATATCATCACCACTAACGATTGTAAAGTGTTCTCCCATGCTATATACATTATTTACTCTTTTTTCTATGATTTTTATATCCATACTTTCAATATGCGATTTAAATTTATCCTTTAATTCTTTTCCACTTAAACTTTCAATTCCTAAATAGTTATCTATTGATGGTGCTTTTACTAATTTTGAACTCATATCACTACTTCCAAAAACTAGTATATTTTTATTTCTGATTCTAGCATTTATTGAAGCTGCTAATCCTGCTGGTCCACTTCCTATTATAGCTATATCATATCTCATTTTATATTGCCTCTTTCTTTTTATATTTTATTAAAGCTCTTCAACTATATATTTCTCTACAAACTTCACTGGATGATATGATAACTTAGCTTCTCTAAGTCCTTCTATACCCAAGTCATCTTCTCTATTTATAAACTCTACATCTTTAAACTCATTTACTAACAACTGTTGATTTATATATTGATATAGCCCTCTTATATTAAAATTAGCTTTTTCTATGTGTATTACCGCCATATTGTCAGTTAACATTTCACCGATAGAAAATGACTGTAATTTATCATCAACATAAATTCCACCAATTTTAATTTTACTTTTTAAGTGCTTATAATTTTTGAAAACCCTATCTATTGCCGTGTTTTCAACTTTTATATCTTCATCTATTTCTTTATTAGAAGTCCAACTATTCAATAAATCCCTGCATTCATCAAAACTGTCTTCTCCTAATGCCTTGTATCTAAATCTACCTTCATACTCTTTAAAGAAATAATTTAAGTGATTCCTTTTTTTACTATTTTTTCTTCCAGCTAAACTTCTTAAGATTTCACCTTCATATACATAGTCAAAGCTATCTCTATCTTCTATATATTTAAATTTGTCTATATATCTACCTTCTAAATAACTTTTAAATTCTTTTGTTATAGCTCTCATGTTAATTGATTGATTTATAGATTCAAAATAATTAAATATAAATTCCATAGCATAATCTATATTTAAAGTATCTGTTAGAGGTTGTATGAAGAAGTATTTGTCTTCATTTTTTCCTATAATTACAATAAATTTATCATCATGATAATATTTTAAGTTGTATAAATCCTTCCACATATATAAAGTTGTAAAGCTATATTCACAAGCTTCATAATCTACTAATCCTAAATATTCATCTATTAGCTTCTTTGAAGCTACATCTATATCTTTAAACATAATATTCACCTTTCTAAAATCGAAACTTTCCTTAATCTAGGTTGCTACTTGTACTGTTTAATATATCAATACTATGTTCTTAACTCAATTAGGCACTTTTTTGTAACCCTTATTATTTTTTCGTATTAATTTTATTAAAAGACTTAGCAACTACGATAGTAGATGTCATACTTCCATTAACATTAAACATTGTACGTCCCATATCTAATATAGCAAGAAAAAAAGTACCTCAATTAGGCACTTTTTTTGTAGCTTCTATCTACTTTTAACAATATTTAATATTATTTTATAAATATTGTTCTACTTTATCTTTTAAATTCTTCTTAGGTATGAACCCTACTAATCTATCCACTTCTTTTCCATCTTTAAATACGATAACAGTCGGAACTGTATTTACTGCAAACTTTTGAGCTAATTCCATACTTTGATCTATATCAACCTTTAAGAACTCTGTTTTTTCTTTCATCTCTTCGCCCAATGAATTATATACTGGTGATAACATTTTACAAGGTCCACACCATGTTGCAAAGAAATCTACTACAACCGTTCCTTGTTTATTTTCTACTTCACTTATAAATTCATTTGTGTTTACTATTCTTGACATATTTTTAGTCTCCCTTTTATTTTAGTAGTATAATTTTTCTTTACTTATATAGCAGTAATAGCTCTTTTCATTAGTTTCTATTGTTAATGATTCATCATTTATAATTATTTCATTTATACTTGCATCTTCAACTTCACATACTGTATATTCTTCTGAATTTAATATAACATGCATAATTTTCACTCTCAATTAGGCACTTTTTTGTAACCAGCTTAAATACATTTGTGTACAAAAAAAGAGTATAGGGGTTTATTAGATTAAACTCCTATACTCTCTATAAATAATCTTTATACTTATCCGTAAAACCCATTGTATTTTAAATGTTTATTTATTTATCCAACTTGAAATATCTAAAATTACAGCATCATCCACATTTCCTTTAATATCGTACTCTGTTGTATCTCTTTTTCCATTGCTTTTCATAAATAAATGATTTAATTTTGGATATAACTTAAATTCTGCATTATCTTTTCCAGTACACAATTCTTGCCACTGTTTATAGTCAACATCTGCATATACTTGGAAGTCGTCTTCACCTTGCAAGAATAACATTGGTATTGATAACTCTTTTAATATTTCAGAAGTATTTATATTATTTAGACTAATCCAATACTCACTATTCATACCAAGTATAACTTGAGATTTATCTTCTTCTTTTAAATTCTTAACTTTATCAACTTCAGCTTTAACTTGCTTCATAAGTTCTGCCTTTTGAGCATCACTTTTGTCAGTCATTGCATTTACCACGTCGTTATTTTGATCATATATAATATCTTCTAGTTTTCTAGGGCTACCTGCTAAAGATATTATTCCACTAACTTGTTTATTTTCTTTAGCTATCTCTGGAGCAAGCATTCCTCCTAGACTATGACCAAGTAAAAATATTTTTTCATTGTTTAAGCTTAAATTATTATAAGCTAATTCGATTGCTAAACTTGCATCATTTATAACTTCATCCTGAATAGTTGCATCTTTAGACGCTGTTTCTGGATATTGATAGTAACGCTTATTGTATCTTATGGATGCAATTCCATTTTCAGCTAAACCATGTGCTATATCTTTGAAAGGCTTATTAGCTACAGATCCAATAGTTTCATCCATATCACTTTGACCAGAACCTTGAACCATTATTACTACAGGTGGCTTTTCAGTACCCTTAGGTAGTGTTAATATTCCATCTAATTTATTATCACCATTACCTATATGTATCTCTTGTTCTTCGAGTTTTTCATTTGAAGATAATTCTCCTTTTATAGGTGAATAGTTTAATAATAAGCTTGACACATTATTATTTGAATCATACGATAGTGTAAGTTTTAATCCATTTAACTCATATTTAAGAATTACATCTATAGTAGCTATGTTATTTTGTTCATTATAAGATACATCACTAATGCCCTCATATTTACCTATATTTTTTATTACACTATCCCAAGTTTCCTTCATAGTATCTTCGTTAAGCTTCTTTTTAATATCGTTTGAAAAGTTTGAAACAATATTAGAAAATTCACCATTAGCCATTTCCTCTGCATACTGCTTACTTAAATTAGTTAACTTATCTTCATCAAAACTAACTTCAGTAGGTGAGCTACATCCAAACATGAATAAACTAGCCATAACACTCATCATTATAAAAATAAATCTTTTTCTTTTCACAATATCACCTCTTAAACCTCTTTAAATTTATGTACTTTATATGTTTAAAATATCATATTTTATTTTAAAATTCTTAGAGTTGGCATGTAATACAGATTTGATTACATAAGATACAGATTAAGTTTTTAATTTTGACCAGTAATGTATAAAACAAGTACGAGTAAAAGTTAAGAGTAATGCACTTTATATAAATAACTTGAGTCAATGCTATAATAAAATAATTCACCAATCCGTTATATATTAATATTATTTAACGGATATAATATATCAGATTTCTCGCAAAGAAAAAGCACTGATTTGATAGCCTATGCCTTCAAATTCAGTGCTTTTCCAAGGAGTAATGTTAATTACATCCTTATCCTCTTTTGACTTTTATTAAATATAGTTTGCGAGTTAGCTACAACTCTAACCTTTGGGTGTTAGACTAAGGCTAATCGCACTCTAGTAGAATGAGGGAATCTAGTAGATTCATTATATTTAATATGATATCTTTTCAAATATCTAGCCACCATCACTTCCAAAGATTCTACCAAAAGGTAAGATATTATCTAGCTTTTGTGTAGTAAGTGTGGCTTGATAGTTAACCTTGATTAACTATCTGATTATATATTAACCATCCTTATAGAATATATTCATATTTTTAAATTGGAAATATTTATCCATTCTCTACTATCTATTTTTTCATATCATTATTCATTTTATCACCTATGTATCATTTAGTACACACATTCTGAATGAGTCATAATCTTAATAAGCCCATAAATAATTAGAATCTCTTAATAATAAAAATTTAATTATATAAATCCTATTTTTTTACAAATTCCTACATATACAATCTGATATTATCATAAAGGGCTTTATTTTTACTAATTAGGAGGTCATTTTTATGCCACATGATTTTTGTATTTCTGATATGGATTTGATTAAAAAGAAAATAATTAAAATATATTTAAGCATATTTTGTTTTTTTACTATTTATTTTATATTTAAATTGCTAGTTTTTAATATGAACAGTGATTACTTAACTACATCTCTATCGTTTATACGGTCATTTAGTATAATACTATCTATATTAACCTATTTCTGTTGTATATCAATATACAATAAAACAAATAATAGTATAGTTTTTATAATTTCATTAATGTACTTAAGCTTCTCCATTGGTTTAATTCTATGTAATATAGATTATTTCACATTTATAGATGGACAATATAGCACTTCTAATTATATTGCTATATCACCATCTATATTAAGAGTACTTATACTATTTATAACTATAATGCCTAATAGTAAAGTTCATAAGTTTATATATAATCACAAGGTGCATTCTATAGTATTTGTTATTTTATATTCATTTATATTTGGGCTTTTAGAGTATTATGTTTTTGATTATAGAGAAGGGTATAGTATCTCAAGTTTGGCTATATACTATAATTTATTTCTTATTATAAGCTACTTAATAATATCTTTAAGATTAATGGTTGTGTCTATGAAAAAAAATTTAGTATTCCTGGCATTTTTTAGCACAAGCATATTCTTACTGGCAATAAAAGCAATTTATTCAATCTATGGTCTTACATTTGCTAATTTTAACTCAAGAATAACATCTATATTTATTACTTATCTATTTTTGCTTATAATTATAATTGCTATAGGTGTAGAGTTACATATTAGTGTTTTAAGATCGAAGCATTTAAATAAGGAATTAGTAAAGTATTTTAATTTTGTAGATAATAATTATTATAGCTATATGTTTATTTGTGATGAAAATTTGAATATATCTTATATAAATAATAAAATCAGAGATCATTATAATATAGGTGCAAATACTGATATTAATATATTTAAAAGGGAGTTACTTAAAAATAATGACTTAACTACTAATTTAACTAATATTATCAGTGACTTGAAGAAATTTAATAGTTGGAGAGGTATACTAAAAAGTAATGAAACTGGCAACACCTTGGATTGTTCCTTCCAAGTCCTAGGTTCTAATCATAGAGGTTCTGTAGAGATTTTAGTTAGTTATATAGATATATCTGAGCATATACAATTGGAAACTGAAATAGAAATTCAAAAACTAGACTCTATTATGAAAGATGAGTTTATATCTAATGTATCTCATGAACTTAAAACTCCATTAAATATGTTTTCTTCTACAGTACAATTACTTGATAGATTAAATTCAAGTAAGAAAACATCTTTTAACGAGGTATATGCCAGGCATAGTAATTCACTAAATCTAAATTGTAAAAGAATGCTTAGGTTAGTGAATAATCTAGTTGATACATCTAGATTGGATTTAGGTGCATTAAGGCCTGACTATGGAAACTATAATATTGTACAATTAATAGAAAATATATATACATCAATAAGTAAACTTACTAGTACAAAAAATATCCAAGTTTATTTTGATTCAAATGTAAATGAACATTATATAAAATGTGACTCTAGTATGATTGAAAGGGCGTTACTTAATTTAATATCTAATTCTATAAAATATTCAGCAAATAATTCCAACATATATATATCCTTGGTTGTAAAAGATATCAACACATTTATATCTATAAAAGATGAAGGTTTTGGTATCCCTTATAATATCCAAGATAAGATATTTGATAAGTTTATAAGAGGTGATTTATCATTTACTAGATTAAATGAAGGATGCGGCATAGGCTTAAACCTTGTAAAATCTATAGTTAATATGCATGTAGGAGAAATAACTTTAAAAAGTGTCCTAGGTGTAGGCACTACATTTGAGATACAGCTACCTAATGTCTTAGATAAAAAATTACCTCTATCTAATTATTCCTATAGTTCCTATAATACAGAATTAGAATTATCTGATATATATGAGATTGTATTCTAATTACTATATGTTAATAATTAAGTTTCTCTTGTACTTATTAAATTAAAAATAGGTATATACATCATATCAATGTATATGCCTATTTTTAACTTTTTCTAAATGATATAAATTTAAAACAAGTACTAGAAACAAAGAAAAAAAGTACTCATCCATCAAAGATTAGTACTTTTCATTCTTAAATTTATTAAAATAATTACTTTTTCTTCACAGGAATCCACATCTCACAATAGTAGTTTTCGTCTTGATTTCCATCTGGATAATCAGAAATATTGCTATACAACTCTATATTGTATCCTGCTGCTATTTCATAATCCCTGCAGTTTGGCAACCATTCAGAGAAAATTTTTGTGTTAACATCCTGCAATGACTTTGGCATTTTACCTTTGCAAGGAAAAACTGCCCATGTATGTTTTGGAATGATCTTTGTCTCAAAACCATCCGGTATTTCTTTCCAAGGTATATAGTTATCTGCAATAAGATATTCAAACTCATCACAACCCATACTTTCATCGATGCTTATACCATACATTCCGCAAACAACTTCTCCTTTTCCTGTTTGATAATGTTCACCCCAAAACTTAGGAATTTCTTTAAATGCAGAATTATACTTAAACGTTTTTAATGCACCCAAAACTGTAAATGCCTCTTTTTCAATAATTTTATAATCCATAATATAACCACCTTCCAATGTAAGTTTAATTTTAAGAGAAGCAAATGATTTTATTACTGCTCCATCTTTTCGTACTGCAGTAGGAGTTGCACCATGAAAACGAGTGAAAGCTCTAGTAAAACTATCAGGCGAATCATAACCGTATTTTAATGCAATATCAATTATTTTATTGTCTGTCGAAACTAGCTCACTCCCTGCAAGAGTAAGTCTACGTTGTCTAATATATTCACTAACTGAAAATCCACAAAGCATTGCAAATCCTTTTTGAAAATAAAATGGTGATACATATGCCTGTTTTGCAATATCCTCAATAGTTAATTCATTTAGGATATTGTTCTCTATATAACTTATAGCATCACTAATATATTCAATCCATCCCATAGTCATCGCCTCCTCTGTACTTTAAACTTTATCATTGTTTAGATAGTCATTCCCGACTTTTTATGTTTTGTTTTGTCCGAAGATATTATAAATATCTAAATAAAATACTTATACTTAATATATCATCATTTAGACTAACTTCATGCACTTCTCCATCAATCTTATCAAGTAGTACTTTTACAATAAATAATCCCAATCCACTTCCACTACGATTGCGAGATTTATCTACAGTGTAAAATCGGTCAAATAAATATTTTAAGTCATCTTGAGTTAAATCTAAAACACTATTTCTAATAGTAAATATTGCATACTTATCAAACTCTTCAAGTTCTATAGAAACATATCCCGTTGAGTACTTTATTGCATTAGATAGTAGATTTTGAATAATCCTAGCACAAACAGTTTCTTCACCTTGAACTTCTATTGACTTAGATATAAGTCTATTATCAATTTCAATTTCTTTATTTTTTATCAGAGCATAATTAGAAATAACAGTCTCCATTATTACCTCTACAATATCAATTGACTTCATATGTATTTCATAACTATCATTATCAAAAATAGAAAGTTCGTAAAAATTGTTAAGTAAATTACTCAGTTCTTCCGATTTTTTTGAAAGAATACTCGTATATGTATCTCTTTCTTCTTCCGTACAGTTTTCAAGAAGAGTTATATATCCTCTAATTGCTGTAAGTGGTGTCCTTAAATCATGTGATATATCAGAAATAGACTGTTTTAACTTTTCTTCCCTATTTTTTATATCTATCTCTAGTTGTTTTTGTTCTTGCAAAATAATATTAAAAGACTGTGCTATATCTTCTATTTCTTTATCATTTAATATTACATTTATTCTTTCTTTACTAGAAATTAGTTTATTAATTTTTCTTAATTGTTTTTTTACAGATACAAAATGGATTACGATATATGTAATTCCTAAAATTAATAAAATCTGTACCATATCACAATCCACCCTCTCATTCTGCTAAATATCTTTATTATTAAAACAATAGCTACAAGCTAAATATAATATGATCGTTACTAATAAAAATCCTATTATAAAAATTATAGGTAATATCCCCAAAGAAGTATCTTTACTTGCAATGCTATATGCAACAGTATCCCATGGCATCTGTGATAAGCTCAATATAAGACCAATAAAACCACAAGATAGAGCCATTGCTAAGCTAGATGTATTAACCAATATGCAAATAAAAAATGGTATAGATACAATACACAAATCAAAATATATACCAAGCATTATGTATGCAATCAAAAAATATAATTCTTCACTGTTAAACAATTGACCCCATCCATAAAATATACTATACAGTCCTCCCATAAGTATGTAATTCATAATCAAAATAATTGTAGATGCAATCAAAAAGCAACAATACTTGCTTAGTATTACCCTACCTCTAGATTGGCCTGACGTTAATGTATAGCTAATAGTCTTAGTAAGTGAATCTTTTCCAACATATGTAACTGCAAATAAAGTACATGCCATTAATCCAAACATTTCTCTACTTTGACTTGCCAATGTAGACTTTGCACCTTCTATATTTCCATAATAAATATTTATCGCACTTAATACAAATAATCCAACTAAACATATTAACAACTCTTTACTATACTTAAGCTTATATATCTCTGCCTTTAAAAGATTATACATGTGTAGCACCTCCTATTACTTTTGTAAAATAGGATTCTAAAGTATCACCTTTTATACTAATCTCTTCAACAAGTACATTATTTAACACTAGCTTAGAATTTATTTTAGAGCACTCATCAAGGTTACTATATATTTTAATAATCTTATCACTACAAACAATATAATCATATATTGCCAGTTCTTTTTCAAGTACAACAGTAGCAAGCTTACTATCTGAAACATTTAGAAATATATGTTTTTTACATCTATTATCTAATTCATCAGCTGATATTTCTTCTATCAATTTTCCCTTGTGCATAATACCATAACATGTTGATAGCTTATAGAGTTCACTAAGAATATGACTAGATAAAACTATTGTAATGCCTTTTTCTACGTTTAATCTTATTAATAGATGTCTTAACTCTAAGATACCAGTAGGATCAAGTCCATTTAACGGCTCATCTAAAATTAATAATTCTGGTTCATCTAATAATGCCATAGCTAATGCTAATCTTTGCTTCATTCCCATTGAGAAATTTTTTACTTTCTTTTTATCTCTAATATCTAGATTGACAAGTTTTAATACCCTATCAATATCATATGTACCAGGTATTCCTTTTTCCATGCGTATTACCTCAAGATTTTGCCTTGCTGTCATATCCATATAAAGTGCTGGATTTTCAATTGTATATCCAATATTTTTTTGTAGTTTGGACAATTTATTTTCATCTGTACATCCAAATAGTTTTATTTTTCCCTCTGTTGACTTTATTAGCTGAGCAATTATTTTGATTAATGTTGTCTTGCCTGCACCATTTTCTCCTATAAGACCATATATCTCTCCCCTTTTGATATTGACATTAACATTATCAAGTACTAGATTGTCTTTATATTTTTTCGTTAAGTTTATTGTTTGGCAAATAACCTCTGACATATTTATCATCTCCTTTGCCTTTAATAATACTATTTAGAATATAAGTTTTTCTAAACTCAATTCTAAAGAAATTCTAAAATAATTACTTTAATTTATACCCCATGCCCCAAACTGTTTCTATTAGTTCACAATCAATCTTCTTTCTTATATTACTTATATGAGTATTTATTGTATCGTTATCATATGTATACGAATCTCTCCAAACTGTTTCGTAAATATTTTTTTTGGAAAACACCTTATTAGGATACTTTAAAAATAAATATAAAATCTCAAATTCCTTAGATGTTAGTTTGATAATATTATTCTCAAAGAAAACTTCCTTTAGGTCATAGTTTAGTGTTATATTCTTGTATTTATAAAGTACTTGTTGACTTGTTAGTCTTGTATATCTCTTTAGATTCATCTCAATTCTTGCTAAAAGTTCAGACAAATCAAATGGTTTAACTACATAGTCATCCACTCCTATTTTAAATAAATCAACTTTAAACTGTACATTTTCTTTTGCAGATACAACTATTATAGGAATATCAGAAAACTCTCTGACTTCTCTTAAGACCTCATCACCACTCTTATATGGCAACATAATATCTAGGATAATTAAATCAGGTTTCTTTTCTATTACTTGTTTAACACCTGTTACTCCATCTTTAGCTATATAAGCTTCATATCCACTTTTTCTAAGATAATCTGCAATCATATTAGATATTTCATTATCGTCCTCTATAATTAATATTTGATTCTTCATACTTACTCTCCTATACAACATAAGTCTTATTCATAACTTTATTAACATTATCATTTTCATATAATACAAGGCTATTATAGCATATTTAATGTATTATTTTGTAAATGTATATATTATTAAATCTAGTATAAATATCATAATATTTTGCTCAAAAAAAGATACTGACTATATAGCCAATATCTTTTATTAGGTTTAATCTAAAATGCACATTCTATAAAATTAATATTTCTATATTCTACAGCCATTGGTACAAATCTAATTCTACCAGCTTCGCAAGCTATTCTAAATCCTTGAATACTTCTACGATCAGCTCTATCTACTACCATGAAGAAATTAGAAGGGTTAAAGCCTCTTCTCATTTCTATCCTAACTATTGCCATCCTTCTACAGTTATTTATAGTAAACTGCCCTCCACCAGGTGATATGAAAGGTGTCGGAGCTTGCCCACCACCAGGTGACATAGAAGGAGTAGGAATTTGCATAGCTCCAGGAAACATAAAAGGAGCAGGATCGTTATCTGCTTCTAAATAGCTATCCTCATAATTCTCGTAATCTTCAAAAGGCATAGAAGGCGCAAATAAGTTAGCAACTTCCACGTATTCATTTGTAACATCTGCATCAGGATATGCATCTTGTAACTCTCTAAGATATACAGCCATAAACTTGCAATAATTGTCCCAATATTCTTGCCAATAATTTCTTTCCATTGATGATTCCCCTTTTTATGATATAAATATTGTTCTATATATCATATGTAAATGTTAGGAGAAGGTTCTTACTTTATGTGAAGTAGTTTTCTTAGCTCTACTTTTTATATCTACTTGTGACCCTTTGCATTTAATAATATTACTGGGATATCTTTAGTTTTTTAATATATTTACATATGTCATATCCATTTTCATCAGACAAATTTATATCAAGTATTGCTAAATCATAGTCATTATTATTCATCTCATCTTTAGCATCTTCTACAGTAAGTACATGCTTAACAGCATATCCTTCTTCTACCAAAGAAAACTCTGTAGCCATTGCTAATACTTCATCATCTTCAACTAACAGTATTTTTTCATCTGCATCTCCTTTTTTGTATTTAATAAAAGGGAGTGCTATAAAATGATTAAATCATTAGTAGAGCATCTCCCTATCGTTACAATATCAAATATTATTTTATACCTTCTATATATGTTTTTAAATTTTCTAATGATGACATATAACTTAAAACTCCACTTGATTTCAAATAAATTAATACTGCTATCAACAAAATTATTATTAATAGATACAAACTTTTTTTACCTTTTTTTATTTTTAAAAAACCATATTGAATATTTCATCAATATGGTTTTTGTGGTTTTTAATGTTGAAGACGATTCCTAAGAATCATCCATACCATTAAATATTTATATTAAATTCTTTTCCAATTGAGTTATTTAAATCTAGTAATACTTTGTATAATTAACAGCTTAAATATCTAAATTCTACACTAGTTATAGCTACCGGACCCTCAAAGTCATTAGTAGCTGGAATACGAGCAATGCTCAATAATGCAAAATCTTCTTGTCTGATAATATCTTCTAATCTAAACTCTAAAACATAATGATTATATTGCTGATTACCTGGTGAGTTTTGAACTGGAATATTGGTTCTATTAACAGTATTTAAATCAGCTATATCTATTACCCCATTAGCTCTAGTAAATAATGATGAAAATCTAATTGAGAATCTATTTCCTATTGGTGTACTTGAATTATCGCTTATTAAATGAACAAATACTCTAGCATTTCTGCATCCTTTTTCAGCATCTTTTGGAACACTAAAAGTCAATGTATACTCATCTGTATCACCTTGAGGCATAAGCCATCCTAATATAAAAATCCCAGAACCTCCAAGTTGTTCAGTGTCAGATCCAGTGGTATTAGCATCATTCATGTTTCCAGCATTAAATATTAATGATTTAAATTTTGGTTCTTCATGATGACAATTGCAATCACATGACATATTAAGACACCTCCTTCCATAATATAATATATTCCGCATTTCTAATTACGTTACAGATTTTATCTAACTCATCCTTACTTAAAGTAACTCCAAAGTTTTCTATAGAGAATACATACTCATTTTTATATTCTACTAATTCTATTGATACATTTACCTGTCCACCATTTGGAGTGTATTTGATAGCATTAGTTAATAAATTAGTGACTACTTGATTTATTCTTTTTTATCTCCAATTACTATAACTTCATCAAAATCATCATAGTTTATCTCTATACATTTCTCTTTTATCATAGATCAAAGCTTATCTGTTTCTTTTAAAAATATACTTCCTAAATCAAATATTTCTTTCTTTAGTTGAAATGTTGGTGACTCAAGTTTTGATATCTCAAGCATTTCTTTTACAAGGTCATTCGTCTTATTAGTTTCCTCTAAAATATCCTCATACATATCAACGTCATACATTCCATTCCTTATCCATGCCATTAACTCTATCCATATTAACTATAAAATTTTCAGTACCAGCTATCATCGCAATGATAATAACAGGTATACAAACCGTTATAGATGGTTTTTCATGCTGTCCACACCACAAAAAAGAGCCAAGTAAAATTTTACTTAGCTCTTCCTCTTCTATTATCTTTTATAGCCTATCAATTAGAATATCCTGATTTACTTTATCTAGTAGTTGATTCCAGAATATCCTCTATAAATTCTTTTCAGCAGTAATATATACAACATCTAAACCAGTTGTATCAACTGTAAATTCAGCTTCCCCGTTTGCATTTTCAACATTAATATTCTTAACATCAACAGTACCGTCTGTCTTACCTAATGTTACTTTATAATTACCTGACTCTTTGGCAGAAAGTGTTACAGTCACTGTTCTCTTTGCGCTTCCCGCTGAGCCATTTCCGCTATTTGAGTTTCCAGGAAAATGAAGTACTCCAAGAGCATTCTTATCTTGTCCTTCAAGTACATCTAATTTAGGATTTCCTTGACTCTCCTGTCCATTACTTATTTCTTTAATTTCCATAAAAATATTTTTTGTCATATCCGCTGTTACAGGTAATCCTGAATGGATAAGCTCTTCGTTATCTTCAAGTACTTGAAGCATTGTTTTAACAGTTTCAAGTACTGGTTTTGGAGAACTTGTTCCATTATTTTCGAAGTCATTATATAATTCTCCATAACAATATATGCCTATTCCTTGACCACCTCTAGCTATTGTCTGAGCAGTAATCTGTTTTGCAACACTTCCATCATTCATAGTTCCACTTATTTCTGTTGGGAACAATATAGGAAGTCCTGTTGCGTAAGTATCCTTTATATTTCCCTTTTTATAAGTATTGTAGACAGTATCAAGATTTTCATATAATCTATGAGCTTCGCCATAGAACATACTTCCAATCATATCTACACTCTTATAAAGATCTAGAGTCATTCCATCAGGAGCATACTGACCATCTGTAACTCCCCATTTTTCTGTATTTCCAGATTGAGTATTTGTAGTAGTTGGTTTATAAGGATCTCCTTTGTGAAGAGCATTACTGAAACATTTCCATAAATTATTAATTGTTTCTGCACGGAACTTATTATCATCTTTACCTGCATTTTGGGGATCAGACTTATACATTTCTTTCAATTCTTTATAATACGGATTTTTGTCATTTCCATTATCAACATAGTAATTAAATCCTTCTTCATTTCCAATCTGATATCCTATAATATTAGGTGAATTCACAAAGTTTTTACCAAGTGCTTCTAATGCATTTGTAACTCCTTCAAACACTTCAGGATGCCAATATTCCAAGAAATTTTCAATTCCAGCACTAGCATTATTATGCTTATCTCTATGGGCTCTAATATCTGCTGATGATGTAAGACTATTTCCCCACTGCATAGTAAGTGCATACTCTTTACCATCTATAGTCTTACTATCAAATTTGTATCCCCAGAAATCATCCATTTCTCTTGGAATATTATCTGTCTGACTATGGAAGAAAATTATCAATTCTGTTTTTAATCCATTTGCAGCTGCAAGATCTGTTACATGATTTAAAAAAGTAAAATCATATTGTCCTTGTACAGGCTCCCAATCTCTCCAATATGTCATTAGCTGAACCGTGTTAAAACCAATATCTTTCATATCTGAAAAATATGAATTCCACTCTTCATCAGTGATATCTTTGAAGTTATCTCCTACATCATTTGAATTTGAATTTTCCTTACCGTTATCATCTACACGAGTGTCCCACCATCCTGTTTCTATAGCTAGTGGATAATATGGTTCACCATTAACATAATAGCCTACCTTCCCATTTTCCAACTTTACCATAGCAACTGGGAGATTTTTCGCTTTACCTTCAGGTACTATCTTAACATCATGCTTTGTAAGATTTTCATCGAATATTGTGTCATAAACCTTCTGTAATCCGTTCTTGTCAACATACTTGTCTAGCTTATCATATGGCAGCTCTGCAGCATCTACTTTATAAGGTTGTACCATAAGTACTGTAATACATACAAGCATCAGAAAAGATATTATTTTTCTTCCCATATACAATTCCTCTCCCCTTCATTTTTACTATCCTATTTGACTTATTACAAAATCCACGGCCTTTTTGGGAGCTCTTGTTAAATTGATATACTCTGCTCCTTTTGTAGCTACTAATTTAATTCCTAGACGATCAGTATCTTGCTTTATATCATCATAGTAAGAACCAACTTGTGGTGCTAGAATTATCATATCAAAATCTTTCATAATTTCATAATGTGACCCATACGCTCCTGCCGCTGAAGATATAGGTACATCACACTCTTTTGCACCTTCTTCTAAAGCATTTGCTAACATAGCACTAGTTCCTGCTCCTGCGCATAAAACTAATACATTCATACTTTTAGCTACTCTATCCACTAAATCTGAAGCAACTTCTATTTCGCCATCACTAGTGCTTAAAGCAACTTTAGGTTCTGTTAAGGTCTCTTTAGCTTCTTCTTTACTCTCTTCATTTGCTTTTTCTAATTCTACTTCTAATAAACGTGAATCGTAAGCTTTACAAAATGGTAAGTATATTATAAAATCTACAACAATTAAAACTGCTATTAATGCAAATGCCCATAAACTAAATCCTGTACCTAATATTAATCCTAATGGAGCTGGTGTTGCCCATGGTAATACATACATAAAACTATTCATTCCAATTACATCTACAAAGAATTTAAATATACAAACATTTACCATTGGTGTTAATAAAAATGGTACAAAGAAATATGGGTTTAGTATAATTGGAGCTGCGAAAAGTAAAGGTTCATTTACTGCAAAGCATACAGGTACTACTGATGCTTTACCTACTGCTTTTAACTGTTTAGACCTTGCACATAATAAGAATATAAAAGGTACAATTAAAGTAGCTCCTGTTCCTCCCATTGTTCCTACAAAGTTACCTAATCCAACTGTTAAAACATTTGATGCATGTTGTCCTGCATTGAATAATTCTAAATTAGTTGCAACATTTGCATATATAATAGCAGCTATTGCAGGCTCTACTATCGATGGACCGTGAACTCCTACAAACCAGAAAAATGCCATAGCTCCCCATATTATTGAAATTCCTAAATATCCATCTGCTGCTGTAAATAATGGTTGTAACATATTTATAATAGCTTCCGCAAAAGAAGTTCCTGTAATACTTCTAACAGCTAAATCAATACAAACCATTGCTAATACAGAAAATCCAAAAGGAAAAACATCCTTAAATGTTTGAGAAATTGTTCCTGGAACTTCTTTTGGCATTTTTATAGTTATGTCTTTTTTCACGCAAAACTTATAAATATTAACCGTAACAAACGCTGATACAAACGCAGCCATAAGCCCCTTTGTACCCATATAATCAGTAGAAAAACCACCTTCAATTTGATTAACACTTAAAAGTAAAAATCCTACTATCGCCGCTAACATAGTTGATACAGAGTTTATAACCTTATTCTTTGGCATAGTTCTATTCATTGACTCAGTCAAACATCTTGCTGTAGTACCAGCAACTAATAGTCCAACTACCCCCATTGAGTATCCATAAACCTTCCACAGCCAGTTAGAAATATTATCCGGCCAATAAAATCCAAATGAATTTGGAACTGCTGCAATTAATATAAATATACTTGAAAATAAAATAACCGGCATTGCTGTCAAAAATCCATCTCTAATAGCTGATAAATAAATATTTCTAGAAATCTTTTCGAAAAATGGTTTACCCTTTTCAATTTGCTTTATTATAAAATCCATTGAAACATCCCCCTATTAGATTCTTTTTTACTTTGTTTTTTTATAAAGTTCAATAAAATCTTGAACAAGTTCTCTTAATAAAAGAGTTGTCATTAAATGATCTTGACCATGAACAAATATTACACTCAAATCCATGCTTTTTCCTGAAGCTTCTTCTGCTAACATTTTAGTTTGTGCATTATGAGCTAGTGAAAGGTTTTCATCTGCATCTTTTAACTGCGCTTCAACATTATCAAAGTTACCGCTTCTAACTTCTTTTAATAATTTCATTAATGAGCTTCTTGCATCCCCTGCATAAGCAACTATCTCAAATCCAAGCATTTGTAATTCTTCTTTATTCATATCAATTTCCCCCTAATAAGTATTAAATGTAATATTTCTATATTATTGTTTTAGTTTCGCTAACACGCTTATACCAATATGCAGATTCTTTTGGATATCGTATTTGAGTTTCAAAATCTACATAGAATAAACCATAACGTTTGTTGTATCCATTTGTCCATGAGAATAAATCCATTAAAGACCAAAGGAAATATCCCTTTACTTCTACTCCATCAGCTATTGCATCACTGATTGCTTCTAAGTAAACTTTTATATAGTCTATACGCTGTTTATCCATTATTACTCCATTATCAAATTCATCCTTATATCCCATTCCATTTTCTGTTATATAAATTTTATTGTAATTAGGATAGTCACTTTTAATTCTCATAAGAATATCATACATACCTTCAGGATAAATTAGCCAATCCCAATCAGTTCTAGGTAAACCTTCTTTATATACACGTTCTCCTATACCTTTAACTCTATATACTGAACTTCCTTTGTCACCTGTCCCATTATGATGGATCATGCTTTCACCATCATATGCTTTAACAAAATGACATTGATAGTGGTTTATTCCTAGATAATCATTTCTATTAGATGCTTTTTTCATAACCTCAAAATCTTCATCTCTAAATTCATAAGTTGCATTATTATTTTTGCAAATATAATCAATCGCTTCCATAGTTTCCTCTGAATAATATCCAAGGTATGTAGCATCTAACAAGAATCTTATTGATAAAGCATCCTCTAGAAAACAAGCTCTTTTATCTTCTTTCGAATCACTATTTGGGTATTTAGTTTCTAAAGAATGGACAACTCCAATCTCTCCAGGATATTCATTATCCTTAAATAAATTAACTGTCATAGCATGAGCTAACATCATATTATGTAAGCATTGAATAATTTTAGTAAAATCAAATTTTATAGATGGAGGAAACACTCCTAGTAAGTATTGATTTGTAGCTACTGGATAAATTTCATTAAATGTAGCCCAGTATCTTACTTCACTAAACTCTTTAAAACAAAATTCTGCGTAATCTACAAAAGCACTTACAGTATCTCTATTAAGAAAATCCCCATTGTCAAATAGTGTTTTAGGAGTATCAAAGTGATGTAGAGTTACGAATGGAGTTACGTTTCTCTTTTTACACTCTTCAAATATTCTATGATAGTAGTCTACGCCCTCTGTATTTACTTCCCCAGTTCCAGTTGGAAAAATCCTAGTCCAAGCTATAGATATCCTTATACCATTTACACCAAACTTTTCGCATAATTCTATGTCATCTGCAAATTTATTATAAAAGTCACTTGCAGGATCTGGGCTAAATCTTCCTTGCTTTTCTAAGAATTCATCCCACGCAACAGCTCCTTTACCGCCTTCTTTTGTAGCCCCTTCAGCTTGATAAGCTGCTGTAGCACCACCAAATATAAAATCATTAGGTAATTTTTTGAACATAAATCTATCCCCCTATTTTTTAATTAACAACTTAAGAATTTTTCAGCACTGTTCTTTTTTGTTTGTTATGTTTCGTTTTTGTTATCTTTTGTTTTAATTCTAACTCTATATTTTTATTTAGTCAAGCGTTTTCTTGCATTTTATATTTTTATAATATAAGCCATTTTTCAGCTATATAGCTACATTCCTAAGTATTTAAAGTAAATTTAAGTTGTTTGTTTATTTTTTATTCTATTAGTTGTTTTTTGTTTGTTTTTATTGACTTAGTTTTGTTTGTATGATAAATTATGCTTAAAAGGAATGATAAATTATGTTTAAAGTGAGTGATAAATTATGCTAAAAAGAGAGCGATTAGTTAAAATATTAAACAAGATAAATAATCAAGGTATAGTGACAGTTAACGAAATAATAAATGATATAAATGTTTCTGATATGACTGTAAGAAGATATTTAGATGAATTAGATAAAGCAGGTAAAATAATTAGAATACATGGAGGAGCACAAAGCATTTCTTATGCTATAGACCAAGAACTCTCACACTCTGAAAAACTAAAGCTTCAGATGAATGAGAAAGAAGAAATTGCAAAAATTGCAGCTTCCAATATACACGATGGAGATACAGTATTTCTTGGACCTGGAACTACTATTGAATTATTAGCTCGTCATCTGATAAATAAACGTATTCGAATAATTACTAATAACTATCCTGTTTTCGATATATTGAAGCAATCTAATTCAGCTAATATAATACTAACAGGTGGTGACTTTAGAAAAAATACAGGTGCACTTGTAGGTCCTATTGCAAATTCTACATTAAAAAACCTAAACTTCACAAAAGCCTTTATAAGTTCAAATGGCATTCATAACGAAGATATTTCTACTTCTAATGTGGAAGAAGGAGAGGCTCAAAGAATAGCACTTAACAACTCAAGGACAAAATACTTAATTGCAGATAACAAAAAATTAAATAAAGATGATTTTTATGTTTTTTACAATCTACATGATATAGATTATCTAATAACAGATTATACAATCAATAAAGAAGTAAAACAGCACTATGAACAATATGTAGACATAATAGTAGCAGGTGAGCATAATTAAAATTTTAAAATACAAAGGGGAATAGTTATGAAGGGAATAATTTTTGATTTTAATGGTACAATGTTTCAGGATTCACATTTACATGAAGAGGCCTGGATTTACATGGTAAACAAATATGCTAGTGGCTCTATGACAGATGAAGATATTTTAATTAATTTACACGGTAGAACTAACAAAGAAATATTAAGTCACTTTATATCAAGTTCACTAACACCTGATGAAATAAAAAAACTATCTTTTGAGAAGGAAAGCTATTATCGTGAACTTTGCCTAAAACATCCAAAAGACCTTAAACTAACAAATGGTTTAATTAATGTTTTAAATGAACTAAAACATCGAGAAATGCTTATGACTATTGCCACTGCAACAGTTAAAGAAAATGTAGATTTTTACTTTGATGTATTTAATCTAGGAAATTGGTTTGATTTAGAAAAAGTTGTTTTTGACAATGGAAGCTTTCCAGGTAAACCAGAACCAGATATATTCTTAATAGCTTCAGAGAAGCTTAAATTAAAAGCTAAGGATTGTTTAGTTATTGAAGATGCATATTCAGGGCTTTTAGCTGCAAAAAAAGCTGGAATAGGAAAAGTAATAGCAATAGATCCATTTAATAAAAATGCTGGTTTATTCATTGAGAACCAAATGTGTAGAAATGGTATAATCAATGATTTTACAACATTCTTTAAAGTGCTTAATGAATCAAATGTAGATATATCTTGTTAGTAAACAAAGTACTTAACATATTGATAATTTTGATAATATTTTTCATTCTAAAAAGTAGTTTTTATAGTCTGAAATTTTAATTTAACCCCTTAGATTAGTAAATGGATAAATTCCATGTGGTACTAACCTAAGGGGTTATTCCATTGTCCTTTTAAAAAACTTTTTCAACTTATCTAAATTTCTTTTCTCCTACTTTTACAGATACAAATACTGTAATACTTGAAATAAACATTATAAATATAATTATACTTAAATTATTTCCATAACTAATACCATTTTTTATAGAAGAAGTAAGCTCTATAATCCATTTTGTAATTGAAATATTGCTTATAAATTTCAACATATCTGGCATTTTTTCTATTGGTAAAAAAGCTCCTCCAAAAAGTGCCATTACAAGAGCTATTGAAGATGCTAATAAACCTGATTGCAATTCACTATTTGATATTACTGTAACTAATATTGATATACTAGAAGCCACAATAGATATTACAATTCCTATAGTAACAAATTGACTTATGGATATTCCCATATCTATCTTTAGTAAATATATAAATACTGATGATACTAAAATTTGCATGATAGTATTTATAAGATTATAAATGTAAATTCCTAATATATACCCAGATAGCTTATTAGGTGTTGTTAAGTATCTACATAATATTTTCTCATCCTTATCTTTTAACATAACTGAAGCTGACATAGTGCAAGTTATAATCAAAGTAATAAATATAAATCCATTACCTCTTTGGGCCGCACTCAAACTTCCATCATCTAAAATATTTAATAAATCTTTCGTTTTATCAATATTACCATTATTAATAGCATCAGATACAGCTTTTTCAATATTTATTTTCATATTTTTATCTAAGCAATATACTTCAAAGTCATTATTCTTTTTAAATTCAACTACTCCTAGATACTTAGCTAAAATCATATCTGTATTAATAGTGTTTTCATTTGCCTTACTCAAATTCACCCTGTCTACACTATTCATTTTTTCTTCAACTTGTTTATTAGTATATTGATTGTCTATTACTCCTATATTAATAGATGGCTTCATCATATTATTAATTACTATAGCCACAGTTATAGATAGTAATGGTAATAAAAAACTTAGAACTAATTTCTTTTTACTTTTTAAACTTCTTGTGAATTCATTTTTTGCTACTATTAATGATACCATTATATAAATGCCTCCTTCTTAAAGCATTTTACTGCTGCTACTGTAAATATCATACCTAAGCCAAGTATTATAAATAAAGAAATCATATATATATTCATTGTGTTATCATTTAGCATCATAAATATACCCTTGTTTACCCATGTAAGTGGTGATATATAACTTATTATCTCAAATACATTTCCTAAGGACCCTATAGGAAAAAAGCTTCCTCCAAGCATAGCCATTATTAAGATCGGTGTACTTACAATATTTTTTATAGCCATAAAATCTTTGCTACATAATCCAATCAAAGTTCCAAATGCTGATGCCATAAATCCTAAACTTATTAGAAGTATATATACCTCTAATAATCTGCCTCTATAATCTACTTTAAATATTAAACTACATATCAAAAGTAAAATTAAATTATATACAGACATAGCTATTGCTGCTGGAAGGATTTTTGATAAAACTATAGATACCTTGCTAATAGGAGCTATAATAAATCTTTCTCCACACTTGTTTAAACTTTCTTCCCTTGCAACATATATAAGTGTTATTGATGATAAAAAAGTACAAAAAGGAATAGTTACCATTGAGTAATAGTAATATGATGTTATTCCTCCTTCTTTAGAATAATAGTTAGTCGCCATATACCCTAATATAGAAATTAGCATCAATGGAAAAGTAACTCCATAGCCTATTAAAAAGGAGTCCTTTATTCTTTTTTTCATACTAAGCTTAAATAATACTTTAAATTCATTCATTATATCTCCTCCTAATCTCTTAATTCTTTTCCTGTAATGTATAAAAATATTTCTTCTAAATTGTTTAAACCTTTATGCTTATACTTTGTCTTGATTTCTTCTTTATCTCCCGATTCTACTATCTTCCCACTATCTAAAATAATAAGTCTAGTGCATATAGCTTCTACCTCTTCCATATAGTGAGATGTATATATTACCGTAGTTCCTTCATCTCTTAAGCTCTTTGTTACCTCTAAAATATTATTTCTTGATTGAGGGTCTATACCTACTGTTGGTTCATCCATTATCAAAATTTTAGGCTTATGAACTATTGAGCATGCTATGTTAAGCCTTCTTTTCATGCCTCCTGAAAATGAATCTGGGTAATCACTTTTTCTATCATATAATCCTACCAATTCTAAAGTTTCTTTAACTCTATTATTTAAACAGCTTCCTTTTAACCCATAAAGAGCTCCAAAAAACTTAACATTGTCATAAGCAGTTAAATCATTAAATAAAGCTATATCTTGAGGAACATACCCCAATGCTTTTTTAAAATTATTATCATTTGTATCTACTTCTCTACCTTCAAATAGCACCTTGCCTCCATCGGCGTCTAATATAGTTGTAATCATACTTATAGTTGTACTTTTACCTGCTCCATTAGGACCTAAAAATCCTAGTATCTCACCTTTATTCACTTTGAAACTCAATTCATTTACTACTGTTTTTTCTTCAAATACTTTTCTTAGTGATTGTATTTCTAAAATTGTACTCATTGTATAACCTCCATTTTATATAAAATATTTTATATACAACATTGTATATAATCTTTAAATAAAAATGTAGTATATCACTACATTCTTATTTTCCTTGACTCATTAAATTCATTAGCTCTTCAAGAGCTTCTTTTGACTTTTCTGGATTGTTTAAAATTATTTCTCTAAGATCTTCAATTCTCTTTTTATCAGTTTGAACATCACTATTTTTAGGCTCTTGTACTTCTCCAAAGTCAATATTTTTAATCATTACTTCTTGATTTTGACTATATTTTACATATTCATCATATTCATCTATTATAGCTTTGTGCCATCTTATAGAGTCCTTAATTCCATTTACAGTCATTTCAAAAGATATTCTTTCAACTTGTAAAGTTGATTCGTTTATTTTTATATCGTTCCAGTATTCCCAATAATCTAGCGTTTCTTCAAGACTTTTTATATGCTTATTTATTATATCTATAGCTTCACTTTTATCTAATCGATTAAAAGTTATTGGTATTATAAACTTATCTGTACCTATTGGCATAAGTGGCTTGTCTAGTTCTTGCTCTATAGCATGTTTAAGTTCCAGTTTACCTTTTTCAGTTATTTGATATATTTTTCTTACTTTCGATCCAATGGTTTCTTCTTTGTATAGCTCTACTTCTCCATTCTTTTCCATCTTGCTTAGTGCGTAGTATATTGAACCAGATTTAACTTTAGCCCAAACATCAAGTCCTGTAGCTTGAATGAATTTTTGTATTTCATATCCATGCGTTGATTTTATATTTAGGTAATATAAAATAATCAATTTTACCATAGGCCTCTCCTTAGTTTTTTATTAAATATCTCTTATTAATTTCATTATATACACAACGTTGTATATAGTCAACACTTGTTATACAACATTGTATATAATTAAAACCACCTTGAATGGTGGCTTATCTACATAGCATCAGTATTTTTATTTTATTGTATAAGCAAATTATTTTTCTAAGATAATTGCCATAGTCAGACTATCTTCTGTATAATCGTCTCCTGCTATATTTCCAAAAAACTCTACTGATTTAAATCCAATATTCTTTAATTCACTTAATAAGCTATCTTTTGTAAAACAATGGTTCCAAATATAATATATCTTAGTATCATCTTTCGTTATTACTGCAACTTGTTCTAAAATTGTCTTATCTTCATATTTATAGTTACCATTTAAACATAAGTACTCTTCATTGCTCCAAAATCCACCGTCTTTAACAACTTCTCTTGTTTTACATTCTTCAAATATATTGAATTTTTCTGAGGCAAAAACATCTAATATAAACTTGCCTCCAGGCTTTAAGCTATCATAGACTTTCTTAGCTAAGGACATTCTATTCTCACTTGATAGCACTCCATAGTCGCAATATATTAATGTAACTAAATCAAACTCATTTTTGTAATCTAAATCTAAATAATTTTTATATAAAAAATCAATATTTAAATTTTTCTCTTTTGCTACGCTTTGTGCATACTCAATTGAACGCTTAGAGTAATCTATTCCCTTAACTATATAGCCTTTTTCAAAAAATCTTTTTGCATATATACCAGGACCGCATCCTAAATCTAATAATTTCGTATGCTTATTAGGAGGAGCTACCTTGCTTATCCAATCAACTGATTTTTCTATAAATTCTAATTTTCTAGTTGCTCCATCAAAGTCAGGATCCAAATGTGCCTTAAGCATTTGTTTTGATATGTATTCATCATCCCAAAACTTCACTTCTGTCTGCTTATAAACTTGTGGTTTATTTGAATATTTCATAGTATATTCAACATATTTACTATCTTCATTAATTCCTTCACTTATAATTTCAAAGTTCATTTTCTTATAAAACTCTACAGATTTTGTATTATCTTTATACACAGCCAGAGTTAAATTATTATATAAATCACATACATATTGTATTAACTTACTACCTATACCACCGCCTTGATAGTCATTTCCAACAAATAATGCTCCTATAAATTCATTATTTATGATTGAAATAAATCCTTTTATACCTTCTTCATCCTCATAAATAAATGTATCTGACATAGGAATATAAGTGTCTTTTACTAAGTCAAAGTTAGCTTCCCAGTATTCTTTTGGTATAAAATCATGAGCTTTTATAGTACTTTTTAACCATATCTCCATTATTTTATTTGTATCTTTATTTTCTATAGTTCTTATCATTTTACTTATTTCCCCTTATTGTATTATAAATTTAATATTATCACTTATCATTAAACAATAATAAGTACATATATAATTCTGAGTTATTCTTGTACTAAAAAAAGTGCCTTAGGGTAATTTATTAACATTTCTAAGGCACTTAATCTATTATTTATTATGATTTCTGATAATCCTTCTAATACTGTGTTCTGTTAGATAATAATTTTCAGATATTTCTTTTACGGTTTTTCCATTGTTATATTCATTAATTATTTCTATATTTCTATTATTCAACTCTTTTTTAAATCCGCTTTCTTCTCCCCAAGATTTTTTGTTATTATCTTTTTTGGGTATATATAAATATTTACCTTCAATGTATTCTTGTAGTATCTCTACAATATGTGATGGTAAAATATTATTTGCGTTTTCGTACTTCATAACTTTTGCTCCTATCTACTTTTATTGGTACATAGTCGAGCAAAATCTACCATGGCTATATCAGCCGTATTTATGTTAAATACGGCTCCAAACAAGTTTTTATTATAGACTTTGCCCGGAGCCTTATACAATTTCTGAGTGTCTAATTTTTCTCATTATCTTTTCACCTCCATGTATTTATTTTCTACTAATTTTTTATCTATATAAATATATATTATCATACTAATGTTGTAAGCATATGTTTTTGTTCATCTTTATCCCCCACTTTATTTATATATTTGTTTTTTAATAAAGTAAATATTACTAATGTTATAGTTACTCCCATGGTAACGTCTGATGCAAAATGTGCTCCTACAACAATCCTACTAATCGGAACTAATATTGTCCATAGTCCTGCAAATCCTATAAACAAATTCTTCTTATCCTTTAAACTAGTAACAAATGTTGGTATTAAAGTAATCCAAACCATAATTGCAGAATTTGCACTATGACCTGATGGGAATGACATAAATTCATTTCCTGATGCAAAACCTTGTGGTATAAACCACATTGAATATCCAGCAAAAGATCCAACCTCTATCATATGTCTATAGCGTTCTCTCCCCCATAGGAATTTGATTGAATTAAATGCAATTATTACAAATACAAATGTTAATACGCCTACAATCGCCGCTCTTCGTAACTCTTCTTTGTGTGTAGATGCATATTTCTTAGCTATCATATATGATGCTAAAATATAGATAACCATAAGTACAGGTATTAGAGCCTTAGATCCATGCAAATATTTCACTGGTAGCATAGCAGCCATAAATGAGAAGAAAATTAGCAAAACAATATATCCAACTGTACCTAAGTTATATTTTATTGACTTATCTTTGTCTCTAGTCAACATTAAGCTAACTGTACAAAATGTTGCAATAATTGCAGCAGGAAACTCACCAATTGCTTCAAATATTAATCCAAATTTACTTTCAGGATTATAAATAGCATTAGATATATTCATATCTGTAAATGCAAATACTAATAATATTATTCCAACAATAGATAAACAAAATTTATACCCCTTTTTCATATTATCTCCCCTTAGCTACTGTATTTTAATATGAAATTACCCATTTCAATTGCACAATCTTCACTTTGTGGATAAACACCTATATTGTCTCCATATGCATGACCAAAACCTTTATATAATACAGTTGTTGTATCAACTCCCGCTTTAGTTAACTTTGAAGCATAAGCTAAACATTCTACCTTTAAGAAGTCGTGTTCTCCTACTGTAATAAACGTAGGTGGTAGACCTTTCCCATCTCCAATATATGGAGTTAAATATACGTTTTTAACATCAGCAGTTCCTAAGATACTTTCTAGTTCCCCTGACATTCCACTAAACATATCTAACATCATTTCTAGTCCTTTTCTATGTTTAGGATGCATTTCATATTCATCTTTGCTCCATCTAAATAATTCATCTTCTACGTTTGCCATATTTACAGTAGGATAAAGTAACAATTGTCCTTTAACCATTCCTAAATTTTCTTCCATATCTCTTGTTGTACAGTATTGTGTTAAGTTTCCTCCAGCACTATCCCCTGCTACAAATAAATTTTTCTTATTTGCACCTAGTCTCTCTACATTAGCGTATACCCATTTTAATACAGAATAACAATCCTCATGTCCAGTTGGATATGGATTTTCTGGTGCTAAACGGTAATCAACAGAGAAAGCAAGTATATCTGTTTTTTCAACAATCAATTTTATTAATTCCTCAACTACATCAGGAGAGCCTCCAAAGAATCCTCCACCATGTATAAAGTAAAGAATAGGTGCATTTTCTTTCATAGTTTCAGACTTATAAATACGTACTGGTATTTTATATCCATCCTTTGCTTTTACATGTTCAGTTACAATATCGATCTTCTTTTCTACTATAGGTACACTCTTAACTTCACCAAACATATTTCTTAGCTTTTCAACAGATTTTGGAGAAGCATCCATCTTCATCATGCTCTTAGGCATAAGTTTCATTATTGTTAATTGCTTTTTCATATCATTATAAAGACGAGGATCCATTGCTCCTATTTCGTCACTATCAGGTAACTTTTTAACCAAAACATTCGTTCCCTTTATGTTGACCATTTCTTGTCTTTGAACTATCTTATCTAGTAATTCTTGTGAATATTTTCTACTCAATTTTACTTCCCCCTTTGATTTCTTTATTTGCTCAAACTTAAAATAATTTACTAAAGCTATAAACAATTTGCTAATTTTATGAACAATTCCAATCCCGAAAACATTTTCCCGCAGTGTGAAAATAAACGCATACTTATTTAATTTTAAATATGCGTTTATTTTTTAGCTTATTATTAAAGAGATTTTAAATCATTAGCGATTTCATTCATACAATCTTCTGCTTGTGGATATAATCCTAGCTTATCTATAAATGCATGGTCCATCCCTCTATATCTTATAGTTCTACAATCAATATTTGATTCTTTTAGTCTTTTTGAATATGCCTCCCCTTGAGTTCTTATAAAGTCATATTCTCCAACTACCATTAAAGTTTTTGGAAGATTGCTTAAGTCTTCAACTAAAAGAGGTGATACATATCTATCTTCTGCTAGTGAGCTATCTGTCATATATAAACTTAGCATTCCTGTTGAATCCTTAAGTCCGCAAACAGCCTTTTTAATAAGTTCTTCATTAGAATTCATTTCATAATCATCTAGACTCCAATTGTAGTATGGAGTTTCTTTCTCTGATATTATTGTTGCAGGATATATTAATGCTTGGTATTTTATCATATTAGTTCCTAAGTCTCTGTCTTTTAAAGTACAAACTGCAGATAAATTCCCTCCAGCACTATCTCCTGATACCCCTATTTTGTTTGAATCTACGTTTATTTCTTCTCCATTATTGTATACCCATTTGATAACATCAAAGCAATCGTCAAATCCTTTTGGGAATTGATGCTCTGGTGCTAATCTATAATCAACAGATATAACTACTGCATTAGCTTTTTTAGCTATAAATTTGCAAGGATTTTCAACTACATCTACACTACCAGCTATAAATCCTCCGCCATGTATAAATACTAATGCTGGCATTTTTTCATCTGATTTTGGTGAGTATATCCTAACAGGTATATCTCCATTTATTCCTTTTATTATTTTATGAGTTGTTTCAATTTCTCCATTAGTTAAATCCTCATTATCCCATCCAAAGATACTACGAAACATACCTACTGGAAAATTGTTATATGTGTAAGTTTTATCTGCTTTTTTATTTTCATATGGATACTTCTCTGGATTTAACATTACATCCATTACTCTAGGGTCTAGAGTTCCTTGTTCTTTAACCTCTGGAATGTCTTTTATTATTATTTCTTGACCATTTATTATTTCTACCTTGCTATTTTCCCCTAAACGTTTTACTAGCTCTTTATACATACTCCACCTCTTAGTTTTTTTTATGTTAGTTATTTTTGTTAGGTATTTCAGTCTATTGTATAGTTTAATTATTTTTCTTAACTATATCAGTTAATTTTATTAGTTTATCTAAGTTGAAAGTTGCTTTATTACACTTTATAGCATCTCCTACTGCTGCTACTTTCATATTTCCATTAAGTGCAGCTTCTACTCCAGCTTCTGCATCTTCAACTACTAAGCAATCTTTTTCAGATACGCCTAGTTTATTTGCTGCTAATATGAAAACTTGTGGGTCTGGCTTAGATTTTGTTATCATTGTTCCATCTGCTATTTCATCAAAAGTATTTGATAATCCTATCTTTTCAAGTATTAATGAAGTATTTTTACTTGAAGAACCTATCGCAACTTTTATGTTATTAGATTTTAAATAATCTATAACCTCATTAACTCCTTCTAGTATTTCTGAAGATGAAAGATTTGTTAAAAGTTTCTTATATACATTATTTTTCTCTTCTAATAAAACTTCTTTTTCCTCTTGAGTGTATTCTTTATTAGCTTTTTCTAATATTATCTCTAAGCTTTCTGCTCTACTTACGCCTCTTAATCTATTATTTATAGTCCTATCAAAATTTATATTCTCTTTATCTGATATACTTTTCCATGCCTTATAATGGTATTCGTCAGTAGAAACTATAACTCCATCTAAGTCAAAAATTACTGCTTTTATTCCCATGCTATTCTCCTTAAATTAAGTTTATAATCTTGTGTCCCACATACCACAGAATGGATCTACTGGGTTTTGACCTTTAAATTCACTTCTTCCCATTAACTTTTCAAATAATTCATCTAATACTATATCTGAACTATGGTAAGTGTTTATGAATGTTTTTACACGAGGTACATCTATTAAGTGGTATGGATTTTCTACTGATATAAATATTGTAGGTACTTTTTCCATATATATTGGTACGTTAGCTCCCATAGGCTCATCCCACTCTATTCTTACTATAGTTTGGTTACTCTTAGTCGCTAAGTTTGATACATATATTATTAAGTCATATTTTCCAACTACTGATGAAAACGGAGCAACCATTCCTTCAAACCCTTCACCAGGGTTAAATATATCTACTTCAAATCCTTCTTTTTCTAACTTATCTTTTGCTATTTCACATACACCCTGTCTTGCTCCATAGAATTCACTTGCTCCAGCTCCTATATAATATAAAAGAACCTTCTTGTATTTTTCAGGAGATATAGGTAATACATCTATTTCTTCTTTTACTAAAGTTATAGACTTATCTGCACATTCTTTTGACCACTCTAAGTGTTTTTCTTTTCCTACTACTATTTTTGCATTTTCAATAGTTGGTAAAATAGTATTTTCTTCTTTTTTAGTGTGAAGTTTTAATGATGCCTTAAGTCCAAGAACTTTTGTTACAGCGTCATCTAAACGCTCAGCTGTTATTATTCCATTTTCAACACCTTTTTTCATAAACTCATAATCCTCTTCTAAGTTACGAGTAAATAAGAACATATCGCATCCTGCTGCTATTGCCTTAGGCACAGCTTCTTCTCTTGGCATTGGGATTATCATACCAGCCATAGTAGATGCATCTATAACTACTAAACCGTTGAAGTTTAATTGTTCTTTTAATAATCCTGTAACTAATTCTGGTGCTAAAGATGCTGGTAATATATCTCTATCTTCTAATTCTGGATTTAACTTTTTAGAATATGAAGGTTGCATTATATGACCTACCATTACAGTCTTAGCTCCTGCTTCTATTGATGCTTTATAAGCTTCTCCGTAAGTATTATCCCAGTCATCACAGCTCATGCTGTTTATTGAAGTTACTAAATGTTGATCTCTTTCATCCATTCCATCTCCTGGGAAGTGCTTTATAGATGCTGCCATATCATATTTTTGAACCGCTTTAACATATTCAGCACCCATATTTTTTACTATTTCAGGATTTGAACCAAATGTTCTAGTATTTGTTATTGGATTTCTAAAGTTATAATCTATATCTATTATTGGTGCAAATGCCCAGTTAATCCCCGCTGATGAACCTTCTGCCCCACAAATGTCTCCTAGTCTATACCCTTGAGTGTAGTCATTAGTAGCACCAACTTCCATCGGAGAACCAAAGCTTGTTCCTTCTAACACTGCTCCATTTCCACCTTTTTCTAAGTTTGCAGCTATTAGCATTGGATTTTTAGAATTTTCTTGTAAAAATCTATTAGCTTCTACAACTTGCTCTAGAGGCATAGGTCTACACATTATTCCACCAGGTTTAACTGTATCTAATAAACCTTTAAGATATTCTTTATCATCTGAGTAAGCTATTAAGCAAAATATTTGCCCTATCTTTTCTTCTAAAGTCATATTGTTTAATGTGCTCTCTACCCAAGCAACATCCTTATCATTTAAGAAAAACGGTTTCTTTCTTAATCTACTTAATCTATTCATCAAAACTCCTCCTAGTTATTATCTATTTCTTAATTTAATTTTAAGTGTTTTAGAAATTAATTACCTTCAACTTTTTTATCTAAATACTGTAAATTTTTGTCCTGTTACCTTTTTTATTAATAGTAAAAAAACTATCTCCGAATATAATTTGCTAATAATCTCTTTGATTTTATTAGTAAATTTATTTATTCTGAGATAGTTTTTTAATTAAGTATCTTATTCTAATTTAACTTTTTATTTATTTCAAGTAATAGGATCTCATGAGGTTGTAGTGTTTTATTTATTTCATATGAATCTTTTATATTTTCATTTTTTCTTATATAACTTGGATATGATTTGCTCTTTAAATACTCTACTTCTTCTATTTCTAAATATTTTTGAGCCCCCATTTCAATCCAAGCATCAAAAGAGCTTCCATGGTTTCTATTTACCCTGTGTTCCTTTATTTCGTAATTTCCACTATCTATGTTTTCTAGTATAAAATTAAATTCTTTAGAATTATCATTTTTAAATACACCGTATCTATCTTCTTGTGTCATTTTGGATGTATCCATAGATAAGTATAATTTATCAAAATGACAATAGTTGTACAGGATTATTTGGTAGCCTTTACTACTTCTAGTTATATAATATCCGTCTCCTTTATCTACCAAAGCACTCCCTAGCTTTGCTAATAAGTAAAAAGCATTATACGCCGCCTTTTTTATTGAATTTAGTGTTATTAATCCTACACCACCATGATACTCATCATCTGGTAGTGGCAACTCTTCTATAAAATCACTAACAGCCCAGTATGCCAAAGACTTTGTACTATCCATATTCTCTACTATATTCTTTACTATAAATGCAGATTTGTAGCAGGTATCATGAGTCAATTCTCTATGGCTAGGTGAAGAATTCCACTCTGTTATATATATTTCTTTATCTTTTTTATTTATCTCTCTTACCTCGTCATTTAGTTTTTCTATATAATTGTGTAAAAAATTCTCATCTTCAGGAAGTATCCCCTTTTCGCTCAGGGAATTAATATCGATTTCTTTTACATCTTTATCAACAATATATGTATAACTATGACTATATATAAAGTCAGGATCTATGTTTTTACTAGAGTAAAAATCATAAAAACCTTGATACCATTCATAACTTCCATCACATATAAAGTTTATACCTGGAGCACCCACTTTTATATCTTTAGATATAGATTTTATAGTATTATAGGTATTTTCAAATAAATTGTAGTAATCACTTACATCTTTAAAGCCAAAAAGATTAACTATTTCAGGCTCATTCCATACTTCAAAATACCAAGTTTTAACTTCTTCTAATCCATATCTAACTATACAATGATTTATAAATGATGCTATAAGAATATTCCACTTATTCATATCTTTAGGAGGACTTATTATTGCCTCTCTATCAAATATTTTCTTTTCTTCTTTAGCTAATTTACTAGGCATAAATCCTAGTTCAATAAATGGCTTAAGGTTAATACTATCTAAAAAATTAAATAGTTTATCTATTTCTGAAAAATTAAGTATTATATTTCCTCTATCATCTTCATCATAAACCTTCATTTCATCATCAAATATTCCATGGAACCTTATATACTTATATCCGATTTCTCTTTGAATCATTTTTAATTGATTTTGAATATCTTTATTTAGTCCATCTTTAGCCCTACCTATTGTAGTTAGTAGTTTCCAATTATGATTTATATTTTCTGTCTTCTGATTTAAATCAATCTTTACATTACTTTTACTGCTTACCCTCTTATCACTACCATCTTCTTTTGCATCTAAGTATTTAAATAATGAAGTATACTTTTTATCTTCATCTATTTTTACATAATTAAAACTTTCATCATTTACTTTCATTTCTTTTAAATTAGTTTTTATTTTTTTTCTATAGGAATTAGGAGTTTGTGCATAGTTTTCTTTGAATAAATTAAAGAAGGTTTTCTCATTATTAAATCCATTATTAAGAGCTACTTCTGTTATTGATAAATCACTATAAATTAAATCTTTTACAGCATGCTCTAATCTAATACTACTCAAATAGGAGTGAAAGTTTTTACCTATGTATTTTCTAAAAAACTTAGACAAATATGCGTTAGAAAGATATTCTTTTTCTGCCAAGGTACTAAGGCTTATATCTTCTTTGTAATTTAAATCTATATATTGTATAATTCGTTTTAATCTTTCTGAATACTTATTTCCGCTTTTGTTATATACATCATCTTTCTCTTTAAAGTTTCTGCACAATATGTAGATTAATTCAAATGCCAAAGATTGTATCTTAATCTCACAATCTTCTTCATCTTTGCTATAAGTCCACATAGTCTTAGCTAGTATTTTTCTAATTTCATCTATAATATATTTATCTTCATCTTTTAGTAATACTGACTTGCAATTAAATTTTATATTTTCTATATCTTCATAATAAGGTTTTATAAAATCTATAGGAATTTGAAGTGCTAAAATTATATTGTCATCATTAGAACTTATTGTGTGTACTTCATTTGCATTGATTACTATAACATCTTCTTGGCTTAAATAGTATGCACTTTCATCTATAACAATATTTACATTTCCTTTTAAAACAAATAAACTCTCTAGACTCTCATGCCAGTGATTTTGTACATAGTTAACGCTATGAATAAATATATTCATCTGCATTTTACTACTAAATTTAATAGTTTCATAAATAGAACTCATATAAAGTCTCCCCTGCTATTGTGTATACTTTTATATACTCATTTCTTATGTCTATTTTCAAGATTATAATATACTTTATTATTATATATATTATACTAGTCTATTTATAAATTTCAATAAATAATGTTAGCTTTCCCATTGCTCTGTCAATGTATTTATTGATTAAAATTGAATGAAAACTATCTAGCATAGATAGTTTTCTTATAGTATTTCTGACTTAGATTTTAATTTAGCTAAAAACATTATTGCAGTTATTGTTGTTATAATCTCAGCAAATGTAAATGATAGCCATACACCATTCATTCCCAAAAATGCTGTAAGAATGAATAAAATAGGTATAATAGCTATGCACCCACGCATTATGGAAACAACAAAGGCACTCTTCATTTTTGTGGTTGCACTTAAAAATGCAGCTATAATAATGTTAGCTCCAGCAAAGAAAAATCCAGTAAAGTATAATCTTAACCCATTTGTAGCAATAGGAATTAGCTTAGTATTATTTTCACTGTTAAAAACAGCAATGATATTTTCCGATAAAACAAAAGTTAATATATATATAACAGTTGCTAGACCCAAAGATAAAATAATAGCATATTTCAATACTTTCTTCATCAATATAGCATCATTTTTTCCATATCCTTCGCTTAATAGTGGCTGTATTCCTTGTGCAATCCCTGTAAATATTGCAATTACTACAAGTGCTACATTTGCAACTATTCCATATGCCGCCACTCCTACAATTCCTGTAATATTCAATATTACAAGATTAAATATAATAAGAACAATCCCCGATGAGATTTCCGTAATAAATGCCGACAAACCAAGTCCTAAAATATTTATTATGGTCTTTATATTTACTTTACATTTTATAAATTTAAAATTATTGTTTTGTTTTATAAAATGTGTAGATAAAATACAAAGACTTATAATCGGTGCAAGTCCTGTAGCAAAAGCAGCTCCAAACATTCCCATTGAAAATGGAAAAATAAAGATATAATCAAGAACAATATTTGAAAAACTTCCTATAAGCATAGCTGTCATAGACAGTTTTGGATTTCCATCATTTCGTATAAATGCAAGCATTATATTATTTAGGATAAAAAATGGTGAAAAGCAAAGTATTGTTGTTAAGTAATTACTTGCCATTGTTAATGTAATCCCATCTGCACCAAGCAACTTTGCAATTGGTGTTGATAGAAATATTCCTACAATAAGAAAAATAATGCCTACAACTATTCCTATAATCACAGTATTAGAAAAAATTGAGTTGGCTTTTTCATCTTCATTTTGCGACTTCAAAATACTGTATTTTGTTGACCCTCCAATACCAATCATTAATCCAGCCCCATTGATGATGCAATAAATTGAAATAGCAAAGTTTAGTGCAGCTAGTCCATTTGAGCCAAGAGCATTGGAAACAAAAAAGGTGTCTGCAAGTATATAACAAGACAGCCCTATCATTCCTATAACATTAAGGCTAACGTATTTAAAAAAGTTTTTTAGTACATAGTTGTTATTCATATAAAACCTCCCATAAAAAAATGCCCAGACAACATTCCTTCTAAGACCTAACGGAATGTGTTTGAGCACTTTGATTTGTTTTACTCGGTAGCAAAACAAAAGTATTTATTGATTTATTTAATTTATTAATTTAAATAGTAGCATGTATCTTCTAGTTTTTCAATAATTTTTATCTGGATGACATATCCATTTATATACATATTCGTTTAAGCCTCATTTATTTATGAAACGCTTCTTCATAATTTTTTATTTAATGTATTTTACGTGTTCAAATTTCAAGGTTTTACTTTTTAGTTTTAATACTTGATTATTCAACTACCCTAGTTATTTCAATATCATCTGCAATAAATACCTCGCCATTTTTAGTTCCCTTCAAAGCTACAGTATCTTTAGTTTGTATATCTTCTTTTTTGCAATCTTTTCTTTCAATAATATCACCATTTGCTTTACCTATATTTAAAGTGAATTTTGCATCACTACTAAACTCTACTTTTATCAAGTTAGCATGTTCATCTTTTCCTACTACAGAAATTGAGCTACCATTTTCAGATTCTTGAACAGTTATTAAGTTTATAACAACTCCTCTATTGTTTACTTCTTCAACATCTCCATGTATTTCCTTTTTCTCATTGCTCTCGATTGTTACAGCTGAACCTGAAGTAGGTATCTTTTTAGATACTTCTATTGTATCAACAATACCATTATCACTTTCATCGTACCATACTTTTAAAATAGAATAAGACTCATACTTTAAAAACTCTTCCTTGCTTAATTCTTTATACGTAATAATAGATTCATTTTTTAATTCATCTATCTCTGTACAATAAAATTTAGTTTTATCATTTATTTCTACATTCAACTTTTCTGAAAAGTCTATGTCACTTGAATTTTCTGCCACCATACCTTTGTACATATAGATTTTTTCATTCTTAGTATTTAAATAAGTTCCCATAATATCCGGTTCTCTTTGTGGAAGATTTTCTTGACCTATAGTTGTAACCTCATGGTTAGTTAATCCTAATAAGCTTCCAAATTGTTCTCTTGCAATTGTAAATGCACCAATACATGCAATAGCACTTAATATTATAGTTACTTGATTTAATTTTTTATCATTACTTGTAAGTTTTTTTATACCTACATATACTAAGTAACCACTTACCCCACCTAATGTATTTAATATTAAGTCATCAATATCTAAGCTTCCTAAGTATCCAAAATATTGACTAAGTTCAAAGAACATACTCACTGCTAAAGCTACTATAACTATATTTTTTAGACTTCTAAACTTTTCAAAAAACAAAGGTAATAAATATCCTAAAGGCATAAATATGCATACATTCCCAAATATATTAGAAAAAGCCCATAGCAAACTATTATCTTTCATACCAATACTAAAAAAATCTAGTATTGTTTTAAAAGGTATTAGATTAGCACTTCTAAAATCCGCACCTATATCACCTTTTATAATATCTGCTAATGGTTCATATTTAAATAATACTATTTTAAACAATACGACTAGGTACGTTATAAAAATTATGTATAATATGTATCTACCTTTACTATTTTTCTTTTCAACTTTATTTTCCATAAATAACCCCTGCCCCCTTTTAAACTCACGCTGATTTAATAAATTTATGTATTTGTCATTTACTTTCTTTTTCAAAAGATTTACTTATAGAAAAATATTTACTCTCTCCTACAGAAATAATGGGATAATTATCTTCATCTCTTACAATCTTTACTTGCCTTTTTTCCTCCTCTGTTAATCTGCTCATAATATGATTTACAAACTCTTCTTCTATAGATTGAAAATCGTTAGATACCACACTCTCACTAGCATAGGATATATTTTGATTAGTTATTGTACTAATTGAAAACATAGAAATCACAGCTATCATAGCTATAAATATAGATATACTAGTTCCATTTTTATATTTATTAGAATCTAATATTTTTTCTACTCTACTTTTAATCAACTTTATCTCATCATTATAAAACTGAGATGAACAAAATGTACTTTTAAGTGTATTTTTATATCTTAATGAATTTACTAACACAAAAGCATAATTTTTTACTTCATCTATACTAAATTTATCAACTACTTCTTCATCACAAGAAAGCTCACATTGCTCTTTAAAGTATTTATTTAGTATTTTTACTAATGGATTAAACCAATGAATTGCACTAGCAATCATTAATAATAACTTTAATAAATTATCTTTTCTTTTAAAATGAATAAGCTCATGTCTAAGTATCCACTTTATCTCTTCTTGGTTATAGTCTTTATTAGGTATTATTATTTTATGTTTTATAAAACCTATTAACGCCGGTGATGAAAGCCCATTTACCTTAAATATATTAATATTTCTTTTAATATTTAAAGCTTGCTTTTCTTTTTCTAAAGCGTCAATTATATACTCATCCTCAATCTTATATTTTATATTTTTCATTTTTTTATAAAACATAATTTGCTTATATATATTGCTCATAAGTATAAATATTGTACCTAATATCCAAGCATAAAATATTAAACTTAAAAAAATTTCTAGATTAGTGCTATTTTCAGATATGTAAGCTACACTATTTAATTTATTGCTTTTTTTATTTAAAACTTCAACAGGTAAATATATCTCTATACTAGATACAAAGAGCATTCTTAATGTTATTAAAATACAAATCATGTAATTTAGTTTATGTGTATATTTACTTAAGATTTTATTTTTTAATAAATGTATTAATATGATTGGTACACTTATATATATACTTGTTTTAAATACCTCCATAACTATATAGCTCATACTATCACCTACTTTTTATCCAGTCTTCTAAAGCCTTAATATCCTCTTCTGAAATATCCTTAGAATCATCCAATGCTGATACCATACTAGATAAAGAGTTGTTATGCATAAAACTAAAGAATTCTTTAGTTTCAAATTTTAAATACTCATCACCATCAACTAATGTGTAATAAAAAGTTTGTCTTCCTTCTTTTTCTGATTTTAAAAACTCTTTTTCAACTAATCTTATAAGTGTTTTTGATGTAGTTCCCTTTGACCAATTATAGTTTTCACTCATAAATTTTGTAATATCTACAGATGCTACTCTTATATTTTCTTGTTCCCATATGAATTTCATAACTTGTAGTTCTGTTTTTGGGATCTTTTTCATTTTTAACACCTTCCTTTTACGACATTCGCCTACCTATTAACCTAAGTATATTACGGCATCTGTCTACTGTCAATTATAATTTAGCTTTTTTTGTATATAAAGCAAATAAAAAAAGTACCTATCCAATTAAGATTAGTACTTTTATTCTTAAGATTATCACTTAAATTTTATTTTAATCCATCTTTTGATAATTGTATTTTTCATAGAATATAACCTATATTAAATAACCTCAACTACATTAAATCCTCGTTTTTCAGCCTCTTCTACAAAGTTGTCTCCATCAATATGGATACAGTAAATTTGATGTCTATATTCCTTTGGAATAATTTCACTTAGCACTCTTAGTGAAGTATGTACATTTCCATTATCATCATTAAGACATGCATCATGATAGATTAAGTTTCCTGATTTCAAATAAGGAATTGCATCAAAATTTGTTTCATATGTATCTCCACTATAAAAAATATCATTTCCATTATCAAATTCTATTTTATAAGAGTAAGTATTTATTGCCTTAACATGCTTAGTTATTAATCCTGTGAATGTCAATCCTAATGAATTAATTCGCTTATTCTCAGCATTCTCTACAATAAAGCTTTCATTTTCTCTTAACCCAAGAAGCTCTAAAAACATACTTATTTTTTCTTTTTCATTAAAATAAATCTTAGTTACTATTTTATATTTCCAGTAGCAAAATCCTATAAATCCTCCTAATGAGCCTATATGATCTGAATGCATATGTGTTATTAATACATTTATTTCTTTAACTCCCTCTACTAATTGTTTTTCTAAAATACTTTTAAATACAGTTTCTCCACAATCAATAAGTAATAATGTTTCATTTTTCTTTATATATGCAGCTGTATTTTGTTCTCCAGTGTGATATCCCGACCCTCTACCTAAAAATACTAGATTATTCATAATATTCGCCCCTTTAATTGTCATAATTATACTTTATTTATTATATCATACTTTCATTATCTAATATTACACACATTAATCTCTATACTTAATAACAAAACCGCATCACTCACTTGTGATACGGTTCTTTATATATTACTCTATAAAACTTATTTAAGCTACACCTTTTGTTATCTCTTATCGTACAAATCTCAACTACTTATTATAAGTTTATATGTTTTTAATTTAAGAATTCCCTTATTTCATCTCCTTGATTAACAAGAGAGTGCCCTTCATCATGAATAAGATTTATATTAGCATGATCCAATAGCGACTCTAATCGCTTTGCCGTCTTTTCAGAATAAAGCATTACATCTTTCCCTCCTACAAATAGTGCAACTGGCATTGTTAATTTCATCAATTCATCATCTGAGAATATAGGAATAATCTCTCTTCTAAAGTTAAAGTGTTTTGCAATTAACTTTTGATAATTTAACATTACCTCAGGTATAGGTTTGTCACCATTAATCTTATAATATAGCTTATCTATCCCTTTTTCTCCTAATAACATATAAAATAAAGATTTAAAAAGAAAAGACTTTTTTTGAGGACCTATACCTGCTGGACAAAGTAAAACAAGTTTATTTACCTTTTGTGGATATTTTATAGAAAACTTAGTTCCTAGCCATGCACCCAATGAAATTCCAACAATACTTGCTTTTTCTATTGATAGAGCTTCAAAAACATCACTTAGCCAATTTGTAAAATCGTCACCTGAGAATGGTATTTGATTTTCATTGCTTTTTCCTGGTTCTCCTGGCATATCCACTGCATATACTCTATGACATTGTGAATACTTCTCCATCTCCTGTATCCACATAACGGAATTCATACCACTACCATGAAGTAATATAAGTGGTGGTAATTCTTCTTTTCCACTAGCCATAATAAATGTTTTTCCATAATTTGTATCAATATTAATTTCTTCATGTGAAAAATAATTTTTTTCAACTAATGATTCATAGTATTTTAAAACTTCATTTTTCCCTTCTTCAGATTTAAATGCAATTTGCACCTTCTTACTATATATTTTACTACTACTTTTTTTCATAATTGTACATCCTTATTATTTAATATCTAAAACCCAATTTTCAGCATCTCTAGTATTATTAAATACTCTGAAGTTATTTGATTTGTTTAACTCACTAACTAATTCTTTAAATCTTCCTTCGATTTTATTTTTATCTTCTATGGTAGCCGAAACTTTTATATGATAATTCATGAATTTTTGTAAAGCTATACCTGCTAAACCTAGCTTAAGATTAGTAAAGTTTTCAGTAAATACTTCTTCTCTAAGTACTAATAATTTAATATCATTTGAAATACAAATACCAATAATATCTAATACATCAGATTCACAAGCTAATGGGTGTTTAATTTCAATATATTTCTTATTTGCTTTTTCTACTATTTTATAATCCATTTCATCACCTAATTTCCATTTACATATCATTATTTTGTGTAAGCATAGATATAAAATCCAACATTTCTTTAGTAAAGTTAGTATCTCCCCACAGCATTACTTTTAAATTTCTTTCATTTTGATAATGTTTGATATTGATAGTTGAATTGCTCATTTTAGAATTTTTGCTATTCATTACTGCTAAAAGCATATTTGATATTCTTCTATATTCATCAATATCTACTTCATTAACGTCTACAACAGTAGATATATTTATCTTATTAACTCTGTTATTGCTATCTACATTTCTAGTACTAAATTCAATTTTTTCATTTTCTACTTCTGTTTTATTGCTAATTTTAACATTATTATTTTCCATGAATATACTTAAATCATGTCCTGATATTCTCCACTGCTTTCCAACTTTATTTGCTCTAAGCTTACCTTCTGTTATAAATTTTCTTATAGTTTTATGGTGCATACCTAATATTTCTGCGATTTGATCAATCGTATAAAATTTTTCTTCCATTAAACTCAATCCTTTCATATTTAATTTATATACCCATTATATTGCACTTTTTGTATATTGTAAATACATTTCGTTAGATTTTATTGTAGTTTGTTGCTATTTATTCAACCTTATTGATTTTCTAACCTAATCACATTTTATTATTCGATCAAGTATCAGCTAAATTATTATTTTATTTTGTAGGCAATAAAAAAGTATGTATCGACTTTTACATCGACACATACTTATCTAATATTTATGATATTTGTACTTCTATTTATTTGCGATACGGTTCTCCATTATATCTCCAATGAAAGTCATTTTTACTAATCTATATGTTTACTATACTTCTCTTTAAATTTTTCCAAATCTTTATCTTTGTTAAATGATAAATCTATCCATTCATCATTACACAAATGGTAAACATACTCTTTTTCCTTATGGACTATGTAGTAATCTGCAATTCCTTTGAAGTTATCAACTAATTCATCCTCAATTAATTCTCTTATTAACCTTCTATATCTTATATCTTTTACTTTACAATTTGTATAAAAACTATGTACGTTTTTAATTCCTGCAGTATTTATTTTTCCCAAATCTGTAACTATGCAGTTTAGTTTTTTTAGTGAATCTTTGTTATGTATGTATGGATTTATTCTTATATGTTTTTGTGTATATGTAGTCTCATCATACAAATCTTTACGATCATATGATCCATCTTCACTTTGTATAATCTCCCATTGATACTCATCATATTTATTTATTACAAATAGTATATCATCTTCATTATCAAATAAATCATTGAAAATCTGTAATGATCTTGAATATATTAAGTCTAAAATTTTCTTGTCATTTGAAATTAATCCATCAATATCTTTTTTTAAATCTAAAGATATTACATTTTTATTAATACTGCAAAAAGGTTTATACAGCTTTAAATTTATATATAAATTGCTTGTGTAGTTTTTTAATTCACTCATATACGCTTTATCTCCCTAATACTATTTTCAAATTTATTATATTACAAGTTTCAAAGTAGTACAATTAAACATATAAATATAAAAAAGGAAGAGTTTTAATATTCTTAAGATACCCCTTCCTTTACTAAAATATATTATTAAGTCTTACTTTAGCTCAGCTAGGATAAACTTGAATGTATCATATCTTCATTTAACTATTTTGTCTAGTCAATGCTCCATTATTTCTTACTTCAAAACCTCATCACTCACTTGTGATACGGTTCTCCGTACCGTACTCTACGGAACGTGTTTTATTTAAGTTTTTAATATTATACTATCATAAGGTCCACTAAAATAATATTTTTATAAATTACAATTTGTTCCATTTAGCATACTATAGATTAACTTGTTTACCAAATCCGGATTATCTTGGTTTGAATTATGACCTGCCTTATCTATTATATGTAATACACAATTATCATCATCTTTACTATATTTCTCTAAAGCTTTTTTAATATTTCCTAATTTATCATCTGATCCACATATTAATAATACGGGTTGCCTAAATCTAAAACCTTCATCTTCATGCAAACAGTTTGTCACTTCCATCATAACCTCAATGAATGTCCCTTTATCTATCTTTCTATAACACTTTTTTACATAATCTCTTATCTCTTTTTTATTAGAGCAAGCCCTAGCACTTTGATTAACTAGAATATCCCATGGATAACAATTAAACATAAACTTTGAATATTTAAGTATGTAATTCTCAATAAAAGTTAATTTTCCTGTATTTATGCTACAATCAATTAATACTATTTTATCTACTAAATCTGGATAATAATAGGCTATTTCCTGCGCTATGTTTCCTCCCATTGATTGACCTATAATAGTAGCTTTTTCTATATTATAAATTTCGTATATTTTTTTACAATCACTTATCATACCCTCAAACTCAAATTTTTTTCCTGATTCTAATTTAGATAAACCATGACCTCTAGCATCCCAAGCAATTATATTATACGTTTCATCAAATATCTTAAATTGCTCTTTAAACATTTCATGATCAACTCCAGCTCCATGAAAAAATAAAACCCATTTATCTTCACTACCCGCTCTATACCAATAGTTTATTGTACAGCCTAGATTATAAAATTTTAAATGTTCCATGTCATTTTTCATGATATAAAATCCCCCTACTTATTTAATAAATATTCTTCTTTATAATAATTCTTTTTCAAAGATTCCATCATATTTTTAAAATCTATTATAATTTCATTTATTTGTGTAATATTTAGTTCTTCTCTTCCTCTCATACATCCGTCTGCTATATAAAATATCATATTAATCAGATTTTTCATATCACATGGATTTTTTAATCTATCATATTCAACAATATCTAATATTTCATCTTTACCAATATGAATCATTTTATTTTTACGTATGCTTAATTCATCATCTAACTCACTGTAAATCTCATAATATGCTTTTGTAATAAATCTATATGCGTATGGAAATGAATATAACATCTCCATCCTAAATTCTATAGTATTGTTAACTAGATCAAATAAATCTTGTTTTTTATCAGATGCATATTGTTTTTTATGATTCTTAATAAATTGAATAGCATTATCAAATAAAAATAAATAGTATTCTTTTTTATTTTTAAAATAATAAAATAATAATGATTTTGAAATATTAGCTTCATCTGCAATGTAAGACATAGATGCTTTTTTATAAGAATATAAAGCAAATGCCTTATATCCTGCATTAATTATTTTATTTTGTTTTTCTAATGTTAACTTATAATATGATTCATTCACAATTTCCCCTCCATAAATAAAACGGTCAGTAAGTTAATTTTATACTTACTGACCGTTTTGTAGAAGACCCCAATATTATAATATTCATATGAAACCATGCTCCCTTACTTGTGATACGGTTCTTTGTGCCTTACTCTACGGAGCTATTATTATTTTATAACATCATTTATAAAATCAACAATTGCATCATGCATTTGATCTAATGCAGGTTGCTCTACTGGATAGTGACCTCCATTTTCAAGGTTTACGATTTTAACGTCTACCTTCTTGATTCTATTTAAAAATGGTGTACTTAGATGTAGCGGGGTCCAATGGTCCTTGTCTGGTTGTGTTAAAAGGATTGGACATACATCAAAGTCCTCAGGCTCTATATAAGTTTTAGGATAGCAGTATGAGTATAAAAATTTCATTGTAGCACTATTACCAGCTGATGTTTTATCTTTCATAAACACCTTCATAGCATCAGGATTATTACATAATGCGCTCATTTTAGAAGCAATACTCATCTTCATTTTAAACTTACTTAATCCCATTTCACATGATATCTTTGTCATTGGAACTGCTACACGACTCATAACTATATTATTTGTAGTTTCATCACGTACTTGCGTAGAAGCTTGATCTAAAAAAGTCATTCCTACTATTCCTTTTACTTTCTTATTTTTGCAGGCAACATGATAGGTTTCCATACCTCCAGCACTTAAGCCATATAAAACAATAGGTCTATCATCTAGACTTAATTCATAATTGATATAATCATTGGCTAAATCTACCCAATCATCATATGTTACTAAACTTCCTTTTCTTACTTCAGTCAATCCATATGTTGGCATATCAATTGCAATTGTCTCAAATCCGTCTTGTGAGAGTGGTCCACCTATAATCATAGATATTTGTCTTCCATTTGTACCAACACCGTGTAATAAAATCACCTTAACTTTTGCATCTTTATTTCTAAAACAATCTAAATGTACATTGTGACCTTTCCAATTCCACCACTCTTCTGTAGGATGGTACTCTTTTGTAAAATGGAACTTTTGTGGTAAAAATTCTTGTAGTTCTCTCCATGCATTTTGTTCACTATAATTCATCCTAATCCTCCTAATTCACTTTACTATTCTTCTCTAATTGTCCTTCTTATTCTACTAAGAGATACTGGTGATACACCTAAATATGAAGCAATACAACTTTGATTTACACGATTTTCTATCTCATAATAACTTCTTTTAAATTCTAGATACCGTTCTGTTGCACTCTTTATTTGAAATCCATTTTCACGATTCATCTTATAAATAATAGTTTCCTCTAGTTTCTTTATATATATATCAGTAAGTACCTTTTCACTTAATAAATACTCCTTTATTTTTTTTGCATCAAACTCTAGTGCAACTATATCCTCTAATGCCTCAAATCCTTCTTCACTTATTTTATTTGTAAAAAGACTTTCTCCTATGCAAAAGTCATATTCTTTGATAAAACTTTTTGTTACATCATTTCCTTGCATATCTATATAATAACTTCGAGCAATTCCTTTTATTATAAAGTACATTTTTGACATAGGTTCGCCCATTCTAAGGATTAATTCTCCTTTTTTGAATACTTTCTTTTTTGAGAATTCTATTATATTTTTTAATAAATCTTCAGTTATATTTTCATTAAATTCACTTCTTACTCTATCTATAATGTCTTTACACTCTTTATTCATCTCATACCTCCTTACATTGATTATTTTACGTACTTTTTTATTAAATTTCATTAACATATGTTAATAGTTAAAATTATTATTCAACACAATTATTAAATTATACTTTTCCTAAATTTCTAAGTTTTTATAGTAATATAAAAAACCGTATCACTTACTTGTGATACGGTTCATGGCTGATAATTATAATAAATTAAAAATTCCACTTCAAACTTACCTAAATAATATTAAAATTCTAACTTATAACTTCAAGTACAATTCTATTTTTTATACTTCTGTATCAACGCATAAGCTTGTAAATCACTTATACCATATTCTTTACTTTCTAATAATAACTTTTTTATTAATTCATTCTCAGATAACGAAGAATTATTTTTTACAATCATAGCAAGCTTTCCACAGTCCGATAAATAATCAAAATATAATGATATTGCTTGATTCATAATGGTATCATCAAACTGTGATAACTTCTTATGTAATATTGTATTATCATATAATTCTTTATATCCAATAAGTGAAGCAGATGTCTTCTCGCGAACAATATCACAACTTTCATCATTAATTATTACAGTAAATACACTACCCTCATATTTTTGAGTTTCAAGAAAGCTAAGGATCGTTAGTAAATTCAGCTGACAAAACGTATCTGTACCAAACCATAAAACAATTTCTTCATGGCTTTTTAAATCTTTTATTAACTCAAAAAAACTATGTAATTTCTGATAATATTCTTCTACAGAAACTTTAAGTTCATATGCACGTTTTATACAAAAATTATCAGAAAATATATCAGTTGTCGAATTTCCGACCATTATTGCCTCATTAAACGGTATTCCTTTTTCCTGGTATGTATCTTCAAAGTATTGATTAAAATACTCTCCATTTGTTATATTAGCTCTTTTCATAAAGTATATTTCCCCTTTCATACCTTCTATAATCAATCTTTCATTCACAATATAAAGCAATTGCTAACTATATTATAACTTAGATTTCATAGTCATATATATTCCTACAGAAACAATATTTCATTAAAGATATATATATCAAAATAAATTTAATACTAGCAAATAAAAAAAGTATATGTCATGCATATACTTTTTCATTAATCATTATTTTTTTATAATAGATACTTCTTCTAATATAATAGAACCTGTATCCAAATCTATTTTACCTTTTAAATCTATACCATAATCTACATTCTCACCGTCATTAGCTTCCTTTAATATATCCCTTTTTTCATTTTCATAGGATTTTCTCCTCTTTATGCTTTTAAAGATTTGTATAGCTTATAATATTTTTAATTTAGCGCCTTTTCCATATATCCATACTGTAGGGTATCTTTGCACTTAGATAAAATATTTCTAGAAATTACAAGCACAATAAGTTCTGATATAAGAGTTGATATCCATATTCCTAAGCCTCCAAATAAAAGTACCATAACTATTAAAGTAAGTGTTATTACGACTATACCTCTTCCTAAAGATACTATTCCTGCTTGGACTGGTTTATCTATAGCTACACAAAATCCTGATGTTATTACATTATATCCCATAACTAAAAATGCAAATGAAAATATTCTCAAAATATTTACTGTATAGCTAAATAACTCTTTCTCTGTATTGCTAATAAACAATGATACTATCTGATTTGTAAATACAAAAACTATTAAAAATGATACCACTGATGAGATTTTTATTGTTTTTAATCCCATTTTTAAAATTGATAACACTACGTCATTATCTTTCTTACCATGGTAATAACTACACATAGGTTGTATTCCTTGTGATATTCCCATCATAGTTGTAAGTACCAATGTGTTTACATAACAAACTACACTGTAACTTACCAGTGCATCTTCTCCTATTATTCTTAATATGCATTGATTAAAAATCAAAATAATAACAGCTATACTTATTTCTGTTGTACAATCTGGAATTCCTATTAATATTACTCTTTTTATAATACTAAAATCAAATTTGAATTTTACAAATCTAAGCTTACCTCTTTTTCTTAAAAAGTGTATAAGGAAAAATGAGAATGAAAATATTCTTGCTATTCCTGTTGCAAATGCAGCTCCTTGAACTCCATACCCTAGTTTTAGTACAAATATATAATCTAGCACTATATTAGTTATAGCAGATATAATTACACCTACTGTTGCAAGGTGAGGATAACCATCACTTTTTATTAATACTTCTAAATAATACGATCCTAAATAAAAGAAAACAAATAGCATAATTGTTCCTAGATATTCTTTTACATACTCTATAGTACTGCTAGTCGATCCTAAAAATACAGCTATTTTATCTAAGTTTAATAAACTAAATAACATTATAATTGCCGATATAATCGATATTGTAACTAAATTTAATGTGAAGTATTCATTTGCCTTTTTACTTTCTGAGTTTCCTAGTTTAATAGAAACCACTGTACTTGCACCTGTTGCAAATAAAATGGATAATGCAAATAACGTATTTATATATGGTGTAGATATATTTACAGCCGCTAGTGCATTGCTACCTACCCCCTTGCTTACAAATATACCATCTACCATTGAATACAATGAAAATACCCACATTGCTGCTACTGAAGGTATTACATATTTTTTAAATTGTGTTTTTAAGTCTAATGCGTCTTCCATATTTTACATCTCCTTTCTCCTTAGAAAACTATAAACTGTGGTATAATACACATGTCAATAACTATTTTAATTTTGTTTGGAGTGATTTATTTGAAGAGAAAATATTATAAAACTGGTGAACTTTCAAAAATATATAAATTGGGTAGAGATTCTATAAAATACTATGAAAAATTAGGTCTTCTAAATCCTACTAGAGACACTAACTCTTATAGAATGTACACAATTAAAGATATATGCAATTTAAATCTTATTCGTGAACTTAGAACATTAGATTTTTCTATGCAAAAGATTAAGGAGTATATAGAAAATAGAAATATCAAAACTACAAAGAAAATGCTTAAAGAAGAAATTGAATTAATAGAAAAAAAAGTAGAAGATCTAAACTCTCATAAAAATTCTTTGAAAAAAAGATTATCTTCTATTGATAAATGTCTAGAACATACTACTTTTAATAGAATTGAACTTTTATATATGTATAAAAGAAAGGCTCTTACTGTTGATTCTAATGTATCTATTTATGAAAATGTAGATTATTTAGTACAAAGATTGAGTGAAAAATTCGAAGATAAGTTTTATATTTTAGGTAATAGTAATTTTGGAGCAATGTTTGATTCTAATAGCCTTTCTGATGGTATTTATAATATCTATAAACATACATTTTGCTTGTTAGATGATGATGCTACTGATTACAACTTTATTTTGGATGAGGGATACTATGTTACATATACTTACAAAGGCAATTATAATCAGTATAACCAGGTATTTGAAATGCTTTACAAGTTCATTGAGATTAATAAATACACTATTTCAGGTGATCCTATAGAGATTTATAAAATAGATGTTTATGAAACGTCTATAGAAGATGAGTATGTTACTCAAGTTCAAATCCCAGTTAAACTTTTAAGCGATGTTTCTTTGTAATCCTTTATATATTGGTTATGTTAGCTAAATAAAATAACCTTAGAAACTTTATTTAAATATCAAAAGAAGGCTTAAATATATAATGCACATTAATGATAAATAAAAAATACAGGAGAATAGAGACAATGGATAAAAACAATAAAAAGAAATATATATTTGTGGTAATAATAATTACTTTTCTAATAATAGGAGCCTTTAAAGTAAGAGAGTATTATATTTTAAAAGATTGCTTTGTATTTTCTAAAGATAATATAGTTTCAGTGTGGACTTCTAAAAAAGGTACATATTCTCATAAATATAATTCTCATATATCTGAAGAAGATATGTCTCATTTAAGTAAACTATTAACAAGTGCAAAATTAGAAAAATCTAGTATTAAAGAAGCTCCCCCTAGCAGTGTGTTAATATATTTGGATGGTTATATTAAAGATGACAAAGATGATGGCTTTTCAATTGAGTACAAAAGAAGTCTATACCTAGGCAAAATAAATAATGAGAAAATGTATGTTATTTTAGAAGTAAACAAACTTAGAGATGATAATAGTTTCAATATGAAAAACATTGCACAAAAATTTTACACTATTAATTCGAAAGAATTAGTAAAACTTATAGAAAAGATAGATAGTAAGTAATCAAATATATATATAATAAAGTTCTGTTAGATAATTTTATGATTAGTTAAACAAAGGAGGATAAGTAGTGAAAAAACATAAAATATTTATATTTAGTTTTGTTTTGTCAGCCTTATTTTTAATTGGCTGTGATAAAGTAATATATAAAGATATAGATTTACCATCATTGGAAGACATAGAAAGTATTGAAATAACTGGTGGAGAATCAAAATTTGCAAGTGATGATAAAAATATAATTTTAAAATTAATCGAAAATATGAGTAATGCAACAATTACAAATAAAGAAAGCGTACAAGATGTACCTAATCAAGAGAAATATATAAAAATCAACTTAATTACTAAAGAATATACAAGTACCTTTTTTGTGTATTGGGAGGATAGCAAATTATATTTAGAACAACCATATGTTGGTATTTATTTAGCTGATACTAGCTTAAATGAAGTAATAAATGGAATATACGATTTTAAATTTAAAGATTAATAAACGTAGAATAAAAGATATTTTCATATAATGTTCACAACTTAGGTAAACTGAAAAAAGTTATAACTATTAGTGGTAATTAAAAAAGATGGCTAGATATTGATATGTTTTCAATACTTCTAGCCATTTTTTTAGTATTTATCATAAAGTAAAATAACATTATTTCTTTGTATTTTTAAACCATTCAATCGTTGCTTCTTCCATCTCTTTTGGAAGTATATTATTATACACTTGATTATGTAACCACTGTAATGTCTTGCTATTTAAATATTTTTTCATTTCATTTTCAGCTTCTAACATTACTACCTTTATTAAACAAGGACACTTAGTATGTGTCTCTGGTAAATTATTTTTATCTAGTAATACATTATTTTGTCTTATCTCTGCACATTGGAAAAAATCTTCACTTCCCTCTACAGCTTCTACAACATCCCAAAATGTAATCTCATCTGCACTACGAGCAAGTGTATATCCACCTTTTACTCCTGGTACAGATTTTATTATTTTAGCTTTACTTAATCTTGCATATACCTTAGACAAATAGCTTTCTGATATCCCTTGAAATGTTGCTAAATCTCTAATTCCAATCGATTTTCCCTCTTCTACATTAACCATATATAGTAAACAATGTAGTGCATATTCTACTCCTACTGAAAATTTCATTTAATTTTACGCTCCTTAAAAAAATAATATCTTTATCATACATTATTATTAAATTTGATTCAAGACACCTTACTTACATTAAGCTTAAAATGATATGTTTAGCAACAGGCAGATCCATTTTGTCCACATGTTGGCGAACTACTTAAACAACATAAAGCGAATTTTTTTGTTGACACATGAAAAAAATTATTATAATATAATTAGAGACAATATCTATCGACGATACTAAGTATCTATAATTCAAGGAGGAATATAAAATGTTTACAGAAAAATTTTTAGAAGTTTTAAATAATGAGGGAGTTGTTTCTATTGTTACTTGTGCAAATAATGAGGCTCATGTGTCAAATACATGGAATAGCTATCTAGTTATTGTAGAAGGAAATAAAATATTAATTCCAGCTGCTGCAATGATAAACACAGAAAGTAATATAAATATTAATCCTAATGTTAAATTAACGCTAGGTAGCCATGAAGTAATGGGATATAGATATATGGGAACTGGATTTTTACTTGAAGGAACTGCTAGGTTCTTAAAAGATGGGGATAACTTCAAAATGATGATAGATAAGTTTCCTTTCTTAACAAGAGTTTTAGAAATCACAGTTGACTCTTGTAAACAAACTTTATAAGGGAGATTATACTATGCCTAGAATAATTGATAAATCTAAATGTGTAGCTTGCGGAACCTGTGAAAGAGTATGTAAGGTCGGATGTATAACACAATTAGAAGATAAAAAAAGAACAATAAATCCATCAGCTTGTGTGGATTGTGGAGCATGCCAACTTGCTTGCCCTAAGAAATGCATATCTCAAAACTAGTTTAATAATATAGTTACTAATTAAACCATAGATATAACTGTAACTAAAAAAATAAAAAGATAGCTACCCTAATTCACTTAAAGGTAACTATCTTTGTTTTATATAATTTAAATTTATTTTCTCTTTTTAGTCTTATTTTTCTTTTTACCTCTATTTTGAGCCTTCTTTTCCGCTCTAGCTTGCATCTTAGCTTCTTCTTCTTCCTTAGCTTCTTCTTTTATTTTTTCATTTTCTCTATAAGCTATAAAGAAATCAATCATACTGACTAGAAGTGTTAACCATGCTGAATCACTTTTATTAATGAAACTAGTTATAGAAGCAACTAAAAATACTATACCTGTTATAAACCAAAAGTTTCTACTATTTTTTCCTTTCATATTGTCCTCCTCTGTATATGATGTCAAAATATCAATCATGATTCTTCTATTATAACCTATATACTAGCTATTTTTTAAATTAACTTGTGATTCTAAAATTTTTATTTTTTCTTCCCATTTTATATCCATATGTATTATGTTTATTATTTTGTTTACTCTATTTTCTATTGTTTGTTCTTTTATAAAATCCATAACCTCAACTCCTTTACTTTGAGTATATCCAAGTTATGGATTTTTAATATTTTACCTAACTTTTTATTTATTTTTTACTAAAGGAATTTTTGTTTCAAAAATAACTTCACTTCCATTACTTTCAACTGAAATATCTCCACCATGAATTTCTATAATATTTTTTGCTATAGCTAGACCTAGTCCTGAACCTCCATCATCCCTACTTCTAGATTTCTCCACTCTATAAAATCTATCAAATATAAATGGTATTTCTGATTTTGGTATAGATTTTCCGTAATTTATAACCTGTACTATTGCAAAATTATTTTCTTTTTTAGTTACTATATCTATATATATACCTTCATTTCCATATTTCACTGCGTTACTTATTAAATTCTCAAATACTCTAACCAACTTATTTGGATCTCCATTTATAATAAGCTTGTCATCAGAAAATTTTAATCTTATTTTCATATTAGCTTCTCTTACTTGATATTCTAAGTAAGACACTACTTGTCCTATTAATTCCACCAAGTTAATCTCCATCTTATCTAGTGGTAGTGTATTGTTTTGTAATTTTGTTAGTTCAAATAAATCATTTATAAGTATGTCTAAGCTCTTTGATTTTTCATAAGCTATTTTTGTATAATATCTAAGATGTACTTCATCTTTGTATTTATCATGTTCTATAAGATCCAAATACCCAATGATTGATGTTAGAGGTGTTCTTAAATCATGAGATACATTAGTAATAAGATCTGTTTTAGTTTGTTGAGCATATCTTTCTTCTATTGTTATATTTTTTAATCTTTCTACAATATGATTTATATCACTTGCTAATTTTCCAACATCACCACGTGAATTTATATCAACCCTTTTATCTAAATCTCCATCAGACATTATTTCTACACTTTCCATCAGTGAGGCTATATCTTTACTTTTTCTATAAGTTAATAATGTATAAATCATTACAACAAGTATAGCTCCCATCATAATGTACATAAAATCACCTAAAAAATTATTTTTAAGTATTAATAAAGGTCTTATAATCCATCTAATGAAAGATGATGTATTATAAAAATCATTTGCAAAGGTAAATAGGCTAAGAAATATTATAAATCCCACCAAAATGCTTACTGCCACATATAAAAGTTGGCTTATATTATGCTTATATACTTTTAATATATATCTTGTTTTATCTTTCAATTTTATATCCTACCCCCCATACAGTATGAATCACTTTGCATCCATTCATAGGCTTTTCTATTTTTTCTCTTATTCTACTCATATGGACCATTACTGTATTATTCGATTGGTAGTACTGTTCTTTCCACACCTTAGAAAATATATCTTCTGTACTAAATACCTTTCCTCTATTGCTTGCTAGCAAGTATAAAATATCAAACTCTCTAGATGTTAATGATATTTCTGCATCATCTACTGTTACAACATGATTTATTTTATCTATTTTCAATGAGTCAATAGCTATAATATCATCTCTAGTATCTTGTTCTCTGTTAAAATAATACGCTCTTCTTAACAAAGCCTTTACTCTAACAGTTAGTTCAAGCGGATTAAATGGCTTTGTTATATAGTCATCTGCACCAGTCATAATCCCTTGTATCTTGTCCATATCTTCCGACTTTGCACTTAGCATTAGTATTGGTATACTCATTTTTTCTCTTATTCTTTTACAAGTTTCTATTCCATCCATTTTAGGCATCATCACATCAAGTATTATAAGTTGTACCTTTTCATTTTCAATTATTTTTAAAGCTTCTTCTCCATCACCTGCTTTTATTACTTTATATCCTTCGTTCATTAAATATATTTCAAGCAAGTTTCTTATTTCTTCTTCATCATCTACCACAAGAACTTTATTTTGCAATTTAAGTACCTCCTTAAGCTTCTATCATTATTTTATTTTTTATATATTCTTCTAAAGTTATTCCCTTATTAAAGATATTTCTAGCTACCTCTTTTCCTACATATCTAACATGCCAAGGCTCATAAGATATTCCGGTTATATACTCCTTACCTTCAGGATATCTAAGTATAAACCCAAACCTATGAGCATTATTTGCTAGCCAAATAGCTTCCTTACAAGTTTTTACAAATCTTCGCTTTCTATTTGTTACATCTATAGATAACCCTGTTTGATGTTCACTTTTTCCAGGATGAGCTACATATTTATCAGCCTCTTCTTTTCCCTTAGCCTCAACTCTTCTTGTATATATTGCTAATTGCTCTTCATATGACCTATATGCTGAGGTTGCTAGAAATTCTATTCCCTCATTTCTTGCTACTAAGAATAATTCTTCTATAGCATCTGCCGCCATACTTTCCATATACCTTTCGTCATCTGTTGAATCTTTTACAAAGCTTATATTAGGAACTTTAAGATTAGAAGGTATGTACTCTCTATCTAGTGAATTATCCTTATTTACTAATATTAAGTTTTCCTCAAGTCCAATATTAGAGTAATTCTTTTTTATATAGTTTTTAGTCTTTAATTTTTTATAATATATATTTTTATTTACAACTACAGCTTCTTGTGTAAAATTAGCAGTATTCATTGGTGTCATAATTGATATAAATAATTTTTTTAATTTCATATCTATTCTCTCCTTTTGTTTTAATACCTTCATTTTAGAGAATAGACCTTACGTAATTTATAAATAAATATTAAGTTTCCTTAAGTTTTGATTAAAATCTATTTATAAGTACTTTCTTTAATAATATAAAGAGGATATATATTGGCTTTTTTTACCTATACATATCCTCTTTATTATATTAAAATCTAAAAAGTTTGTAAAACTTTATATAATTCTATAACTCATTAATAAGTATAGATCTTTTCTACTCTTGTTCCTAGAGCTGTAAGGGTCTCATTATTTATAGTGTTATTAATTTTACTTATATCATCAATTGAAACATACTTGCCACAATCTTCACCTATTAAAGTCACTATATCTTCAGCTTTTGCATTATCAATATTAGTTACATCTACCATAAGTTGATCCATACATATATTGCCAACTATATTACCTTCTTCTCCATTTATTAAAACCCTCATATTTTTTTTAGAAAGCCCACGTGGATATCCGTCTGCATATCCTATGGTTACTGTTGCTATTTTAGTTTGTTTTGCTGTAGTAAAATTATTACCATAACCAACTGTCTCACTTTTTTTTACATCTTTAACTAAAGCAATCTTTGACTTAAGAGACAATACAGGCTTAAGATATATATCTTTAATAGTATCATCCATAGGACTACTTGATACACCATATAGAATTATTCCTGGTCGCACAAAGTCACATTTTAAGTGTCCATAATTCAATATTGCATAGCTACTTTGGATGTGTATCTTACCTACATCTATATTTTCACTTTTTAGCTTATCTATTATTTCATAAAATCTCTCAATCTGATTATTAGTAAAAGCAACATCTTCTTCTAATAAGCTATCGGCTCTAGATAAATGACTAAAAGTACCTTCAATTTGTAGATTTTTACTCTTATAAATAGATACAATATTCTCTAGGTCTTTACAGTTTGCTCCTAATCTATTCATTCCTGTATCAATTTTAACATGAGCTTTTACCCTTCCTTCAGTTTCACTAAGCTTATTTGCATAATCATTATCAACTATTGTTTGAGTAATATTAAAATTTATTAAATCATTTTTACGACTTGTTGGAGTATATCCTAAGACAAGTATTTCTCCATATATTTTAGATTTTCTTAGCTCTATTGCTTCATCTATACTTGCAACTGCAAAGTTACCAACACCTAGTTTTTGTAAATGCCTTGATACTTCTACTCCACCATGACCATAAGCATCTGCTTTTACAACTGCCATTACCTTGCAATTATCATCTATTATATTTTCTATTTCACGTAAGTTATGCTCTAAGTTTGATAAATTTATTTCTCTATAGGATCTTAAATCTTTATAATTTATATCTATTTTATCATTCATAATAACCCCTCTAATTATTTTCTTTTGACTTTGATTTTATTTATATTCATAAATACTAATGATGCAAAAATAGATAATATAACTACCACTAAGTAATTAATAACACTATTGTTTACTAATACATCACTAGTTTTTGTAAGCTTTCCAATCATTCTAACTACAACTATTATCATTGGATGAATAATATAGATATATAAACTCATATCTCTTAAATTCTTCATCTTTGTATTTTTTAGTTGTAAACATATCTTAAATAAGAAATACACTGTCGGCACTAAAAATACAGTCATACTATCATGTCTTGCTATATTGTTAGTTTTAAGTAATATAAACTCTACTAAAAATAATAGGAAACATAGTGTAAATCTACTCAAATCTTTTCTCATTACTTTATCTTCTTTTTCTAAGTTATAAAGTTTAGATAACTTAAATCCTAAAAGTATAAAAATTGGCGCGAAAAATATACCATTTCTTGTATAATCAAATACCGTAAACAAATGGTCATATATCATTTTTATTGAATCTATATTTTGAGTAATACCAAAGTAACTATCACCTAATAATCCAATAATATATAAAGCTATACTTATAAATAAAGTAATCTTAAATGAAAATTTACACCTTAGTATATACACTATACATACACCTATTATTGAGGCAGGCAAGTACCATAAATGATATAGTGTGCCATCAAAGAATAAATCCTTTAATATTTTTCCTATATTTAAACTTTCACTAAAGTATCCATTGTATATATTAAGTGGAATGTAAATCAATATTGAAATTAAATATATACTCAAAATTTTATTTATATATTTAACAGTAATTTTATTATTGTATTTTCTATTATCAATAAACCGTATAGATAATAAATATCCTGAGGCTACAAAGAAAAATGGAACTGCCAATCTGGCAATTATTCTAGTTAGAATAAAATTACCAGATTCGCTATATGTCAAAAGTGGATCTGTGTGAATAGCTACCACAAGTAGTGATGCAATAAATTTAAATAAATCAATTTGTCCAAAACTTATTTTTTCATTCATTTATCAACATCCTCTCTATAACCACACTGTAACAATAAATCCATTTATATTGTTTCCAGATACAGAGTATTTCTTATTACTATCTATCTTGATTTCAGTGTTATCACCTTTGCCTTCAATATAATACACTTGTACTTTTTCTTGCTTATCAGTTGTAAATAAATATCTGTTATCAAACGTAAAGTCAACTATAAAGTCCATATACTCTTCTAAACAAAAATTATATTTATCCATAATCTCAGCATGAGGTCTTCCAACATATCTAAAGTGCCACTTTTCCTCAGATATCCCCGTTATATCTTCTTTATCATAGCTATATCTCATAACAAACCCATAGCTTTTTGCTAAATCTTTAAATTCCTTACAAATACCTATATCAGGAAATGATGGGCATATAAAATCTATATTTTCAACTACTTCTCCTAGGTCTATTGCAAGACCTGTTTGATGCTCACTTTCCATAGGTCTTGCTACGTATTTTCTAGTAAATTCTATACCATTTTCAAATATAGATTTATCATAGATTTCTCTTTGCTCGTCTTTACTTCTATATCCACTTACTGCCACCATTTTTTGTTGTCCATTTATAGCATCTATTAATTCTTTTAATGAATTATCCATAAGTTTACTAACATACATAGGCGATTGATCATATTTATATAAATATGTATCGTCTACTTCTATTAAATCTAGATTGCTTCCTAAAAATTTATGATTTTTATTAACTAATATTAAGCTTCCATTATAAATATCTTCTTTTCTTAACTTTACTATCTTGAAATCTTTTTCATCACATATAACCCTATCCATTAATTCAATCATGACTAAGCTTCCTCTAATACAAGCACTTCTGATAAAGTAACTTCTATTAATTTGTCTATTAATTTTGTGTAACTTAATCCAATCAAATCCATCATTCTTGGGTATCTACTACTATCTGTAAAACCTGGTATAGTATTTACTTCATTGAAGAATACATCTCCCTTTTTATCTATAAACATATCAACCCTTGCTAGACCTTCACAAGAAAGTGCCTTGTAAATTTTAGTTGCTATTTCTTTAATTTCTTCAGCTTTAAAATCTGTAATTCTTGCTGGTGTGTGAATTCTTGAAGTTTCTAAAGTATACTTTTCATTAAAATCAAAGAATCCTCTTGATAACTCTATCTCATCAACTCCACCTACAATAAGTTCATCTTTTCCTAAAATAGCACACCCTACTTCAAATCCATCTATAGCTTCTTCTATTACTACCTTATCATCTTGTAGTAAAGCTTCATCTATAGCATAATCTAATTCTTCAAAGCTAGATATCCTAGTAATACCTATTGATGAACCTGATTTGGCTGGCTTAACATACATTGGTAATTTCATAGCTTTCTCATTTAACATATTTATTGCATCTTCTTTATCATATAAAGTTATAGATTTTGCAACTTTTATTCCCTCTTTAGCTACCAACGTATGTGCTATTGCCTTGTCCATACATATAGCTGATGACAATGTTTTACATCCTACAAATGGTATTTCTGAAAGCTCTAACAATCCTTGTAATGTTCCATCTTCAGCATACTTTCCATGTAGTACAGGGAATATTACATCTACTGGTACTATATTTGCTTTATTATTTTCTATTTCAATAAATCCTTTATGACTTTGGCATGGTGATAAAAATGCCTCCTTACAGCTCACATGCTTATACCATGTATTATTTCTTATATTATTTGTACTTCCTTCATATCTAAGCCATTTTCCTTCTTTTGTAATTCCAATAGTCATTATATTGTATTTATCTTTGTCAATATTATCTATTACAGCTGATGCTGACTTTAAAGAAACTTCATATTCATTAGATTTTCCACCAAATATTATAAGTACATTATTTTTATTCATTTATTAAATCTCCTCTATTCTTAAGTTTTATATTATTTTTGTTTTCTAATTTAACTTTATACACTTATTCTAAGATACAAAACTTAAGCAATTTATAAATAAACCTTAAGCTTTCTTAAGTTTTTCTTATAGATTTATTACTTTACAACAAAAAAAGATATTGCTATATAGCAATATCTTCATATTCAACATCTTTATTTTCATCCATTATTTTATTTATTTTTTTATAGTAAGCTATCATAAGAGGCACAGCTGCTGCTACCCAAGCAACTGGATCTGATAGACATATCCCTGCAAATCCTATAAACTTCGGTAGTGTAAAAGCTACTGCTGCTCTTGCTAGTAATTCCGCGACTCCAGCCATCATTGGTACAAATGAATCTCCCATACCTTGAAGTACACTTCTATATACAAGTATAAATCCTAGAGGTATAAAGAATACCGCAGAATAATTAAATACTTGTTGTGCATAGCTAAATATTTCTGGAGTTGGATTTTCTATAAATAGCATTACAAAATATTTACCTAAGAATACAAGTACAGCACCTGCTATTAAACTTGATATAATAGATACTTTATTCATTATTTTAATACCATTTTTTATACGATCAAATCTTTTAGCTCCTAAGTTTTGTCCTGCATAAGTTGCAATAGTAACCCCAAATGAAATAGCTGGCTGCATAACAAGTTGTAAAACTTTAGAAGATGCTGTATAAGCCGCTATTACAGTTGAACCAAATACATTTATAGCACTTTGAACTATTATTATACCTATTGCAGTCACTGAAAACTGTAGCCCCATTGGTATACCTATCTTTAAATGTGTTTTGTAGTATTCTTTTTCAGCTTTAAAATCTTCTTTTTTAAGCCTTAATATTTTAAATTTTTTATAGCTATATATTATACATAGCACTGCTGCAAACCCTTGAGCTATATTAGTTGCGTAAGCTGCTCCTGCTACACCCATGTTAAATTTAGCTATAAATACTAAATCTAATATAATATTAAGAACTGAAGCTATTATTAAGAAGTATAATGGTGTTTTACTATCCCCTAAAGCTCTAAGTATTCCTGCTGCCATATTATAAAGTGATTGAGTTATTATTCCTGCAAAAATTATTGTAATATATGTGTTTGCATCTTTAAATATATTATCTGGGGTATTCATAAGTCTAAGTAGAGGCGTTTTCACTAATAAAGCTATTACTGTAATTATTACCGTTGATATTATTGTCAAAATAATATTACTTGCCGCAGCTTTTTTGATTCCAGCTTCATCTTTAGCTCCAAATTTCTGTGATACTAATACTCCAAATCCACTTGTAAGTCCAAGTATCATTCCATTTACTAAAAAGAACATTGATCCCGTAGTACCTACTGCTGCTAGAGCATCTACTCCTACAAATCTTCCTACTATTATAGTATCGACCATACTATATAATTGCTGAAATATATTTCCGATAAGTAATGGTATCGAGAAAAATATAAAAATCTTCAAAGGGCTTCCTTTGGTCATGTCGTTGGTCATATATTCATTCCTCCTGTTATTTAATTTATTTTATATAAGCTAATTAAGTTCAAATTAAAAGGCACTACTCAGCGTAATGCCTGGTTTAAATGTTTTAATCTTATAAATGATACCAAATAAGAAAGCATTGGTCAATAGAATGTTGAAATAGCAACGTTTTCATAATATATAAAGCCTATCAAATTATTCAATCAATGCTAATTCAGCTATACTTTCACATATTATCTACTACGAGCTATATTATTACCAATAAAAAGACCATATTGAGTATTATTCAACATGGTCTATACACAACTAATTGGCTATAATTTTACCGTCACTAATAGTTATAACATTTTCCGCACTCTTAGCTATTTCCTCATTATGAGTTATCATAACTAATGTCTGTTTATATTCATCTACGCAAAACTTTAGTAGATTCATTACTTCATCAGTTGTTTTACTGTCTAAGTTTCCAGTTGGCTCATCTGCAAATATTATTGAGGGTTTATTTGCAAGTGCTCTAGCTATTGCAACTCTCTGCTGTTGTCCACCTGATAATTCATTTGGAAATTTATTGATTTGAGATTTAAGACCTAACTTAACTATCAAATCTTCTATGTACTCTTTATCTACTTTTTTACCACTAAGTGAAACAGGTAGCACTATATTCTCATATACATTTATGACTGGTATCAGATTAAAACTTTGAAATATAAATCCAAATTCTTCTCTTCTTATCTTAGACAGTTTATCGTCATTTAAAGTATATAAATCTAAATTATCCATAAATACTTTACCAGAAGTTGGTTTATCAAGCCCTGCCATACTATGAAGCAAGGTACTCTTTCCTGAACCACTTTGCCCAATTATAGCTGTGAATTTATGAGGCTGTATCTCCAAATTTATCCCATCAATCGCTCTAACTTCACTATCACCCTTACCGTACATTTTTCTTAAATCTATAGTTTTTAAAGTTTTCATCAACTAACCTCCAAGTACAATAAATATTTTTAAATCCTTAATGTAAAAATTACTTATCTCATAATAACTAATCGTTATCTTTTATTCCCTCAATAATGCTCATATTTTTTAAATCTCTACTGCTCGTAGCTACTGCGATTAAGCATACAGTTACAGATATTACAAAGAATATTATTGATTCTTCAACTGGGAATATAAAAGACATAAAGTTTTCTATTCCATAATTTTTATAAGCACCATTGTTCCAGTTTACAAATTTAGTTAAATTCATAATTGATGGAATTAAAGTGATTATAAAACTTAATATTGCATATGCTAGCGCTTCATAAATGACCATTTTCTTCATATTTTTCACACTCAATCCTATTGCTCTAAGTGTTGCAATTTCTTTTTTCCTTATAAGTAAATTAGTTTTTATTGTACAGAAGATATTAATTCCTGCTATTATTAAGACTAATACTACTATAGATAACTGACTCTTAGTATGCTCTTTTGCTGAGCTATCCATCATCTCATTGAAACTCAACTTACTTTCAAATTGTGATAAATGAATATTATTAGAAACTTTTCTTACTTTTTCATTTACAGTTTTATCATATGTATCTTCTAAGTTTATACCTAATTTATTGTATTTTTTTTCACCAACAATATGTTTAGAAAGGCTATTCGCTGTTACAATCTCAAAATTACGAGCTAAATCTCCATCTCCCTTAGACATCCAATCAGGTTTTAATATTGCACATACCCTTACTTTACTTTCTTTATATTCAGTGTTTCCATCTTCTGTAGTTGGCACTTTTATTGTTATAGTGTCTCCTATCTTTAAATCAGGGAAGACTTTTTTAAACTCATTTGTTTTAGATTCATCGTAAAAATAGTTATATACTGCTACATTTGGCATTCCTTTGCTTAAACTTCCAATCTCATATATATGCCCTTCTTGTAAGAAGTTTTTTAATGTATGTTTTATATAGTCAGGTCCAAATAATTTTACATCCATATTATATTCCATTTTCTCTTGTTCTTGTATTCCTTTGCTCTTTGCAAAGTCTTTATCCATTTCATTCTTTTTATAATCTAATAATCCACTTTCTATTTGTAGCGGAATCACACTCTTTACACCATCTATATTTTTTAATTTATTTACATCACTATCTGTGTACACGACATTATCTATATCTGAATTTACTCCAAATTGTATTGTTATGTCATACCTTTTTTGCATATTCTCAATTTTATCACTCACTTCCTCTTTCATACTTGAGAATGTAGTTAAAAATACATATCCTCCTAGTGCAATTGATATCATAGATATTAGTGCTCTACTTTTATTCCTTCCAATATTTTTAAATCCCATATATCCATAAAATCCAAATATCTTACTTAAAAATTTCCCAACTCTGTAGCTTCCCCTATAACCCTTAAACTTATCGGTTTTCTTTGTGGCTTCAATGGATGATACATTACCAACCTTGAAAATAGGTATAATACAAGAAGCAAAAACAGAAAATACACCTGTTATTATAGCTTTCATAATATTTTCATTACTTACATATAACTTTGGCTTTATTACTGCCTCTTGATATATAAAAGGATTAGATGTATTGACTACTATGTACGAAGATATAACACCAAGTACCAATCCTACGGCTATACCTAAAGCCATTATAATTAATGCCTGATATATTATCATACATCTAACTTTTTTCTTACTTGCACCTATTAATCTAAGTAATCCCATTTCTTTTATTGTTTCGTTTAATGTTATATTAAAAATATTGAATACGAAAATTGCTGCTGTAATTATAATTAAAACTTCCCTTTTATAAGCCTCTGGATTTTCTCTATCTATTTTTTTATCCATTAACTGTCTTACAAGAGGCATATTTGGTGAATAACTAGCTTCACCTAAATTGTGTTTTGCCATAATTTTATGAGCTTGTCCATCAGGATTTTGTGAACCACTTTTTAGACTTAATAAATTGTCATAGGTAATTATATCTGGTGGTATTATATTATTTTTTTCATCATTACCGTATGTAAATGCTTCAAAAGGAATATTTATATCATAAAAATCATAAAATCCTTCTGGCTTTTTTATAACTCCTACAAGTTTAAATTTTTTGTCTACAGTATAGACTTTGTTATTTCCTTCGTCATCTTTATATTTCTTTTTAATTGTAAAATCTAAGGTAGTATTTAATTTATCAGATATATCCATTGCTTCTAAAGTATTTTCTTCCATTACTATTTCATTATTATTATTTGGAAGTCTACCTTTTGTTAATTTTCCTGACTTATTGGCCACGTAATCTTTATTTGCTGATCTTAGTGGAAATGAATTTCCCTTTTCATCTACAATATTACCTAAGTTTTGTACTGTAGTAGTTTTTGATACATCCTTATCATTTTTTAACTTTTCATTTCCATCTGAATTTAAATCCTTAAATTCTAAATGATATCCACCATAAAGTTTGTTTATTGCTTCTACATCATTTTTGTATTTGGATTTGTTTATAACACTAGTTCCAAATATTAATACTACACCTAATGCAACACCTAATATTAACAATGATGTTCTAAGCTTCTTTTTCCTCAAATATGCTAGTGACATTTTTAAATATATTCCCATAAAATCACTCTCCTTTTATAATTTTATTTATCTAAGTAAAGTGGAGGATATTTTACATTTTTAAGATCCTCACCTCTTACACGTTTATTACCATTACTTAAGTCATAAATTAGTAATGCAACTTTATACAACTTTGTATCATGCATATCATCTACATAAAAGTATTGATATTCATATTTAGGGTCATCTTTGTATGTTATAGTATAGATAATGCCTTTCAAGTTTGACTTTTTTAGGTTTTCTTCCCTTAAAGCTGTATCTTTTAATTTTGTAATTTCACTTATATTCTCTTTTGAAACTCCTTGTTCTTTAATATATCTACTAATGTTTTCTTCAGCCTTTTCCCATTTATAAGGTTTAAAGTAATTGTCATATACAAAAATTCCTGTAAATCCTACAATCACTATAATTAGTACTGATAAAATAACTTTATGTTTTTTCATATAGCTCTCCTTATTTTAGTATAAATTCCTTATTCAACCTTAGTTCTAAAATCTTAGTTGACTTATCAATCTTGCTCACCTGAACACATATCTCACCCATACTAGGAAGTTCTACATTACCCTCACCTTTCTCAAATACTTTCTCAACTTCATCAAAAAAATCTTTCTCAGTCAATTTAGTATCAGTCAATGACTTAAATATGTTATAAATAGCTTTAATAAATTTATCACTCTCCGATAACTTTTCATCATCAAAATAGTCTTTGACACAATGGATAGCTAGTGTTTCCTTACTTTTTTTATCGTCTGTTGTCATAGAGTAATTTAATACTTGCTTAGGTTGCTCTTTAGAGTATTCTAGATTTCCTAGAGATAACACGAAGCTACCGTCCGGTAAGGCTTCCGCTACCCTAAGACCACTATCTTCTATCGATTCTGAAATTTTCTCTGATAAATCTTTTTTAATCTCAGAAACTCTTTCCTCCGTATAAATTATTACATCTGTGCTGGATGCAGAGGGTGCACATCCCACAACTAAACCTGTACTTATACTTGAAACTACCATAGCTAGTATAATTTTTTTTACTTTCATATAACTTTTTCCTCCACTTTATTTATACCTCTCATTTATCTATTAATTGACTTCATGATTCTTCTAATAAAAAAATAAGGACATTACCTTTTTCTATTAAAAGATAACATCCTTATTTTTTAGTATCAATATATATGACCCCACTAGTAACTTAATCGACCCAACTGTCAGTATTTTGATTAAGTGGTATGTATATGTTTAGTATAAATTTATCTTTATCATCTTCAAATAATAATTCTCCATCATATTTCTGTAAAGATGATTTAATACTTTGAACCCCTATTCCATGTATAAATTTATCCCTTTTGTCTGTTAATAATCTATTTTTATTAATTATAATATTATTCACTTTACTGTTCTCACATTTAAGTACAAAATAGGATTTTGTTATAGTTCCTTTGATCCTAATATATTTATTAATATCTTCATCATATATTTTGTCACACGCTTCTATCGCATTATCTAAAATATTAGCAAATATACTAGATACATCTATTGGTTTCATAAAATCAACTTTTGAAAAGTTTATATCACAAATAAATTTAATTCCTTTTTTTGTACATAATGTATTTTTTTCATTAATTATAATATCTAAAATCATGTTTCCTGTATTATGAATAGATTTAAATTCTTTAATTTCATCTTTTAAATTATTTACATACTCATTAATTTCTTTACTATTATTTTTAATATTTTCTATAGTACAAATATGATTATTTATATCATGATAAAGATTTTTAACCTTCATATGAGATTCTTGTATACTTAAGTAATGAGCGTATTGCATATCTAATTTATTTTTCATTAATTCATTCTGAGACTTTATTTTATTCTCTTTAATTATTCTTCTAAATAATAATATAATAATTATGATACTTGCCCCTACCAGCTTTGGAACTACAATCTGATCAAAAAAGCCCCATTCGTCATATAAATATGGTACTGACTTCCTCCACTTATGTACAATCATATTTATAGTCAAGTTCTCAGTTATATTATAAATTGACAGTGTATATCTTCCAATTATATTGATTACATTTAATAGTAAAGCCATCATCAAGTATATATAAGTCCTTTTTTCCATATTAAATAACTGTAAACGATTATTAATATATACAAGTATTACATATATAAGTATTATTAATATATAAGTATATATCCCTATTTTTGCTTTTTCGAAGTTAGATACTAAAAGTGACCCTTCAGATGATTGAGAATAACCTGTAATCCAAATATATAAAGCCCTTTCCAAAACTTGACTAAATAAGTCATAATATACATTAAATAAACAAATTGAAATTATATATTTAATATACCCTATCTTATAAAAATATATATAGTATATACCCCACACACTAAATACTATGATATCAAGCAAATTATTACTATTATCACCTCTAATTTCATCTATATCATACAATCGAGCTATGATATAAATTAATAACAATAAAATATAAAATACAATTTTATGATTTTGCCTACCATCTTTTTTATAAGTTAATATCCCTTTTAATATAGTAAAACGTATAAGTACTGATAAAATCAATTTTAGCTCATTCATAAAATTTAGCATATTGTATCACCAAGAAGTTTTAAAAATTTCTCCTTAATATCCTTATATCTATATCTACTTACAGGTACTTCTTCTCCGCTTTCTAATATTATTGTATTTGTCTTTATATTTTCCACATAGCTTAAATTAACTAGAAAGCTTTTATGGCATCTTACAAATTTATCTTGGTTTATGTCTTTTTCTATTTTTTCTAGACTATACTTCACATCAAAAGTCTTATTTATTGTATGTATTAACATATCCTTTTTTTGAACTTCTACATACGTTACTTCACTTGAGTAAATTTTGTAAGTATTAGACTTGTTCTTTATTAAAATATAATCATTTTTGTTTTCAATCTCTTTGATACAAGTTGTTATATGTTTTTCTAATTCCTCTGATTCTATAGGTTTTAACAAATATCTATAAGCTCTTACCTCATATCCTTCTTGTACATAATCTATTAAAGAAGTTATAAATATTATTTCCATTTTATTATCTACTTCCCTAATCTTTCTTGCAGTATCCATTCCATTTATTTGACCCATTTGTATATCAAGAAGTAATATATCTATATCTTTTAAGTTGCCTTCTAGTAGCTCTTCTCCCAAGCTATACTTTTGTATTTCATATGCTATATTTATATTTTTTAATATATTATCAAGATAATCTTCTATTAAGCGTTGCGTCTCTTTTTCATCTTCACAAATTGCTATATTAATCATAATATCCCCCTTATCCACTCTTGAAGTCTTTTGCTTTATACCTTCAAATATTATTATATATATCCGATACTTTAGGATAACATTTTTAAATTATTTTTAGCAATACTCAAATCTAAATAGTTATTATGCAGTTGGTATTATAAAAAGGTATTGCTTTTTAACAATACCTTTTCGTTGAATTAAATAATTAATATGAATCGCAGTAATAATGCCCACGATTATTTTTCAGCATAAGTTTTCTTATTTTGAGTTGGTCTTATAACTTGCAACTCTACTTACTACAAGTAATTTTTGCAAAGTTTATACTTCTATTATTAGACTTATGCTCTCTTATAACAATTATCCCCAATATTACTCCTATCGCTATATTTGTAGGATTTTCTAACAGATAGTATTTAGATATCTCTATATTAACTATATTAGATCCTATTAATATAAAATTCCATAATATATGATAGATTATAGCTGGTACTATATTATTTATTTTTATAGTCAATACTACTAATGCAAATCCTATTAAACACGAACTAATTACACCTGCTAACGCATCAATCAGTGGCATCCCTAAAAGTACTGTAGCTATATGAACTACACCAAATCCTAAAGACCCCATAATCATTGGTTTTGCTATTGATTTCTTATTTTGAAAACTATTTAGCATTATTCCTCTAAACAATATCTCTTCAGATGCTCCGGCTAGCACGCACCCTATAAAATTCATAAATAATATTATCCATATCTCGTTATTAAGTGATGGTGCTTTTAAATATACTCCTTTCACAAAAGTATACATCATTACTAGTATAATAGACATATGAGGCACAAACCAAATCAATGCTTTTATATTTATTTTTTTAAATCCAATATTCTTCCATCCATAAAACCTATTTATAATATATATAAGATATATACTACATACAGCTTGAAGTATTATTTGTAATGTTTGTTGTACCAAACTTCCATTGACAAGTTTCGTAATATTATTCAATATAAGTGCACTTATCATCATAAGTACTAGATATCCTACTAATGATCTAATCGCTATTTTTTCACTTTTCATATTTCAATCTCCTTAATTTTACATATTATCACAATTTTTCTATAAAAACCTTAATATGTAAATGATATAAAAAAAATTGAAATAAGTCTATAATATTTAACTATTTAGATTCAACTATATTTCCATCAGCTATAGTTATAATTCTATCAGCCATTTTTGCAATTTTATCATTATGAGTTATCATAACCAACGTTTGTTTATACTCATCTACACAAAACTTTAGCAGCCTCATAACTTCATCAGTGGTTTTACTATCTAGGTTTCCTGTAGGCTCATCCGCAAATATTATCTCTGGCTTATTTGCAAGGGCGCGAGCTATCGCTACCCTTTGCTGCTGACCACCACTTAATTGATTTGGAAACTTATTAATCTTGTCTTTAAGTCCTAAGATATCAATTATACTATTAATATATTTTTTATCTACTTTTTTATTATCTATATCTACTGGAAGTACTATATTATCGTACACACTTATAACTGGTATTAAATTGAAACTTTGAAATATGAATCCAAATTTTCTACTTCTAAGCTTCGATAATTTATCCTCTGATAACTTAGATATATCATCTCCATCTAGTATAACTTCTCCACTTGTTATACTATCAAGTCCAGCTATACAATGAAGTAGAGTACTTTTACCACTACCACTAGGGCCTATTATTGCTGTAAATTTTTCTTTTTCAATAGATAAGTTAATATTTTTTAGAGCTTCTACTTTATTTTCGCCTTCTCCATAAGTCTTACTTAAATTCATTGTATCTAATATGTTCATCCAAACCCCACCTTTACTCTTCATTTTTAAGACCTTCTACTATACTTAATTTTGAAACTTTGTTTTTTGCTAAATATCCAGCAATTACACATATAAGTATTGCCGCTACTCCAAACTGAAGTATTTCTACTACGGGTATCTTAAATTCATATGCTTGTTGAATTCCTAATCCTTTTGAAAAAATTTCATTTGATCTTTGCATACTTTTATAAACATTATAACTAGAAAATATTCCAGCTATTATTGAACTTAAAACCCCATATATAATGCTCTCTCTTAGTATCATTTTCTTAATATTTTTCATACTCATTCCAATAGCTCTTAGAGTGGATATTTCCTTAACTCTAATCATTATATTTGTTATAACTATACAAGCTATATTTATAGATGATATAACCATTGTAAGTACTACACTCACTAATACCTCTTTTTTAAGTTTTTCATTTCCCTCAGTAGACAACTTTCTATTATCATATTTACTTTCCATTTCCTTAAAGCCATCTTTATCTATTATTTCTTTTACCTTTGAAACTACTGCTTCTTCTTTATCCTTTTGCAATCTTATAGATATATTGTTAAAACCTTTTTTGCCTGTTAGATTTTCAAAATTATTTTCATCTAATATTACTTGGAAACGTGAATCCTTTCCACCTTCAGCATTTAAAACATAGTCAGGGTTTAATAGCCCCGCTACTTTAATTTTTTGGTTAACATATTTTACTTCTTTATCATTAGTTACTGGAATTTTAACTTCAATAATATCCCCTACTTTTAAGTCTTTTAATGTGCTTGCATTACTTGATACTTCTGTACCCGAATAAAAGTGGTTAGATACTACCCCACTTATTATATCGCCTTCTTCTTTTAAGTCATCTAGGTTTCCATCTTCTAGATATTTTTCTAGCTCTTTAATAGTACTTTTATCGTATCCTTTTATCGCTGTTCCTATTTCTAAGCTTGATTCATCGCTATCTAGAGGAATATATTGTTTATAATAGTCGCTTATATTTTCTTTATTTGAGTTTAGATATCCTGTAACATTCATACTCTTAGTTAATTCACTAACTCCATCTATTTTGGATATCTGACTTACTTCATCGTCTGTGTATTCATTAAAATATTCACTTGAGTTATTAGAATTATGGCTAAGTATTATGTCGCTTTCTCCCATAGCCATAATCATCATGCTAAGACGGTCGACATTTTTATCATATTGATTGAATCCAACCATATTAGTTATAAACAAAGAACCTGCCATACTTATTGAAAGTATTGATAAAATTGTCCTTGTTTTATATCTCCATATATTTTTGTATGCCATATATCCTGTAAGACCAAATACTTTCCTTATTAACTTGTGATAAAATCTATCTTTTTTTATTGACTTTGAACTATTAGTGCTTCTAATAGCTTCTATTGGAGATATTTTTCCACACTTATAAATAGTAAAAATACTAGCTATAGCTACTGAAACTACTGCCATACTTATAGGTTCTATTAAACTTTCTTTACTTATATAAAGGCTTCTATGTTCATTGTATATACTTATAAGACCTATATATGATGCTAATGCTCCCAATAAAAATCCTACTGCTAGTCCAATAAGTAGCACTATAAAGCTTTGGATAAATACCATATACCTTACATTTTTCTTAGTCATACCTATTGCTCTTGCCATTCCTATTTGTTTTGTCATATCTATTAATATAATATTAAATATGTTATATATAACTAGCGCAGCGGCGACCATTGGAATCAACTTATTAGTAATCTTAATCTCTCCACCTTTAGTCATCTCATAATTTTGTATAGCTTCATTTAGTTGTACATTTATCATAAATTTACTGTCATCTAATTTATATTTGCCTATTACTTTATTTGCCATAGACATACTAGGTGTGCTAGTCGTAAACTTAAGTAATCCTGAATGACTTAATAATTCTTTAGGTAAAATACTTTGATTTTCTGTATATTTAGTAAATGCTTTGACTTTATAGTATAAATTATCCTCATAAAATCCATCTGGCTTTTTTACTATTCCAACTAACTTAAATGATTTTTCTTTGCTATAAATCTGATTTTGATTATTTTCATCCGTATACTTTTTAACAATATTAAAATCAATACTTTGACCTAGCTTATCACTTAAGCCCATCTCTTTAAGAGCTTTTTCTTCTATTACTATTTCATTTTCATTTTTAGGTTCATTACCTTTTGTCAGCTCATAACCGTAAGGACCTCTATTATAACCATAAGAATCTATAAAATCTTCACTATAAGAGTTTAAACTTATCGATACTCCTTTATTACTTACCGCATCACCCAGGTTTATAACATCATTGATAACTTTTATAGTCTTATCATTTTTTAATTGCTCTACAATTTCTAAGTTAATATCACTGTATTCTACATGATAATCACTAAAGTTTTCATAAGCTTTTTTTATATCATGTTTATTCTTAGACTCTGGCACTACATTAAGTGTAAATACTAATATAACAGCTAATGCAATACTTGTTATTAATGATAAAGTTCTTCCCTTTTGTTTTTTTAAGTATGCTATAGCTAATCTAAAACTTACTCTCATCATTTCCCTCCTATTTTTCGTATAAAATTGTCTTAAAGGCATAAAAAAATGCTACCTTCTTTGTATAAAAGGTAACATTCGTAAGTTTTTGTTTCAATATAATACCGACAAGTGGTATGTTTTTACCGATAACTAGCATCCAAAAGACTTAGATAAGTATTTTTATAAGTAAATAATTATGTAGTATTTTATTCAACTGGTATATGAATAGTAGCTACAAATTTATATTCACTATCCTTAATTTTTAATTCTCCGTTATATCTTTTTATTGAAGATTTTATACTATCAATCCCTATACCATGAATGAATTTATCTTTTTTAGAAGTAAAAATCTTATTATTTTTAATTATTACTTTATTGTTCTTACTGTTTTCACACCTAACTACATAATACCCCTTTATAAAAGTACTTTTTATAGTTATATATTTTTCTATATTATTATCATCAATCTTATTACATGCTTCTATTGCATTATCTATTAAATTTGAAAATATACTACTTATATCAATCATCTCTATAAAATCACATTTACTAAAATCTATACCTACATTAAACTCTATGTTGTTTTCCAAGCATACTTTACTTTTTTCATATAATATAATATCTAGTAGCACATTTCCTGTATTATAAATATTTTTAGTTCCTTTTACTTCATTCTCTATATTGTTAATGTATTTATCTACATCTTCACTACTACTTTTTAATGATTTTATATTATTCATATGGTTGTTCATATCATGATATACTCGTTTCATTTTTTCTTGTGATTCCTTAACCATTAAGTAGTATTTATATTGCATATCTAGTTTTTCATTTACAAACTCTGCTTTAGCTTTTTCCTTTGCTGACTTTATAGAATTTAAAAATATAGATATTAGTAATATATTTACTATAAGTAAAAGATATGGAAATGTCTCTTGAATAGTTGATGAAAATATAAGCATGTCTGAAACATCATAAAAATGAACATTATTTTTAACTGCCATACTATATAAATTACTTATATCTGTATATGACTTATTTATAAAAAATATTGTTAATAAGTTAATTGTAGTAGTTAATATGATATATAAATAATATTTCTTATTTTTATAAATATTTTGAAGTATATTGAAAAAAGATATAACTACAAAAAAAATAATAAAATTAATTATAAGAGTTATTTCAAGTAGATAACCTCGTGAATAAGGTGAAAATGTTAAAAACCAAAAAATACTACTCTCTACTAAAATATAAATTAAAGTATATATTACTGAGCTAATAATAGATTTTCTTCTATTAATTTTATAAAAATTTTTACAAATCAAATATGTGATTAAAAACATCTTTAACATAAATTGTAAGGGTATTGCTCCAAAGCCTAATCCCATTATAATTGTTAAAATTAAGAATATACTTGTCAGTATAAACTGAACATCAAATTTATATTGATAAACATAACCTTTTTTATTCATTAACATAAAAAATAAAACTATAAACATTAACATATTTAAAACAGCTAAAATATATGTACTAACTAACATAATTTCTCCTCTATTAAATCGAAAAATCTATCTTTTGTCTCCTTAAATCTATACCTACTAACAGGTACTTCTTCACTATTTTCAAGTATTGCAACATACTGTTTTATACTTTTTATATGCTCTATATTAACTAAAAAACTCTTATGACATCTAAAAAATCTACTACAATCTATCTCCTTTTCAAAATTACTCATTGTCCCCTTTGTTTTATAAACTTCATTTAAAGTATGTATAGTTATATTTTCTTTTTGCACTTCTACATAAGTTATTTCATTTATATCTAATTTAATTTGATTACCTTGTTCTTTTACCATAATATATTTATTTTTTATATCTACTTCTTTTATGCAATTTATTATATTTTCTTTTAAATTCTCATATTTTACTGGCTTTATTAAATATCTATAAGCCCTTACTTCATAACCTTCTAGTGCATACTCTATCAAAGATGTAATAAAAATAATTTCGACTTTATCATCTAAAAGTCTAATTTTTCTAGCCGTATCCATTCCATTAATTTCACTTAATTGTATATCTAGCAAAACTATATCAATATCTTTAGTATAATTTTCAAGTAATTCCTCCCCTGAATTAAATACATTTAGGCTATATTTAATAGATAACCCTTTAAAGGTTTGCTCAATATGAGCTTCTAGTAACTCTTGTTGGTCTTTTTCATCTTCGCAAATTGCTATTTTTATCATAAGTCTCCCTCTTATGTACTTTTTATTATTCTATTTTTCATCTCTAATCTTTAGCATATCATTTTTTCATTATTCTTATCAAGATATTAAGTATAGATGAATGTTATTTTTATGAGGTATTTATATAATCTTCAAATAAAAAAATATCTCCTTATAATTAAAAAAAGATTAAACATATATCGTTTAATCTCTCTTTTATATAAATTTATATAATTTTAATCATTCGCATCTAACCATTTAGTTAGAACTTCTATATATTTATCATTTTCTTCTACAAACGGCATGTGTCTTGAATATTCAAATAGCTCCCATTTACTGTTAGGTATTCTATCATACATAGTCTTTGCAATATATGGTGAGCATAAATCTATCGCTCCACTAGTTATTAAACAAGGATTAGTTATTTCATGTAGCCTATCTGTAAACTCATATCCAGAAAGAGTACCTGTAGGAGAAAATTCATTTTGTCCCCATCCTACAATATATGCCTCAGAACCTGATTTTTTAGGTCTTCTTAAACATTCTGGAGATTCTTCTGTTACCTCACCTGCACAGTACATTTTCATAAACTTATCTAATGCATCATTATATTCTTTACTTGAATAATCTCCTGTATCTACTGCATCCAGTAAAGCCTTTTGATCAGCTTCATTCATATATGATATTCTTCTTTTTTGCTCTTTTTCCCAAAGCTTTGCAGATGATAGAGTAGATGAAAGAATATATGACTTAATTCCCTTTGGCTTATACTCAATAGCATACCAAATAGCCTGCATACCTCCCCAAGACTGACCTAATAAATGAATTTCTTCAAGTCCTAGATGTTTTCTTAGTTCAATAAGTTCTTTTATCCAAGTGTCAGCATTGAATAACTCAGGATGACCTTCTACAAATGAATTTCCACATCCAATTTGGTCATACATTATTACTTGTCTACCACTTTCTGCTATCTTATCTAATACTTCAAAATAGTTGTGTGTAGAACCTGGTCCTCCGTGAAGTAGTACTAATGGTTTCTTTCCTTCTGTTGCTTCGCCTACTATACGGTAATAAGTTTTAAAACCTTCAAAAGGCATGTATCCTTCAGTAATTTTCATGTTTACCTCCTCCAACTAGTCATAAGAAACAATAATTAGTTCCTTAATAAGACTGTTTAAAACTTCCTATTCATATTCTCTATGTATTTTAATCTTTATATTTGCTTTCATAAATATTATAGCATAAAAGAGTAAGACCTCCACGCTGAACTATCAGTTAAATTCCATTACCTAGATCTAGTTATATGTAACCTTATTTTTCCCAGTTTTCTTAGATATATATAAATTTTTATCTGCATTTTCTAATACATTTGTCGTACTATCACTGTAGCTACTTACACCTATACTTACAGTGACCTTAATATCAGATTTCCATGTCATTGACTCTATTTCTTTTCTTATACTTTCTGCCATATCAAGTACATCTTCATTATTTTGGCTTTTAGATATAATTACAAATTCTTCTCCACCATATCTAAAAAGTTGATAATGTCTACTTATTGTACTTCTAATAACCTCACATGTATCTACTAAAACCGTATCCCCAAATTGATGCCCGTATGTATCATTTATATTTTTGAAATTGTCCAAATCAAGAATCATTATGTAGAATTTTTTACCGTTATCTAATGCCATCTTATACTTTTTATCAAAAATTCTTCTGTTATATGCATTTATTAAAACATCATGAGTATTTCTACGCTTTAGTTCTAGCAATTTTTTATTAAATAACACTAACCCTAGGATAAATATAAATATAATTTTATATATTAACAATTTAAAATTATTACTTTCTATTAACTCATTTTCATATTTAATCTTGTCTAGTATATTATAAGAGTAGTCTCCATATCTTTTATCTTGCTCATACTCTACTAAATCACTTAAATCCATAAGGTACTCATTTTTTAAAATAATATTATCTTCTATCTGGATTAATAATTTTAATACTTTCTCATATAAATAATAGTTTTTATCAGATTTAGCCCTTGATAAAAGATCCTTATATATAGATTTAGATTTACTAGGTTCACCAGTCTCCTCATAAAACTTTCCTAAGGCTAATGCATATGATATATCTTTTTCATAATAAGACTCATTTTTATCTTTCTTCTGTAGTTCCAAAGATTTATCAAGAGATTCTTTTGCAGATTTTAAATCATTTTTATGTACATATATCTCAGAGTCCATATTATTCTTCAAAATTTCTATGTCTCTGTAATCTTCTTCTGATAAATTATCTTTATAATCAGGTATTTTATCTGAAAATTTTTCTGCATTTTCATAATCTCCAATAGTTAAATATAATTCACATAAGTTTATAAATGCATATACTTCAACTTCTGCACGCGTACGCTCATCTGCTATTTCTATATCTAAAGATTCTTGAATTACTTTAATACCGGTTTCATAACCTTTTAATCTACTAAATAATAAGGCCAACTCTATCATTGATTCCGCTTGGCTCTGTTTATCATTAAGCTTTTTAGATAAGTGTACTGACTTTATAGATGCTTCAGATGCTTTGGCGTAGTTATTAGTCAATATATACCAAGTTCTAATTTTATCAAGGATTTTTAAATTTATCTTTTCTGATAAGTTATAGTATCTAGGTACTCCATGTTCTATCAACTCTATTGCTAAATTAGCATCTGTCATATCTATTACATCATCCATAAATTCTAGTATAATATCCACATTATATTTGTAATCCTTAGATCTTAAGTTAGAGAAATTATCTTTTATTAAGTTGATAGCTTTGTCCTCTTCACCTTGATTTAAATATATTTTTGCTAGCACTTCAATAGATGTTAGCCTTGTTTTTATATTTGTATATTTATTGAAATTAGATATATTTTTAGATAGTATTGCTTCAGCCTGAGATATTTTATTATCATTAATCTTTGTATATGCAATTAATATATTTTCCTCAGGTGCTTTATTAATTTTTTTCATAAAATCTATATATTCTTCTAATTTAGCGTTTGTAATTTTATTTTTTTCAAAGCGATATATTGATTCAACTATTCCTTCATATTCTTTATCTATTTTGAATTTAATTCCTAATATTGATATAACTATTAATATTCCAATTATCCTTAGAGCGTATTTTTTTTCAGATTTATTCATTTAAATGCACCAAAATATTTTTCCCTTCTTTATTAAGATTACTTTATAAGGTATTATGCTTGTTCATACCTCATACTTTTTTATTTTTTATATACTCATTTTGTTATTTTCAATATATTTTTCTATTTTTTACCTTTTTTCTACAATTCACATTATATTTATACCTTTTGAGCATCTTTCTAATCCTTTTTAAATTATATTTTGATTTTATATTAAGTTTTCATATCAAAATTGTATATTTTCCAATAAAAAAGACTGCCATTACTGCAGTCTTTTTTTTGTCTATATATTAAGTGTTATTTTACTTAGTCAATTCCTACTGAATATAATCGAAAGCTGTCACTTCTTGTTGAATCCTTATATAAGTTATCATAAAAATTTTGTATTGTATATACTAAAGTTATTTTTTTATATAAAAATTTATTTTTATAGTTAGTAAGTATGGTTTATTAAAACATAATAAAATTCATCATCCTGTATAAACATTTATCAGTTATTTCTTGTCGTATATTTTATACTATCTACATCAACCCACTTATTAATTTTTAGCAACCCCCTTCTAACTACATAAATTTTATGGTAGTATTATCCTTATTATATATCTGAAGGAGGTCTATACTTGGACAAAATTAATGCACTTAAAGTAATAAAATTATCCCTTGGATGTTCTCTTGCTATATTTATTGCTTGGTTATTAAACTTAGAATATTCAACAGTTGCTGGAGTCATAGTCTTACTTACAGTAAAAAATACTAAAAAAGAAACTCTTAAAGGTACTATTGGGAAAATTTATGGTTTCCTTCTATGTACTATTTTCTCATACTTATGTTTTAATATTTTAGGATATCATTTGACTTCATTTTCAATATTTATATTTATAATTATAACTCTTTGTTTTTTGTTCAAAATCCAAGATGTTATTGCCATGTGTGTAGTTATCGGATCTCATTACTACCTTCAAGGAGAGGTGTCTCTTAGTTGGATTTTAAATGAGGCTGGGATATTTGTAATAGGTTCTGGAATAGGTGTAATAATAAATATGTATATTCCAACAAATATACATAAAATCTATGAAGGTCAAAAAAAACTACAAGAAGAAGTAAGCACCGTACTTATAGATATTGCTGATCTTATTGTCGCTCCTAAAGTAGAAAATATGTATGATAATGATTTACATACCTTAAATTCACTTATTGATAGTAGTATTTCTGAAGCTTATGACAATATCAATAATAGCTTATTAAGTGACACTAGATTTTTCTTAGACCATATGGAAATTATAAAAAGCCAAAGAGATATTTTAGAAAACTTGTATAGTAATGTATCCCAATTAAGTTGCACACCACCACAAGCTCATATTATATCTGCCTTTATACATAAAATAGGTCATACTGAATTTGAAGCAGAAACTGGAAATCTACTTCTTGAAGAATTAAATAGACTAATATTAAGTATGAAAAATCAACCTCTTCCTGTAAATCGAATGGAATTTGAAAATAGAGCTATTTTGTTTTTATGCTTAACTGAATTGAAGCAGTTTTTAATTAATCGTAAACATGCTCAAATACTTAGGGATGATAATTTTTATAATAAATTATCAATATAAATTCAATTTAATAAAAAATACTCATATCCTTAAGATATGAGTATTTTGAATCTAGCTTGCTTTCCCATCTTTTATAGTTATTACCTTATCAGCCATAGCTGCTATCTCATTGTTATGAGTTATCATAATCAAAGTTTGTCCAAACTCATTTACACATTTCTTTAATAAATCCATTACCTCATAAGTAGTCTTTGTATCTAGATTTCCAGTAGGCTCATCAGCAAATATTATCTCTGGTTTATTTGCAAGTGCCCTAGCTATAGCAACCCTTTGCTGTTGACCTCCACTTAGCTCATTGGGAAATTTATCAACCTTATCCTTTAGCCCTAGTATGCTTATAAGATTATTTATATATTTTTTATCTACTTTTTTATTATCTATATTTACTGGAAGTACTATATTTTCATATACATTAACTACTGGTATTAAATTAAAACTTTGAAATATAAATCCAAATTTTTCTCTTCTTAGTTTTGATAGTTCATCCTCTGATAATTTAGATATATCTTTATCATTAAGAAGCACCTTACCATTTGTAATACTATCTAGACCTGCAATACAATGAAGAAGAGTACTTTTTCCACTTCCACTTGGACCTATAATTGATGTGAATCTTCCTTTTTCAAAAGATAAATTAATATCTGTTAAAGCTTTTACTGTACTTAAACCTTTTCCATAAGTTTTATTTAAATCTATTGCCGTTAATATACTCATTTTATTATCTCCCCTATTCATTTATTCTCAGTCCTTCTACTATACTTAGCTTCACTAATTTATTTTTAGATAAATAAGTTGCTAGTAAGCACATTATTATTGTAACTACTCCAAATTGAAGTATTTCATATATTGGTATAGTGTAAGCCATCTTATTGTCTATTCCTAATCCTTGAGACATTGTACTATTTACCATATATACAAATTTGAAGTGACTTAATGTGGCTACTACTGATGATACTAATATACTAAATATTGCGTATATAATACTTTCCTTAATTATCATCCCTTTAATATTTGTCATACTCATACCAATAGCTCTAAGTGTTGATATTTCTTTTATTCTAAGTATAATATTAGTTTTAATTATGCAAATTATATTTATAGAAGATATTATAAGAGTAAGAATTACAGATATTAGTACTTCCCTTTTACTCTTTTCTGAGTGTTTTGCAAAATAATTTAGATAATTATACTTACTTTCTGCTTCTTTAAATGAACTATTTTCAACTATTTTATTTAACTCTTCATTTGCTACTTCATCTTTTTCATTATTTAATTTTATTGATATTTTGTTGTAGTTTTTTATATTAGTCATATTTCTAAAGTCATTTTCATTTAATATAACTTGAAATAAAGAATCCATTCCTCCATCTTGTGTTACAATATAATCTTTATTTAGTAAACCACTAACTCTAACCGATACATTTTTGTATTCTAAATTACCATTGTTATTTACAGGGGCCTTAATTTCTATTATGTCTCCTACCTTTACTTCCTTCAAAGCTTTAGCATCATTTGAACTTTTTTGTCGAGAGTAAAAATAGTTTGAAATTAATACATTTGGATAGTTTTCACCACTTAAATCATTACTTTTACCTTCTTTATCATAAATATTACTTCCATCTTCTATGTACTTATCAAGACTCTGTATAAAATCTTTGTTATATCCTTTTACACTAATATCCATTTCTAGATTGCTTTCATTTCCTTTACCAAGTACTAGAGGCTTAATATCATCTGTAATACGATTTATGTCAGTTTTTAAATACCCGCTAATATCCATACTGGGCGTAACTTCTTTAATATTATTAATCATTGATATATCATCAATAATATTTTGATCGTAATTAGCATAAAACTCATTGGTATTACTCTTATTGTGCCTTAAAATGACATCAGTATCTCCCATTGACATAACTGCCAAACTATTACTTGATGAACTATCTTTATCTTCGTTATACGCTACCATCTTACTTATAAAAAGTGTTCCTGCAAGGCTTATTGAAAGTATTGATAAAATAGTTCTACTCTTATTCCTCCATACATTCTTGTAAGCCATCTCCCCAGTTAACCCAAATACTTTTCTAATTAATTTATGGTAAAATCTTTCCTTTTGATTTTTTAAATTATTATTAGTACTTCTAATAGCCTCCATAGGCGATATTTTTGATGCTTTAAAAATACAAAAAATACTAGATACTAAGACTACAATCACAGCTAATATCAAGGGCTCCATTATACTTTCTTTACTTATGTAAATGCTTTGATAATTATCATATACACTATTTATTCCTAATAAAGATAAGACATATCCAACTCCAAAACCTGTTATAAGCCCCATTATAAGAACAATTAAGCTCTGAATCGAAATCATAAGCCTTATATTTTTCTTTTTCATACCAATAGCTCTAAGTACTCCTATTTGATTTGTCATATCAATCAATATAATATTAAATATATTGTATATAACCAGACCTGCCGATATCATTGGAATTAATTTATTATTTCTGCTAAATTTAGTATTTTTAGTCATGTCATAATCCTCTATAGCATTACTAAGTTGTATATTTAACATAAAATCCATATTATTTAATCCATATTTTCCTGTAAGCTTATTAAGCTTAGACCAGCTTGGAGTCTTTGTATTAAGCTTTATTACTCCACTATGTGATAGAAATTCACTTGGGATTATATCTTGATTATTTGAAAAATGTGTAAATCCTTTTACTTTGTAATATTCATTTCCCTCATAATATCCACTGGGCTTTTGAACTATACCTACTAGCTTAAATTTCTTAGCTTTACTATAGATTTGATTTTCATCTTTATCGTCTATATATTTTTTAATAACATTAAAGTCAATCTCTTCATTTAACTTACTGTCTAAATTCATTTCTTTCAATGCTTTTTCTTCTAAAACTATTTCATTTTCATTTTTAGGATAAGTTCCTTTTATAATCTTGTATCCATAAGCATCTATAAACTCTTTATTATAAGAATTTAAATCTATAGATACTCCATTTTTATCTACAATATTTCCTAGATTGATTACATCATGTATCTCTGTTACTTCTTTATCACCTTTTAGCTTATTAATTACATCATCACTTAAATTACTATATTCAACATGATAATCGCTAAAGTTTTTATAAGCTTCATCAATGTTTACCTTACTTTGAGTTTCTGGTATAACATTTAATGTAAATATCAGCATTACTGCTAGAGATATACTTGTTATGAGTGCTAAACTTTTACCCCTTTGACTTATTAAATATGATACTGCTAACTTAAAACTACTTTTCATACCTACCTCCCAGTTGTTTCTTGTATAATTAAAGGGTGCTACCTTTTATATTTAAAAAGATAACACCCTTTAATTTTTCACTCAATATTTATAACACAACTGGTATTTTAACCGATACAACTGTCATGTTTTGAACAAAGTTAATTTTATTTAAGTGGTATGTATATAGTAGCTACAAATTTATTTTCTTCAACTTGAATATCTATCTCTCCATCATACTTTTTAATTGATGATTTTATACTGTCAATACCAATTCCATGAATATACTTGTCCTTTTTGCTAGTTAGTATCTTATTGTTTTTTGATATAACTTTATTAGTTTTACTGTTTTCGCATTTTATAATATAATAGGATTTTACAATTGTCCCTCTTATACTTATATACCTTTTATGCTCTTTATTCTCTATTTTTTCACATGCCTCTATTGCATTATCAAGTAAATTTGTAAATACACTTGATACATCTATCATCTCTACAAAATCACATTTTGAAAAATCTATATTGCATAAAAACTCTATATTTTTTAACTTACACAGCTTATTTTTTTCACTTAAAATGATATCCAATATAACATTTCCTGTATTGTATGTACTTTCAAAATCTTTCAATTCATCATTGATACTAGCTACGTATTTATCTACTTCATCATTTTTATTTTGAATCACTTTAATATTTGTCATATGATTATTTATATCGTGATAAAGCCTTTTGACTTTTTCTTGAGACTCTTTTATATTTAAATAATAATTATACTGCATATCAAGCTTCTTATTAATAACCTCAAGCTTTGCTTTTTCTTGAGTAGATTTTAAAAGTTTTATAAGTGCAAATATAAAAACTATATTACTTGCAATTATTATATAAGGCAGTACTTGTTCTGCAAAATTTACAAATGGTATAATTTCAAATGATTGACTAAGTTTTATCTTTTTATCACTTATTATATTATAAAGGTTATATAAACTGCTTGATGCTTTATTTAAGAAAAATATTACTAACGTATTCATAACTATTGTAAATCCAATATACAAATAATACTTCTTATTAAGAGATAGATTTTTCAATTTATCAGAATAATATGCAGTTAAAATAATACACAAGCTAATTATTAGCGTCCGTAAAATATCAAAATATATACCCCAATTAAGATTTAATTTATTCTTAGTAATAATATATATATACAATATAATATACCCAAGTGTAAGCTCTATTCCTCTGTATATAAATATATAAAGTACAGAATAAACCAAAGCTTTCTTTAAATCAAGAGAATATGAAACTTTACAAATTAAAAATAATAAAATTATTGAAATTATTAGAACTACTCCCGAAAAATAAACTCTAGTTCTGATTATTATTAATAAAAATATTAAAAATACATTTACTATATTATAAATATTAAAAAATTTGATTCGATAATGTATCCACCTACTTTGTCCACTTCTCAACATATTATCTTTTACTTTGTAGACATAGCCTATTTTTTTCATCATTACAAAAAATGCTACTATAAATACTATGCTACTTACTATTTCTCTAATAATGTAAAAATCAATGTTTAACATAATTTATCTCCCATTGAACGAAGAAATTCAACCTTAAAATCCTTAAATCTATGTCTACTTATAGATACTTCATCTTTATTTTCAAGTATTGCCACATACTGTTTTATATTGTCTACATATTCCATATTTACTAAAAAACTTTTATGGCATCTATAAAAATTATGATTATCTAAATCTTTTTCTACTTTATCCATAGTGCTTTTAAGTTTATAATCACCTTTTATTGTGTGTATAGTCATATCTCTTTTTTGTATTTCTATGTAAGTTATATCACTTACTTTTATCCTCAAGCTCTCACTTTTTCCATCTACAAGTATGTATTTATTTTTCTCACGTATCTCATTTATACAACTTATCATATGTTTTTTTAAATCTTCATACCTTAAAGGTTTTAATAAATATCTATAAGCTCTTACTTCATATCCTTCTTGAATATAATCAACTAATGATGTTGTAAATATTATTTCTACATTTTTATCATCTATTTCTCTGATTTTTCTTGCAGTATCCATCCCACTTAACTTGTCCATTAAGATATCTAGTAATAATATGTCTATATCATTAGAATAATTATTAAGAAGCTCTTCCCCTGAGTTAAATGTAAGTATTTCATATAATAAACTAGTTTCATCTAGTATTTTTTTTAAGTACTCTTTTATTAATTCTCTTTGTTCTTTTTCATCTTCACATACAACTATTTTTAGCATTTACATCCTCCCAATTTATTACCTTTTTCCCTATCAACATTATATATCAAAGATATAATATAATGATAGTTTCATATAGCAATAAATTATAATTTTGGTAAATTAATACTAATTATACAATTGAATTTAATCATTGTAACTATTAAAAGCACTTATACCCAATGGATACAAGTGCTTTTAATAAAATTATAGTACTTCAATAGTTGATTCTTTTATTCCTTCATTATTAAGCATTTTTTTAATTTTATTTAATACATCGACTTTATTAGTATTTTCTAATGCTTTTATAGATGCTGTTACTACATGCATTTCACCATCCATAGTCCACATGTTTATTTTTTCAATATTTTCTATTTCGTCCATTTCTATTAAATGCTCTTTTATTTCTTCATAAAGATCTTCGTCAGGTACCCTTTGCATTATAATCATAAGAGCAGTTTTTAGATTAAAGTATATATTTCTCCCTATAACAAAACATATTCCAAGTGAAAGAATAGGGTCTAGTATATACCAATTTGTAAAGTATATTACTACACTTACAACTAATACAGCTACCCATCCTAGTAAATCTTCCATTAAATGCATCATTACTGTTTTATCTAGTATTTTTTTAGAACCCTTCATCCTAAATACTGATGCTCCATTTATAACGATACCTATAACAGCTAAAAATAACATTCCCTCTGCTTTTACAGCCGTTGGATTTCTTAATGCTTGTAAAGCTTGATTAAATACAAATATTGTACCTACTGAAAGCACTGTAATATTAATAAACGCTCCAATAAGTGAAAGTCTCTTATATCCATAAGTATATTTTTCATTTGATTCTTTTTTGCCTACCTTTTCAAATATAAAAGATAGTGCTAACGCTAAACTGTCTCCAAAATCATGTACTGCATCAGATAGTATCGCTGTACTACCTGTAATAATACCACCAAATAATTCTAATATTGAAAATCCGAAGTTTAGTAAAAATGCCATTGTTACATTACTTACACCTTCAGAATGATTATGTGAATGATTATGACTATGTTTCATACTATCATCTCCTTATTTATGTTTTATATGTTCTAACGCTCTACTTACAATGTCTACAATGTGCTTATCATCTAATGAATAGTAAACATTTTTTCCTTCTTTTCTACTTTTAACTTGTCTTTCATCCTTTAATTTTTTTAATTGATGACTTACAGCTGACTTAGTCATATTAAGAACTACTGCTAAGTCACAAACACATAACTCTTCTTGCGCTAGTGCAGTAATTATTCTCATACGAGTATTATCCCCTAGCACCTTAAACAGGTTCGATAATTTTGTTATATCCTCATTTGGTAATGTATTTGCTTTAACCTTTTCTACCTTATCATTATCTATTGCAACGCAATCACATATATTATTTTGCTCCATATTTTCCTCCTCTTTAGTTGAGTAATTATTCAACTGTTAAGTATATTATAGTTGAACATCTATTCAACTGTCAATTAGTTTTTATAATTAATATAATTATTATGTAATATCACTATTAAATTTATCCAGTTATTCAAGAATAAATATACTTATAAATAAAAACAGCTAGAACTGTTGAATTATCAAAAGCCTAGCTGTTTTTAAATAACTAATTATTTACATCTCTATATTTATTAAACTTATATAAATGAATTTCAGTTGAAACTATCGGTCCCAAAAAAATTAATATTTGTGTTGTGAAATAAACTACACTTGAAAGTTTCAAATTCATTAATTTAGTTAATCCGATAAAAATAATAGCAAATATTAAAGATATTATACAAGCCTTATAAAAATAAGTATTGGCTTCTTCCCAAGTTTCCTTATCTTTCATCCCAAGACGAGTTTTATAGCCCACATGTATATTAGGGTATTGCTTGTAATCATCATGTAGATATTTACAGATTAGCCCCACAAAATACATAATCATTCCCGTAATTAGTACCATTTCCAATTCTCCCTAAATAAGATCTTATTTAATTATAATTAATATCACAATTGCCTAACATAGTCTAAATTAATTATGCCAAATTTAAATCAGTATCCTTTTTACCATACATATAAGTATGTTTATATTTATTTATAAATATCATAGAAACTATCAAAGTGGTAAATTCAGCAAATGGAACAACTAGCCATACACCCTCTACACCTAAGTATTGTGGTAATATTATAATACCTATAGTAAATAATATAAATGTTCTAAGAATAGAAAGAGTTGCAGAAATCTTACCATTTGAAAATGCTGTAAACATTCCAGATGTAAAAATATTCATACCAACAACTAAGAAATTAAATGAAAATATCATAAATCCATTTAAAGTTATATCATATAAGCTAGTTCCTTTTGGAGAAAACATACTTATTATAATATCTGAAAAATATCTAGATGATACAAAAATAAAAATTGCAAATGCAGATATAATTGTGAAACTGTATTTTACTAATTTTCTTATCTGCTCCTCATCTTTACTACCATAATTATAGCTTATACGAGGTGATACACCTGAAGTAAATCCTATATAAGCTGAGTTTAATAAAAACTGTACATAAAGTATTATTGTTATAGATGCTACTCCATCTTCACCTAAAAACTTTAACATAGCCGCATTATATAAAAATGTAGTAACTGCACCTGACATTTGAGTTACCATCTCTGAAGATCCATTCATACAGCTATCTAAAATCAATTTCATGTTAAATTTAGGCTTTACAAAACATAAGACATTACTTTTTCTTGAAAAATAAACAATTCCAACGACGGCAGGAAGTGCATAACTTATACAAGTAGCAAGCGCTGCTCCTAATGCTCCCATTTTAAATTCTACTATGAATATATAGTCTAAAATAATATTTATTATACCGCCAGATACTGAACTTATTAGACCTAATTTTGGTACTCCTGCTGTAACTAAAAAATAATCAAAAAATAGTTTTGCTATCATAACTGGTGCAAAAACTAAAAATACAATCAGATAATCAAAAGAATTTTTATATAGACTATCTGTTGCCCCTAAAGCGTATATTATATCCTTTATAAATATAATGGATAATACAGCCACTATTAATCCAGTTACTATTGCACTTAATGTAATAAGAGTAAAAGTCTCTTTAGCTTCTTGATCTTTACCTTCTCCCATATATTTGGCTACAATAGCATTTCCTCCAGTTGCAAACATTATACTTATACCTATTAGAATATTTATTACAGGGTAAACAATATTAGTTGCAGATAATGCGTTTGACCCAACATATCTAGATACAAATACCCCATCTATAATTGTACTCAACGAGAAAAATACCATCATAATAACAGTTGGTAAAGTATACTTAATTAAAGATATTAAATTTATTTTACTTTCTAGTGATTTACTCATAATGACCTCCTTAATAGATTTATTCCTTTGTCTATAATAAAGTATCCTGCTACAGGATAGTCAATAAAAACAATTGTAAAAATCTATATAAGTAAAAAAAGATATCAATATTTGATTATATTAATATCTTTTCATAAATTTAAATCATCTCATTTTCATCATTTTTTAATAGAATCTTTTATTGATACTACAATTACATATACTACAAGTACCAATAAAATAGCCATTGTAACCTTATAAGCCCATGCAATATTAAATATTTCCCCAAGCCCTGCTATTCCTGTTGCTACTGCTATTGTTATAAATACGGTCGCAACAAATCTATATTCTTTTCTATTTTTCATTTTTTCACGCTCTTTAGGACTTGCTACGAAATACGTAGTCATCAGCAGTGGTCCTTTTTCTTGAAATGCAAACAACGAATAAACTAAGCAAGCAACTGAAATAACCAAGTATATAATCCCTGATAACATAACATCCTCCCCCTTTTTATAATCTAGTTAAGAGTATTTATATTTTTTCTAATTTTGCGTACTTATTTATTCTAGAATATATAGCTATTTCTATAGCAACTCCAGTAATAATCATTGTAGCTACAATGATATTTTCAACATTACTTCCCATAGTAACATAGCTAATACCTGCTAAGAAAATTACTACAAAACCGTATACCATTATATGACTACCAGCAATATTAGCGACTTTGTCGTTATCATATTTCTTAATATTTATAAAGCTTACTAAGTACCCTAATTTATATTTCATAATAACAAATCCTAAGACTACCCCCAGTAACCCTACCATTAAGTATATATATACAATTGCCATAATTCTCACCCCTTTTACTCAAGTATACCAATTATTATAGATAATAAAATAAGATTTGGATAAGATACAGAAAAACTTACCTAAAGTAAGGTATTATTAAGCACTATATTTCTTTATAGGAACACAGATTTCACAGAATTCATTATCAATCATCTCTTTTGAATATCTCTCAATTGTTGGCTTATTATCAATAATGTATCCTTTTTGTTGTAGATCATTAAATATCTCGCCCCATGCTTTTTTTACATCTTCTGTTGTATGATTAATTTTGTAAACAGCATACTCTCCACCTTCTAGTTCCATTTCTTCAACTAAATTATTAACTTCATATTCATTTGGTATTACTATACAAACATCATACCTACAACTTTCTAAAGGTGTAATTTCTGGGTTATCCTGAGCTATACCATAAATTACAGCGTCTTCAGTAAATAAATTATTGTCTGATGCCCATTTTTTTAAATTTCTCATTAATTGAAAATTCTCTACTCCATAAGCACCTACTCTTCTCATATATGCAACTCTACATTTTTCTAATTTTTCAACTCTCATTTTGTTCTCCTTTAATATTTATTTTGCTACAATTCAAAGTTAACATGATTTAAAATGTTTTTCACTAAAACTTTTAAAATATTTTAATTTTTCATTATAATCATTTTTCTAATAAAAAAAGAGTAATAGCTTCGATTCTATTACTCTAATCAATTCATAATATATTATAATTTAGTATTAAACGCTTTTTAAAACTCTTTATTTTTATAAATTTTTAGGCAAATACAAAGAGATATACTAAAAGATACAATTGCAATAAGTATCCCTAAAATAGGTCCAAATTTAATTACAAAGTTAACCAAGCCTTCTATTTTATTTACATCTACAATCCCTGTATTAGCCAATATTCCAGCTAAAACTGAAGGTGTAATTATTAATATCATTAAAAGTAACCTACCTTTTTCTGGTCCTATAATTAATGAAATTGGAATAACTACAGATAAAAATATAGCTGAAAAAGCAAATATTACTGTTGGTATAGTTATTGAACTTACAGATATACCACTAACAATAAAACTTAAAATTATACTTATTATATATCCTATAAAAGAACATATTATGCCTAGTGCATATTTACTTATTACTATGTCATTACGGCTTATAGGCATTGAAATTGCATAGCTATCCCATTCTACTTTCTCATCAGAAGTAAAAGTAATTGTAGGTAGCATAGTACATAATAAACATATTACCCCTATTAGAAAATCTAAATTTTGGGTACCTATTAAAACAAAATACATTGCAAAAACCAATAAAAATGATTTTGACTCTTTCTTTATATTAATAAAATCCTTTAGTATTAAACCTTTCATTATACACCCTCCCTTACATGATAAAGCATTATATCTTCAACAGTAGCATTATCTATAATAAGTTCCTTTGGAATTTTATCTTTAATCACTAAAGCTTCAACACTAAATTGGTTTCTTCGATAGCTTATAATATCTTGTTTATCTAAGTACTTTAAATCTTCTTCGCTACATTTTAATAATCCATATTTTTCACTTAGTATTTCTTTACTTTCACAAAAAATCAATTTACCTTTGTGTATGAATGAAATATAGTCACATATTTTTTCAAGGTCGCTTAAAATATGTGAAGAAATTAATACAGAATGATTCTCATCTTGAACAAAATCCCAAAATACATCTAAAATTTCATCTCTGACAACCGGATCTAATCCTCCAGTAGCTTCATCTAAAATTAACAACGTTGGGTTATGAGAAAGTGCTATTGCAATAGAAAGTTTCATTTTCATACCCTTAGAATATTCTTGGATAATCTTTTTACCTGGTAGTGAAAACTTATTGATGTAAGTGTCAAATATTTCATCATCCCAAGTTCTATATATATTTTTCATGACACTTTTTATTTCTTTTAAGTTCAATTTTTCAGGAAGATGACTTCCATCTAAAACAACTCCTATTTCTTCTTTTTCTATTTTAGTAATTGATTTATAATCTTTTCCAAATATTTTAATACTACCAGAATCTTTGTGTATAAGATCTAAAATTAATTTAATTGTAGTACTTTTCCCAGCACCATTCTCTCCAATAACCCCCATAATACATCCGTATGGTAGATTTAAGTTTAAATTATCAAGCTTAAATCCATCATATGATTTAGAAACATTTGAAATCTCTAATATATTTTTCATATTCTACCCCTCTTCATAAATTAGTTTTAGCATTTCTGTCAATTCTTCAAGATTAATATTGCATATATTCGCTGATTCACAAATTTTTTGCATATAATCTTCAATATTTCTTAAATGTTCTTCTTTTATAAAGTCCATGTTTTTAGTAGCAACGAAGCTTCCTTTACCTGTTATAGATACAATAAATCCTTCTTTTTCTAATTCTTCATAAGCTCGTTTTGTAGTGATTAAACTAACTCGCAACTCTTTTGCTAATAATCTCATTGATGGCAAAGAATCACCTTCATTAAGAATACCTGTCAAAATCATATTCTTTATTTGAGAAGAAATCTGTTCATATATAGGCTGTTTGCTTGCATTACTTATTATTATATTCAAACCTAATCACCTCTCATCTTAAAACGTATATATTGTATATATTAATTATATACAATATATACGTTTTAAGTCAATAATATTATTTTAGAAAGTTTATTTGAAATATTTATTTACTAGTGCTTATATTGATATTAGTACTATTTATATATAAAATAATTTTATTTGGTATAAAAAAGGTGATAAGTTAAGATTTAATTAAATCCTAATTTATCACCTTTCACTATAGCTAAATACAGTATCCATCTATTTTACTTTCATAGTCTGCCAAACTCTCTTTTAGATATTTGAATATCAATATTAAACTTATTATGAGTTAAGAAAATTCAAAACCTGAGTATTAAAATCTTTTGCTTCTTCATATGCCATATGCCCAAGTCCATTAAGTATTACTAACTTACTATTAGGTATTCTTTCAGCAATTTCCTCTGATGAGTTTTTCCCAACTACTTTATCATTGTCCCCACCTATAACTAAGGTCTTAGAGTTTATCTTATCCAGTTCATCATATACATTATGGTTAATACAAGCGTTAGCCTGTATAATAAATCTATTGAAATTCTTTGGTTTACCCACTCTTGTAATTATTGGATATAATAGTCTATATTTTTTAATAGCCTTTTCACTATATGACTTTTCAGCTGTATCAATCATAATACCCTTGTAGTCTTCAGCTATAGCTCTATCTATCCAATTACCAACAACGTTATTTACTGTTTCATTCGCTATAGATACAGTTACAGCTAAAACAAGCTTATCAACTAACTCTGGATAATTAATAGCTAAGTGTTGAGCAATCATTCCCCCTTGTGAAATTCCCATTATCGAGGACTTATGAATTCCTATTTTTTTCATTACTTCTGCTAAATCAGTTGCCATATCTTTAGTAGAATATCCGTTTTCCATTTTGTTTTTTCTACTAAAAACATATACCTTATAATCTTTGGCAAATTCTCTATACATAACTGCAAAAGGTATTGCAGTTCCTTTAACTGTTTTTAATCCATCACCTAAGCCAGGAATCATAATTAAGTTTTTTTGACCTTTTCCAAAGCATATATAATCCATATCGGTGTTACCTATTTTAACATTTCCATTTACTGCATTATAAAACATTTTACCTCCCCCCTTACTTCTATCTTTTAAATTTCTTAAAATAATAAAATATCTTTGTATACTACTTAAACTTCCCTAAAAAAACATAAAGCTTTTTTTCATATAATCCCCTAAAAAACCTAGGTATCCTGGAACACACCAGTGTAAAAATTGATATAGATAATAACCTAATATAGCTATTATACATACAATTAGAAGCTTCACTATAATATTATTTGCTCCAACATTTACTGGTAATGCAAAATTTATTGGTAAAATAGGAATAAATATTTTTAAAGCTCCTAATAAAAAAGCGATGCATAAAGTTATATTTACTAAGCATAACGCTAAAATTACAAGCCCAACGGATAATACTAAAGGCATTATTATCATTATGTTTAGCATCCTCATTATAAAATTTATAATTGTATATATAAGTTTATTCTCTATCATTACAAACCTCTATATAAACCTCATTATTTCTCATACTACTAAAAACTTTTTTAGACATAAGTGCTATTACACCAGAAGCTAAAGCAGCTATAAATACTATTATGTGAGCATCATTTTTAAGAACTTCAAATAAATATCCGTATATAATTTGACCAATAGGTGGCGAACACATTGTCATAGCTAAACAGAATGAAATAACTTTTCCTGTAAGATGACCAGGTGTTTCACTTTGAATAAAAGTCAATATCTGAATACTAAATAAAGTAGATAGCGCCATTATTAAGAAGCAACATGCTGTCACAACAATATAAGAAATCATATTAGATACATTAAACATAAGTACAAGACCCATAGGGATTAAACATAATATAGCAAGTGATAAGATTATATGACTGTGGTAAATCTTAATCTTCTTTACTAAAATACCAGTCATAATTCCACCACACAGTCCACCAAAAGCTAACATACCTTGAGTAACTCCATATGCTTGACTAGACATATTTAATATTTGAGTAATAATAACCGGAATACCAATCATTATCAATGAGCTTAAGAATAAATTAAAACAAGATATTAAAGTAATAGTTTTGAAAAGTACTGGCTTTTCTTTAAATATAAAATTTATACTAGTTGCAAAATCTTCTTTAACAATCGCAAATGCACTAGATGTAGTTTCTTGTTTTGTATAAGGTATTTTGATAAATATTTCCATAACAGCAGATACAAAGAAACAGATTATACTTGCTATTAATATAGGTGTTAACCCATAAAATCCATATAATATCCCACCAATTATAGGTCCTAGTAAACCTGCAAGTGAACTAACTTGATTTATAACTGCATTTCCTGGTAATAAATTATCTCTATCTACTAAAAGTGGTATGCTGGCTTGAACTGAAGGTTGATAAGCACCTTGTATTCCATATAAAGCCATCGATGTAACTATTAGCATAAATATTAAGTTAAATTTTCCTATAGAAAATGCAAAAACAGTTATTAGTAAAGCAGTTAAAAAATCTAGAAATACCATAATATTTCTTTTATTAGCTCTATCTGCAATAATCCCTCCAAAAGGAGTTACTGTTATCATAGGAATTAGAGAACATGCAGATACAGCGCCAAATAAAGCTGCAGAGTTTGTAGTATCTAAAAGATACAGTGGTAATGCAAATCTTAAGATTGAATTTCCAAATAATGAAATTATTTGACCAATTACCATTAAGGTAAAATCTTTGTTAAAAAGTTTTGTTGTATTCTTCAATTGAACACCCTCCATTTATTAATATTATATTTTTTAATTTATATACATTCGTTCGGTATGTATAAATTCAAAATTAAACTGCCACTATGGGCAGTATTTTTTAATATATTCTATACTTATGCATAACTCACATAAATGATACTATATTTTTACTTTCTTTCTTTTTCTATAATAGCTCTATATCCTTCTAATACTTCAAGCATACTATCATCTAATATAGGAATTCCTAAATCTGCCACCAATTTTCTAAAGAACATAAACTTATTCTTATATTCTTCTTCTGTAGAATAAAAAATAGCTGGGTTTATCCATATGTTCATTAAGATCATAAATGTCTCTGCAACCTCTTTAGGGTTATCAGTTACTATTGATCCATCTTTTACACCATCTCTGATAATAGGCTCTACAAGGTTAGGTACAATACTTTCCACTGTATTGTAAAGCTGTTGAGTTAAAAACCTAGGATTTTTCATTAAATTAGGTGCTGCAGTAGCTAGTTTTTCTTGACCAGGATTTTTTAAAGAAATAAGTAATATCTTCTTAAGCTTTTCTAGTCCTGTATAAGAAGTAGATGTTTTTATTTCTAAAAGCTGACTATCTGATGAATCATAAAGTCTAGGTATAACAGCTTCTATTATTTCTTCTTTAGACTTAAAGTGATGATAAATAGCTCCCTTACTTAAGTCTCCCAAATAATCTACTATATCTTGAATAGTAGTGTTATCATATCCTTTTTGTAAAAATAAATCCATTGCTGCATCTAGAATACGGTTTATAGTAATCTCAGGATTTTTGTTTCTTGCCATTTTCATTCTCCTTTACATACTTTCGTTCGGTATGTTTAAAGAATATCAGTTAAATTTTGTTGTGTCAAGTATCAAATAGCATATGTATAGTTGATAAATCCAAGCAAATGTAATCAGAAATACAACCATTTTCAAATAGTTTTGATTACACTAAAAAACCATGTAATTTCAATATTTCAACCACCCTAAATCTCCCTAAAAACTATAACTATAATATATAATTTCTTTATATTAATCGAATTATTTTTTTTATTTTTTTTTATTTTACCCTATAAGGAAATTTCTTTTAGTTTTTCAGTTACAAGACATCCACAATATTTGCTATTACTGGGTTTAAAGATGTAAAAAAATTTTAAAACTTTAGTTACATCTAGTTCCCCCCCAAAAAAACTATTGAAAACACTTAATTTACAGTATAAATTTTAGTTACTTTACCATTTATTCTTACTATTTTATTACTACTAAAACCTTGTTTTCGCACTTCTTTACCAAAGATAATCTTAGATAGTGGCTTAAGACCTGACTCCACACACCACAGTTGGTACCTTCTATAAATATCATTTACTGATTCATTTTCTATCTTTACATCCTTTGTAAATAACGTCACTGGATTATTAATCTCCTCATACTCACACCAAATTTCATTACAAGCCTTACAATTAGTAATACTCTTGTTAGTAAGTATCCTATAAAGCCCATCAATTGAAATTTTCAGCAAATACTCCATGGCATCTTTACTTGTAAGCTTGTCCTTTATAAAAGGCTCGTAGTCATCATCTCTTTTACTAAATACAGCATTGAAAGGAACAAACACCAGACGCCTCTTAAGACCAGCACTCAAGTCATTAATACGTGGCAACTCATTAGCACTAAATATCAGCTTAGAATAATTTTTAAAATCATATGGATCCATTCCTTTTTTCTCAACATTGACTTTATCCCCAGTTACCAATTTTTTAAAAGTACTGTCATCTTGAATATATTCACTACTTATATCGTCCCCTATATTTGCCAATCTCCCATCTAATTGGAAAGTCTTAAACCTATCTGATAATTCTTTAAGTGACACTGCACTAATATTTTCCTCCCCAAGCAATTCATTTATAAGATGTAGTAATGTTGATTTACCATTTGAGCCGTTGCCTGTAAGTATGAAGCTCTTCCCTATCTCATTACGCCTAAGTAGGGTATATCCTATCATCTCTTCTACTACTAAGCGTAAATCCTTGTCATTACAGCATATTTTGTCTATTGTCTTATCAAGTAATTCATGATAAGCAGATGGATTATAATCGTGCATGATTTTATTTTTTATAATGTATTTAGGAGAGTACTCAAGTAGCTCTTTGCTTTCTAAATCAAATACACCGTTTTTTAATACTATATACTTAGTATCAGATAAATCTTTATCCTCACAAATTAGTTCTAAGTACTTTAATACTTCACCTCTTGGTGTTTTTGTTGAGTTTTTGATGTACTTTAGCATTACTTTTTCTATATCTAACAAATCACCTGAGTAATAACCATCTTTGTAAATATTAAGTTGATCATTGATTTTTACTATGTTTTCATTTTCTATTAAGTATTTTGTTAATTTTTTGTATTGAAGCTTTTTATCTATATAAAAAGATTCTTTTAAAAATTCCTCATCCCTTAAAATTGTATCTATTTCATTGTCACTTAGCGGTTCTTTTAAGATGTATTTGTTTATTATATTTATAGTTTCCTTTATCTCCTCTTTAGATAAACCTGCTGACTGAAGTCTTAAGATATAGTTATACAAAGTTTGATTTCTCCCATCTCCTTCTTCCATATTGAGAAAATCAACACAAGTTTTGTCTAGTGGTACTAACCAAGAAGGTAAGTAGTCAATTTCATCAAATTTTTGTAGCCAATTACGCATCCTACCATCTATTTTCATAGGTATTACTGCATTTTGAGAACCTAGTCCAACATCTACTTTTACTCCTATAGCTACCCAGTAACCCTGCTTTCTCCTGTCTATATTTCTGTTTAAAAAGTAAAAATGCTTGCCCCTTGAGGTTTCAAGTACATTGCATTTGATATTTTGCTCCTTTACTATTTTGAAAACAATATCTGACTGTTCTTTGTCATCAATATCTATTTGAATAATATTATTTTTGAGTACTGCTCCATAGCTATTTAGATTTTCAACATGATTTATACTATAAAACTCAGTCCTATTTTTATATGCTTCAATTGGCTTCTTTCCTTTAGTTGGTATATATCCTTTAAACATATTAATTTCCCCCTATAAAATCTCTTATTCTTTTATTTGCAACCTCAATATAATACTTCCTATCAACCTTAAGATGAGTTTTTACATTATTTAAGCATGTCATGCAAGTTTTAATAAAAAAATATCAGTCTTTTCATCAACATATAAATTAAGCATAATTGCTAATTTATAAATTCCGTCTAGATAAAACCTACTATTGCCGTTTATATTGTTGGTTAAAGTTGGCATACTTATAGATATGATAACTTTCTCTTAGCTTACCTTTAAGCTTCTCCTTTTTCATTACCTCCATCCACTTTCCACATATCCTTGTATGTAGCGCAAGTTATTATTGATATAAATATAGCACACCTAAAAAATCCTTGTCAATAATATTATGCAAGTTTTTCGTATAACGTTTTTATTTTTCTTGCATACTATAAAAACTTAATTTACCTTCTAGGCGGATCCTTCGCTCCAGATCATTCAACAATTGCAAGGTTTCGTAGTATTCATTTTGCACCAATAAGTGAAGATTTGGTAGCGCAATTTACAAACTTTCTTGGAGATAATAATGAAATTTCAAAAGATACATTGTTTATTGATGGTACAAAAATAGAATCATCAGCTAAATTGAAGGTAGAACTAAAAATTTACAAGTATCTAAGTTATTTCATGAAAAAAGAAAAGACAATTTAAATAGCGTCTAAAAAATGGTATTTTTTATACATTTATTTGTTATGCATACTTTTAAACCAAAATGTAAAACCCATATAAAATGATTAGATATTTAGTTATAAGATAAGTAAAAAGGAGATATCACAGAACAAATTTTAATTGTTCATGCGACATCCCCTTTAGTTAAATCTATAATAAAATTATAAACTAATTATCTTTTATTTTCTATTATATTTGATATAATACCTTTGCATCTTCCACATCCTGCACCTGCTGTAGTAACTTCTCTAACTTTTTCAAAAGTATCGGCTCCATTTTTTACTGCTTCTACAACTGTCTCTATTGATACATTTTTACATCCACATGCATTTTTTAGAAGATCTTCTACTGCCTTAAGCTCTTCTTCACTTTCAATAACTATATCTGGTATTTTTTTTAGCTCATCTATAGTTCTAGCTCCCTGTGCTTGAGCCTTTCTAATTTGTACGTATTTATTTCTATCTAATGTAAATATTTCTACTCCTAATATATTTGATATAATAGTTGCACATCTTCCACAACCTGCACCAGCTTCAGTAACTTCTTTAACTTTTTCAAAAGTATCGGCTCCATTTTTTACTGCTTCTTCAACTGTTTCTATTGATACATTTTTACATCTACATGCATTTTTTATAAGAACTTCTACTTCCTTAAATTCTTCTTCATTTTCAATAACTATATCTGATATTTTTTTAAGCTCATCTATAGTTCTAGCTCCTTGTGCTTGAGCCTTTCTAACTTGTAAATATTTATCCATTGCTAATGCCATATGTTTTTCTCCTAATATTTTAATTTATTGTCTAATATCTTAATTCTATAATCTTATTATGTAATATAGATATATTTTAAAATTAGATATCTATATAACTAATGTTTAATTTAATAAAACGTCATATAGTAGCTTATACCCTTGTACATTTTATTAAAACTTCTTTATTGTGAACTTCAATCACTACTTTCTCTATATCTTTTACACCGAAGAATCTCATCATGCTTTCTAAATATTTAACTGCAATTTCTATTTCAGCTTCTGGCGTATATTTAAATATTTTGCCTGTACGGTTTAAGTAATCTTCCATAACAGAAAACCAAATACAACTTTATCAGCACTATGTCTTCATATTTTTATAATATAGTCAACTTGATTGACTTCATTGTATATAGTACAATATAATTCACATAAAGTCAACTTGATTGACTTTATTTAAGGAGGTTTTATATATGAATCATCAAATATTTAGTGAATTTAATCTTACATCACTTTTGTCATTATCCCTTAGTTCATTGATTGATGAGCTAAACGACAGAATGAGTGAGCTAGGATATGGAGATATTAAACCTTCACATGGTTTTATGTTCAAATTTATAACACCTGATGGAGCAACAGGTATAGAAATCGCTGAATACTTAGGAATTACAAAGCAAGCTGTGAGTAAAATGGTGGATTATCTTGAGAAAAGTGGTTATGTAATGCGTAAAAATCATCCCACTGATAGGAGAGGTAAAATTATTGTTTTGACTGAAAAAGGTTTGCTAGTAACTAAGTTAAAAGACGAGATACTAATTGAGATTGAACAACGTTGGATTGAAAGTATAGGAGCTGAACGAATACAAATGCTAAAAGAAGATTTAGCAAAATTATCTTATGAAGCAAATAAAGGGAAATTATCACCCAAATCAAGACCTATCTTATAAATATAGGTTTAAAATAAAGTGTGTACTATCCAAGAAAATAGTGATACTTAGTATATTGAATCTCATTATTGAATTTTTTACTATTAATCTTATACATAGTGTAAAGTATGTAGATAAAAATTATAACTTTATTTTTTAATAATATTTCATCTATTTATTTATAATACTATATTTTTAAAGTTATACATAAAAAATCCACGACAATTCTATCGTGGATTTCAATGGTGGAGGCGATTCACAAGAATAATACCCACAATTAACTTATACTCAACTTTATAATAAATGCCTAATAAAACTTCACATTCATTTATAGCTTATTTAAAATACTATACATATAGAATTACAATAAATATACTCCAGCTATACTAAGTATATTTATAATCTATCTGAATATATCACACTTTAGTATTAATCATTAACGAAACCTCTGCACCAACTTCGTCTTCTCTATTTTTTAAAATTACAAAACCACCATGCTTTTTAGCTACAGATTCTACAATATACAATCCCATACCATAATGTTCTCCAACTTTTCTTTCATTTGCTTCCATATAAAATTGACTTGTGGCATTTTTGAGTCCACTCTCATTAAATCCTCTACCAGAATCCCTTATAGTAAATATAAACATATCTTCCTTCTCACTTACTACAAACTCAATCTCACTTTTTGTAGGTGAATAGTCAACTGCATTTGACATTATGTTTACAATAGCTCTCATTAAGAGTTCTTTATTCCCTATAATTATTTTTGTTTTATAACTCATCTTATTAGAAAGTGCTATGCTTTTTAATGAACACAAAGCGTAAAGTTCACGTTTTAATTCTTCTACAAATTTATCTATGTCAATAGCTTCTTTAGTTTCATTTTTTTCTAAAGATGATTTTGATATATCAATTAATATTGATATATATTTTTCAACTTTATCTGCATTATTAATAATGTAGTCTGTAAACTCTCTATCCTCTTGACATAGTTGACTTTCCTTTAAAAGTTCTGCGTTTCCTTTTATTATGGTTATTGGTGTTTTTATATCATGAGCTAGCGCACATATTTGATTTTTCTTTTCCTTTTCCATATACCACTGCATCATTAACGATTCTTTTAAGGCTATTTTCATATTTGAAATTGAAATTAATACTTCATTAAATTCTTTTACGTCACTATTTTTCACTTCAAAATCTAAGTCTTGATTCATTATTTTCTCCGTTGATAATTTAAGAGGATGCAATTCTTTTTTTAATTTTTCACCAAATTTTATTGCTATGATAAGTGCTATAAATATAAATCCAGTTAAAAATACAACTATTAATAGTTTTTCTGGGTATGGTATTAAGTCATGCAGTATCTTTGATGTAAAGTGTGCTTTAATATCAGATCCTATTATACAAGTTCCATCTTTAAAAATTATTTTATTGTAAACATATTTACTGCTAAATTTTTCTCCATATAAGTATTTGTTTATGTTCTTTGTTTCCTCTTCATCGGTATTTGCTTTAACCACTTTATTTTTATTATCAAAAAAAATGTATTTACTTGAATAAGGTATTTTACTTGAATCAAACTCTAACCCCTGCTTCGCTTCTAGTTTTAATTTTTCTACTTGATTTTCCATATAGTTGGCAGGTTTTATTATATCCTTATTAACAGAAATATTAATAAATGCTACTAATGAAAAAATCCATATTATACTTAAAATACAGAAACTAATCAAGTATCCTAAAAATATCAGGTACAGACTTTTTCCTCTTTTTATATCCATTTATATCCTATCCCCCAAACTGTTGTGATGGGGCTTTCTATATACTTAGTAAGCTTAGCACGTATATTTTTTATATGTTCTCTAATACAGCTACTGTCACTATCTTTGTCAAATCCATAAACTTCTATAAAAATTTGTTCTAGTGTAAAAACTTGTCCCTTGTGTCTTGCTAAATACTCACAAATTTTATATTCACCTTTTGTAAGTAGTATTTTTTCATCATTGAAATATATTTCTTTTGATTTTAAGTTAAATTTTAATTCATTTGTTAATAAAACTTGTTGTTTTTCTCTATGTTCTCTTCTGAGATGAGCCTCTACTCTTGCCCTTAATTCCAAAATACTAAAAGGCTTTTTTATATAATCATCTGCACCTATAGAAAATCCTTCTAATATATCTTCCTCCATAGTTTTGGCAGTTATGAAAATTATTGGACAATCAACTTCATCTCGAATATCTCTACATAAAGTAAATCCATCTACTGTTGGCATCATTACATCTAATAGTATTAAATCAAATTTATTAAGTTCTTCTTTACTAATATCTATTGCATTATTTCTTATAGTAACTGCGTATCCCTGCTTTTTCAATGCATTTTTTATTAAATTGCAGATCTCAATCTCATCATCAACTACTAAAATATTTATATTATTCATAAATACTCCTTACTCTAATAATTTTCTCTTTTCCCTTCCCAATGATTACTAAATATTAATTGTGAAATAAAAGTTATAGCTATAAATATTATCATTATAAATATACCTTGTATTATCTCACTATTTTGAATTAATATATTTTCCTTGTACATTATAAAGTAAGAAGATAATCTCATTGAATATGCCCAAGGTATCACTTGCCATATTCCATCTCCTAAGCCAGTTAACATAAGTGCTGAAATAAGGCTTCCAATTATTCCAATTCCAATTGATGCACCTTTGCCAAAAGAAAATACTACTAAATATTGTATCATATATAAAAGTATGTTACTTGAGAATACTATCAAAGTTTCTTTATAATAAAAACTTATCTTTATAGATTCATTTCCCATAATATAAAACATAATTCCAAAACTTAGTATTGCTATAAACGTTGATATTAATCCTAAAATAATTATTGATATTAACTTGCTAAAATGGGGAAGGTATTTTTTATTAGGAGTAGTTAAAAAGTATTGAAACCCTCCACATTCTTCTTGTTCATATACCATATTCAATATAATAGATATTATTAAAGGGAATGACATTGAAATAATTTGAATATAGGAAATAACTTTATCTAATTCATTCCATGGAGAAACTGAGTAGTACACTAAAAAAGGTATCATAGCTAACACTGGAATAATAAAATGTACTTTAATTATTTTTGAATGATAGAATTTATAAAAATCTATCTTTATATAATTTATAAAACTTGGCATAATTAAACCTCCTGTTTTTCAAACCATTTTGCAGTTAGATACGACATTACAATATAAAGCGGAACAGTTACTACTACACCTATTAATATAACTTTTATATCAAATGGATACGCTCCAGCCTCAACAGATAAACCATTTGGCATAACTCTTATTACATAACACATAAGTTTTGATGGTATCGCAAATGGTATCCACCAGATTGGTGTTAACGCTAATAGTATGCCACCAAGAAAATTGCATAAAATGCTAATAATTATAGTAAATCCAGTGCTAAATTTCATGGCTAAGTACATCAGCACCGGTATTTGCCACGAGAACGTTATAAATAATATTGTAGATGCTAATAAACTATTTTGAACTTGAATAGCGGTTTCAAATATAAATCCCATAATTGTTATTACTACGAAAAACACTAAACAACTTAACCCTAAATACATAGTACTGATAATAATTTTAGAATACCAAATTTTTTGTTTATCCACTATAACACTAAATAATCCATTGAATTTTCTTTTCCTATCATTAGATATAATAAATGAGCATATCATAGTAAAGCTTCCTGGTAATATTAATGTATACCACCAGTTATAAGCACTTGTTTGTATATAGTATCCTCCCATTAATACAAAAGCTATTGCTATACTTACTAATGGAGCTAAATATATTAATTTTTTTTGAAAAGTATGCTTTTGTTTTAGGTGCTCTGATTGTAGTATTTTATTCATATTTAGTACCTGCCTTTTTAACAACTTCTAAAAATAACTTTTCTAAATCTATATCCTCTTGAACCTTTTCTTGATACCAAAGTTGACCATTTGCAATTATTCCTATATAATCTGCAATTTGATCTACTTCAGATAAAATGTGGCTAGATATGATTACTGTTATTCCTTTTTTGGGGAATGATTTAATTAATTCTCTTAAATCTCCTATGCCTATTGGGTCTAATCCATTAGTAGGCTCATCTAAGATTAATAGTTTTGGATTATTTAATAAAGCTATTGCAATTCCTAGTCTTTGTTTCATTCCCATTGAAAACTTGCCTGCTTTTTTGTTTCCTGTATTTGTAAGGTTAACAATTTCTAGAACTTCTTCAATTCTTGAATCTGGTAAGTTGTATAATAGTGTACGTACTTTTAGATTTTCTCTTGCGGTTAGGTTTTCATATATTGGCGGTTGCTCTATAAGTGAACCTATTTCTAATAAGTCATTTCTTGACCATACTTTTTCTTTGTATATTATTTCTCCTGATGTAGGATTTATCATTCCTGTAAGCATTTTAAGTAATGTTGATTTTCCAGCTCCATTTGGGCCTAGCAATCCATATATTGAATTCTTTGGTACTAGTAAAGATATATCTTTATTTACTTCTTGTTTTTTATAGCTTTTATTTAAATTTTTTGTCTGTATCATATATTTCATAAAAAAACATCCCTTCTACTTTTTGATTTAATAAAAGTATAAAGAATGTTTATAAGGATTTTATAAGGATTAGTATTTTTTATACTATAAATAAAAAACACATTGACTATTATATCAATGTGTTTTTCGTGTATTTCAATGGTGGAGACGAATCGCAGGAATAATACCCACGATCCAAAATTTTATATTTTTCTTACCATAAATGGGTATTTATTTAATTAAATCATAAATTATTTTATATTATCAAACTAAAAATAGTTTTTACTTTTAAGATAAAAATATATTGGATCTACAGAGATTATGTTAAACATATTCTTTTCATCCCAATCATAATTTTTTACTATCCATTAATAACTGTATTTTACCATCAACATCTTGGTACTCTTCTACTTCTATATTTTTGTATACTCCTGGATAATTATTATCATAAATTTCTATACGGTATTCATCTAGATATCTATTATTTTTTAATAGTTTCTGACCTACAATGGCATGTCCTGAACCATTTCCTCTAAACCCAATTAATATAGGTCCTTGTTTTATATCATAACTTAGCACTCCTATACTTTTAATCGGTACCTCTATATATATGTTCTTTATTATCTAATTTATATGCTTTTTCATATTTTAGGAAAGAATATCTCATATTTTTATCTGTTTGTAATGGTAATCTACCTTGATAATTCAATATACTAGCTAGAGCCATACCGTAGCAAGCTCTACCTTCTCTTCTATTTATTTCTAACTATTCTCACACCGTAAGGTTCTAGCTCTAAAGTTTTGTTGATTTTTTCTCCATTTTCCATGTTTATTAAATCAAAATCTTTAATATCTATAACCTTATCTTCATCTGTAAAGTTCATGAAGAATACAAATTCGTTATTTTCATCTCTACGAACTTGAGCATTAACTCCTGTTGGTAAATCTAATTCTATAGCTCTTTGTAACTTTATCTTTTGTGCTACACTTCTGTAGAAGTCAGCTAAGAATTCATCATTGTTTCTAAATGCTATGTAGTATGCTTCACCTTCTCCAAACTTATTGCAAGTTAATGCAGGCATTCCTTTATAGAAATCTGTTTTATAAGTTGCAAGAACTTCTGCACCCTCTGAATGTATTAAATCACAGAATATTTTAGCCTCATATTCACCGCTCATAGATAGACTATTGTTATCTTCTATAGTTACATAATTTACATCTTCATCATAAAGAGCATCTAACTCTTCTGCCCATATACCTGTAACTTTTCTAAGTGGACCAGGGAATCCTCCTAAGAAACATAAGTCATTTTCATCAACAATTCCACTCCAGTAAGTAGTTATTAAAGTTCCCCCTGCTTTTACAAACTCCTCAAGTCTTTCACCAACACCAGGTCTTACCATATAAAGCATTGGGGCTACAACAACTTTATATTTAGAGAATGAACAATCCATATTTATAACATCTACAGGAATTGACATATCCCAGAATGCTCTATAGTGCTTTTGAACTGTATCAAAGTAATCCTTCTTCTCTATTCTTGGACCTTGAGCATCATTTACAGCCCAGAAGTTTTCCCAATCATAAATAACTGCTACTTCTGGCTCTACAGATGTTCCCATTACGTCCTTTAGATTAGTTAATATTTCACCTACTCTTGTTACATCTCTAAATACTCTTGTATTTTCATGTCCACAGTGGTCTACTACAGCTCCATGGAATTTTTCTGATGATCCTCTACTTTTTCTCCATTGGAAATACTGTACAGTATCTGAACCATGTGCTACTGCTTGTATAGAAGATAATATGTGCATACCAGGTCTTCTTAGCTTAGCTACTGATTGCCAGTTTGTTGAACTTGGAGAACTTTCCATCATCATAAATGGTTTTCCATTTAATATCGATCTATTTAAGTCATGAACAAATCCAATTCTACTACCTTCATGATTGTCAGATCTATCTCCATGCCAGTAAGGATAGTTATCCCATGATACTACATCTAAATAAGGTGCAAATTTCCAATAGTCAATACCTCTCTCAAGTGATATATAATCATGGAAGTTTGTAGTTACAGGAATATCTGGTGATATTTCTTTTAGTATGCTTCTCTCGTGCTTGTAATAATCTAATGTTTGATGAGTAACAAATCTCATCCAATCTAGATTTAGTCCATGTAATGCTGGTTCTCCGTGTGGTGCTGGAGCCTCTATTTCACTCCAATCTTGATATGTATGACTCCAGAATTTACTCCACCATGCATGGTTTAGCTTATCTAAATTATTGTCATATTTTTCTTTTAAGTATTCTCTAAATGCCTCTTCACATAAATGACAGTTACATTGTCCTTCAAATTCGTTAGATATATGCCACATAATTAATGCTGGGTGGTCTTTATATCTTTCAGCTAATAATCTATCTATTATTGCAATTTTTTCTCTATATATAGGCGATGTATAACAATGGTTATGACGCTCTCCGTATAGGTTTCTCACTCTATTAGGTGTAACCCTTAAAGTCTCTGGATATTTCTTAGCCATCCATGCAGGTTTAGCTCCACTTGGAGTAGCAAGAATAACATAATTTCCATTTTTGTGCATTAAATCCATTACTTCATCTAGCCATTCAAAATTAAAAACTCCTTCTTGTGGCTCTAACATAGTCCATGAGAATATCCCTACTGCTACAACATTTGAATGAGAAAGCTTCATTAATCTAACATCTTCTCCCCAAATACTAGGCATATCAATCCATTGTTCTGGGTTATAATCTGCCCCATGAAGCATTTTATCTACTTTAGAACTTATTGGTCCGTAATTTTTCATAATAATCCCCCCATATTTTTAGTTAATCATCAAAGTAGTTAAGTAAACTTTTAAATCTACTTTGATGATCGCATTATTGTATTTTTTACATTAAATATCTTTTAATGTTTTCTATAGAATTTATGCCATAGATGTAACTAATTCATTAGCTACTTCTTTACCTACTTTTTTCTCATATTTTCTCCAACGAATTTCAGCAAATCCTATGAATATAACTAATCCTAATACATTGTATAATAATACGAATACTGGGTTAGTTGCTCCTGCCTCTAATGTTCCATTGAAGTATGCTTCAAATGTTTCTGGTGATGGAACTGAAGATATTATGAACACGAATGTAAATAGTGTTAATAATAAAACTCCTAACGCTATTCCAAATGTTCTAGATCCAACCTTGAAATTTCTTTCCATATCATCCTTTTTAGCTCTTAATACTATATATCCAACTAGGAAGAACAGTACCGGAATTAATGAAGTAGAAGCTGTCATGTTTATTAACATTTCAAGTAAGCTATCTATAGAACCTATTCCTAGAGCTGGTATTATTAATAATACTGTTACTATCATAGCTTGAAGATATAGTGCATTTACAGGATTTCCTTTATCATCAGTTTTTGCAACCCAGCTACCAAATATCCCTTCTGGTATCTCAGAGAATAATACTTTTACTGGTGCCGCAGTCCATAATACTAATGAACCTAAACTTGCAAGTAACATTATAAATCCTACAATATTTGTAACTATATTTCCTAAACCGTAGTGATTACCTAATATTCTAAATGCATCAAACAATCCATTAGAGAAGTTACCTGATAGAGTTTCAGCTGGAACAACTAAACCTACAGATACAGCTCCTAAAGCATATAATCCCCCAACAACTATAGTAGACATTAACATTGTTCTTATAAATGTCTTGTTTCCACCTTTTACATCTTTGATGTATACTCCTATACTTTCAGCTCCACCAACAGCTTGTAATACCCAAGCTAAAACCATAAAGTATGTCCAATTGAATTTTGGCATAATAGTTTCAGTAGTAAATTCTTGAGCTGGCGATTCTCCTAAGAATAATATAACTCCAAAAGATAACACTATGAATCCTAATCCTAATACTATTCTAGCCATTCCTGAAATATTTGTAATTTTAGCTATCCAAGATACACCCTTTGTTGATATGAATGTTACTATCCAGAATAATACTATTGATATTATTGATATTAAAACTGTTTTTCCATCAAATACATTTCTACCAGTTAATGTGAATGATGCGTATATTAATACTTTTGGTAATAATGACGTAAAGAAAAATAAATTAACAAAGAAATATGACCACGATCCTAGGAATGCCCATCTTGCACCTAGTGATTTTTTTATCCAACTATTTATACCTGATTCTGAATCTGAACTTGCTGATGCAAACTCCCCTATCATTAATGCAAATGGGAAGAAGTAAAATATTGTTCCAAATATGTACGATGGTATTGTAGCTAATCCAATATTTACACTACTATCAATAATATTCCCAAATGAAAACACTGCTGTAAAAGTCATTAACATTAGTGCACTTGAACTTAAGGTTCTTCTTTCTTCTTTCATGTATAACCCCTCCTAATGAAATATAAATTATACCCCTTTTTAAAAAAACGTTTTTCTTAAAATTATAATATCATACAGAATTATCTCTATCAATGCACTAATGTTTCTATATTTTGTACTTTTGTTGTCTATATTTTATTTTAAAAATTGACAATAATCTTTATTTATCATATATTTTAATAGGTATTTTGATAAAAAAGGAGAAATTAATGAATAAAATAGGTATTTTTTCAACTGAGTTAAAACCTAGCAATGAATTGTATATTTTTGAGTGCGGATACGAACATTGCGAACCAAGGGATCCATACCAATACGAACCTATTGATTACTACTTAATCCACTATATACTAGAAGGTGAAGGATTATTCTTTATAAATGACCAATGTTATCATCTAAAAGCAGGAGATGGATTTTTTATTCCACCTGATACTGCTAATAATTATTATGCTTTGAAAGATAACCCTTGGGTTTATAGATGGATTGGAATAAATGGTCTTAAAGCTAAAGAATTGTTATCAATGTGTGGATTCAAAAACGACAATTTTGTTTTTAGATACACTGAAGATAATAAATTAGATGACTATTTTAGAAATATTTATGAATGCTGTTGTGATGATGATTTATATATGGCATTAGGATATTTATATCAACTTTTCTCTCTGTTAAAAGTTGACAATCATGAAAACGTTGTAGATAATTATTCGCCCTACAACGAGTATATTGATAAAGGTATAAATTTTATTAAAGATAACTACTACAAAAATATAACCGTTTCAGATGTAAGTAATTATCTAACTATTGACAGAAGCTATTTTTATAAAATATTTAAACAGAGTATGATGGTTACTCCTCAACAATATATAATTGAATATAGAATACAAAAGGCCTGTTCTCTACTTAGAAAAAGTAGTTACTCTATAAATAAAATAAGTGATTTAGTTGGATTTTCATCCCAGGCATATTTTTCAAAGATATTTAAAAAAACGCTAGGTGTGACTCCTTTTGAGTACAGAAATACATTCATTAAATAATCACAATGTTTATTTAATTTATTACACATACAAAAAGCTATGCTAAATACAAATATTCAGCATAGCTTATGTCTTTTATTATATCAATATTGGCCTAATTGCAATATCAAATTGAACTATTTTCAAAAATGTAAAAAATAACCAAAATACTCAGCTGCATATATATAATACTTTTACCTAATACTTTCTTGTTTTTTATTTGATTTACAGCGTAGCTGATGCATTAGATACATTCAAGCCTTTTAAATGGGCGACAAGAATTTTTACGATTTTTTTTCATATATAGCCTCACCAGTGTCTGCAAGATACATATCTACTTGCTTACCTTGTTTAATTTGTATGGTTTTACCCCTTTTAATCTCATTTTAAATTGTGTTTATAGGTCTACATAGCTCTTTTGCTATTTATTATAGTTGCTATATAACTCTGTAATATAGTCTTTATATGATCTGACTTTAATCTCTACTTATTTGTATCTCTCCTTGAAGTATTTAATTATGTTTGTTTCTTCCTTTAGTAATTATAAAGGTTATCATAATGTTAAGGTCAACTATATATTATAAAATTCTATGATTCTGGCTACTGTCGAAGTTGAGGTATTTGATAGTGATGCTAGTTTTGTTAGTGAGTAACATTTTTGTTTCTATCTAATGGTATATTTATTTTGTAGTTCATGTTTTGCTTCCTCCCCCTTTTATTTCATATCCTATCTTTTTATTCGATTTTGTTTTATGAGTATATAGTATCAAAGAGTTTGTGTATGTAGTGATAAAATATGTTCATAAGTTTTATATTTTTAGACATGAAAAAAGATATTAGCTATTTAGCCAATATCTTTTTTCGTGGATTTCAATGGCGGAGACGAGCCTCACTGAACCCCGTTATTTACTATCTTTTATTTCTTCATAAATATTTTGACTATATATATTTTGACTATATATATTTTACCATAAAGTTCTTATTAAATTAATATTTACCACATCAAATAATCATCCTACTACTATCTAAATCCCTTACCTCTAGCACCCATGATCAACCTCTCTTAGCAATCCTCCTCACATGATTTGCACTAAGATCATACTTTCTTCCAAGCTGACTAGCATTTGCCCCATTGTACCTTCTCATAATCTCCATATCCCTTGACATCCCGCAAAGCCTCATATAAGTCGGTATATAAACATTATTTTATTCCAACTAGGAATTTATCTCCACAACATTTTCCACAATAAATGTTGCAAACATAGGTTTTAACTACATACACACTATTTAACATACAATATAATTATCAAGTGAAACTTCCTTAGTAGTAATTTCATTTGATAATAAATTTATAGGAGGTAATACATATGGCTGTTGTTGTACTAAGAGA
>NZ_NOJY02000120.1 GCF_002250835.2 Romboutsia weinsteinii
ATAATATATCTGCCTTACCTGCTATTGGATGATTTATACCTTTATGATTAGCTGCCTCTATTGATACTGCATTATCTAGAGCAAAAGGTCCCCCTACTATACATCCTTTTATTTCGCCTCTTTCATTCATTTCTTCTAGATGCTTAGCATCTACAGTATCTTGCATTTTTGGATTTACTTTTTCTTTTGCACATATTGCTGCTACTTTAGGTAGCTCTATATCTAGAGCATGAGCTACTGTGCACGAATTTTCTATGATTTGCTTTTTTATATTTAGATCTGGAGCTAAGTTCATTGCTGCATCAGTAATAAAGAATAATCTATCATATCCTTCTACATCAAATACTGCAACATGACTTAGTACATTTCCTGTTCTTAGACCAATTTCTTTATCTAATACAGCTTTTAATATTATAGATGTATCCACTAATCCTTTCATGACCATGTCAGCCTTATTAGTAGATACCAGTTCAACTGATTTTCGAGATGCTTCTGATGTATCTTCTATATGTATTAATTCATAATTATTAATATCTATTTGTAACTCTTCTGCTATTATTTTCGTCTTCTCAATATCTCCTACTAAAATAGCATTTGCTATACCTTCTTCTCTTGCCATTTCAACGGCAATTAAGACTTCTTTATCTTGGCAACATGCCACAGATATAGTCTTAGGCCCTCTTTCCCTTGCAAATCTTATTACTTCATTAAAATTTCTCATATATTTCACCCCGTTTTTAAGTATGTCCTATGTAATATATCAGTTCCTATGATTCATAATTTTGCTATATTCTAAATATAGTATTCATAAATTTAATTTTTTTAAATTATGTCCCCTAATACTCTATAGAATATATAATTTTATTCTTTAGTTAAATTATACCTTTTTTAATATCGTTTTCCTAGTGATAAATAAAATTTTTATTATATATTTATGTTAATTTTATAACATCAATAGTTACATATTAAGTACTCATATCTTAATCTATAAAAAATAAGATGCGACAATAACAAAATGTTTTATCGCATCTTACATATAATAACCTAACTATTTTACTTCAATAGTTTCAGGTTGAATATTTATTTTATTAAGCTCGTAATCTGTATCATAATTAATCTTATATTTATTATCTTGAGTCTCCTCTGATAAGTCTATATATAATTTTATACCTGATTTTGATAAATCAGTTATATTTTCCTTATATTCAACAGATACATTTATACTCTCAGGTATTAATATATTTGAGCTTTCAATATTATTCGTATTGTTTCTTATCTCAATATCTAGTGAAGAGTATGTAAACTCTTTAGTTACATTTTTAACTGTATCTAGTTTTATAGCTATAGGTTTCCCTACCACTGATACACCTTCAGGTATTTCTAATTGAACATCTTTTGATGAATCTGCACTCATATCGAGTAAATCTATTGGTTTAGTTGTAATAGAGTCTATTACATCTACAATCTCTCTCTTACCTTTTATTGTAACTTTATCCTGACTCAGATAGTACTTAACCTCTTCACTTCCTTCTTGAAGCTTAATCTTTATAGGTACAGTTCTTTGTCTTAGAAGTTTTACGCTAACGTTAACTTCTGATTCGCTTAAAATTATTCCTTCTACCTTTTCACCTTTTGTATTTACAGGTATTAACATTAATTTATCATCAAAATCTTCTACTCTACTTCCAGTATCTAATATCGCTATAACTTTATTTACCTGTTTAATTAAAGTTCTAGGACCTGACACATTTACATTCTCAATGTCCATGTCTATTCCATCTTTATCTACATTGTCTTTCGATTTTCCTACTAACTTAATTTCTATAGGCTTTTCTTTTTCTATAATTTTATCTAAAGCTATAGTAGTTACATTACTCTTTAACACAAATGAAACATTACCTGGTACCTTAGCCTCTAGAGACACTGGGTTATTACCTTCTTTTGGGCTCTCTACTTTTCCATAAATATGTATCTCTTCTTTTTTAAGTTGATGAAGGTTAGATAGCTTTCCTGTAACCGATATATCCATTGTAAGTTCTTTTGCCGGATATATTTGAAGATCTCTATCTGATATATCCCCCATGTTATTAATAGCTATTGGTACATTTTCAAATACCTTTGTTCCTTGTGGATCTACAACAGACATAACATATAGCCATAATACTATCGCACTTAAAAAGGATATTATTTTTATTTTGGTATTATGTTTTAATTTGTTTATCATCTAAATATACCACCTTTTAAAAAGCTTTTTTCCTCTGCACCAGTTTTAAAATTGCTTCTTAATATATTCTCCATTCTCTCTTTAGATATATCTCTATAAAGCTTTCCTGACTTTGCTATAGATACATCTCCAGTTTCTTCAGAAACAATTAAGGTTATACAGTCAGATACCTCACTTACCCCTACCCCAGCTCTGTGTCTAGTGCCTAAGTCTTTGCTTAAATCTTTACTTTGAGTTAATGGCAGGAAACAAGCCGCTGCTTTTATTTTTGAATCGCCAATAATCACAGCACCATCATGTAATGGCGTATTTGGAATGAATATATTTATTAGTAATTGTCTAGAAATTTCTGAGTCTATTATTGTACCCGTATTTATTATATCATTTATCTTAGTTTTTCTTTCCATAATAATAAGGGCACCAATTTTTTGTCTTGACAGAGAATATAGCGCCTCTACTATTTCTTCTATAGTATGACTAATTTCTTCCTCTGATGTACTTATTCCTGATTTTGTAAAAAAGTTAAATTTTGTTCTTCCTATATGTTCAAGTCCTGCCCTAAGTTCTGGCTGGAATATTATAATCGCTGCTAAAAAACCAATATCAAGAGTCTTTAGTAATATCCAGTATAATGTATGTAGTTTGAATGTTTCACTTAATTGAGTTGCTACTAGTAATAAAACTATACCTTTTAAAACTTGTTCTGCTCTTGTATCTTTTATGAACATAAATATTTTATAAAAAATATATGCTACTATTGTTATATCAAGAGCATCATATATACTCATTCTTGATATTATATCAAAAAAACCGACTAAAAAAGAATTTATATTGGACACAATTTTATCCTCCTATTGTATAACTTCTTAATCATTTACACTATGTATTATACTATATTAATCTAACCATATACAAATAATTTAGTTTATTCTTATATCAATTAGAATTATATATTATATTAGAATATCTTACTATTATTAACATATTAATATTTTTATATAATAAAAAAAAGTTCCACTAAAGTGAAACTTCTTATTGGTGAGCGCACAGGGATTCGAACCCCGGACACACGCCTTAGAAGGGCGTTGCTCTATCCAGCTGAGCTATGCACCCA
>NZ_NOJY02000121.1 GCF_002250835.2 Romboutsia weinsteinii
CTTCTATATCATCACTATCTTTGAATCCGTAAGTAGCTTCTTCATCAGCAACTACAGTTGCTTCTATAGCATTTCTTACACTCTTTTGTATTGTCTTAGGTGTTATACCATGCTCTTTATTGTACTGATCTTGAATTTCTCTTCTTCTTTTTGTTTCTTCTATAGTAGCCTGCATAGATCTAGTAATTTTGTCAGCATACATTATTACCTTACCATTTTCATTTCTTGCAGCACGCCCTACCGTCTGTATCAGAGACGTTTCAGAACGTAAGAAACCTTCTTTATCTGCATCTAGTATTGCAACTAAAGATACCTCAGGAATATCTAATCCTTCTCTCAGTAAATTTATACCTACAAGTACATCAAACTTACCTAATCTTAAATCTCTTATTATCTCTATTCTTTCCAATGTATCTATATCAGAGTGTAAATATCTTACCTTTATGCCTATTTCTTTTAGGTAATTAGTAAGGTCTTCACTCATTTTTTTAGTTAAGGTAGTTATTAATACTCTTTCACCTTTTTCTGTAATTTGATTAATTTCTCCTACCAAGTTATCTATTTGATTATTTATAGGTCTAACTTCTATTATAGGATCTAATAATCCTGTAGGTCTTATTATTTGCTGAGCTATGGTAGTTGAATGCTCTATTTCATAAGGACCTGGTGTAGCCGTTACAAATAGTATTTGATTAATATTACTCTCAAATTCACTAAAGTTTAAAGGTCTATTATCGTAAGCTGAAGGAAGTCTAAATCCATTATCAATAAGTGATCCTTTTCTAGATCTATCTCCCGCATACATACCTCTTACTTGAGGAACTGTAACATGAGATTCATCCACTATTATTAAGTAGTCATCTGGGAAGAAATCCATTAACGTGTATGGCTTTTCACCAGGCTCTCTACCTGTAATATGTCTAGAATAGTTTTCTATACCTTGGCAGAATCCTATTTCTTTAAGCATTTCGATATCATATTTAGTTCTTTGATCTATTCTTTGAGCTTCTATAAGCTTATCATTTTCTTTAAAGTAATTTACTCTCTCAACAAGTTCTTCCTCTATATTCACAACAGCTTTCTCAACTCTTTCTGGTGTTGTGACATAGTGAGATGCAGGGAATATGACTACATGATTTCTAACCCCAGCTATCTTACCAGTTACATAATCTATTTCTGTTATTCTATCTATTTCGTCTCCAAAAAACTCTATTCTTATTGCCCTCTCATCATTACTTGCAGGAAAAATCTCTAAAATATCTCCTCTAACTCTAAAAGTACCCCTAGTAAAATTGATATCATTTCTCTCGTACTGTATTTCTATTAATCTCTTTATGATATCATCTCTATCTCTTTCCATTCCTGGCCTTAAAGATACCATAAGATTTCTATAGTCTTCAGGATCCCCCAAACCATAAATACAAGAAACTGAAGATATTATTATCACATCTTTTCGCTCTAAAATCGAAGCAGTTGCAGAGTGACGCAACTTATCTATTTCATCATTTATACTAGCATCCTTTTCTATATATGTATCACTATGGGCTACATAAGCCTCTGGTTGATAATAATCATAGTAACTTACAAAATATTCAACTGCATTTTCAGGAAAGAATTCTTTAAATTCACTATATAATTGTGCTGCTAAAGTTTTATTATGAGCAATGATTAATGTAGGTTTTTTTACCTCTTGTATTATATTTGCCATAGTAAAAGTCTTTCCCGATCCAGTAACTCCTAATAATGTAGAAAATTTTTCATCTCTATTCATAGAACTAACAATTGACTTTATAGCTTCTGGTTGGTCACCCGTAGGCTTAAAATCAGATTTTATTTTAAAATCCACAATATCACTCCCTTTCCGAACACTCGTTCCTAATATTTATAAGTATACCATATATTCATCACTTTTTGAGTATATTTAGATATAGTTTATATTAAATTGTTAGAGAACATTTTTTACATATTTTACCCAAAATGTCTAAATATGAACCTATATATTAAAATACTTTTACATAAAAACAAAGACCTCTATGGGGGATAGAGGCCTTATAAAATGGGGGAGATTGAGTAATTCTTTTACTTTATTAAGTTTTATAAATATAGTATGTCCCCTATATTTATTGCTTATACATTTTTTCCAAAAAAGATTAATAATTTTTTATCAATTCTGAACTATGAGATATTAGTCTTATAGTTTTTTCATTTATATAGTATAATCTTTTTATTATAAGATTTAATCGGAGGAATTTGATGATAGTAGGAATTATAGGGCCATTAGATTCTGGCCTAAAAATACAAAGCAATTTAAAAAAGATAGATTCTAGTCTAGAAACTAAATTATATATAAGAGAAAAAGCAATAGAAGCTTTGGAAGTAATAGATGAATGCGAAAAAGAATGCGATGCAATTATGTTTACTGGTTGTGGTGTTTATGAAGCTATTAAAAACAAACATGATATAAAACTTCCTAATGTATTCGTTTCTAAGGGAGGAACAAGTATAATAAAAGCATTTTGGGAAATCAAAGATTTAGGCATGAAATTAGACAGATTTAGTATAGATGTTGTGGAAAATGAAATACTTGAGGACTTACTAAATGAGATAGAAATTAATCCAACTGAGGTGTATTATATTCCATTTAGCGGAGAAAAAGATGAAACAGAATACATAGAATCGCATATAAGACTATTTGAAGATAAGAAAGTAGATACAATTCTTACATCTTTTTGCGCAGTATACAGC
>NZ_NOJY02000122.1 GCF_002250835.2 Romboutsia weinsteinii
TATTAATATAGCTAAAATGCTAGGATATAGTGGGTTCTCAGAAAATATGGACATGCCAATAAGATCAAGAGGGTACAGAATACTTAATAAGATACATAGGCTTCCATCAGGAATCATAGAAAACTTAGTAAACTATTTCGGTAATTTCCGGGAAATATTAGGAGCCTCAATAGAAGATCTAGATGAGGTAGAAGGAATAGGAGAAATAAGGGCAACGTATATAAAAAATGGAATCATAAAAATGCAGCAATTAGTATTATTAGATAGGCATATATAATAAAATTATAACATTCTGCTTGAATGTAGTAGATAAGTTGGATTATAATAATTAAATATCAAGAATATAACTAGGGGGTGAAACATTGATAAGGAAAGTTACAAGAATTGTTATAGGCATAGTAGGGGTCATTATAGGACTAACTACTTATTTAACGCTAATGAAAGATTTTCCGGCGCTTAGCTTTGGAACAAATATATATGGGATAATTGCATCCGTTGTTGTAGGGATTGTCACAGGTTTACTATTCTATTTAGTAGAACCTTGGTTCATAAATAAAGTAAAAGAGATAACAAAAGTTTTAGATAAAGAGATATCTAAATATCCTCAGACAGACATTCTATTAGGATCGATAGGTCTAATAGTTGGTTTTGTAATAGCATATTTATTAAGTAGCTTGGTTAGACCAATACCAATAGTAGGTGTAGTACTATCACTACTTACATATATATTTATGGGTTATTTAGGAATAAGAATAGCACTAAAAAGTAGAGATGATTTATTCAATATAAACAAATTGAGTAGATTAGCGCCATCAGCAAAAGAAAAAACTGCTAAAAAAGAAGTTGTAAAAGCTATACCACCTAAAATATTAGATACAAGTGTAATAATAGATGGTAGGATAGCTGATATATGCAAAACAGGTTTTATAGAAGGAAAACTTATAATACCTAAATTTGTATTAGATGAATTACAGCATATAGCTGACTCTTCGGATGACTTAAAAAGAGTTAGAGGAAGAAGAGGACTTGATATACTAAATATAATTCAAAAAGAATTACATATAGAAGTTGAAATAAGTGAAGCAAGATTTGATGATATAGCTGAAGTTGATAGTAAGCTTTTAAAACTAGCTCAAGTAATAGATGGAAAGGTAGTTACTAATGATTATAATTTAAATAAAGTAGCCCAAGTCCAAGGAGTAGAGGTTTTAAATATTAATGAACTTGCTAATGCTATAAAGCCAGTAGCGATACCTGGTGAAGAGATGGTAGCACAAGTTGTTAAAGAAGGAAAAGAATCTAATCAAGGTATAGCATATTTAGATGATGGTACTATGATAGTTGTAGATGGTGGTAGAAAACATATGGGTGAAACTATAAGAGTGTTAGTTACATCAGTACTTCAAACGCCAGCAGGAAGAATGATTTTTGGAAAGCCAAAAAATTAATAAAGTTACTAAAGGTGTTATATTGCGAGTATGAATTACTTGCGATATAACCCTTTTCTATATCAATTTATAATATAAGGGGTTACACGATGAACAGTGCATTAATAGTTGCAGCCGGTAGTGGGAAAAGAATGAATGCAGGTATAAATAAGCAATTCATAAAATTAAAAAATAAAGAAATAATAGCATATACGATAGAATCTTTTTGTAAGAATGAAAACATAGATGAAATTGTAGTATGTATAAAGAAAGATGAGGAAGAATTTTTCAAAGAGCATATACTAGATAAATATAAATTTAAAAATATAAGAATTGCTTATGGAGGAAAAGAAAGACAAGACTCTATATACAATGGATTAAAAGAAGTAAATAAGAATTGCGATATTATACTTGTACATGATGGTGCAAGACCATTTGTAGATAATAGAATAATAAATGAATCTATTGAATCTGCGAAAGAAAAAAAAGCAGTGGTTGTAGGTGTGCCTGTGAAAGATACAATTAAGATTGTAAATGAAGATATCGTGGAATCAACACCAGAAAGAAGTACTTTATGGGCAGCTCAAACACCTCAAGCATTTAAGTATAAATTATTGGTAGAGGCTTATGAAGAAGCTTATAAAAATAATTACTATGGAACAGATGACTCTATGCTTGTTGAAAATATGGGTCAGAAGGTAACAATGATTATGGGCTCTTATGAAAATATAAAAATAACTAGCCCGGAAGATATAAACTTTGGAGAACAAATATTAAATACAAGAAGATAAAGTGAGGAAAAAAGATGAGAGTAGGAACTGGGTATGATGTTCATAGATTAGTAGAAGATAGAAAGCTAATAATAGGTGGCGTTGAGATACCACATGAAAAAGGGTTGTTAGGTCACTCTGATGCTGATGTTTTATTGCATGCAGTAATGGATTCTATATTAGGAGCATTAGCACTTGGAGATATTGGTAAACATTTCCCTGACACTGATGAAAAATTTAAGGGAGCAGATAGTATAAAATTATTAGAACATGTTTATAATTTAATAAAAGATAGGGGATATGCTATAGGTAATGTAGACTGTACAATAATAGCACAAAGTCCTAAGATGGCTCCTCATATAGAGAATATGAGAATTAATATATCTAAAGCACTTAATACATCAATAGATAGCATAAATGTAAAAGCAACTACTGAAGAAGGTCTTGGATTTACAGGGTCTAAAGAAGGTATATCAGCACAAAGTATATGTTTACTGATTAACGTTGACAAGTAATATTAAAT
>NZ_NOJY02000123.1 GCF_002250835.2 Romboutsia weinsteinii
CATATATACTATTGGAATCTTCATTTGATATAAACAACTCATCATTGCATCGAACTATTTGGCTTAAATTACCTCCTATAGAAACAGTATCAATAATTTTATCAGTTTCCATATCCACAACATATAAAATCCCATTTATAGCACTTGGTATATAAATGATGTTCTGTTTTTTATCTATACAAAAATGGTGAGGATGGATATTTTCTTCTAATAATATTTCTTTTTCTAATTCAAGTGTTGAGTAGTCTAGTATACTGATACTCTTTGATAGATAGTTAGAAATATATACTTTCAATCATTCGCCTCCTCTCTATAAAACATATATAATAGTATATTAATGCCTCTGCTTGTATTATTCATCTTCTTTAATATTGCAATGTTAAATAGATATTGGTATTATTATTTGAGTATAATAATTTAAATAGGAGTGGACATTATGAAAAAGATAGTATTTAAACCATCTGGAGTTTGCTGTAGAGAAATGAGTTTTGAGGTAGATGCTGAAAATAAAATAACTGACATTGATTTTGTTGGAGGATGCCCTGGTAACATGATAGGAATAAAGCACCTAGTATTAGGCGAAGATGCATTTGCTGTAGCTGATAAGTTAGAAAATATACCTTGTGGTGGTAAAGCTACATCTTGCCCAGATCAATTATCAAAAGCTATAAGAGAAGCTTTATAGATTATTTTCCATAAAATGCAATAAGGCAGCATAATAATTATTTTACATGCTTAGTTAAAACTAAGTTAGCGTATTAATAATTTATCATACTGCCTTTTTTAGTATTAAAATTTATATAGATCTAATCTTGATATTGTAGCATTGTATTTTTTACTAATGTTCTCACTGCTCCTATCATATATAATGAACCTGCACTTATTATTACATCTTCTAATGTCGAAGTTTCTAAAGTATACTTTACAGCTTCTTCTATCGTTGGCTTAGATATCACATTAGGTACATATTCAGATATTTTTTTAGCTAATTCTTCACAGTTCATCGCTCTTGGATTATCTGGTGTTGTAGTTATCACCCTATTAAATCTAGGAATCAAAATCTTTAAAACACTATTGATATCTTTGTCCTCTAGCATTCCTATTAAAAGTGTTAATTGTTTACCAGAGAAGTTCTTTTCTAGAGCTTTTGCTAATGATTTTGCTCCATCTTCATTGTGAGCTCCATCTATTATAAACATTGGATTTTCGCTTATTTTTTCAATTCTTCCTGGCCATTGTGTTTTTATTAGACCTTCTCTTATAGCTTCTTCACTTATTTCTATTCCTTTGTTTTCCTTTATGTATTTTATTACACTAAGTGCCATCATAGAATTATTTATCTGATGATCGCCTATTAATCTTATCTCTAAATCATCATACTCTTCTTCACCTATAGTGCAACTATAAATTTGCGAGTATATGTCTGATTTTTTAACTTCAACACTATCAAACGGTACTTCTATGTACATAGCATTTTTCTCTTTACATACTTCTTTTATTACATCTTCGGCTTCTTTGCTTTGCTTATATACAATTGATGCTCCATTTTCTTTTATTATTCCTGCCTTTTCGTAAGCGATTTTACTAACAGTATCCCCAAGTATACCCACATGGTCTAAGCTTACTGACACTATTACGCTGACTAATGAGTTCTCGATTACATTTGTAGCATCATATCTTCCGCCCATACCTACTTCCAATGCTACAAAGTCTACATTTTGCTCATTATAATAATAAAATGCCATTGCTGTAACTATTTCAAATTCAGTAGGATTGTAGTAGCCTTCTTCAACCATAATTTCTATTTTTTCTTTTATTATAGTTATTATTCTTGCTACATCCTCTTGTGGTATATTTTCACCATTCACTCTTATTCTTTCTGTAAATGTTTCTAAAAATGGAGATGTATAAAGTCCAACCTTATATCCTCCCTCTCTTAATATATTAGATACAAATGAACAAGTAGATCCTTTTCCATTAGTTCCTGCTACATGAATTATATTTAAATTCTTATGCGGATTTCCTAAAAGTTCTAATAATTTAATACTATTATCTAAGCCTAATCTTACTCCAAACTTGTGAGACTCAGCTATATATTTCAATGATTCTTGATAGTTCATCATTAGTTTCCCCCTTAATTAAAATTCATTTTATAGATTACTTAAGTAGTAATTTATAAAACATATATTTTTATAATTAATAAATTCAAATTTATTTTATACACTATAATTATAGTATATTTTATAACTAAGGACAAAATATACTTCACTTAATTTTATAATTCTATATACTAGCTAGTAGTTACTTTGGAACATATATATTCACTAGACTATCTATTTTATATTTTATTTATTAAAAACTAAAAAGCACTGAAATCAAGTTCTAAAAACTTGAATCTAGTGCTTTATTTATATCTTGGATAAAATCTAGTTAGCAATATATATTTAAGATTACTTTTTATTTAAGAAATCTATACCATATTGAGCATATAGTGCCATTCCTATTTCTAATGAGTCTTCATCAATATTAAAC
>NZ_NOJY02000124.1 GCF_002250835.2 Romboutsia weinsteinii
ATAATATATCGTGCATATGATAAAAGAAGTTTACCGTCTTCTGTTATGTAGAGTCTTTGAGAAAGTCGTTCAAATAGTTTTACTTCATAATGCTTTTCTAATTCAGAAATAGCCTGACTTACAGAGGGTTGTGACATGTAGAGTTTATCAGCTGCTTTTCTCATTTTTCCACAGTCAACAACTGTTATAAAAATTTTTAAATGCCTAATTGTCATAGAGTACTCCTTTTTGTTCTATGATATTTATTCCTATATATTATATATTTATTAAAATGATAAAGCTAGATAAATTGGACAAACTTTGATTAGTACCAGGATAAAAAGTTTTGAAAAATAGAGAAATATAAATATTATTAGGAGAGAAATACTTGCTAAACAACAAGTATTTATTGAAAAACAATAAAAAGTTATTGAACTACAGAATAATAAAGTGTATAATACATATAAAGCAACATAAAAAATATTTAAACTAGAAGGTTGAGGAAGTATTATGAAAAAAGATATTAGTTCAAAAATTTTAAATGGAATTGTATTAGTAGGAATAGTTTTGACACTACTTTTACTTGCAATAATACCATTAGGATTAACAGCTACATTTAAAAGTGGATTTGGAGTAGTTGGAAGTGACATGCCAATGATTATATCAATTGGTATATATATATGTGCAGTACCATATGTTTACGCATTAGTTCAATTAAAAAAATTATGTGCTTTAGTAGCAACAAAAGAACCATTCTCAAGAAATATACCTGTTTATTTAAAGAGAATATCAATATGTGCATTTAGTGAAATTTTAATATTCAATACTATAGTATTTATATCATGCTACTACTTTGATATGTACATGTATGCATTAACAGTTATGTCAGTAGTTATAATTTCATTTGTTTCACTAGCTATTGGATTTTTGAGTATGGTGTTAGGTAAATTATTTGATATGGCTATAGAGATTAAAGAGGAAAATGACAAGACAATATAAAGGAGTTTGTAATGGCGATTATAGTTAACTTAGATGTAATGATGGCAAAGAGAAAGATGAGTTCTACAGAATTATCACAAAGACTTGGAATCACAATGGCTAATCTTTCGATTTTAAAAAATAATAAGGCAAAAGCGGTTAGGTTTACTACGTTAAATGAAATTTGCAAAATACTAGAATGTCAGCCTGGAGATATCTTAGAGTATTCTGAGGATGAAGAGTAATACAATATAAAAAGTGGGGGCTATAATGAATGAGAATACAGTAAATAAAAATATAGATAAATCAAATTATATAAAGATATTATTATTAATGTTTTTGGTTAGTGCTGTAATAGCAATTACAGGAACTATAAGTAAACAACGTTTGGGATATGAGTATGTTTTTCATTCTTCGATAAGTGTAATACACATGTTTTCTTGGATTTTAACAGTAGGATTATCTATCATGATTTCTCTTACTTATTTAGATTCAGGACGAGGATTATTTATTGTACCATTTATTTTGTTTGCTATGTGTGTAGTATATGGATTTACTTACGAAGAGGAAGTTAGATGTGGAGATTACATAATTAAAGAAGTTCAAGGTTTAGGAGAAAAGATGATTTTTTATTATGAAGATGTAAATATGTTTATAATGAAAAGATCACACCAAGAAATCATAAGATAATCGATATATTATTAATTATCATGGTTAACATTGATTGAGGAAAAATTGAGGGAGAATTAGTATGAGGAGAAAGATTATTATATTTATTTTTACTTTATCTATATTACTTATTGGATTAATCTCACTAGATCATAACTTCTCTCGGTCATACCATCACACTTTTACTAAGTCAACTGATTTAAGTAAAGAAAATGTAGATGGTATGTATTTAGGTGATGATATTAAGAGTGAGAAAATAGTAGCTAAGTACGGTGAGATTTCAGAATTAAGCCAGGACAATGTTCTTTATAACTATTACCTATTAAGTGATAAAATTGAGATAGCAACAAATCTTGATGATAGCAAAATAATTAGATTTATAGTAGAAGATAAGACAGTAGGTACAGAAAAAGGAGTAAAAACTAGAGATAAAAAGGATAAGATAATTGAACTTTATGGTGACAATTATTATACTAGGTTAGAACAAGGCACTAATATAATTGGTTATGTAGACAAGAATAAAAAGTGTTCTATAGAATTTTGGTTAGTTGATGATGAGGTTGTATTTTAT
>NZ_NOJY02000125.1 GCF_002250835.2 Romboutsia weinsteinii
GGTCATATACTATGTGGTGATAATTACACTTATATGGATATTAATGACGGAAAATACATGGTAGCGATAAGTGATGGAATGGGAAAAGGTAAAAAAGCTTATGAAGAGTCTTCTATAACCATTGATATATTAGAGAAAATGATGGATGCAAAAATAGATAATGAAATAATTATAAATACAATAAATAATATTCTTATACTTAAATCAACAGATGAAATGTTCTCTACATTAGACCTCGGTATTATAGATTTAAAGAAAGGATTTTTAGAGACTATAAAGATGGGAGCGTGCTCAACCTATATAAAAAGAGAAAATGGAGAAGTTGATTTAATATCCTCGTCATCATTACCAGTGGGGATAATAGGAGATATTAAGCTAGATAGGCAACATTCGAAGGTAAAAGATGGAGATTATGTGATTATGGTGTCAGATGGCATTGTAGATGCAGGTAAAAATAATGATTTGGGAGATAATTGGTTGATTTACTTCCTACAAAATATAGATACCACAAATCCAAAAGAAATATCTAATTTAATCTTAGATAAAGCATTAGATTTACAAAAAGAAGAAATTGAAGATGATATGACTGCTTTAGTAACTAAAATTTGTGTTAATTAACAGTTGTATATAATATGTTAATAGATTGTGGATAAGTTATAACTGTAAATGTATAAATAAGAATATGTTGAAATTTCAAGTTTCGACAAGGTTCAACAAACAAAAGTTCTTATAAGTTAAAAATATTATTTACAAAAATATAAGATTTATCAACAAAAACATAGGGAAATCAACAGAAAACTGTTGATAAAGTGTAGATAAGTGTGAATAAAGTGTATTTAAGTTAAAAAAATGAAAAATATAAAATAAATATATATATTGGAATATCTAAATTTATTAAAAAATTGAAACTGTGAATATGTGGATTATTATGTGGATAACTATTATAAGAGTTAAATGGTAATAGTTGAATAATATGGCCACAAAAAGCCATCCTAATATTAAGCAAACTTAGTGAAAGGATGGCTCACAATGAATAAAAACGTAAATAAGGTAATTATAACTTTAATACTTTCTATATTATGTATTTTTGGAATAAACATAAAATCAACTTTGAAAAGCTCTGAGGTTGAAGCAAATAATGAAGATGCTATTGAAGCTATGAATACTAATGATGACGATGAAAAAAAAGAAGAATCAAAGTTTGACTATGCTAAAGCTTGTTGGAATTTACAATCCTTATATAAAAGTGATGATGCTTGGAAGAAAGAATTGAAATCCTTTGTAAAAGATACTAAAGAGCTTAAAAACTATGTAGGCAAGGTTACTAAATCTAAGACACATATAACTTTTGCATTAGATATTAAAGAAAAGTTAGATATAAGAGCTAACAGACTTTATGCTTATGTAAAATTAAAAAAAGATATTAATAAGAACTCATATAAATATTTAGATATGACTGAGGAAATGGGAAAAGTATATAAGGACTATTCAAGAATATGTTCTGATTTAGAACTTGAGATATTAAAGCTATCGGATGATGAATACGATAAAATTATATCTAATAATAAGATAAACAAAAAATATGGAATGTATTTAAGTGACATAAGAAGAAGTAAAAAGCACTACCTAGATGATAAGTCTGAAAATATACTTAGTAATGTTTCGAATATAAGCAGTTTACCAAGTAAAATATATGAACTGTTTAGAAATATGGATAAAAATACAAATATCACACCAGCTGAATATGCAAGTATAATAGAATCTGGTGCTAGACAGGATAGAAAAGACGCGTATCAAAATGAATTTATAGCTTACAACGATAACATAAATACTTTGTCGGGCCTATTAGTTGGTCAAGTAAGAAAGAATATATTTTATGCATCGGAAAGAGGTTATGATTCGTCACTTGATATGTATCTAAGTTCAGATAATTTAAATACGAAAACATATGATAAATTAATAGAAACTGTAAATAAGAACACAGATAGCTTACACAAATACGTGAGTATGAGAAAGAAAATCTTAAAATTAGATAAGTTATATTATTATGATATGTTTGTACCGATAGTTGATCCAGTAGACTTGGATATAAATTATGAAAAAGGACAAAGTATCATATATTCTGCCCTATCTCCTTTGGGTAAGGAGTATGGAGATATATTATAT
>NZ_NOJY02000126.1 GCF_002250835.2 Romboutsia weinsteinii
TCTGTATACAACGCCTCTTGCAGCATCTACTGTAACAGTTTCTCCATCTTTAACTAAGTCCATCATATCTGTAGCAGAAACTATAACAGCTTTATTTAAGTTAATTCCTACTATAGCCGCATGAGAAGTCATTCCACCTTCTTCAGTTATTACTGCACCAGCTTTTTCTATACAAACGTTCATATCTGCATCAGTCATGCTAGTAACAAGTATATCTCCTTCATTGAAGTCTACACAAGCTTCTCCAGCTTTAACTATACGTACTTTACCTTCTACAGTCTTGTTTCCTACACCTATTCCTTGTACTATTTCTTCACTTATTACATGAACTTTTATTAAGTTAGTAGTTCCACTTACTCCAACTGGTACCCCAGCAGTTACTACAACTAACTCTCCATTGTTTATGTAATTAGCAGCCTTAGCAGCTTCTATAGAGTTTTCTATAACTTCATCAGTAGTTATAGCATTAGATGATTTAACTGGATATACACCCCAAGATAAAGCTAATTGTCTCATTATTTTATCTTCTGAAGTTGCAGCTACTATTGGAGCATTTGGTCTAAATTTAGAAACCATTCTAGCAGTATGTCCTGAAGAAGTAGATGTTACTACTGCAGAAGCATTTAAATCTATTGCAGTTGAACAAGTTGCATGACTTATTGCATCAGTTACTGTTGAGTTATTAGAAGCATTAGCCTTTAATAATGCATCGTAATCTAATGTTTCTTCTGTTCTCTTAGCTATTGTTGCCATCATCTTTACAGATTCAACAGGATATTTACCTGCAGCAGTTTCTCCTGATAACATTATAGCATCAGTTCCATCATATATAGCATTTGCAACGTCAGTAACTTCTGCTCTTGTAGGTCTTGGGTTTCTCATCATAGAGTCAAGCATTTGAGTAGCAGTTATTACTGGCTTAGCTAATTCATTACATTTTTTGATCATCATCTTTTGAACTATTGGCATTTCTTCAGTTGGTATCTCAACTCCAAGATCCCCTCTAGCTACCATTATTCCGTCAGAAACTTTTAATATTTCATCTAAGTTGTCTACACCTTCTTGGTTTTCTATCTTAGATATTATATGTATATCTGTAGCATTGTTGTTTTCTAATATTTCTCTTATAGCTAATACATCTGATGCTTTTCTTACGAAAGAAGCTGCTATAAAATCTATTCCTTGGCTTATACCAAATTCTATATCACTTATATCTTTAGGTGTTATAGCTGGTAAGTTTATTTTAACTCCTGGAACGTTTACTCCCTTATGATTCTTTACTATTCCTGAGTTCTCAACTAAACAAACTATATCGTCTCCATTAACTTCTTGAACTCTAAGGCCTACTAGACCGTCATCTATTAATATGCTGTCCCCTGCTACAACGTCTTCTGAAAGACCTTTGTAGCTTACTGTACACATTTCTTTTGTTCCAACAACATCTTTCATAGTTATTGTAAACTTTTGACCTTCTTCTAATAATACTTCTGGATCAGCAAATTGACCTGTTCTTATTTCTGGCCCTTTTGTATCTAATAATAAAGCTACTGGCTTTCCTAATTTTTCTCTTACTTTCTTAGCCATATCTAATCTTCCCTTATGTTCTTCATGAGAACCGTGAGAGAAGTTGAATCTGCAAACATTTAATCCATTTTCAACAAGTTGAGTTAGTACTTCTTCAGTATCTGAAGCTGGTCCTAGTGTACAAACTATTTTAGTCTTTTTTGTGTTCTTTAACATGATATATTCCTCCTAAAGTATTATTATATAGATAGCATTTTCACCATTTCATAAGTATCTTTATCAAAGTCTCTAGTCATAGCTAATGCTTCATTTATCTCCATATCTATTATCTTATTATCCTTAATACCTACTACCCTTGCAGCTTTACCATCTAATAATAGTTCAACCGCTCTTACTCCCATTCTACTTGCTAATATTCTATCAAATGCAGTTGGGCTTCCACCTCTTTGTACGTGACCTAACACAGTAACTCTTAAGTCAGCACCTGTATCTGCAACAATTTCTTTCCCTAAATCTTGTGCATTCCCAACACCTTCAGCTAACACTATAATACTGTGTCTTTTGCCTCTTTTTTGTGTAGTTTTTAACTTCTTGCACACATCTTCTACCT
>NZ_NOJY02000127.1 GCF_002250835.2 Romboutsia weinsteinii
CATTATCATCGCTATTAGCGCATATAAAACTATCGAGTAACTCATAGTATTAGTTTGAATATACGCTGATACAAAACAACTGATAGCCCCCACAAATACACCTGAAATTAATTCTCCAACTGGATATACTATATATGGCTTAGGTCCCAATGAATATCCTACAGCGGCAAGTACACTAACTACTCCGATTATTAATATATTAATATTTTTAGTTATGAATACTATAGATAGTCCACATACCCCGCTTACTACTAACAATATCATCATAACTACCACTGCATCTATTAGCTTTGCGTCTCCTCTTACTAATCCTTCGCTGCCCATATGACCTGTAAATGTGTCTTCATTTTCTTCATTTTTTAAATATGCTCTTATCTCATTTGCTATATTTGCCACTATATTTAAACTAAATCCTGTTATAAACATAAGTATAAGTAATAAAATATCAAGCCTACCTTCTAAATAAGCTCCAAATAATCCTCCACTTAGAACAGGTAGTCCTGTTGCAAACCCCGTCCTTACCTCCATTACAGTATACGCTCTTTCAAAAAAATTCTTCTTAGTCATTATTTAATACTCCCTGAAGTTAAACCTTCATAAATGTGTTTTTGTAAAAAAATAAAAAATATTATCATTGGAATCATACTTATAATGATTCCAGCACAAATAATTTGCCATTGGATCTCATAAGGCCCAATAAACTTAAATAAAGTTGTAGAAACTGTCTGTAATTCTTTATCTGGCATATATAAAAATGGAATATAAAAATCATTATAAATTGAAATAATTTTTATCATTATTATACTGACAGTTGCAGGTTTTACTAGAGGTAAAATTATCTTCCTATATATATGAAAATAATTAGCTCCCTCTAACATGGCTGCTTTGTCTAGTTCACGAGGAACCTTATCTAATGCTTGTAGATATATGTATATCATAATTACATCTGCACCAATATATATAAGCATTGGTGCTAATCTTGTGTTGTATAATCCTATTTTATCAATCAACTTAAATGTAGCTACTTGTGATATTTCCATAGGCACAATAGATACAATTAAATACATTAGTAGTATAAGTTTTTTTCCTTTAAAATCAAGTCTATTAATTGCATAAGCAACCATAGAACCAACTATCAAACTACCTATCACTCCAAATAAAACTAATATAAAAGTATTAAAAAAACCTACCAACATATTCCCTTCAAGTAAAGCTGATTTATAATTTGACATGTTAAAAAAATTATCCGGTAGTGTAATACCTGTTGTATTTGTAAATTCATCAAAGCTTTTAAAAGATCCAAAAAATATAGTCAAAATAGGCAATAAAGCAGCAATTGACCAGATTAATAAACTTCCATATATAATAGTTTTTTTAAGTATATTTTTAATACCCATCTTTATCATTCCTATATATTTTATTTTGTAAAATAAGCAATATACCAATAGCTATAGCCAATATAACAGCCATACTAGATGCAAGTCCAAACATCCTCTTTTCAAATGCTGTCTTCATGGTTTGTAGTAAAAAGGTTGATGTTCCATTAGATCCATTAGTCATAATCATGGGAATCTCAAATGCGGATATTGCTGCTATAGTTATTAATATAAAATTCAATTTAATAACTGTTTGTATATTTGGTAATATCACATATCGTATTTGTTGTATAAATGATGCTCCTTCTAATTGAGCAACTTTTTTATACTCCTTTGGAATAGATGCAATTGCTCCAAGATACATTATAAAACTAAATCCTGTATATCTCCAAAGTGAAATACTAGCCAATGTATAATTCACAACCTTTGGATCTCCAATCCAAAATTTTATATGTTCTTCAAGTCCAAATATCGAAAGTAACTCATTAAATGTTCCATCTGGACTATAAAACATCCTAAACATCATAGATATTGCAACTCCACTAATTAATGTTGGAAAAAATATAGTTGCTTTAAAAAAAGATTTGAATTTAACTTTTTCAGATAGCAAAATCGCAAAATACAACGATACTACCATTTGTAATATACCAGATACAAAATAATAAAAGCTATTTAAGAATACCTTTATATAATCTGGATCTGTTATAATCTTAATAAAATTATCTGCTCCTACAAA
>NZ_NOJY02000128.1 GCF_002250835.2 Romboutsia weinsteinii
TCTCTATACTTATCAAAGAACCTAAAATTCACAAAGATGCACCCTGTATCAGGTAAAAACTATTATTCTATAATAAGCGACCCTGATTTTAGAGGTATGTGTGATAGTTTATTTGAAAAACTATGGAATGATAAAAAAGATATTGTCCTAGACAATAAACAAGAGATTCTCGAAAGAATATCAAAATCAATAAGCTATACTAAAATCATTAGTGAAAATTTTGGAGAAAATATAAATTAAATTATAGTTTAATTAAAATAAGAAAGCATTGTATCTTTTATGTAGATACAATGCTTTTAACTTACTCTAAATCTTTTCCTGTAAATCCTAATGGTAATAATTCTTCTAAAGTATATTCCTTATATTCATCTCTACTCTTAGCAAGATATATTTTAAAGTCCTTTGCACTACAGAACTCTGCTATTACTTGTCTACATACTCCACAAGGTGCACAGTAGTCGCCTTCGCCTTCTTTAAGATCTCCCTTATTTCCAACTATTGCTATAGCTGTAAATTCTTTTTGTCCTTCTGAAACAGCCTTAAATATTGCTGTTCTCTCTGCACAGTTTGTTGGTGTAAAAGCTGCATTTTCTATATTACAACCTTGATATATCTTTCCATTTGTACCAAGTATAGCTGCTCCTACCTTAAATCCTGAGTATGGAACATAAGCAAACGATTGAGCTTCGAAAGCTTTTTCAACTAATAATTTTGCATCTATCATAAATTTCACCTAATCCTCTCTATCGAAAATATTATCATTTATATTATACACTAAATCAAGTATTCCCATAAATGGATTATTATTATAACATTAATATTTATAAATGTACATAATATAACCGATAAAACCTAAATGTTTTATACTATAAAATTTTAGATGGTTCAGTATTTAATTGTACACCATCTACTGAAAAATATCCGTATCCTCTATTTTTCCAATTATTAGCATCTTGAAATCTTCATCAACTTTGACTACCCATTTGTTATTGACCTTATTTAACTTTATTACACCTACTCGTTCTTCTAGCTTACCAGAATCAATCTTATCCATAAGGCATTCTAGATCATCTTTATCCTCATAACATATATTATTTATCTTATCAGCAAGTATTTCTGTTAAAGCCGTTCTAATATTAATACCTGTAAGTTTAATATTAATAGTATCAAAATCCTTTTCAATCTTTTCTGATAGTATTTCTATGTCCAATTTAGACATAAATAAACTTACCACTTCATCCATTGTATCGGATAATCCATCTGTGGATTCAACTTCTTTTTCTAAAAACTTTATAGTATCTATCAGGTAATTGTTTATCTCTTGATTTTCCCCTGCTTTTACTTTATCAAAATAACTTATTATTGTATCACTTGCACTTTTATTTGAACATCCTGTGAGCATAAGTAATGTAATAACAAGTATGCTAAACAGTTTAATTTTACTATTCATAGTTCTCTCCCTAGTATCTCAGATTAATTTATTCGGTATATAAAAGAATAACATATGATAGATACTTAATTAAAGATTATTATTTTAAGGTTCGCTACACTAATTTTCAATTATATAATTTAGGTTCAAAAATATCATAATACCAGGTGAATTATTTTCTAATTATATGAAGTTCAATACTTTTAGATATAATTAAATGCCTTACAATTAAAAAGTAGGAGCATCATAGCTCCTACTTTTATCTAAAACTTTTCAGATTTCACTTCAAAAAATGCCTTCGAATGAGCACATACTGGACATATCTCTAATGCCTTGCTTCCTCTATGTGTATGTCCACAGTTCATACATCTCCATTCTATTTCTTCCTCTTTTTCAAAAACTTTATTTTCTTGCAAATTTTTAAGTAGCTCTAAATATCTCTCTTCATGCTGTTTCTCTATCCTACCTACTTCTCTAAATAAAAATGCTATTTTTCTAAATCCTTCTTCTTCAGCATCCTTTGCAAATTGCTCATACATTTCAACCCACTCATAATGCTCTCCACTTGCAGCATCCTTTAAGTTATCCTCAGTACTCGGTATACCATC
>NZ_NOJY02000129.1 GCF_002250835.2 Romboutsia weinsteinii
TTTGTATATATTGTAGGTTCGTCAAATCTAGATATATTCTCAAATTCTGCTAAGGTCTGGTAAGTTGTTAATATCGTTTTACTATTTTCATATGATGTATCAAATACATCACTATTCACAGTAGTTTTATCTTCATATACTCCAACTATTTTTAACTTTAGATTTTTATTTCCTTTAGCTTCATTTAATATATTTATTTCATCACCTAAGTTTAAGTAATTATAATTTAAGAAATCCTCTGTTACTATACATTCGTTATTGTATTTAAATAGTCTACCTTCCTTTATATTTATTCCATTTAGTTTATATTGATTGCTTCTAGGGCTGTATCCTATAATATTACCATTCGTCTTACTCTCTACTTCATATACTCCATTGCTACTAGTTTCATGTTTATCATCTCTTAGTCCTTCAATATATCCTCGCATTCTACCAGTAAATATAGCTTCTTTAACGTACTTAGAATCTGCAAAATCAAAGTAGTCTTTTATAGTAGGTTCATAATCTCTTATTGATAGACCACTTAATGCACCTTCAACAAGCTTTTCTTGATTAATTTTAATCTGTACCTCTGATTCAAATCTTTGTTTATACCTTGATACAACTACACTTGTACTCGAATTAATTGCAATCGCTACAGCTATAGAATAAATCATGGGTAAAACTACAATTATATAAAAAAAACTACGTACTTTGTTTCTAAATAAATTTTTAATAGATTTTTTTAAAATATACACTTCGTGTCTCCTCTTACTTACCAAACTATCTTCTTTAAGATAGTAATTTATATTGAATTATTATTCTTTATATTCTTTAAAAGCAAGATAAAAAGTAGATCCTTTATCCTCTTCACTCTCCACCCATACAAATCCATCACATAATGTACATACATGTTTAACTAAACTAAGCCCTATACCATATCCATCTTTATTTAGTTCATTTATTCTAAATCTATCATAAAATATTTTTTTCATATTAGATTTGTTAATACCTATACCATTATCCTCTACTGAGATTACTACACTTCCCTTTTTATTTTTTACGTTTACATGTATCTCTTTACCATCTCCATACTTTATTGCATTATCCAGTAAATTTGATATCCCTCTATATATCCATTTTTCTTTACCATATATACTTGTGTTATCATCTTCATCAAAATCAAAACTTAATTTCTTATATATTTTTGTATAGTTATCACATACTTGTGCACAGATAAGGGCTATATCTATCTCGTGCATATCATCATTATTATTTACATCACTAATTGCAAGCACATCTTCTACACTATCTGATACCTTATCAAGAGTTAGCAGCAGCTCTTGATCTTTGTTTATTTCTAAGCTTGTCCTCAGAATTGCAATAGCATTTTTTTGTTCATGAGTTAGGTATGAATTTAATCTTTTATAATCTTCTATATGAGAATCAAACTTATCCTTTAATTCTTTATAGACCTTTGACATTATAGGATCTAAACTTAAAATTTCCTCTTCATCTTTTATATTTTTTATATTATTAGCTATTTCTAGCCTCTCTTTAAGTTCTAATCGATTTAATATTATTAATAGTAAAAAATTTGATATAACTATAAATATAAAAAATATTATTGTTGCCATGTTAAATTTGCTATCAAGTTTGCCTTTAACACTATCTTCTATTTCTACATCAGGAATTATATACCCTCCATCCACAACTGTTTTGTAGTCGTCCATAGGCTTATCTATCACCATAGTACTATCTTGCATCCCAATCAAACTGTATCTTCCATTTGCATCAAATATATTTGTAATAAATTTTGCGCCAATAATAAATATTATAAATGTGATAATAGAATATCCAATTAGTATCAGAACCTTCTTATCCCTTATTCTTCGCATATTGAATATCCTATTCCTCTAGTCGTAATTATTATATCTTTACCTGATACTTCCTTTAATTTCTTTTTTAGCCTAGCTATATGTACCCTTAGTACAGATGATAAAGGATCAAAGTATTCATCATATACATGCTCAGCTATATCT
>NZ_NOJY02000012.1 GCF_002250835.2 Romboutsia weinsteinii
AGATGTGTATAAGAGACAGCAGATATACTGTGCTATACTTAATAAGTTATTTTTAAATTGAAACGGAGGAATATGATAATGTCATTAAAACATAAAATCGTAAACATAGCAGTTATCGCCCATGTCGATGCTGGAAAATCAACTTTAGTTGATGCATTCTTACACCAATCAGGAACTTTCAGAGACAACGAAGTTGTTAAGGATTGTGTAATGGATAGTAACGACCTTGAAGCAGAAAGAGGTATAACAATATACTCTAAAAACTGTTCTATAAACTATAAGGACTATAAAATAAATATAGTAGATACTCCTGGACATAGTGACTTCTCATCAGAAGTAGAACGTGTTATAAAAACAGTTGATACAGTTATATTATTAGTAGATGCTAGTGAAGGGCCAATGCCTCAAACTAGATTCGTTTTACAAAAATCTTTAGAAGCTGGACTTAGACCTATATTATTTATAAATAAAATAGATAAGCAAGACCAAAGAGCTGAAGAAGTAGTTAATGAAGTATTTGACTTATTCGTAGACTTAAACGCTACTGATGAGCAATGTGAATTCCCAATAATATACGGTATCGCTAAGCAAGGTATAGCTAAATTAGAAATGGATGATGAAAGTACAGACTTATCACCATTATTCGAAACAGTTATAAACCACGTTGAAGCTTATCCTGATTTTGATAGTGAATCTTTACAACTTCAAGTATCTGCTCTTGCATATGATGATTATGTAGGAAGATTAGGTATAGGTAGAGTTTACAAAGGTACTGTTAAAAATGGTGAAACAGTTTCTATATGCAAAGCAGATGGATCTGTAGCTAGAGGTAAAATATCTAAGCTTACAGCTTACGAAGGATTAAACCAAGTAGAAAAATCAGAAGCTTATTCTGGTGATATAGTAGTTATAGCAGGTATACCTGATATATCTATAGGTGAAACAATATGTAACACTGATAACCCACTTCCAATGGAAATGATACACATAGAAGAACCTACTTTATCTATGAACTTCTTAGTAAATGATTCTCCATTCTGTGGTAAGAGTGGTAAATTCGTTACTACAAGACACTTAAAAGATAGATTAGATAAAGAATTAGAAGTAAACGTAGGACTTAAAGTTGAATCAATGGATACTACAGATGGATACAGAGTATCTGGTCGTGGAGAGCTTCACTTATCTATACTTCTTGAAAACATGAGACGTGAAGGTTTCGAAATAGGTGTTTCTAAGCCAGAAGTTTTAATGCACAGAGAAAATGGAAAATTAATGGAACCTATGGAAAGAGTTATAGTTAACTGTCCAGAAGTTTTCTCAGGAACAGTAATAAATAAATTAAACCTTAGAAAAGCTCTTATGGAATCTATGTCTATAGAAGGAGATTACGTTAAAATAGAATTTATCGCTCCTACTCGTGGACTTTTAGGTTACAGAAGTGAATTTATAAATGATACTCGTGGTGAAGGTACTTTAGTTCGTTCATTCGAAAGATTCGAAGATCACAAAGGTTCAATACCAGGAAGAACTAATGGAGTTTTAGTAGCTCAAGGACCTGGAACAACTATGGCTTACTCTCTTGCAGCTTTAAGTGAAAGAGCAAGTATGTTCGTTGAACCAGCTACTAATGTTTACGAAGGTATGATAATCGGTATGAACTCTAGAAAAGATGATATGGTTGTTAACCCATGTAAAAACAAGAAGTTAACTAACGTTCGTTCTTCTGGTACTGATGATGCAGTAAAATTACAAGCTGCTAGAATATTCACTCTAGAAGAAGCTTTAGAATTCATAGAAGATGATGAATTAGTTGAAATAACTCCTGATGCTATAAGACTTAGAAAGAGATTCTTAAACGAAAACGAAAGATTAAGATACAATAAGTCAAGACAAGCAAGCAAATAAACATATATAAGCCAGTTATCTTTTTAGATAACTGGCTTTTTTACAGAATAAAAAATAAAAAAATGGTATCATATTTAGAATTTAACTTCTAATCTTGATACCATTTTATATTATATAAATAGTTATCTAAAATAACTTTTTATTAATTTTCGCTTATTAATTCTTCGGCATTTATATTTTCAGATATATATGATATTAATGTTAAACCGTACATAAGCGCTACTGCAACTCCTGTAATAAGTACTATCGCCATCTCTATTCATCTCCTTTGTTTATATTATATAACCCTTATGTGAAATTTTTGTGAATTTAACTTGAATATTTATTAATTTCTTTTTTGATTATAATTATATAATACATTATATAAATTTTTACCAATAAAATATAGTTATAATTTTGTAACCTTTTAAATATTTTAAAGTAATCACATCTATTTTTCTATCTTTATTGTTATACATACATATTAATTATATACCTTATTTTAAATAATATACTTAACCATATATCTTATTCTCTATAATCTAAATATTTAATTTCTAAAAGTTATATTTTATATTATAAATTTCGTCATACTCTTAATTTCATATTTTTTAATTAATTATTAAATTTTTTATATCCATTTCACTTTATTTGTAGTATAATGTTTTTAGTACCAGGTATTAATACTTAATATAACAACCTGGCAACTTTTCATTTTAGGAGGGGATTATTATAAAATCATTAATAATTGGAGATTTAGTTGCAAAAATTCCTATAATCCAGGGCGGTATGGGAGTTGGAATATCTAGATCATCGCTTGCTAGTGCTGTAGCAAAAGCTGGAGGTATCGGAATAATCTCTGGTGCTCAAGTTGGATATGATGAAGATGATTTCGAAAGCAATACTTTGGCCGCAAACTTAAGGGCTTTAAGAAAACATATACATAAAGCAAAACAGGATTCTTTAGGAGGTGTTATAGGCCTAAACCTAATGGTAGCTATGAATAATTATGAAGATCATGTTAAAGAAGCAATCTCTGCCGGTGTAGATCTTATAATCTCAGGAGCTGGACTTCCAACTAAGCTTCCTAGCTTTGTAAAAAATACTACTGTAAAAATAGCACCTATAGTATCAACTTCAAAAGCTGCAAGTGTAATATTAAAGATGTGGGATAGAAAAGAAAATGCTACTGCAGATTTAATAGTTGTAGAAGGACCAAAAGCTGGTGGTCATCTAGGCTATAGCAATGATGAACTTGATAATATTGATGATATTAATTATGATGAAGAGTTTATCAAAATATTAGAAGTTGCTAAAACTTATGGCGAAAAATACAACAAAGAAATACCAGTAGTAGCTGCCGGTGGAATTTCTTCACCTTCAGATGTAAAAAAATACATAGACTTAGGTGCTTCTGGTGTCCAAGTTGGTACTAGATTTGTAGCTACACACGAGTGTGATGCTCATGAAAACTTTAAAATGAAATATGTAAATGCTACTGAAGATGATATTCAGATAGTAAAAAGTCCTGTAGGTCTTCCAGGACGCGCTATTAAAAATAAGTTTTTAGATGAAGTAAGTATTTCTAGACCTAAAATAACAAAATGCTATAATTGTCTAATTCCATGTAACCCAAAAGATACACCTTACTGCATTTCTAAAGCATTAATAAATGCAGCCAAGGGAGATATCGATAATGCACTTTTATTCTGCGGAAATGATGCATATAAAGTTGATAGACTATACTCTGTAGACGAGGTTATTAAAGAATTGACATCTATGTTATAGATTATATTATTTTCAGTATATTATATTTGAATAATTATTTTTCAAAACTCCTACCCGCTATACATTTTATAGCTCTATAGTTTACTGAAAATAAATAGAGGCTATATTTAATCACTAATCAATTAGTAGTTAAATATAGCCCTTTTTTAGTTTCTATGCTTCAAATACTGAACACACTTCTTTTAACTTATTCCTTATATCAATATGTTGAGGACATTTTTCTTCACACGCCCCACATTCTACACAAATAGATGCATGAGATTTTTCTGACTCCAGATAAGAATAGTAATTCTCCTTTATAGTATCTACATTTCCAAACATAGAAGAATTATTTAGTAATTCAAAACATGTGGGTATACTAACACCTAATGGACAAGGTACACAGTATTTACATCCGGTACAATTTACTTTGATTTTTGATTTAAACTCATCCTTCAATTGATTAATAACTGTTTCTTCTTCCTCAGTCATTGAGTTTTTTATCCCTTCACTATCAGCAATCTTTAAATTATCTATTATTTGCTCTATGGTAGACATTCCACTCAAAACAACACTTATCTCTTCTCTATTATATAAGAATTTAAAAGCCCATCCCGCAGCATTTTTTTGTACATTAGACTTTTCTATAATATCTTTAATTTTTTTAGATACATTATTTACTAATGCTCCTCCACGAAGAGGCTCCATTATAATAATACCTAAATCTTTGCTTGCTGCATATAAAAGCCCTTCTGTTCCAGCTTGATACTCTTCATCAATATAATTATATTGTATTTGAGTAAAATCCCAGTCGTAATCATCTATTATCTCTTTATATACATCTATCGTATCATGGAAGGAAAAACCTACATACCTTGCCTTCTTCTCTTCTTTTATTTTATCTATAAATTCAAACAATCCATTTTCTTTTGCATTTCTATAGCTTTCTTTATTTAGATTATGAATTAGGTAAAAATCAATATAGTTAGTCTGTAATCTCTCAAGTTGCTCATTAAAATACTTATCCATATCTTCTCTGCTTGTTATTAGCCAAGTTGGTAGCTTAGTTGCTAACTTTACTTTTTCTCGATATCCACCTTTCAATATCTCCCCTACTACTGGTTCACTTTCTCCATTATGATATGGGTATGCTGTATCTATATAATTCACCCCATTATCTATAGCATATCTAACCATCTCTGTCGCTTTTACTTCATCAATTTTACCATCTTTTGTCGGAAATCTCATACATCCAAATCCAAGTATAGATACCTCTTCATTTGTCTTTCCCATTTTTCTATATAACATACTATCCCCTCCACTTAGTTATCTATTTAATTATAAATTAATATATTTAAAAAATCTATTGAAACTATTCACTAAAAATGCTAAATTAAATAAGATAGTATTTTTAATGAATATAAAAAATAGGAGAGTGATGGAAAAATGGACCATAGTCCGTTGCGGCTAAAATACTTGATACCATCACTTTTATTATCTAACAAAAACTAATTTCTTTATTCAATTATATAAATTAGTTATTTAATAGATAATATTAAGTGATGAGATTTATATAAAACTGAATAGAAGGATGTGTTGCCATGATAAGATATTATAAGACTATAGATTCCAAGTTGGAAAAGCTTAGTTCTTTTGAGACTGGCTGTTGGATAAATCTTGTTGAGCCAAATCAAAGTGAAATTAACGAAATTTCTAATCTACTAGATGTAGAAGTTGAAAGTATTACTTCTGCCCTAGATGAAGAGGAACGTTCAAGAATAGATGTTGAAGATAACCATACACTTATACTAATAGATATCCCTGTAGATGAGAGTGATGAAAAATCATCTCATTACTCTACTATACCTTTAGGCATAATTATTACAGGAAATACTATTTTGACAGTTTGTACTGCACAAACTAAGATTTTAAATGACTTTATAGTTGGACATATTAAGGATTTTTATACTTATAAAAGAACTCGCTTTATTCTTCAAATTCTTCACAAAAATGCTACATACTACTTGCATTATCTAAGAAGAATAAATAAAATGACTACTATTATAGAACGTGAAGTTTCTAAGTCTATGAAAAATAAAGAGCTTCTTCAGCTCTTAGAACTTGAAAAATCTCTAGTATATTTTTCTACATCCTTAAAAGCTAATGAACTTGTATTAAATAAAATGGTAAGAACAAATGGAATAAAAAAGTATTCTGAAGATGAAGACTTACTAGAAGATGTAATAGTCGAAAATAGACAGGCCCTTGAAATGGCTACAATTTATGGAGATATATTAAGCCGAATCATGGATGCTTTTAGTGCAATAATAAGTAATAATCAAAATAATGTAATGCAATTTTTAGCGTCTGTTACACTAATCTTCTCAATACCAACGATAATCTCTGGATTCTTTGGAATGAACGTTGGGGGCATACCTTATTCTACTGACCCCAATGGATTTTGGCTTGTTATGTTAATTACAACTATACTTTGTTTAATTATTACATTTATCATGTCTAGAAGTAAGCTTCTTTAATTAATTGTAAAATATTGGTTGCATTTTTCTACAGCATATTCTATAATTAATAATATAAGATATCCCTTGAAGGGGAGTAGCTTACACTTTACGTGGATAGCCAGTCGTCATTTCAGTGATGTATTTCACTCGGTTGGTTAGCAAGTTATTATACTTGAAAGCAAGACCTTCGAAACAGATAGTTTGTCTATTTGTTTTGAAGGTCTTTTTTGATTTTAATACCATGTAAAGAATAGAAAGAATACATTTATATTTTAATTTTGGAGGTTTTTATGAATTATATTTTACTTTTATTGGGATTTGCTTTATTGGTTAAAGGTGCTGACTATTTTGTAGATGGTGCTTCAAATATTGCAAAGGTATTAAAAATTCCACCACTTATTATAGGTCTTACTATTGTGGCTTTTGGTACTAGTGCTCCCGAAGCAGCTGTTAGTATATCTGCTGCACTAGATGGTCAAAATGGTATGGCTATGGGGAATGTTATAGGGTCAAACTTATTCAATCTACTTATGGTAGTAGGTATGACAGGAGTAATTAAAAATTTACATGTTGAAAAAGCAATTATAAGAAAAGAGTTTCCATTCTTACTATTAGCATCAGTACTTATGTTTGTATTAATGGGAGATGTATTTTTACAAGGGACAACTAGTAGTATGCTTAGTAGGAGTGATGGTTTAGTTTTACTAATGTTTTTCTCAATTTTCATATACTCTTTAATAGGTTCAGCTTTAAAGTCTAGAAATACATCTCTTGAAGAAGTATCTTCTACATATGAATGTTCTGGAGATATTTTAGTTGAAAGTACTCAAGAGTCTGATTCGCTTGTAAAATCAATACTATTTTCTATATTAGGTATTATTGCAATTGTGGCCGGTGGTCAATTGGTAGTTAAATGTGCATCTACAATTGCTACACAGTTTGGTGTTAGTGATCAACTTATAGGTCTTACAATCGTTGCTATTGGTACTTCCCTACCTGAGCTTGTAACTTCAATAGTTGCAGCTACTAAAGGCGAAAGTGATATAGCTTTAGGCCAACTTGTGTTTTTTCCGAAAATTTGCGTCATAAGTACCTCAAGTAAAGCAATTTCAATCTGTCCTGCCATTATGTACTTTAAACCTAGTTATATTAAAATAGCCAACTTAATTATTTTAAACTGGCTATTTTATAATGTGCTATTAAATTGATTTCAATAATAAGTTTTTTATTACATTTAAATCTTTACTATTTATTGATAATGAATGAATAAAATCAATGTTTTTAGGTATGTTATACTCTTCTTTAGTTTCATCATCTACACAAATTAAATTATTCGTATTTAGCAACTCAAAAAACTCTCCATTGTTACCTTCTTTAACAAGGAATATATTATTTAGTTCTTTCGTTTTATCTATACTACAAAGAGTAAGTGTATAATCACTTAAGTTTGTAGTATAGTAAGATGCTCCAGGACTTTCAGCATCTTGTACTTTAAGATTTGGATTAACTTTTAAAAATTCACTATTATCCAATTTTCCCTTTTCAGATTTAAGTATTATATTTTTATAATCATCATACAAATTAGAATTAACCACATTAGTACCTAATTTTTTAGCAAATTTATCAATTATATCAATAGATACACTAGATATTTCAATTGAACTTTTCAATTCTAAATTATTGAAATTTGCACTACTAAGACTAATTTCTTTTAAATACTTATTTTCATCAAATAAATTATAAGTAACTACATCTACCTTAGATTCATTTTTATCATTTTTAGTTAATACGATTTCTTCATTTTCATATTCGTATACTATAAATGTAGCGTATCTATTTACTTTTCTTAAATAATTAGTTTCCTTAAGTATCTCATCAACAATACTAATCGTAAGATTTGAACTTTCCTCTAATAATTTAGATATTTCAAAGAATTTATTTTGTACGGTATTAAGCTTTTTAACATCGGACAAAGTTTTATAAGATGTATTAGCGTAGATTATATTTTGTTTAGAATTCATCAAAATTAATGGAGATATAGTACCTATTGTTAACACACCAACAAGTGTTAATATCAACTTTTTTTCTTTTAAATTTTTTGTGTTTTTTATATTCATGATTCTCTCCTCTACATTCTTTTTATCATTAATCATATTCGTTAAAATAGGTGTAGATTTTTTATTATTCATACTAGATAATACGGTTAATATCGTCATACCATATAAGACTAAATCATTAGGTTCTAATATATTTGATACTTTATAGTCTGTAGCAATTTCAATGTCTTGCCTTATTCTTTTAAATATATAATTTATAAAAGGGTTAAACCAATGTATACACTGTAATATCAACAATATAACACTTATATAGTTATCCTTTCGCTCATAATGGCATATCTCATGGATAAATATAAACTCTATTTCTGAATCACTTAAGTTAGATAAATATGATGGAAATAATATTTTGGGCTTTATTATTCCAAATATAGCAGGAGCATCTACTTTATCGGTAATTATTAATTCTATATTTCTAGCAACATTACATTTTTTCTTACTATTTAAAAATATATATCTAATTCTTTTTGATAAAATAGAGCTTGTTTTAAGTTCATCTAGTAATTTACAATAAGATAGAATCAGCATTAATAGTAAAACTATAAACGTTAATAACCAAATGCAAGGGGCGCATTTCATGGTATTATGATATATATAGTTATACAATTCATTACTAGTATTTAAATTGATATTCTCAATTGAATTAAATGTTTCTAGATTAAATTTATCAACTGTATTAAGCCTATTTAATAAGACATTTGCATTACTTTCATGTAAATAATCCCTTGCTACATTTACATATTTATTATTTATTTTATTAAATATGTTTATACTACTTTCTGGGCTAAATGGAATAGCTAACTTCAAAATAAAAACTACCCATAATACATAGGTCCATTTAGGAGTCAGCTTATCTCTTAAAAATAGCTTAATCGTTAGAATTATTAATCCTGCAATAGTAGCACATACAGTTGAACTTAACACCGTATTAAATAACTTGTCCATAATAGATTACCTTTCATCTAATAGATTTTTTAAATAATTGATATCTGTTTCTGTTAGCTTTGTATTTTTTATAAATGTGGTCATCATTAAGTTTAAAGACCCATTATAAAGTTTATTTAATAGTGATTCATTTGCAAAATTTTTATATTCTTCCTCTGTTACTAGAGAATAGTATATATATGTTTTTCTATTCAATTTTTCTATTCCTAAAACACCCTTATTCGATAATCTGGATATCAATGTTTGTATTGTTCTCGGACTCCAAGATGTTTTTTTTATTAATTCAGATACAATTTCACTAGTTGTTGCTTTATTTAATCTCCATACTACTTTTAATATTTCTAACTCTGATTCCGTGACTTTAGTTTCTCTGCACATAATATATACCTCCTATTTAACCACATTTGTAGTATTCGCTTTAACTACAATAGTAATCCAAACCAAATTTTGGATTGGGAATATTTTATGTGTATTTAAAAAATAAAAAGGTCAATAAAGTTAAGATATTTTAGACCTTCGATAATTCTATATTTTATAGGTCTAAAAATACCTAGATTTTTATATTTTAGACCTTAGTATAATTTATTTTAAATTATTATGTACTATTATTTCTTTAAAGTTTAAAATATTGACTATGGAGGAGAGGTAATATGACATATGGATATTGTAGAGTTAGTACAAAGCATCAGAGCCTTCAAAGGCAGATAAGTGCATTAATTAAATACGGAATTAATGAAAGATTTATATTTTCAGATAAGTATAGTGGAAAAACATTAGATAGAGCTGGACTTAATGAGCTTACATCTATAATAAAACCTGGAGATAAAATTGTAATAAAAGAAATCGATAGACTTGGTAGAAATCGTAAAGAAACTAAAGAATTAATAATTTATTTTATCAAAAATGATATTGAATTAATTTGTTTAGATATGCCCTATTTAAAAGAGTTTATAATCGACAAAATAAAGGAAAGTGAAGGTTTCCTTGAGATAATGGCTAACGCACTTTTAGATGTAATTCTAGAAGTAGCACAACAAGAAAGAAAGCGAATAGTTGATAGAACCTCAGAAGGTAGAAAAAGAGCTGTTCTAGAAGGGCGTAAGTTTGGTAGGAATTCAAAGCTCTCTCTTGAAGAATTTAAAGTTTATTATGATAAGTTTCTAATGCGTGAAATGAAAGCAAAGGATATTCAAAAAGAGTTGAATATAAGTAAGCAATCCTATTACAACTACATTGAAAGGTTAAATAATATTAATAATGAACTATAGATATGTACTACTTTCAAAGAATGAACGAGATAGGATAGTAAACACATTTTTCTCAGATGAAAATATAATATATGATTTTTCATTAACAACTGAAGAAATAGAAAGAATAAATACTTTTAGAAAGCCTTATAATTCAATAGGATACGCATTGCAATATCTATTCTTAAAAAATAGAGGTATTTCAATTTTAAACCATCAAGAGTTAATATCATCAAAGGTTATTGATTATGTTGCGGAGCAATTAAATAAAAATCCACAAAGACTAGATAAATATTGGATAAACAGAACGTCTACCTATAGAAATTTAAAGGAAATCTGTGAGCTACTTGGATACAGTAAATTTGATTTTAATGAAGATATTGAATCTGAGTTATTTAGCATAGTAATATCTACTTCGAGTAAATATGAAATGGCTAAAGGATTCATAGATGCATTAATCTCAAGAAAACTTATTCTACCAAATATATCAACTATTGAAGAAATGATTTCACGAAAAATAATTGAATGTGATGAGTTTATATATAAACAAATATATTCTCAGATAAAAGATAAATCTCAATTAGATAAACTTTTTTTAGCAGAAAGTAATGGAATCTCAACATTTTCTAGAATAAAAGGAGCGTCTGTTAATGTAAGCTCTAATGGAGTAAAAACATTACTAAAATTAATAAAAGAGATTAATGAATATGGAGAAATTGTGGATTTAAGTTTTTTGAATGATAGTAAAATTCTATATTTTAATTCAGAAATACAGAAATCTCACATGGCAAGAATTAATAGATTTACTGATGAATATAAAAAATACAGTTACTTATCAATGTTTTTATATTTTAAGAAAAAAGAGTTCATGGATATGGCAATAGAGGTTGTATCTGAGCATATTCATCAAATAAAAAAACGAAGTAAAAGAAAGGCTCAGGAACATAATGCTAAGTCTCAGTCAATATATAAACTTGAACGTGAAAAGACTAGAGAGATGTTATCTAAACTACTTAATATAGACACATTAGAAGCCTTTAAACAGTATCAGGATGAATTTATAAAAGACTTCAAAGATGAATTAGAAAATTCAATAAATGAACTAGATGAAGTTGATTTTTTAGTTAAATCGTATAAAAGCATAGACTATCTATCAGAGTTATTAGATATTATTGAGTTTGATAGCAATACAAAGCCTGAATTAATCGAGTTTATACGTAATTTTAGGAACAGCAAAACAAGAAAAAATATTAAGATAGATATCTCTTGCTTCGATTCTAAGTGGCAAAAAAACATTAAAAAATATGAGTATAGTAAAAATATAGTTGGTATTACGGTAGCAAGTGCTATAAGAGATAGTGTAAGGTCAGGTGATTTATTTGTTAGAGAAAGTAAAAAATATAATAGCCTAGACCATTATTTAATTGAAAGTACAGATACTGTAAATAGTAATCAAGCATTTAATTTCTTAAATAATCTTAAGCAGAGCTTTGATATTCCGAGGAAATTTGAACTTGATAGAGAAATAGAGCAAGACGAAAAAAGTAATTTTAGTGATAAAATATATAGCTACATGCCTAATATTTCAATGCCTGAGATGATATATGAAGTACATAGTTGGAATAATTTTTTAGAAGATTTTAAAGGATATCATTCTAATAAATTAGAGAAACAAAAATCATTAATAGCATCATTACTTGCAGATGGTCACAATATAGGATTTCCTAAAATATCTATTGCTAGTGGTATTGATGAATTTATATTAAGAAGAGCCAGTGATTACTATTTAAATTATGAAAATATATCTAGAGCACAGAAAACATTAGTCAATTATCACTATTCTCTTGATATTGTAAAAAACTGGGGAGATGGTAAAGCATCATCGTCCGATGGAATGAGAGTTCCAATAAATTCAAAGACAATATATGCAGATTATAACACCCATTATGGAAATAGAGGTGGAGGTATATATAGGCACGTTAGCGACCAATATACGCCTTATTATGTACAAATATTAGAAGGTAGAGATAGTAACCATGTATTAGATGGTTTACTGTATCATGATACTGACCTTGATATATATGAACATTCAACCGATACCGCTGGATATACTGAGCAGATGTTTGCACTAACATATCTTTTAGGATTTAAGTTTAAGCCTCGAATAAAGAATTTAACACAACAGCAATTATATGCATTTGAGAGTTTCCAAACAAAAGAAATAAAGATTAAAAAAATAAATGAAAAAACAATATTAGATAATTATTCAGAGGTAATGAGATTAGTTGAATCAATTAGATGCGGTAAGGTTAAAGCATCTTTGATACTTCAAAAAATAAACTCTTACAATCGTGATAATGGTGTTGCTAAAGGACTTAAAGAAATTGGAAGAATTATAAAAACAAAATATATAATAGATTATTATTCTGATGGAGATTTAAGAAAAGAAGTTCAAAAAATATTAAATAAAGGAGAGTCTATAAATTCTGTTGCTAGAATTATATTCTTCGGAAAACAAGGAAGGCTTAATGTAAGTAAAATAGAGCGACAACTAGAGAAAGTTAGTTGTTTAAATATACTTCTGAGTGTTTTAATTATTTGGAATTCTAGGTATTTAGAAAAGATATATGATTTGGTTAAAAATGAACCTTGGTTTAATGAAGAAGAATTTAAAAGGGTAAGCCCTTTAGGTACTTCTCATGTGAATTTTTTAGGAAGATATATATTAGAAGATACTACTATATCAACAAAAGATGGCTTAAGAGACCTAGAAATCAAAGACCAAGAGTTATAATTCTTGGTCTATTGGTATTGCTTAGGTTGAGGTACTTGTGACGCATTTTTTCGGAAAAAACACAAGTTGGCCTTTAGGTAATGTTATAGGGTCAAATGTATTTAATATATTATTTGTATTAGGTATATCTTCATTTATTTCTCCAATTTCGATAGATCCTAAGTTATTCATTGATGGATTATTTATGATATTTGCTACAGCACTTACTTATGTTTTTGCTACTAAGGAAAAAGATATTAATACTTTTGAAAGTATAGTTTTAATTTCGCTTTATGGATTGTATACTGCTTACTTAATATTTACTATGTAGTGTGCATTTTAAATAAATAGTAATTATATCATTAAAAGATATATAAGAATATATATAAAAAGGGATACTTAAAGATGTAAGATTGCATCCTTAAGTATCCTTTTTATTTATATAATATTATATCTTTTTTTCTGTTTCTAGTATCATTTCTGTTTCTAAGTCTTCAAACATCTCATTTAAATTTTCATGAATCTCTAATACATATTTTGGAACATAGTCTTCTCTATCTTTGTCAATTTCTTGTACCCCAAAATCTGATATTAATACTTCATCAAAATCAATATTTAGCGTTGGCATGCTTTCAAGTATTTCTCTACATCCATCATAGTTTTCTTCAGAAAGATTTCTATACATATCTAAACTCTTCTTATGGTAAAGACAAGCAAGCATATATTCACATCTCTTATTGCCTAGCTTCATACCCTCTTTATAGTATTTTTCCGCTTCTAGCTCTTCATTTAATTTTAAACTTAACTGTCCTAGGTTATGTATTGACTCTACACATCCACATGCTCTAGCCTTTTCATACCAATATTTAGAATTCACATAATCTTTGTAAAAAATATCATATATTACTGCAACCATATGTTGTGAATAAATATTATTTTCATTTGCAGGTGTATCAAACATTTTTTTAGCTTCCTCAAAATTGCCTTCATTGAAGTATATTCTACCCATATGTATACGAGAATTAATATGTCCCTTCTCTGCTGATAAATTAAAATACTCCTTAGCATCCTCTATTTGACCTAAGTTCTCATAAATATATCCTAGTCTATAGCAAGATTTTATATCTCCATTATCTGAAGCTTTTTTGTACCAATTTATTGCTTCTTCAGTATTATCAATTTCTTCATATATATTCCCTAATTTTATTTGACATGATAACTCGGTAGAATTTCTCAGATAATAAGAAATAGCCTTCTCTATGTCTTTATTTTGATAGTATAAATCACCTATATTTTCAATAGATACCTTACATCCATCTAATATAGCTTCTTCATAATACTTTATTGCATTTTCAAAATCTTTTTCTTCAAAGTAAAGGCCTGCTAAATTATTCTTAGCCTCTACAATATTATCATTACAAGCCATTTGGTAATAAATTTTCGCATTATCTATTTCATTTTCTCTATTATAAAGATTCGCAAGTTTATACTTAGATCTAGCATGATTTTCATCAATTGCTTTTTCATAGTACTCACATGCATCTTCTAGTTCATTTTGTCTATCAAATATGTACGCTAACCTATATTGTGATTTGATATCTCCCTTATCAGCGCTTTTTTTATAATATCTTTTAGCTTCTTCTAGATCCTCTTTAACTTCCATGAGCATTCCCATATTAAAGCAACCTTTTATGTGACCACACTTATGTAGATGCTTATAAATACTGATTGCGCCCTTTTCATCATCTTCTCTGGTATTTAATATAGCTAAATTGTATTTAGCATCTTCATCCCCTAATACAGAACCTTTTTTATAATACTCATAAGCCTCTTCACTTCTTCCTAAAGTACTGTACAATACCCCTAAATTAAAACATGCTCTAGGAAAATTAGAATCTGAACATTCTTTTAACCATTTTTCACTTCTCACATAATCTCTTAACTTAAAATGAGTAACACCCAAGTTATTTTGAGCTTTTAAATTCCCTAAAAGAGCCACCTTTTCAAACCAATAAAGTGCATACTCAAAACCATCTAATTGGAAATACATATTTCCTAAATCAAAAGCAGCATCCTCAAATCCACTCTTGTACGCCATTTTGTACCACTTTTCAGCTTCATGGTATTGTCTTTTACTAAAAAATATATTCCCTAGTGCATACTGTGATCTTTCATTTCCTTCAAGTGCTGAGTTTTTATATACTTCTATAGCTTGATCTATTTTACCCATCTTTTCATATAGTGCTCCCTTTGTATGAACAATCTTTGGATCGTGGGTTATATTCTTTATTTTTTGAATAGAAAACTTTGAACTTTTCATAACTAACTCCCTACTTATTTCTTATAAATTTAATCTTAAATTTCCATTATACTAATTATATAACATTATCCTAATATATATTAAGGTTTTTTTAATTGTAAGAAAATTGTAATAAACCTTAATATATAATTACTTTTTATATTTTATTATTAACATACTATATAATGTTATGTATATACAACATATAAAATCTTCATTAAGTGATATCTATATAACTTATAATCTTTAGTTTTTATAATAGTTACAAAATAGATAATAGTAGTTTTTATATTGACTTAATTTGTTTTTTTGAATATTATATAGTAAAATATGACATAGTCCCATGTACAAAATATACAGATTTCTTTAAATTAGTATCAGGTTTGAAGAGTCTTAGATCGGAGGCAATTCTATGGATTTAGACTTATTATTTAAAATAGTACTTTTTATCGTAGCAATAGGAATTTCCTTTAAGGTAATAAAAGCTGTTACAGGTATGATATTTAAATTATCATTACTAGTGCTTATCTTATTGATGTTCTACAAGATGTTCATATAGATACAAATTAAGCTATAGCGAGTTTTAAAATGTACCCTATAAAGTAGACACTAAATATGTCTACCCTATAGGGTATTATATAATGTTCTTATATAATCATCAAGTATAGTTCTATTTTTGTGGATTTCAATAGTAGATAAAATTTATTTTTGTATTATTTAAACACTTTCTACTCTAAATACACATAATAAATAAACTTATTGTTTGGATTAATTTACTTAAAGTAGTATACTTATATATAGGAAATTTTCAGGAGGAATAATATGAACTTTATAACAAAGGAAGAATTTAAAAAGAAAGACCTTATATCTCAGTTTTCTGTAGTTGAGGGAAAGCTAGTATTAAGTGAAGGATGTGAGTACAAATCAGAATTTGAAGTTGGAGATATAGTAGCTTATAAAAATGATGCTAAAAAGCTTGGTATTATATCTTTTACAGAAGAAGATGAATCAAATATATGTTGGAGTGATGGTAGCGAATCTTCAGAAGCTCCATCTGAGTTAGTTGTGGTACCTCCTACTATTGGACTATCATTATTAAAAGATAGCTGTATCATTGACTTATGGGAAAAACTATCTAATGGTAAAAGTGATAACTTTGATTTAAAATGTATTTATTTAGATGATCTAGTAATAAATGAAGTACCTTTTATTAAGGCTTTCAAAAATACTAGCACTCTAATAGATAATAAGTTTAAGAGAAACTTTACGCTTTATAGAAAATTTGGTCCTACTCAAATTTTTAGAACTAATTTATATACAATTTGTGATGGTAATGTAGAATTAGATACTTCAAGGTATGTATATTATTTATTAGAAAACCATATAGTTTATTATTTAGGTATTGATTTAAATAATAAAGATTTAGCGGTTTATTTATTCAATAGATAAAAATTTAATACTAAAATAAAACTTGCCACCAATACAAATAGTATGGTGGCAAATTAACATTATATTCAAATCACTTATTTTAACGAATTTAAAGGTATGTATACTTCTATTTGAGGGATATATAACATATCATCTTTCACATGAGTGTTTCCAAACTCCTTAAGTTCTAATCCCTTTTCATCTTTAGTTATTTTATATCTTACTACTTCACTTTCTTCATTTATATCTGCATGAAAGAACATTCCTTCATATTGTTTAAATCTGAAATTATATTTATCTCTAGTCATTTTAATAATAATAGAATTCATAATTTACCTTTCTTTATACAATCATTTAAATTTTATTCAATTATAACATATACAACATATTTACTTAAATATATATTTTACTGATATAATAAGTTTATATTATGTTTTATGAGGTGGTAACAATATGAAAAAACTTAAAATATTTTTAATATCGCTTTTTCCAATAGCACTCTTACTTAACTTTGTAGCTTCTAAATTTCCACAGTTAGTAGATACCTATTATTCACAAGGTATTAATAAATATACCATTCAGATACTTAGTAAAATAACAGGTATATTTAGTTTTTCATTGTACGAGATATGTATGTATTTGATAGTATTTTCTATAATATTATTTACAATATGTATAGTATTTATAATTATTAAAAATACATCTACACTCATAATCTTTTTGAAAAAATCATTAATAAACTTAATTTGTATTTTATCTGTCTCATATTTTTTATTTATAGTATTATGGGGCTTAAATTATAACAGGAGTCCACTTGAAAAAACACTAATAAATGAATATAATTCATCAAATAGTACAAATATTGCTTCAACAGATAATAACTTAGATGACTTAAAAAAACTTTACTCATATTTAATAGAAAAAGCTAATAATACAAGAAACCTAGTACAAATGGAAAATAATATTATGAAAGCTAACAGTGACTATCAAGGCATTATAGATAGAGCTCATACTGGATACAACAACATCTCAAATGTATTACCTTCTACTTCGGGTAATTATGCTAATGCTAAAGCTGTTAAGTCTTCTAAAATTATGTGCTATACAGGTATAACGGGAATATATTTTCCATTTACAGGAGAAGCAAATATTAATATAACTATTCCAGATATCTATATACCTTCTACTGTAGCTCATGAAATGGCTCATCAACGAGGATTTGCTAGTGAAGATGAAGCTAATTTTATAGCTTATTTGGTTTCAACTAACCATTCAGACATTGATTTTAACTATTCAGGCTATATATTAGCACTTAATCATACAGCATCTGCTCTTAGTAAATCTGATTATGATTCTTATGCTAGTCTTTCACAAGGTATTTCTAATGATGTTAAAGAAGACTTAAAACATAATCGTGAATTTTGGCAAAAATATGAAGGAAAGATTGAACAAGTTTCTAATAATTTTAATAACTCATACTTAAAAGCAAATGGTATTAAAGAAGGTACTTTAAGTTATGGAAAAATGGTAGATTTACTCTTAACCTATTATAATCTATATGGTTTTTGATATATTTCTTACATAAAAAAGTAACTGATATAAATCAGTTACTTTTTACTTTCACACACGATATATTTTCTATGCTACTCAAAAATTCATACTATTAATTAATCTTGAGTCGATCATTATTTTAACTTAATCCACTCATAAAATTAATTAATTTTTTTTCATCATCTTTTAATTTATCTATTCTCTCCCTTATTTCTTCTCTTGACTCTTCAATCCAATTCATATCTTCCATATCTTTTTCTATATTAAATGGAAAACCTAATTTTGCCTCTTTAATTTCATTTGATATTTCTGTTATTTTCTGCTCTAAATCTTCTTGATTATATTCTCTTATTCCCTTGTTTTCTTTCATAGCTAAGGTATCCGATAATATCCTAATAATCTGTATATTATTTGTATTATATGCATCTCTAGCTTTCTCCCACAACTTTCTTTTATTCTCACTGCTTTTAGTTACTAAATCCGGATGTAATATTCTTATTAGATTTTTAAATAAGATTTTTAGATTTTCTTTTTCTTCAATATTTAATGACTCAATATTCATATTAATTTCACTTATTCTTACTAATTCATCTAAATATATAACTTGCTCTTTTAATATACTTATTTCTCTATTTATTGTTTTTTCATTTTCAAAATCTACATTAGTTTTTAAATCTGATAAGTATACTTGAATTTTTCTTTTTAGTTTTTTAATGTTTATTGTTAAGACTAATTCTTCTTGCATCAATTCTGAAAAAAGTAATACATACTTAGATTCTAAATAAGGTTGTTTTTTATATATTACATCTTCTCTCTTTCTAATTAAATCTATATATAAAGTTAATAAACTATCATAATCTCTTATAGTAGACTCCACTTTAACGCCCCCCAAACTCCCCTTTTATAGTAACTACTATATTTTTTATTCATCTCCTTCTTTTATAATACTATAAATTTAACTTTGGAAAATTTTATTATTATTTACATTGACTTCTAGTAAAAATTAATGTATTATTTAGTATTATCCGCTGAGGGAGTAGTTAGCACGAATGTGTGGATAGATCAACATAATGACTTCGGTCTGGTCTATTCTTAAATAACGAGACTCATGCATACTTTTTAGTGTGCATAAGTCTCGTTTTTTGCGTTTAATTAACTTTTCTAGCTCTTTTAGTAATTATAACTATTTATTGGAGGTATTTTATGAGTATTACAACAATTTTATTAACAGCATTTGCCCTTTCTATGGATGCCTTTGCTGTATCAATCACCAAAGGTATGACCTTGAAGAATCTATCAAAAGGTACAGCTATTAAAATAGCACTTTTCTTCGGCTTATTTCAAGGTGGTATGCCTCTTTTAGGTTGGGTTTTAGGTATAAGCTTTGAGGGTTACATAAAATCCATTGATCACTGGATAGCACTTATTTTACTTAGTTTTATTGGATTTAATATGATTAATGAATTTATTAAAGATAAAAAAGAAGTTAAACAAAATAATCTTTCGCTATGTAGAAGTAATCTCTATGAAGAAAGTGACCTTACTATTTCAAATGAATCTGACATATGTATGGATGAAAATACCATCTCTACTAAGGAGCTACTTATGCTTTCTGTAGCTACTAGCATAGATGCATTGGCAGTTGGTGTAAGTTTCGCATTTTTAAATATTGATATTATATCTGTGTCTAGTTCAATTTGTATTATTACTTTTTTAGTATGTGTTGTTGGAGCGTATATTGGTAAGAAGTTTGGAGATATATTCAAAAGTTATGCAGAGCTAATGGGTGGTATAATTCTTGTACTTATTGGGATTAATATATTCAATGAGCATACACAATTTGTTTCTAGTATTTTTCAAAGCCTTTTTTAGTTTCCTATAAAAAAGAGGGGGAGTTTTAAACTCCCTCTCTTTTTATTAAGTCTTTTTAGTTATTCTGAAACTAATAATATGATTACTCAATTACAGCGGATATAAGCTTCATTAGTATATTTGTTAGTAAGCATATTATAACTATAAAAGGCAATTTCATATAGTTGTCTAATTTAATCTAAAATCTAATCTTTAAGAAAATATAGATTTGAAGCCAAACTTGTATCGGAGTTATTAAGTTCTGCCTCATACACCACTTTATTTTTACTTATATCGAATATAGTAAAGTTTACAGACTTTACTCCATACATTTTGAAGCTCTTACCATTTTTTAATTTCTTTGTTGTTTCATTTTTACCTTGAGATATCATATATATTTTATCATCTGACACAGTAAGTTTTTTAATATATGACTTATTTAATATTTGAAGGCTAGTATTTTTAATAGATTCTAATTTCACTTCATCTGAATTTACTTTATATGTGTACTGACTTACCTTACTACCAGTATGATTATTACTCAGTAATATAAATACTATTCTATCTTCTATTACTGTACACTCTAACATCTCTTTGTCTTTTGCATAGCCCTCTTCTTTTGAATTTTCTAGGAAGTTGTTGCTCTCAGTAAATTTATTATTTTCTATATCATATATTATGAATTTACTACTATTTTTTATATTATCCATTCCTAATATATATATCTTTCCTTTATTTATAAAAATAATATTTTGTATCCAAAAACTATTTTCTTGAATTTTATTCGGATTATAACTTGCAACTATCTTCCCTGTTTTATTTTTCAGATTAATTTCAAGAACCAAAATCCTATCACTTCCGTTATCATCTGTTGGACCTTGATTTAAAATCATATAAAGCTTGTCCTTATATATTACGTTGAAGTGTACTCCTACATATTCACCATTGAATCTATCATCTCTAATAGATATCTCTATATCCTCATCTTTATTAGTATTTAAGTTTTTTTGAGTTATTTTTATATTCCTTTTATTACTGTTTATATCTTCATCATAGTATGTAAAATTAGCAGTTCCAATATACTCCTTACTACTATAATATATTAATCTATCTTCATCCCAATTATGCAAAGGTGTATAATCTTTTTCTGAATCCATATAATCTCTATTAATTGGAAACTTCATATTAGGTTTACTGTTTAAACCATATTTATTCAATGTTATTTCTTCATAGTTAAAGTAACTAGTATTAGGAGTGTATACTAGTTTTATATCTCCTATATTTTTTTTATTTCCCTGCAAATCATTTACAGTCAATTTATTTTTATTATTATAACAACTAAGGATAGAAACCACCGTTATCATAAGTAGAGAAATTATTACTAAGCTTATGTAACCTCTTTTTAATCTTTTACTTTTCATAACTCTCCCCCTAAAATTCTATTTTATTGTTTAGTATGTTTTTGCTTATAAAAAAGCATACAACTATTGTAATACTAGAATATAAGATAGTACCTAAGATAACATTCTTACTAAAGAAAAACGTTGTTACTATTATCCCTATCCAAAAATAAATCAGTACTGTAAATAGTATTAATTTAAGTATAGCAGAGCATTTTTTAATAGATTTATTAAGCAGAATTAATGTGAAAATAAATGATATCGTTGCTGTAAGTAAAAGTACGTAACCAACAATGAAATCTATAAAATTGTATGGTATTATTGACCCAAACTTATAAATAGTATCTTGGGCAAATCCGAAGCTTATTGTATCTCCTGACATCTTTTCTGATAACAAGCAGTAAGATACAAACAATGTAGCCACAAATGCTATTATAAACATATAAGTAAAGCTTACTATATTAAGTAGCTTGCTAATATATATTTTCATTCTATTTTCTGGAATCATAAGTAGTGTGTATATACTCTTATTCTTACCAGAAAAATCTTTTCTCCAGATTATAAATGAGTATAAATTACAGATTAATAATCCAATTATAAATATAACAACCGCACAGCTTGGTATTATGTTTCCGAAGGTAGCAAAACCTATAGTATTTTCTATACTTTTATTCTTAAATACTTCTTTTATTACATAGTTATAATTATTGAGATTGTTAAGTATTAATAAAAATAAAGATACACAAATTAAAGCAATTACGGCTAAATAAGCTTTAATATTTCTTTTTAATTCATATTCGTATAAGTACATCAGTTTATTCATATTGACACCTACCTTTCTGTAAATCCAGTCCAACTATTAGGACTTATAGACATTAGTCTTCCTTCATAAGTTTTACTTCTATCTGATTTATTTATTGCATAAATTGTGTTATTATCATCCCACATAACAAAAGATTCTAAAGTAGTTGTCAGTAGATATATTCTTTCATCATCGATTAGTATATCTCTAATTCCTCTTCTGCCTGATACATGTTCTTCAACTACATAACTAAATTCATCTAATACAGTTTTACTATTCATATCAAATTTAACTACTTTTATAGCTATTTTTTCACTCTCTTCTTTATAAACACATTCGAGTATATTATCTTTTAATTTTATATGAGAAAGAGTGTATCCATCATAATTACTTAACGCTTCTAATTTATAACTATTCGTGTCAAGATCATACTCTAATAATAGAGCTTCACCTAAATCCTTATTTCCACCCATATATTTATACACTTCCATAATCACAAAGAATTTATTTTTATATTTACTTGCACCTTTTACTTCTATACGTTCAATACTTATATTAGTTAATATATTTTCATACTTCTCACTTATAATCTTAGCTATATCTATTTTTTTTGATGATTTAATTGATTTATTATCTGTATTTATATTAATTATCTCTAATGAATTTTTAATATTTGAATTCATATATTGATAATTATTTGATATTATATATAAATTATTTTTATGTCTATTTGATGCTAGTATTTCGGTGTTGTATTCTTTTCCATAGTTAGACTTGTTTAAACTTATTTTAGTACGGTCAATCTCCTTCTTATCAAATTGAGGGTCATAAGATTTCTTATCGCTACCTTCTTTGGGGTAAATAAGCACATCTCCTTTAGATTTCTTTTCATCTATTACTAAGTTTAATATTTTTTTATTATCTTCATTATTTACTTCATATCCAACGTGTGATATCATATCTTCACCACTCGTTACATCCATTAATGATACATAACTTTTTGTACCATTTGGATATGGTTTAATCAAATTAACATTTCTGCTGACCTTGTCTGCATTTAATATATATTCTCTATTGATAAATATACTTTTGCTTTCATTATAGTGAATATCAATATTTTTTAATTCATTTATATTTCCAGAAATAGTGCTTATTTTAGGCTCATATTGATTATTTATAGATCCTATTGCAATAAACAACACTATTACTACAAAAATTACTATTATTGATATTTTTGAATTTATTTTCATATTTCTCCTCCAAGACTACACATACAGTTTTTTATTTATTAAATGATATGATATAAAATTAATTATACATATACCTAAAGTATAAAATAGTATACAGAAACCAATAGCCCCTATTTTACTAGATATTACTACAAACATATTTTCAATAATATCGCTATACATCATAATATATAATACAAACACACATAAAACTAATACTCCTAATAACTTTACTATGCTGTCCTTATAGCTCAATATAGTTAACAGTCCACAAAATAATACTGATAGCAATGCAATAAGTAAAAATCCATACGTCATAATAAAATCTATAAAATTTGATGGTATAACATTTGATATATTCCATGATGAAAAGTGACCATGGTCAATAGCTAATATATCATTTGCAAATGATGTTTTAATTATAGTAAATTTACTAAGTAGTATGTTAAATATCCCCTTCGATATAAATAAAGCAATTACTAAACTTAGTATATATCCATAAATCATAGTTGCAGTACTTATTATTTTTGCAATAAATATATAATATCTATTAGAAGGTAGCATAAGTAGAGTATAAAAACTCTTGCTACTTTGGCTATACTCTCTAATCCAAGAGTAAATCGAGTAAACTATTAAGGTTAGCACTCCTATTATAAATATCCTTGATAGCGTACCATTTGTAAATAATATAGCATTTCCATAAAATATTCCTCCAAATGTTTCTATTGCTTTTTCTATAATGTGTGTACGCTTTGTATAGTTTAATATTTGAATAATATTAACTAAAATTGTAGCTGAAAAGAGTAGGCCTATAAATGTTAAATAAAACTTCTTACTTCTTTTTAAGTCTGTATTAACTAATGCCATAAGCTTATTCATGTCTATATACCTCCCTCATTTTTTCTAATATAGACATGCCTTCCATTTCTCTTACTTCTTCAGCATTAAAACTCTCTATAACTTGTCCTTCTTCAATTATTATTACATCATCTACTAAGCTCTCAATCTCATCTATCTCATGAGTTGTTATTACAACAGCTTGATCTTCTTCCATATGCTTAGTTATTGTTTTAATGAATTCTTCTCTTTTAAAAATATCAATTCCTGAAAAAGGTTCATCTAATAATATGTACTTAGCATCTTGGCAAAATCCTAGCATTAACTTTACTCTAGCTATATTTCCTTTTGATAAATTATCAATAATCTCATTTTCATCTAGCTTAAACATTCCTAGCATCTCACAAGCCTTATTACTATTCCAATTTTTATAAAATATTGACATGAATTCTATACTTTCTTTAATAGTAAATCCTCTAAAATGAATATCTATATCTGGTACAAATGCAAGCTTATTGTATGTGTCTATATTAATACGTTCTCCATCTATTAAGATCTCACCACTATCAATTTTGACCAAGCCAGCAATAGCTTTTAATACAGTTGACTTCCCCATTCCGTTAATTCCTAATAAAGCAGTAATCTTTCCAGTTTCTATATTGAAATTTATTTTATCTAATGCCTTAAACTTTTTCCATTTCAATCCACTCATTTTCTTATAAGTTTTACTTACATCTTTTACTTCAATCATAATCAATTCTCCCTCTGTTATTCCTAGTATTTATCCTTTATAATTTCAATAACCTCTTCTTTGCTAACTTTTATAGCCTTCATATCTTCTAAGAATAGATCTAAAGATTCTCTTATAAGCTCCATCTTAATGTTTTTTAAAATATTCTCGTCAGTTGTTATATTGCTTTGATAATTCTTATAAGTATTAATTATCCCCATTTCTCCCATCTCCTTATATGCTCTTTGTACTGTATTTAAGTTTACATTTAAACTGAGTGCCATTTCTCTTCTTGAAGGCACACTATCTCCAGGTTCTAAATCTCCTATAACTATTTTTCTTTTAATATGCTTAATTATCTGCAAGTATATAGGGGATTTGTTATCTATTTCAAATTTCATATTCCCTCCCATCCTAAGTGTATTAATCGATTAGTACACTTAAGGCAAATTTTTATTTAAATAATATATGTATTCTACAATCATATTGCATTTTATAATAGTGTATCATGTGGTTAATACACTTGTAACAAAACTTTCTTCTTAGGTGTATTATATAGTTAATACACTATCTTGTAAACATAATTTTTTATTTCCTAGATTTTATATTAATTGTTAATATATTTAAAATAGTATATACTGTCTCATTTTTGATGTTTTAATCATATAAGTATATTACGTAGTTTATTCTACTACAATATAAACAATGGAGTGTTGTATATGCATAAAGACTGTATGAATAAGGATAAATATTACAATGTTGGCAATTGTGGTATTTGTCAACCTAAGACACCTAAATGCTCTAGTAAGCCAAGTAAATGTATGGAAGAACCTGTAAAACATAAAAAATGTTGTCCTGATAAAGATATGAAACCTATGTTTGTATATCCTATGGACTGCGCAGATTACCAAATTTACAATTTACTATGTTGTGCTATAGGTCGAGTTGTTGGATTAAAGTTAGAAGATAGCGATTGTGTTTTAAGACTTAAAGTTTGTCAAGTAAATCAATGTGCTGTTATGGGGAAAACTAGTTCTGGGAAAGGACCTATCTATGTAAAATTATCATCTATCCAATACGTAGATTTTGGGAAAGAGGTCTATGTAAATCCATTATGTTATGGTGGAGAAATAGATATCATAGCTGGTGTAGGACAACAAGGTCCTGCTGGTCCTGCTGGTCCTCAAGGCCCACAAGGTCCTATGGGGCAAAAAGGTGCTACTGGTCCTATGGGTCCTATGGGGCCTGCTGGTGCTAAAGGAACTCAAGGAGCTCAGGGGAATATGGGACCTGCTGGCCCTCAAGGCCCTGCTGGCTCACCCGGTGCTCAAGGTCCTGCTGGCTCACCCGGTGCTCAAGGTCCTGCTGGCGCTCCTGGTTCTAAAGGGGCTACTGGTGCTCAAGGTCCTGCTGGCGCTCCTGGTGCTAAGGGAGCTACTGGTTCTAAAGGTTCTGCCGGTGCTGTTGGACCTCAAGGTCCTGCTGGTTCTATGGGTCCTCAAGGTCCTAGTGGCGCTAAAGGATCTACTGGTGCTACTGGTGCTAAGGGCGAAAGTACTACAGCTGCCCCAAGCACTAAATATGTACCACCTAAAAAAGTGCCTTATAAAAAATAGTTTAAAAATAAAGCATCCTATTTGGGATGCTTTATTTCTTCATCACATTTATTTTATCGCTCCACTTTTTAGCTTCCATAGATATATCATCTGATTTAAGTATAGCAGATACAACAGCATACCCATCTACATCCAAGTGTTTCAATTTATCAATGTTTGATAAATTGATTCCCCCTATTAGAACTGATAGTATATCTACTTCTTTTGTTATTTGTTCAATAGTTTCAATATTTACTGATTTTGCATCTAACTTTGTTGATGTAGAAAAAACTGCTCCAATACCTATATAGTCAGCACCATCACTTTTAGCTTTTTTTGCTTCTTCTAAAGTTCTAGCTGATACTCCTACTATTTTATCACTCCCTATTAATTTTCTAACTGACTTTGCATCTATATCACTCTGCCCAACATGTACTCCATCTGCATCAGATATCATAGCAATATCGACTCTATCATTTATTATAAAACTTACTCCATATTTTTTTGTTATTTTTCTTAATTCTAATGCCTTTTCTAAAAAGTCTCTTCCTGAAGCATTCTTTTCTCGAAGTTGTACCATTGTAACACCACTTTTTATTGCATCTTCTATAGAACTATAAAAATCTCTATTTGCTAAAATCTCTGAATCTGTTACTAAATAAAGACTTAAATCATTCTTTATATTACCTTCCATAAATGATCTCCCCATTTCTTATACTTTACTAACTTTTTCTATATTTGCGTATTCTTCTAATTTATTAATATTCATATCATTTACTTCATCAAATAGTTTTACCTTAAAGGTTCCTATATTAGGATTATCTCTATCTGCTAATTCACCACTCAATGACATTACCAAAGTTCCTATAGCAGCCGCATGTAAAATACTTTCACTGCAAGGCATAAAACTTGCAATTAAGCTTGTTGTCATACAACCTGTTCCTGTCACTCTCTTTAACTTTATAGATCCATTATTTATCTTAAATATTTCTTGTCCGTCAGTTATAATATCTACTTTGCCAGTTGCAACTACGACACACTCTAATTTCCTAGCTACCCTCATTGCTATATCGCTTATATCTTCTCCATCATCAAAAGAGTCTACACCTTTTCCCCTAACATCAAATCCCCCAATATATTTTATCTCTGAAATATTTCCCTTCACTACATCAAACTTAACTTCATTTAAAAGCCTATTTGTAATATCTCTTCTAGCTTTAGTTGCAAATACCCCTACTGGATCTAAAATAATAGGTTTGTTATATTTATTTGCAGCCTTTCCTGCTAGTAAATATAAGTCTAATAAATTAGAGTTCATTGTACCTATATTTATAACAACTGAACTAGCTACACTTACTATTTCCTCAACTTCTTCATATGAAAAACTCATAAGAGGGCTTGCACCAATAGCTAGTGTTATATTTGCACAGTCTGTTATAGTTACATTATTAGTGTAATGAAGTACTAATGGGTTTATTTCCTTTACCTTTTCTATTAGTGAGTACATACTGCTTCCTCCTGTTTTTCAAAATTATAAAAATGATGTACTGGACCTACTCCATAGCCTATATCAAAGCTGTATTTGATTGCCTCAGTAATATACTCTTTACTTAGTCTTACTGATTCTTTTATTCCATTACCTAAAGCTAAATAAGATGTAATCGCTGAAGAAAGTGTGCATCCTGTGCCATGTGTATTTTTTCTATTAATTCTCTCACTTTTATATATTTCAAAAACATCTTTACCTATTAATACGTCTATTGCATCTCCCTCTAAATGGCCACCTTTCATAAGAACATACTTTGGCCCCATGCTTAGTATTTTATTGCCTGCTACTTTCATATCTTCTAATGTCTTTATTTCTTTTTCTACAATTTCCTCAGCTTCTGGAATATTTGGAGTTACTATGTAAGCTTTTGGTATTAAGTATTTTATTAAATTTTCTTTTGCCTCAGGTCTTAAAAGCGAGTACCCACTCTTTGAAATCATTACTGGATCAACAACAACAAACTCTGGATTATATTTATTTAGCCCTTTTACTATTTCTAAAATAATTTCAGGACTTGAAACCATCCCTATTTTAACAGCTTTTGGAGGTATATCATCAAATACTACCTCTATCTGATTCTTAATTATTTCTTGACTTAATTCCTCAACACCAAATACGCCTTGAGTATTTTGAGCAGTGATAGCTGTTATTACGCTCATTCCATATGTTCCAATGGAGCTAAATGTCTTTAAATCCGCCTGAATACCAGCTCCCCCTGAAGAATCAGACCCAGCAATTGTAAGTGTTGCTATTTTGTAGTTTCTCATACCTCTTAATCTCCCTTTTTATTATTCAAAATCCGCTTCGATCAAGCAACGTGTCAACGAGTTATTTCATGTGTCCAATAACCTACATACTATATCCATTGCCAAATAAAAAAGCTGCACCCAGTTCTCTGGGTACAGCTAAATAAACTAATAGTATCTAAATATATATTAAAAATAAATATATAATTTATCCCTATAAGCTTTCCTACGCTGGCATTACCCAGATCAGGTATAAGGGTCGGTAGATACCTCTCAGCCAAATTGGCCCCCCTAGCTAATCTTTTTTATACTTTAATTATAGTTATTTGGAATTTATTGTCAATAAGAACCTATAAAATAATTTCCTCGTTCTCCTATCTCATTTATATAAAAATTAGGATTTTCAATAACATCAATTTTTTTCTTTCTAGTAAGTTTTTTTATCCTACTCTCTAACTTCATAGCCTTACTCTTTGTATCCGTCTCAAAATACACCTCTAACTTGTCAAATCCTTTTGCTTTAGTATATTTTGAATTTATTCCTGTTTCATGTTCCTTCATTCTTCTGTTTATATCACTAGTATATCCTGTATATAAAGAATCATCTTTACATCTTATTATATAAGTAAAATACATCGTCAACCTCATAAAATTAATAAATTAACCTACAGGTATTTGTAAGTCATAGTACTAATTATATCAAATATCATTGACTCTTTCTTATATTTTATTAAATATCCTTAAAAGGAATATTGCTATTTTTATCTATATTGTCATAGGATGATATCAACTCTAAGTTATTATTTCTAACTATTCTTCCAGGTATTCCAACTACTGTTGAGCCATCGGGTATATCTCTTAGAACAACAGTATTAGCTCCAATTTTAACATCATTTCCTATTTTTATTGGACCTAAAATCTTAGCACCAGAACCTATCATAACGTCGTCTCCTATAGTTGGATGTCTCTTGCCTACATCCTTACCAGTTCCTCCAAGTGTTGTACCTTGATATATTGTAATTCTATTGCCAATTTCAGTTGTCTCACCAATTACTACTCCCATTCCATGATCTATCAAAATACCTTCTCCAATTTTTGCCCCAGGATGTATCTCTATTCCTGTGATAAATCGGGAGAGTTGTGATACGAGTCTTGCAATAAAGAACATACTTCTGTTATAAAAAAAATGAGAAATTCTATATGAAATCAAGGCGTGAATAGATGGATACAATAGAAATACTTCTATTTTTGATCTTGCAGCAGGATCATTTTCCATTATATACTCAATATCTTTATTAATTTTTTTAAACATCTTGATCACTTCCCTTATTGTTGTCTTTAATTAAATATACCCATAGACATATACTTATCTACGCCATCTGGAGCTACCGTTACTATTTTTTTATTTTTATTTTTTTGAGATATTTTGGTAGCAGCAGAAATATTTGCTCCAGAAGATATCCCTACCAATATTCCTTCTCTTATAGCGACTTCTTGAACCATATTAAGCGCATCTTCATCAGTTACTGTCATTACTTCATCGACTAAGCTTGCGTCATAGTTATCAGGTACAAACCCTGCTCCTATACCCTGTATTTTATGTGTACCTGACTTATTCTGTGATATAATAGGTGAATTTGATGGTTCAACAGCTATTATTTTTATACCAGTATTTTGTGATTTTAGGTATTTAGCAATCCCACTTAAAGTACCACCTGTCCCTACACCGCATACGAATATATCTATATCTTTAATATCATTATAAATCTCCTTAGCAGTAGTTTTATAATGACTATAAGGATTATCTTTATTTTCAAATTGCTTTAAACTTTTATAATTATAGTTTTCTTTTAGGAGCTCTTCTGCTTTATTTATAGCTCCTTGCATTCCATTTTTACCGTCTGTTAATATAAGCTCTGCTCCATATGCCTTAACTAATTGTCTTCTCTCAGCGCTCATGGTTTCAGGCATAATTATTATGACTTTATATCCTTTTAATTGTCCTACCATAGCTAGTGCAATACCTGTATTTCCACTTGTTGCCTCTACTAATACATCGCCTTTTTTCAATTCATTTCTTAGTTCCATACCCTCTATCATACAGTATACTGCTCTATCTTTTATACTACCGGCTGGGTTAGTTTTTTCTAGCTTTACATATACATTTGGGTATCCTAAATTATTTAATTTTAATATTGGTGTATTACCTATTAATTCAAGTGCATTTTCATAAATCATATTTTCCACTCCTTTTCATTATCATTTTGATAATCATATATTCATTATATTACTATCAAAATGATAATGTAACATAAAGTATTTTTTATATTTATAAAATAAACTTTATGTTACATTATCATTTTAATTAATCAATTATAAAGATAAAAGCCATAAAACTAATGACATTTATATCATTATGCTATGGCTTTTATTTTTATACTTTATTTAGTTTAAAATAGCTTATGACCTAGATTAGCAAACATCTGTAAAATTAAAAATGCTTTTATATCTATCTTTTCATTTCTATTTATTATTTTCTTTGCATCCTCTTGGGATAATAAATATGTTTCTATTTCTTCATCATCTTCTAAAAACTCTTTAGATACTTCCCCATCGCAAGTACAATATACAAAAGCTACTGATTCGTCAGTCATTCCCGGAGATAAGTATAGCTTATCCATACTATTTATCTTATTTATACTTATAAGGTCTAATCCGGTTTCCTCCTTAAGCTCTCTTGATACAGCATGTTCCATATCTTCATGGTTATCAACAAGACCTGCTGGTAGTTCATATATATAATTATTTATAGGAACTCTAAACTGTTTTATCATGACAATTTTATTTGTGCTTTTATGTAGAGCTGCTATTACAACAGCATCTATTTCATCTTCTTTTTCTCCACTATATATAGCTTCTAATTCTTCTTTGCTTTTTCTTGTAGCTACCATCCAGTGTTTATCTTCATTTACTTTATTTTTGTATTCAACATCGTAAAGCCCTACAAACTTAGTTTCAGCTAATGGGCTGATATTTTTTATTCTTGATTGATTCATCATTTTGCCCCTTTCTATTTTTCGTATATATTTCATTACTATAAATTTTATCACTTTATCTTATAAAAGATTCATTTTGACTAGATATTATAACTAATCAAAATAAAAATTAAAAAGGCTAATATATAATATATTAACCCTTATTTTTCCTATTGTAAAATATTAAGTTTTTATTATCTATTAAAATGATGGTAATATACTACCTTCATACTTTTCTTCAATAAATGTTCTTACCTCATCACTAGTAAGTGCTTTTGTCAAAGCTTTTATTTTATCACTATCCTTATTATCTTCTCTACATGCTAATATGTTCGAATAAGGTGAATCTGTTGACTCTAAAACTAAAGCATCTTTTTTAGGATTTAGCTTTGCACTTAAAGCATAGTTAGTGTTTATTACTGCTCCATCAACATCTGATAGTGTTGATGCTATCATCTCTGCATTCATTTCAATTATTTCTATATTCTTAGGATTTGAAGTTATATCTTTAACTGTTATATTTTCTCCATCCTTAATTTCAATTAATCCATTATCTGCAAGTAATTTTAAAGCTCTTGCTCCGTTTGTTACATCATTTGGTATAGCAATCTTAGCTCCATCTTTTATTTCTTCAATTGATTTTACTTTTTCAGAGTAAAATCCGATTGGCTCTAAATGAACCTTTGCAGTATATGTTAAATCTAATTTTCTCTCTTCTATAGTTTGTTCTAAGAAAGGCACATGTTGGAAGAAGTTTGCATCTAGTGACCCATCCGCAACTCCTGTGTTTGGAAGAACATAATCATCCATTACTTTGATTTCTAATTTGTATCCTTCTTCTTCTAATTTAGGTTTTATTGTTTCTAATATTTCTGCATGTGGAGTAGATGATGCTCCTACTTTTATCGTCTTATCTTCATCTGCTGCTGATGATGAACATCCTACTATTGATAATGCCACTACTGAAGTTAATGCCAATGTTACTATTTTTTTTAATTTCATAATTATTTCCCCCTATGTTAATTTTTTATATTGATCCAAGTTACATTATTTTAGTTTTTTGTATGCCAGGTCTCCTAGGCCTTGGATTATTTGAACTAATATTATAAGTACTGCTACTGTATAAAGTATTATTGCCGTATCGTTTCTCTGATGACCATAAGTAAGAGCTACACTTCCTATTCCTCCAGCTCCTACTGCACCTGCCATTGCTGTGTACCCAAGTATTGATATTACTGAAATAGTTACTCCAGACACTACAGAAGGCATAGCTTCTTTTATCATGACTTTAAAAATAATTTGCCACTTCGTAGCTCCAAACGATTTTGCTGCTTCTATTAAGCCCTCATCTACCTCATTTAAAGCACCTTCAATTATTCTAGCTATAAATGGAGCTGCACCTATTGTTATAGGCACTAAAGCAGCAGTTTCCCCTATTCTTGTACCTACTATTAATTTTGTTAAAGGCATAAGTGCTACTATAAGTATGATAAATGGAAAACTTCTAAAAATATTTACTACAAAACCTAAAGATTTATTTATAGTATGATTTGGACTTAATCCACTTGGCTTTGTTACTACTAATATAATTGCTAGTATAAATCCTAGAATTGTCGCTAGTATTGCTGGTACTATTGTCATATATAATGTTTGTGATAATGCTTCTGGTAATATATCACTTAAAAATTCACTTAATGTCTCAAAATTAATCATTTACTATTTCCTCCCATATTATGCCTTTGTTGTCTAGGTATCTTTTTACCGATTCTCCACTCTTATTACTTACATTTATAATAAGCGAGCCTAATATATCATCTCTGAATTTTTCTAATTTTCCAAAAACTATAGAGAAATCTATATCCAAATCTCTAGCCATCTTAGTAATAAGACTTTCGTTTGAAGTACCCTTAGGGAATAGTATTTTTATATTTGTTCCTTGTGGTAATACTATATTGTCTTCCCCAATTAATTTTCTTAATGCTTTTGTATTATGTAAAAATATCTCTTCTGTTTCTCCAATTTCTAATACCTCTCCACCTTCCATTATCGCTACCTTAGTACAGATTTGCTTTATTACTTCCATCTGGTGAGTTACCATTACTATCGTTATTCCTAATTTTTTATTAATATCTTTAAGTAAAGCTAGTATTGACTTTGTTGTATTTGGATCAAGTGCAGAAGTTGCTTCGTCACAAAGAAGTACTTTTGGATTTAATGCTAGTGCTCTTGCTATTGCTACTCTTTGTTTTTGACCTCCACTTAAGTTTCTAGGTTTTATATCTTTCTTATCCTTTATTCCTACTAGGTCTAAAAGTTCTAAAACTCGTTTATTTATATCTTCTTTAGAATATTTAAAACACTCTAGAGGTAAAGCAATATTTTCAAATACTGTCTTTCTTTCTAATAATGAAAAGTGCTGAAAAATCATACCTAACTCTTTTCTCATTTCTCTTAACTGTTTTTCATTTAATGTTCTTATCTCTTTATTGTTTACTAAAATACTGCCTTCTTTGTAATCCTCCAAGCCATTTATACATCTAAGTAGTGTAGATTTCCCAGCTCCACTATGACCTATAATCCCAAAAATCTCACCATCTCGTATCTCCATATCTACACCTTTTAATACTTTGGTCTTACCATAGTATTTATTTACTTTCTTTATACATATCATGTCAATTCCCCCTTGATTAAATTTTACTAAATATAATAATAAAAGCCTGAGTATAAACTCAGGCTTTAGAAAGCGAATTATACTCATCTTTCAACTTTAATAAGTTGCTGGATTTAGCACCAATGTATATCAAATATATACTGGTTGCCGGGTTTCATAGGGCCAGTCCCTCCACCACTCTGGATAAGAAGTATTTAGTTTTGTTTTTGTTTTCTGATATGTTTTAATATTATAACAATTTCGAATCTATGTCAATAGAATTTTCTAATTATTTTTTATCTTTTGTATTTATATCAAATCTAGTGTTCATTTCTTTTAGTCTTACGTTGAAATCATTTTTGAAGTCTTTTGTTGCTGTTGTAGCATCATTTACCATATTCATAAACTCATCTTTAGTTTTTGTATATGCATCTTTTGGTACTTCACCTAATTTTTTTATTCTTGTATCTAGTTCAGCTATTAACTTTTCACCTTCTGCTATTAATGCTTCGTTATCTTTTTTATCCTTTTCATCAGTTATATCTGTATTTTTCTTAAGAGCATCTACAAATGATTGTATTTTGTCTTTACTGTCTGTATAAGCTTTTTTTACATCTGTTAAATAAGTTTCATTACCTGGGTATTCTTTTCCTTCAAACATTTTATTTCTACTTTCTACTGTCTCATATCCCATATAGTTATTTAAGCCTGAAAGATATTCATTATAATGCTTAGTATAATACTCTGAGTATGTATTATCATTTGTTGTAGTACTTTGTTCTTGTTTCGGCTCAGTTTTTGGTGTTTCAGTTTTTTTAGTACAAGCTACTGCTCCTATAGATAATGCTATTGCTAATCCTAATGTTATTACTTTATTTTTATTCATAGTATCCTCCTTAAAATTATGTTTATAATAATATCTATAAACCTATAAATTATTATCTCTAAATTTTCCTTTTTTATTTATATTCCTTATTTATTTTTATTGATATTAATTATCATTTGCGTTATAATAATTTTAAGTGATACTAATTTTCATTAAGGAGTGTTTAAAATGACTTGTTGTAACTCATATTACTGTAAAAATAAAATAAATTCATCATATATAAAGTGGCTTATAGAACTGTTAGGTCCAGTGTTAATTGGTTCAAAACCATCTGAAATTATAAGTATACCTGCCCATGATGTTAATAAGGATAATAAATTCGAAGAAATAAATAAATATTTTAGTAAATGTAAAAAGATAGATTTTATATCAATAGATAAGAATAATAAGGGTTTAAAGATACTATTTATCAATAAATACAGCCTAGAGAAACATCTTAAGTGTAAAAAGTCTCAAAATTTCCTAAAGTTTTTAGGCTATCCTGAGAAAGTAAGTGCAGATTCATATATTAAGCATTTAGTGAAAAAACTAGAAGGGGATACTTTCCCTGATGAGATAGGCGTATTTTTAGGATATCCTATCAAAGATGTCGTAGGATTTATGGGATATGGTAAAAATGCTTGCTATAATACAAAGTATTGGAGAGTCTATGGTGACCCAAAGCCGTCAGAAGAGCTTTATACTAAGTTTTTATTTCATAGAGAGAAAATGAGAGAGCTACTTACAAATAGAGGTATAGATAGAGTAATCAATTTATTTTAAAACAAAAAAAACTTACAGACGAAATAATCATCTGTAAGTTTTTTTGTAAATTAAATCTTCAGTTTTTTTATTGCAAAAAGTGCCTGTATTATTAAATTCACTTGATATGACTCTTGTACACCTGTTTTGCACCATATTGCAAAGTACTCGCAGTTGTTTGAAGCAAGATTAAATTTTCTCTCACCAATTCTACTTCTAGCCCTTTTTACAGTTTCTTCTGGTGAATATATTCTGTAATCACTATTTCTCTTAAGCTTTAATAGCATATACATTGTAAATGCTATATCATCATACTCTCTTGATAACTTCTGTATTTTAATTCTTTTAGGTTTAATAGACCTTTTCTTAGAAAATCTATATACATAATAATTATTTGCTCCTCCTAAAAATCTTTCTATACTTGTCTCAGCTATATACATATGTCTTAGAAACTTATCATCTTCTTTTCCATCATAATGTATGACATGATTATCATCTACATATATTCCAAAGTGATTATATATTCCATGATTTACACATATAACATCACCATATTTTGCCTTAATCAATGCAATCCCTCCGAAATAAACTTATATAAATAATTTATGAATTTATTTCGAAATTGTTAAGACAATCTCTTAATTACATTTACTATATCCACACTGTAAGCAAATTGCACATCCACCTGTAGGTATAATACTTTCATTACCACACTCTGGACATACAAATTTTTCTTGCGACTCTTCAGTAATAGCTATTTTATCATTAGCTAAATTACCATCTTTTATTTTTTTCTCTTTTTTAGGCTTATTGTTTAAAAGTACCCCGCTTCTTTTACATCCATCTCTATAGATAGTAATTCCTTTTAAATCATTTTTCCAAGCATTAATATATATATCGTATACATCCTCTACAGTAGCCTCATATGGCAAGTTTATTGTTGATGAAATAGATGCATCAATGTAACTTTGCCAAGCTCTTTGCATCCTTATTCTCTCCTCAGGTTTTAATGTCATTGCTGTTACAAATATATCAGGTAGATTTTTTTCGTCTAATATATCATGTGCATCCATATATTCTTTAACTATAGGTGTATACACTTTGTAATATACATCTTCATCATGGAGAGTTTCAGTCTTTCTTATATAAGATACATTAAATATAGGCTCAATGCCTCCACTTATACCTAGCATAGTGGATATAGAACCAGTAGGAGGTATAGTAAGTATTTGAGAATTTCTTAATCCATATAGTTCTACAAGCTCTTTTACATTTTCATCTATCCTATTCTTGAAGAATCTAGATTTTAGTATCGCTTCTTTGTTATAGTTTTCATAGGCTCCAAGATCTTTAGCCAGTAGTGCAGATTGCTTTACAGCACTGTTTAACATAGTCCTTGCTACTTCTTCACAAAGCTCTATAGATTCTTTTGATCCATATCTAATACCTAACTTTATGAGCATATCCGCTATTCCCATTACTCCTAATCCAATTTGTCTATACTCTCTTACAGCATTTCTTTGCTCCTCAAGTGGATGAAGCTCTAACCCTTCTTCCAATACTTCGTTTAATCCTATAACACCGTTTGTTACACAGTCTTTAAATTTATTAATATCAAATATTGCATGTTCAGTAAATGGCTCAACAACAAATTCAGCCAAATTTATAGAACCCAATAAGCAACTTCCACCAGCTGGAAGAGGTTCTTCTGCACAAGGATTTACTCCTGCATACTTAAATTTTTTATCTTCACTCAACAAATGATTATTTTCTATATTGTCCCAAAATAAGATTCCAGGTTCAGCAAAATCCCAGTTGTTAGCTATTAGCTTCATAAATAACTCATATGCATCGACTTCTTTAGTAATAGTTTCATTAGTCGATTCTACTTTAAACTTACATTCAAACTTAGATCTCGATTCTACAGCTTCCATAAATTTATCATTTATTCTTACTGATATATTAGCCTTGGTAACTCTATCTAAATCGGTCTTTATATCAATAAAGTCTTCAATATCAGGGTGATTAATATCCATAGAAATCATAAGTGCCCCACGTCTTCCTCTTTGACCAATTAAACCTGTAGTCATTGAGTAAAGGTCCATAAATGATACTGCACCAGTAGTAGTCTTTGCAGAATTATGCACCAATGCTCCATTGGGTCTGAGATTAGAAATATCAAAACCAACTCCACCCCCATAACTAAATGTTCTGGCTAACTTTTTTGCCGTATCAAATATCCCCTCAATACTGTCTTTAGGTGGTTCTAAGACATAACAATTAGAATAGGTTACTTTTATTCCATCACTCGGAAGACCTCTATTTGCTAATATTCTTCCTGCAAATAAAAACTTACGATCTCTTATCAGTTTAGCAATTTTTTTATTTCCACCTGATATCCTTTCTATCCATTCATCAAATGACTCATTTTCATATTGGTACTTATTAGCCCAAATAGATTTTTGAAGTTCATCACTCTTCCATTTTGCATTTCTAAACTCTGACCTTTTTTCCCTATATAAGATATATTTCTTGGCTATATCTTTTCTATTAGACTCCATAAGTAAAAACTCTACTTGGTCTTGTATATCCTCTACAGTTATTTCTTCCTCCTGAGAATTTATCATATCCTCTACTTTGTCTGATATTAACTTTCCTATTTCTTTATCTATACCTAATTTACTGTTGATAGTAGACTTATATACTGCATGAGTTATTTTGTTTTTATCAAATACTTCTTTACTTCCATCTCTTTTTATAATATTTTTCATCTTAAGTTCTCCAAACTTTATATTTTGTTATTTTTTTAATACTTTATTAATTCCCTGTATTTTTTTTTTAACACTATATGTAGTATTTTCTTTTATTATTAATAGATTTTGACTTCTATATATAGATTTAAAATCAAGTTTTATTTTCAACAAAATATTCTTTTTTAAAAATTTTATTTTTTTTTCAAATTATACCTTGCTTTTTTTTAAAATTGTTGTTATACTTATGAAACAGGCTTTAAAAGTTTGGATTTTTAATAACATGGAGGTTTTTTCTTATGAAAAACGGAATAGTAAAATGGTTTAACAGTGAAAAAGGATTTGGATTCATATCTGTAGAAGGTGGAGATGACGTATTCGTACATTTCTCAGCTATACAAGGTGATGGATACAAGACTTTAGAAGAAGGGGAAAAAGTATCTTTCGACATAACTGAAGGAGCTAGAGGTCCTCAAGCTGAAAACGTAAACAGAATATAATTATATTTTAATATATAGTTAAGAAAAAGAAGCATGTATATGCTTCTTTTTTCTTTGTTTTTATATAATTTTGATCCTTTAATAACCGATTCATTATAACTTGATTTTAATTTTGTTTCCTCATTTTTTTCATTTCTATCTTAATAAAATATGTAAAATAGTCTAATTACCTTTGATAGTTGTTAAATACGGCTTACATGATGACTTCTACATAGTCTGTGTAATAATCATACCTTTTGTTATCTACAAAGCTAGGAGAACACAAAACTTTTAGAATATAATAATTTTCATCTATTTCTTCATAATCTTTTATATAGTAATTGCCTATTATTTCGTTGAATTCTGAGTATGTTAATTTTCTCTTTTCTAATAAATATTTTAGACTGCTATATTCCTCTTCTAAATTCATAATCATCTCTCCTCTGCACTATATATCTATATTTTCACATACAGTTTTTTTTATGTATAATTCCTAAACTTACATTTGTTTTTTATAGATAAAGAAATTAATTCATGTTAGTATAAAGTATAGAATAATATTTGGAGGTATTATATGGAAACAATGACTCTTGAAGAACTACTTGAAATAGGCGTTAATTTTGAAGCATCAGTAGGTATGGGAACTAAAAGCGAAAGAGCTAGAATCCCAAAAAACTATTCTCGTATAAACTTATCTGATGATACGATAAATGAAATAATAAATATTGATAAAAAAATTACTTTTTTAGTTTCTGGTGAAATATGGTGTCCAGATTTCCAACTAAATGCAACTGTTTTACATAGGTTCTGTGAACTTAACCCTAACTTTGATATATCTGTAATAACAATGGCTAGAGGTAAGAAGTATCTTTCAAGTATATTAGGTAGAGATAAGGAAAGCTTTAAAGGACCTACAGTTGTTGCTTTGGATAAGGATTTAAATATCCTTGGTCAATTTGAAGAAAGACCAAAATCTGTACGTGCTATTGAAAACTTTGAGGATATAAAGCTTGATTACTATAAAGGTAAATACCTTTTAGACAGTGCTTCTGATTTTTTAGAAATAATAAGATAATTAAAGTTAACTTAGCTTGAGTTACTCTGTTGGCTAAACATCTCAAGTTTAAGTAATTTAAATTACAAAAAAGTATCCCTTAAGTATAAACCTTAAGAGATACTTTTTTTATATTAAGCTTCTTAACCAATCTTTAGTATTACTATCTGCAAAACAAGCGTCTACTGCATTTAGATATATTTTACTATATTCTTCTATTCCCATATTAAATTCATCAAATATTATGTTTAATTCATTAGTTAAATCAATATCTGATACAGTTCTATTATCCGTGCTTATAGTTACCAACATATCATCTTTGTAAAAATTATAAAACGGATGCTTAGAAAAATTATTTATTGCTTTAGTCTGTACATTACTCGTTGGACACATCTCAAATACAATTTTTTTTGCCTTAGCTAGATCATAGGCTTCGTTAGTATCTTTAGTTCTTATTCCATGACCTATTCTTTCTGCCCCTAGTAAGTTTATTGCATCTAGCACGTTTTTCCCACTTGCTCCTTCACCTGCATGTATAGTAACCCTATAGCCTAAGCTTCTTGCTAAATCTATTGGCTCTTTATATATACTTGCAAACCCTTCTAACTCTATTCCACATAAATCTACTGCTACTACTCCTCTATTTAAATATTTTTCCCCTGCATTTACTACTGAAAAAGCTTCTTCAACGCTCATAGATCTCATACATCCTATTATTAAGTTAGATTTAATATCATATATTTTCTCAGCTTCATGCATACCTTCTAATACGCTTTCTATTATTTCTTCTAAACTTAACCCCTTTTGTCTATGCAAAGATGGCGCAAATCTTACCTCTATATATTTTACATTTTCCCTAGCACAATCTTCTAACAACTCAAAAGCAATCCTTTTTAAACTAGACTTTGATTGCATTATTTTATTAGGTAAATCAAATCTTTTCAAATATTCTTCAAGAGATGTACAATCTTCAGGTACTTTAATAAGTGAGTCTAAAGTTTCAACTTCAAAACTTGGTAACTCAATATTTTCTTGCTTTGCAACCTCAATTATTGTATTTAACCTTACGCTTCCGTCTAAATGGCAATGTAATTCTATTTTAGGCAATTTTCTTAACATGACAACATCTCCTTTTATTATCTATTAGTATATTTAAATTTTTCAATTTATCTTCTTATTCATATGCTTATTTTTGTATAAAAAAATTTCTGACCACAAAGAAGGCGCAATAAATAGACCTTCTTCGTAATCAGAAATTTACGGTTTCTGGTAGATACACTAATCCTTATTATTAGTTTATACGAAAAATATATTTCTATTATTCTATCTATTTTCCTAACTATTGTCAATGATTATTCTTAATTTTTTCAAATATATTTTACTTTTGTACAAGTATATTTATACCTTCTTGTTAATATATTTAATATTAATATTTATTTTTTTATAAGGAGGAGGTTAATTGTTTTCTATACAGCTTGATATTATGCAAACCCTAATACTAGCAATAGTTCTTTATTTACTAGGAGGTGTAATTAAAAATAGGTTTTCATTATTTAATAAATTTTGTATACCATCTCCTGTAATCGGCGGATTAATGTTTTGTATCCTGACATTATTTTTAAATATATTTAATATATGTAGTGTAAGTATGGATACTACTTTAATGCCTTATTTTATGACTTTCTTTTTTACTATAATAGGTCTTGGAGTTAGCCTTTCTTTAGTAAAAAAAGGTGGCAAGCTTTTATTTACATATTGGATACTTTGCGGCATACTAGCCTATTGTCAAAATACACTTACTATAATTCTTTCAAAATCTTTACATATCAATCCCCTTTTAGGTCTAATGTGCGGAACAATCTCTATGGAAGGTGGACATGGATGTGCGGCAGCTTTTGGTGCTACAATAGAGAGTCTTGGTGTTTCCGGTGCATGTAGTGTTGGGATAGCTTCTGCAACCTTTGGGCTTATTTTAGGTGGTGTTATAGGAGGTCCTATAGCTAAATTTTTAATTGAGAAATATAAGCTAAAACCAAGTCATACTAATACTAGTCTATCATCAAATACAGCCAACAAAAATCGATCTACATCTTCATTTAACTTATCAGCATTAAGTTTCTTTGAACAAATATTGATAATTTTACTTGCTATGAGCTTAGGCGATTTTTTAACAAATCTGATTTATAAAAGTACTAATATAATTTTACCTTCTGTTGTTTGTTGTATGTTTGTAGCTGTAATTTTTAGAAATTTAAATGAAAAAGTACAATTTGTCAAACTTGACTTTAAATTACTAGACTTTTTAAATGAAGTGTCTCTTGGTATGTTTTTAACCATGGCATTGATGAGCATTGATTTATATAAACTATCTAGCTTATTTGGACCGATTATTGTATTAGTTCTTTGCCAGGTTTTATTTATTGTTACATTTGCTTTGTTAATTTGTTTTAAAGCGCTTGGTAAAGACTTCGATGCTGCTATAATGATAAGTGGTCTTATTGGACATGGACTTGGTGCTACTCCTAATGCCTTAGCAAATATGAGCTCTGTAAGTCAAAAATATGGTTATTCAGAAAAAGCCTTCTTAGTCGTGCCTTTAGTTGGAGCCTTTTTATTAGACCTTTTCACTATGCCATGTATAATTTTATTTATTAATTTACTCAGCTAGCTAACCTTTATTATATTTTTTGCTAGTTTAAGAATTAATTTTTATAAAGTGCAACATAATATTAATATAATATAAATTAGGAGGAAATTTATGCAAAGTAATCTGAACTGTATGGCTAATAATTGTGCCTTTAATAAATCAAATGTGTGTTATGCTTCTCATATAAAAGTAGAAGGATTTGAAGCTCAAATAACTCCTGAAACATACTGTGATAGTTTTAGAAATAGTACTTCTTTTAATCTTTCAAATTATTCAGAATCAACAGATGTAACTAATACACAAAATATATCTTGTAGTGCAGCTAATTGTACTTACAATATAAGTGGTGCTTGCAATGCAATCCATGTAGATATTAACTATGAAAATGAAAGTTGTGAGACTTTTGTATTAAGATGAATAAAAGGCAAGTAAGTTACTGAGTTCAAGCATCTTGCTTGCCTTTATATTTTAACTACATTTATATTAAATATTTATTTATCTATCCAATCTCCATAGTAAAACCTTTCACTACCATGAGATATAGCAAATACATATTGATACATTGCTTTCCATGCTTCATCACCTTCATTTATTATGAAAATCTTGTTATTACTACTTGAAATTGAATAAACTTATTTATTATGTCAAGAATAATACTGATGATATTAAGTATTGATATATATATGGAGGTTATTTATGGATTATAATACTGAGAAAAATATAATGAACAATAAAAATATAGAATCTAACGCAAAACAGGCTCTTAGCCAATACAAACTTGAAATTGCAAGTGAATTAAACAACTTCTCTAGTGATGAATTCTCTGCGCCTTATGTTGGAGGACTTGCAACTAGGAATCTAGTAAAAATGGGCGAAGAGGAATTATTAAGACAATACTCTCCTAAAAAATAAAATTTGCTTTGCACAAGTTTAAATGAAAGCCACAAACAATTTACTCTGTTTGTGGTTTTTCTAATTATAAGAATTTTACAATTCATATTAAATATTATTTGAAAATTTTTATCAATTGATTGACAAAATCTATAATTAGGCATATATTTATAGTATGATAATGATTTTCATTAGGAGGTATTAATGATGACTATTTATAATTTAAAAATAGGTCAAAAAGGAATTGTAGATAATATAAAAGGAAATGACAAATTAACTAAAAGACTACTTGCTCTAGGTCTTATAAACGGCACTGAAATAGAGGTAAAAAAAATTGCACCTCTTAAAGACCCTATGATAATTAGATTTAGAGGTTTTGACTTAGCAATTAGAAAAGAAGATGCAAAAAATATATTTATAAAGAGTAATTAGTATACGAGGGGGATATTATGATTAATGTAGCAATGCTTGGTAATCCAAACGTAGGTAAAACTACTGTTTTTAATGCTTTAACAGGTCTAAAGCAACATGTTGGAAACTGGCCTGGAGTTACAATAGAAAAAAAGGAAGGTACTTTAGGCGAAGATATTAATATAGTAGATTTACCTGGTATCTATGCCATGGATACATATTCAAATGAAGAAAAGATTTCTAAGAATTACTTATCAAATGAGAAAGTAGATGTAATATTAAACGTTGTAGATGCTTCTAATCTATCTAGAAATTTATATCTTACTACTCAACTTATGAAATACAACAAACCTATTATTGTTTTATTAAACATGACAGATATCGCTTCTACTAAAGGTATTAGCATAGATTATAAAAAACTAGAATCACATCTTAACATAAAAATTATTCCGATGGTAGCAAAAAAAGATTCTTGTAAGAGTCAAATTAAAGAAGCCATTGAATCTCTTGAAAAGTCACCTTGTACTTACATAGATTTTCCTGAAGACGAAAAGAAGACATATTTTGAGATAGAAAAGATACTATCAAAATCTGTTAAATATCAAAAAAATAGTAAAAAAACTATATCTGACAAAATTGATGATATTGCACTTAACCCCATCTTAGCTTATCCAGTATTTATAGGGCTATTATTTACTTTATTTAAATTTACTTTTGACTGGGTAGGTGGTCCACTTCAAGGTTTTGTTGAGGAATTTATAGATGGTTATGTTGCTTCTCCTGTAAGTGAGATGCTTATAAACTCTAGTCCTTGGTTTAGTTCATTAATATCTGATGGTATTATAAATAGCTTAGGGGGTGCTTTATCTTTCTTCCCTCTGATATTTGTTTTATTCTTTGGTCTTTCACTATTTGAAGATAGTGGATATATGTCTAGAGTTGCTTTTTTAATGGATAATCTTATGAAGAAAGTTGGTCTTTCTGGTAAAGCATTTATACCAATGGTTATGGGATTAGGTTGTTCTTCTCCTGCTATAATGGCCACTAGAACCCTAGATAATGAATCAGATAGAAAAGTAACAGCTCTTATTGCTCCACTTATGACGTGTGGTGCTAAGCTTCCTATATATGCGCTATTTGTTGCAATATTCTTCCCTAAAAATCAAGCGATTGTAACTACTTCACTTTATTTAATAGGAATTGTTATGGCAATACTTGTAGCTTTATTCTTAAAAAATACTAAAATAAATTCAAGCCAAGATCCATTTATCTTAGAGTTGCCTAAGTATAACCTACCTACATTAGGTGGATTATTAAAAAATACTTGGGGTAAATCTAAAGGATTTTTAATAAGAGTTACTACTATAATGTTTGCAATGTCAGTTATAATATGGTCTTTATCTTCATTTAGTTTTAGTGGATATACACCAGATATCGATAATAGCTTCCTTGCAACTCTTGGTGGCTTTATAGCTCCTATATTTGCACCTTTAGGATTTGGTGATTGGAGAGCTGGTGTTTCTATAATTACAGGTCTTGGAGCAAAAGAAGTAGTTATAGCAACTATGGAAATACTTTATGGTGATTTAAATATAGTACTACCTACTCTATTCACTGGAGTTAGCGCATTTGCATTTTTAGTATTCTGCTCACTATACACTCCTTGCGTTGCAGTACTTGCTACAATGAAAAAGGAATATGGGACTAAGATGATGTTAGGATCATTTACTTATCAGTTTGCACTTGCATGGGCTGCTGCATTTATAGTTTACCATGTGGGAAATATGATAACTGGATCATATAGTACTTATATGATTATACAACTTGTGATAGGATTAGCTGCTATTGTTACTTCTTTATTAGTAATTCATAACCGTATAAAATTTACTAATAAATCAGTTTCTGTAGCTAATAATAATGAAAATGTTGATGAAATAATCGGATAAATAAAAAAGTAGTATGAATATATAATTTATGTTCATACTACTTTTTTATTGTTTTTTATATTTATTCATAAGTATATTTTAAATAATATGATTGTTATTTGCTCTTGAGTATATATCTTTAGATTAATTAACTATCTTTCATATAATTCTATAGGTAAATCATCTGGGTCATTAAAAAAAGTGAATTTTCTTCCTGTTAAATCATCTATTCTTATATTTTCAACTTCTATTCCTCTAAAGTTTAATTCTTTCACAATTTCATTGATATTATCTACTTCGAAACATAAATGTCTCAGTCCGCAAGCTTCTGGATAGCTACTTCGTTTTGGAGGATTTTTAAAAGAAAATAATTCAATTTGACTATCTCCTATCTGTAAATCTAATTTATAAGATTCTCTATCTTCTCTATAGCACTCATTTATAACTTTTAAATTTAATATATTTACGTAAAAGTCTTTTGATTTTTCATAGTCTGAACAAATTATTGCTACATGGTGTATTTTATTTAATTTCATTTTTCTCCCCTTTTTATAGATACTTAGTGCCTATTATTATAACACACAACTTTCATTACTAAATTTTATGATATAATAAATTAATTATCAAATCATTTTATATTATAAACAAGAGGGAGATAGGATATGAAATATAAGGTTATTTTTTTCGATGCAGATGATACTCTATTTGATTTTAAGAAGACACAGGATTTTGCTTTAGATAAATTAATGGATAGTATCGAAACTGAGTTCGATAAGGATTATTGTATAACAGAATATAAAAAAGTAAATACAAAAATATGGGAAGAGTTTGAACAAGGTTTAATCTCTTCATCAGATCTAAAGGTTGAGCGCTTCAGAAGATTTGCTTATAACCTAGGTATAACTTATGATGCTAATGAGCTTAGTTCTATGTATGTAGATTTTTTAGGTGATGGTTCTTTCTTGTACGAAGAAACTTATGAAATACTTTCTTATCTAAGTGATAAGTATAAAATAAGCATAATTACAAATGGACTTGCAGATGTTCAAAACAGAAGAATAAAGAAGTCTACTGTTTCAAACTTCTTCGATGATGTAGTTATTTCAGATGAGATAAAAATTGCAAAGCCAGACCCTAAGATTTTTGAACATGCTCTTAGTAATTTAAATCATACAGATAAGTCTTCTGTTTTAATGATAGGAGATAGCCTAAACTCAGATATAAAGGGTGGAATAAATGCAGGCATAGACACATGTTGGTTTAACTTAGGTAAAAAGATTAACGATTCAGATTTTGTTCCAAATTATGAAATAAACAATTTACTAGAATTAAAAGATTTGCTTTAAAAGTAAATTTTGACATCCCCCTATAAATTTTTCTGATTCTATTGTAGTGTATAGGGTATATAATTAATAAATCATTTTAGATTATCTTATCTAGCTCGTTGCTATAAGAAATTTTTCAAAATTGGAGGGTGGAAAATGTCAAATTGTAATTCATGTCCATCAAAAAATAAATGTTCAACTAAAGATACAGGATGTAATATAATAAACAATCCTAATAATAAAATAAAAAACATAATCGGAGTAATGAGTGGTAAGGGTGGAGTTGGAAAATCTACTGTAACTTCTCTTCTTGCTAAAAAATTAAATTCAATGGGTTATACAGTCGGAATACTTGATGCCGATATAACAGGTCCTAGTATACCTAGACTTATGGGTGTTAAAGATGCAAAAGCTTTTTCTAATGGAAAAGGTATAGTGCCTATATGTAACCCTCAAAATATAAAAGTAATGTCTATTAATCTGATGGTTGCTAGTGAAAGTGAGCCTATAGTTTGGAAAGGTCCAATAGTTTCAAATGCTGTAAAGCAATTCTACACTGATGTACTTTGGGGCGAGTTAGATTACTTATTAATAGATATGCCTCCAGGCACTGGAGATGTTGCTTTAACAGTAATGCAAAATATTCCTATAAATGGAATCGTTATGGTATCTATTCCTCAAGATTTAGTATCAATGATAGTTTCTAAAGCTGTTAAGATGGCTAATATGCTTAATATTGATGTACTAGGTGTTGTGGAAAATATGAGCTACATACAATGTCCTGACTGCGACAAGAAAATAAAATTATTCGATGGTGATGAAACTGAAAAGTTCTTGTCAGATATGAACTTAAGCTTACTAGGAGAGCTTCCTATGACTAAGGAAATAGTAAATATAACTCATCATGGTGTAACTGAGATAAGCGATGAGCTAGACTCTACTTTAGAAAGCATAGTAAATAAAATCAAATAATTAAAATATATAACTACCTTGAAAATAATAAAAATATTTTTCAAGGTAGTTTTTTTATTATCTCAACTGCATATTTTAACAGTAGAAACATAATATAGATTTAAATAGACAAATTAATAAGGAGAAATCTCTAATGGATACAATTAATATAAAGAGACAAGAACTTGAAAATATTTATGGAAGTATTAGTCCTTTTGAATTTAAAAATAAACTTATAGAACTTGCTACTACTTCTAACAAAAAAAGTACAAGAACACTTTTAGATGCCGGAAGAGGAAATCCAAACTGGCTTGCTGCTTCCCCACGTGAAGCTTTTTTTACATTTGGCCACTTTGCAATTACTGAGAGTCGTGCATCTTGGGATAATGGAGAGTTGACAGGAATGCCTAGAAAATCAGATATTTCTAAAAGACTATATAAATATATAAATGATAATCCTAATTTGCCTTGTATTGACCTTCTAAAAAATATAATTGACTATGGAATAAATATACTTAATTTTGATCCTGACAGCTTTGTTTATGAGTTAACCGATGCAATACTTGGTGACAACTACCCTTTCCCTGACAGAATGCTTGTGCATATAGAAAAAATAGTAAAAGAATATTTAAAACAAGAAATGAAGTATGATATTGATAAAGGTGGAGATTTTAATGTATTTGCAGTAGAAGGTGCAACTGCTGCCATGTGCTACGTTTTTGACTCTTTAATTGCAAATAACTTATTGTTAAAAGGAGATAAAATAGCAATAATTACGCCTATTTTTACACCTTATTTAGAAATACCTCATCTTCCTAGATACGAATTTGAAGTTGTGTATATTAATTCTAATAAAAAGAACTCAAATGGTAAACATACTTGGCAGTGTTCTGATAATGAGCTTGAGAAACTATCTGATAAGGATATTAAAGCTTTATTTGTAGTTAATCCTAGTAATCCACCATCAGTTGCTATATCTCCTGAGTGTACTAGTAAATTAGTTGATATTGTAAACAATCATAACCCTAATCTTATGATTATTTCAGATGATGTGTATGGTACATTTGTACATGGATTTAAGTCATTAATGGCAGAACTTCCTTATAATACACTTGGATCTTATTCATATTCAAAATATTTTGGTGTGACAGGTTGGAGACTTGGAACACTTGCTTTACATGAGAACAATGTATTTGATACCTTAATAGAACAACTACCTTATTCTATTAAGAAAAGAACAAATAAAAGATATGCTGATATGGACACTAGTCCGAGTAAGGTTCCTTTTATTAATCGAATAGTTGCTGACAGTAGACAAGTAGCCTTAAATCATACAGCTGGTCTATCTACTCCTCAACAAGTTCAAATGGCATTTTTCTCAGCATTTGCCCTTATTGATAAGGAAAACAACTACAAAAATGCTACTATAGATATATGCCATAAACGAAAGAAATTATTATTTGAAAGTCTAGATCTTAAGCTTCCTAATATACCTTATGATGCAGCTTATTATACTCAATTTGACTTACTTGAATGGGCTAGTGAAAATCATGGAAGTGAGTTTGCAAATTACCTTCAAAACAATTACAAGCCTGTAGATATTTTATTTGATTTAGCACAGGAATCATCAATTGTATTACTTGGCGGAGGTGGTTTTGCAGGACCTGAGTGGTCTATTAGAATTTCTTTAGCTAATCTTTATGATGAGGCATATGCTGAGATAGGTATTGCACTTAGAAGAATTTTAGATAGATACGTTGATTTGTGGCAAAATAAAAAATAATACTTTTATGCTGTATTAATTATTGAATCAATGTAACTTATTTAAAGAAAAAAGCTGTATATAAATCTTCCCTAATTAGATTTATATACAGCACTATTGAAATAATTTCTCCGATTCTTTTTTGCTTCTGTCCCACTAATTCTTAATACGATTACTCTCCAAATGTTTTCCTTTTCCCTAGAATTATCCTCCCACAGATAATTATATATATAATATATCATATCGTTTTCAAATATTTTGTTACTATTTGTCGAAAATGTAAATTTACTTTATTTTCCTTAAAATAAATATATTAGCTTCTATTTCTAAACAATTATACAGGCTAGTTGCATAATTTTATTTTTAAAAATTTATTCAAATAGGTAACCTATATGTACATGTCTTGCATAGTATATATGGAGAGAGACAACTCAATATAATTTAACTATCAACAAGGGGGTAGCAAATAATGCTAGACAGATTTTTTGGTGACAATGGATTCTTTGGTGGTGGAGCTTGGTGGATAATAATATTATTCTTCTTGTTCCTAGCTTTTGGTGATACTTGGTGCAACATAGATATTATGGCTTGGATACCTTTCTTAATTATCCTATTAATACTATGTTCTATGGGAGATTGCTTCTAAATCTCAGTCTCATAATAATTAAATTTTTTATAAAAAGAGTATCGAGAGCATAGCTTTAGATACTCTTTTATTTTCCAATTATAAAAATTCAACTTTATACAAATACTATCTATAAAAATAAATTTATTAATATAATTTGAAAGAAGGTATTTATAGTGGCTAATTTTACTGGTGTTGTTAAATGGTTTGATAATGAAAGAGGATATGGTTTTATATCAGCTAACGATGGAAATGACGTTTTTGTTCATCATACAAGCGTTAAAGAAGAAGGTCATAACAAAGACTTACACGAAGGTCAAGAGGTTACTTTTGATATAACTCAAGCTGATAGAGGTCCATCTGCAATAAATGTTCAAAAGCTTTAATCTTAAAATTTATGTGATATTACATAAAATATATTTCTTATGTAAGGTAAAAAATGAGCAATGTATAGCTCATTTTTTACTTTTATAGTTATTTTATTTATTAATTAACGGCATCCACACCCGCAGCCACAACCATTGTTCTTATGGTGGCAATTACATCCATTATCATCATCGTCAACTGCGTCAGCGCCAAAATCATTTATGTCGCATCCAAAGTCATCTGAGAATCTCTCTTGAAGACATTTTGCAGCTGCTTCTAAACACTCTTGAGCTTCTTCCATTAATTCTAAACTTTGATTATTAAGATCTTCAAAATCATCCCATAAACAATTTGCTCTCTTACATTCTTCTATAGCTTCTGCTCTTAGTGCTTCTGCTCTTTCTTCTGCTCTTTTAGCTTGTTGAGCTACTCTTTCTGCTTTATTACTTAGAGCTGTAGCTTTATCGCATTTTTCTCTAGCAATTTCTTTAAATCTATCACAATTGTTATTATCGTTGTTGTTGCAGTGACATTTGTTCATTTTATTTCCACAAGATTTTTTGGATCCACCACAGAATCCATTCCCTCTATTTAATCTTCTTCTATTTAAAGAACTCATAAAGTATCACCCTTCTTTTATATTTAGAGAATTTCTTCTCTTCTAATATAATATTATTCAAAAATAGATAAAATGTGACTTTTTTCATGAAGAAATAATTTATCTGCCATAATTATATTTTTATTTACTATATTTATTTAATAATAAAAAAACGTCATGCTATCTATTAGATAACATAACGTTTTGAGATATTGTTTTAATTTTTAACTATTTAAGCTGAGTTTGTGAATATTCTTGGATCATTTTTACGAAATGGTCTATATCTACAGTTTCTCCATCGTTATCTTCTGACATTTTGCTATAATACCAGTTTGCAAACTCTGGGTTTGCTAGAGTAGCATTCATCTGCTCATAATCCATACCACTATAATTATTATCCATTGTCATCACTCCTTAGGTATAAATAGTATTCTCAAATGTACATTAATTATACCTAGGACTTAACTTTAGCCTTGTGTGATTTAAGATCTATTACTACATTCATTTTGTCTTGTGGATCATCATAAGTATATCCTATAACCTTTGAAGCTGTTGCCTTATTAGATACTATGGTATCTATTTCTATTTCTTCTTCAGACCTTAATACTCTATTAGATGCTACAGAACTTACATTTATATATTCTCCATCTTCATTTAGTTCACCAATCTTTAATATAATATTCCCCAGGTCTTTAGGTGAAGAATTTCTCACTTTAACTTTATAAGTATCCCCTTCTTTTGATTCATTGACTCTATTCATATCAGAAATAGCTAGTATCTCATATTTATTACTATCTTCTAATTTATCTTTGCTTTCTTTTATATTTACTGTATCCTTTTCGAAATTGATACTTGCAAATTGTCCATCAGTTTCATATCTATAACCAACTACTCTTATATTGTCTGTATATTTTTGGTGTTCATACCAAACGTATGCAGTCTCTCCAGGGCTTAAAGTCATGTCTAAAACTGTTTTTGATTCTACAATAACATTTTTATTTTCATCAAGTTCCTCATATTTTAAGCTAATTTTATATATATCAAAAGACTCAACGTTCTTTATTTTAATCGGTTGTAGATTTTCACTATTAGATATATTAACAATTTCTCTATTTTCTATGTTAAGTGCATTGGCATTTTCTTTTTTAAGTACTACTTTTGGTGATTCTATTATTTCTCCATTAAAATTGTCTGTTTTTTTCATAGAACAGCCTGTAATAACTATTATATTAATAGCTATTAAGATAATTATTATGCTTGATTTTTTTAATGCTTTATTCATATATAAACTCCTCATATATTTATTACCAATAAGAGATAATAAATTCATCATTTATATTGTCTACTTATTCTTCCTAATTTTATAATAGATATTTATATTCCTTCATAAAATCTTTTAATGCTTGTGTTATTATTTCTTGCTTACTGTACTCAGAATTGCTGCAAAGTCTCTCAAAATCTTCCCATGTCGACTTCTCTAACCTTATTGTCGTAGATTTTAATTCATCAATCTTTGCTTCATCTAATACTATATCTTTCTTGTTAGAAGCTTTCTTAGGCTTAAATGTCTTATTGTCTTTTACTTCTAGATACCAATCATACACTTCACATAACTTATCTAAGTCTTCTTGTATGATATTTATTTTTCTATCTTTTTTAGGCTTTACTTTACTTACTGCATTAGTAGTAGCTTTTGCTTTGCTTGTTGTACTTGTATTCGATTTTGCTTTACTAGCTATAGTTGTTTCCTTTTCCTTGCTAACTGATTTTGTAGTAGCTTTTGATTTTACTTTAGGTTTTGTTTCTTTTGCTACTTCTTTATTTGTGCTTTTAATAGTTTCTGTAGTTTTAGCCTTCTTAGCCGCGCTCTTAGGAGATTTTTCTTTTATTTCAGTAAAAGCTATTTGGTTAGCATCTTTTGCTTCCTCTTTAAGCTTGTATACTCCTTCTTCCATTTTGTAACCTTTTTTATTTAAAAAAGATCTTAGGGTTTTTGAAGCAACTCCTAATTCCTTTGAAATATCATCAAATTTAATATTCTTATTTTGTAGTGCTAAAAATTTTTCTATTCTTTCATTTGCTTGCATTTATTTATAGTCCTCCGTCAATTTTTCCTTTTCTTTTTAAATTGTCACTTTACTACTCTACTAAATTCTAATCTACTTTGTAAAGTATTATTCTGATAAATTTATACCATCTTGACCCATGTAAACGTTTTTCCTTGCATTTTTGAGTATTTTGCAAGAAATTGTTTATTTACTTTCTTCTTTTTTATATTGTATCATAAATTTTGGCAGAAAAAACTACTATTTACAGTATAAATTGTTATTTTATTAAATAATTTATCTATAATCTTCTTATATAAAAAAAAGCGACTAGTAAATTATCTACTAATCGCTTCTATATGCTATAAACTAATCTCCTACTCCAAAATCAGTATTGTTATGCAATACTTCAATTTTAGGATTATCATCTAGGAAAGAATATTTCTCTTCAAACCATTTTACTAACTTTTCATCTCTTTTTAGTTCAGTAGTATTATTTACAAATACATTTACAGTTGCATGTTCAAAATCATTTTGAATAATCTCCATATCTCTATCAATGATTTCTTTAGTCTGACCTTTTATACCTACCATCATACAAGGTGAATCAAAATGCTCTTTCAACTCTTCTACAGTTTTAAATTTAGCATTTTTATTTAAGAATATATTTCTAAAGTCATAATCAAAACTTTCTACTCCTATTTTAAATACTATAGGAATACCAAAGTAATCTCTCATTTCTTTTATTCTATTTCTATAGCACCAATGACTTTCTAAAAACAACTTTTTTATATCTTTTTCTATTACTATTTGTCTAATTTTTTCTAATGTTGCTTTTGGAAGTTCAAAACAACTTCCAGAGTTTATAACTTCTAATACTTTGTATTTACCACTTATATTATCTAAAACTTCAAAGTTTAATTTATTCATTTCATCCTCTAAAGTTGAATTATCATCTATATAATCACAGAAAGAGCATTTCCCCCATACACAAGGGAATCCTTTAAGCAATACTATTTCTCTTTGATTTTTATTTTCTATACAACTATATCTATCCATGATGCCTCCTTATTTATTAGCTGTCATGCTTAATCTAACACTCTTTGGTATAGCATTGACTCCAAGACCTACTAAGGCTACAGCTACAAATTTATCTGCATAATCAGTAAAGAATTGAGTAATAAATACACTAGCTACATCCCCTACTCCTAGTACTTTTAAAATTTGTACAATGTAAGATGAGCCTGAAGATGTTACTCCTCCAAATACCATAGCCGCAATTACTGAACTAATTATAGATGTTGGAAGTGCAAATATTAGTACACCAATTGGTGTTTTTACTCCACTTAAAAATCCTTTTTGATACATAAGCCCTGCTAGTAATCCTGTTGAAATCTGTACTGGTGCAAAATAAAGTGAGTAAACATCAAATGTCATACCACTTACTAAACTTCCACATACTCCTGTAATTACTGCATATTTGGGTCCTAATAAACAAGCTATTAATATTGTACCTACTGAGTCAATGTATATTGGAAGTCTTAAACTAAGAGCAATAAACGCTCCAACTATATTTAATGCTACCCCAAAACCTAATAAAGTAAGCACTCTTACTGAAATCTTTTTCTCCATTATATCACTCCTTCTACAGAGTCTATAATGTCTTCATATCCCTTAAATAACCTCTTTAAGAACATATACATAAACTTCTTTTCATCTGTATCAGTTAGTACATGTGCATTTGGGTTATTTTTGTAGAAATTAAATGAATCAACAACAGATTGCCCCATAGCGACTCCATCTTCTACTACCTCAACATATGAATCAAATCCCGTGCATATACTTCTGTCAATAAAGTATGCTACAGCTAGAGGATCATTGATTACACAACCTATTATACCCTCTTGTTCCCAATGGAAATCAATATAAAATCTTGTTATTTCAGTTATATACTTAGCAAGCTTAGTGTCAAGTCTATTAATAAACTCGATTATATTTGGCGTAAGTACAATTTTTCTTGTTACATCAAGTCCTACCATGTGAATTTTTTTAGATAAGTTCTTGTAAACATAATCTGCTGCATGTGGATCTACCCAATAATTAAATTCGGCTACTGGTGAGCAGTTTCCATGGATTCTAAATGCTCCTCCCATAGATATAAATTCATCTACGTTTTCGAAAGCTTCTTTGTCTTTCATAAGTGATTTTGCTATGTTTGTTAATGGTCCTAGAGCAATTATAGATACATTATCATTATTTCTTAAAGTATCAATTATAAAATCTACTCCACCACTAAGTACTTTAGCTTCACTTACTTCTTCATAGAAGTTTTCTCCAATACCGTCTTCTCCGTGGGTATCTTGTGCTGTTACAAGTTCTCTTTTTAGTGGTTCTTCTTCCCCATAGTACACTGGTACGTTAAGTGAAGAACACATTTGAAGTGCTTTTAGAGCGTTTATTGCTCCTAATTTTGCAGGTACATTACCACTACATGTAGTAATCCCTATTACTTCTAGCTCTGGTGAGTTTAATGCTAGAAGAATCGCCAGAGAGTCGTCTATCCCTGGATCACAATCAATTATTACTTTCTTTTTTTGCATAACAAATGCCTCCTTAAAAATTATCAATAAGGAGAACCTTACAACTTTTCACTATGAAAAGTCATAGCTAAGGGTATATCTTATATACTGCCACTATATAAATACCTTAGTTTTTTATACTTGGAGGTTCTCGAACAAGTACTAGATAGTTGTGTGATAATTATGTTTAGTAATGTTTTGAGATACATTATAACTCCTATCACATGTGCATATCTAATTTCTATCTAGATTTTATGGCTTAATAGCCTTATTTATAATGAAGTTGTTAGCTACAAATATATGATATATTGTAACTGACTATTCATATTTTAGCATAATTTTATTTTTAGTTAAACAATTTTATTCTTCTTATCGCAGTTTTTGTAATATTCATTTTCCAATTTAGAATATAAAAAATAATAAGTTTAATTTTATTACTCTATTTCCCCTTAATATTAAAATAGAGGTTTAGAATTGATAATACTAAACCTCTATTTTTTATTTATTAATTAATTTAATTTTTTCCTACACAATAATTTATAAATTCTGTTATATGAGCCAATGTTTCCTCTGGTTTATCTGTATGTACTTGATGTGTTGCGTCTTTTATTTGAACATGCTTAGTATCATCAGACATTGACAGTAAATCGTTTATTTGTCTAGTTTTCAATTCAGCAAAAGCATCACCCATAGCTCCTTGAGCCATTGCATAAGGGTCACACTCTAAATAAAGTAAAGGTATGTCTCTTAGAACATTTTTATCATTTTTAACTTGATTTTCACCCATAAGAACCTCATCTAATGTTCCATCATGCTTACTATATAAAGATAATTGTTCATCTCCCATTCCTGGAACAAATGATTCGAAAAACTCATACATTTCACCATTAGAACTTCTTCCAGTTGAATCTATGAATACTATTCCATCTACTTTTTCTTTGTGCATTTTTGCAAACTCAATAGCAGTATGACCACCTAGTGAGTGTGTTACTAAGATATATGGCTCTGGAAGATTTTTGGCTTGTAATAATTTATATAGGTTGTTTGCCTTATCCTTTGCAGTCTTAGTAGTACCATCAAAGTCAGCTTCATTATATTCTATTACTCCACCACGCATAAGAGTTTCTCTTTCATTCTCACTAAGAGGAGCCATATTTCCTGTATCACTACTTTCGCCTAATCCTACTCTATCATACGTCAACGTTTTTGCTATCTTTGATAGTTCCCCCTGAATATATGTAAAATTATCTAATGTATTTCCATAGCCTGTATCAAATACAATGGTTACATCCCCGCTACCCATTTCTTTTGAATTCAATACAATTCCATTATCTAGCTCCACCTTTTCTGTGCCTTCCATTCTTATCTGACTCTCTACCATATTCACATCTTTTTCTGCAAATACAAGTGATGAAGAGCAGTTTATTGTTATTAGGCACACCGCTAAACTACAACCAATTACACTCTTTAAATTTTTTATTCCCATTATTTACTCCCCCTTTTGTTTTAGTTTTTAGTTATATTAGATCTTTTTGTGATAAGTACTTGCTAAACTTTGAATATCGCAAATGAATCATAGATTCTATTGCTCAAAGTAGTGGACTTTTATTTACTCGATTTAACTATAAAAATCAATATTCATCAAAAAAAGTTTAATATAGACAATGTATATGTTAACACTTTAACAATGGTTATTCAACTAATTCCTATGATTTAAACATTGAAAACTTGCTTAAATAGTAATGTTCTATCTTCAAATAAAGTATGGTCTTCATTTTCACTAATTATTAAAATACCACCACATTTCATCACTAAAATTTCTAATAAGTGTCTATCTAGACATAGTTTTTTTAACACTAAAAAGCACCTACTAAAAAAGTAAGTGCTAATAATCTTAATCAATTATATATTTTCCTATTACTGTGTTACCGTCTTTTTCATAAACTGGAATTACTCTAGGACCTTCTTTTTCTCTTTTTTCCATATAAGCAATTGCTTCTTCAGGATTATTAGGTTGATTTGCTTCATCGTATAAATCAACTTTTCTTACATATCCTTCTACATCGTTAAAACCAATCACTGCCATCAAATCTGGTTCTTCCCACTCACCATTATCGATGTAAGTTCCATATGTTTCACTATTATCATTAGTTTCAAAATAACCCCTAATAGTGTCTATAGTTTTAGATATTTGCCTACTGTCATCAGCTAAGCTAATAGTATTTATACCATATCCTGCTATAAAAACTGATAATACTAATCCTGTTACACATAATTTTAATTTCATTTTATCCCCCTTTAGCTTTTTATATTTTATTGTTAATTATGTTATAGAACAATGTTAAAATTATAATCATTTTTAAAGATTTACTCTAATTCAATTTCAACTTTACCATCTTCATAAATTTTTGGCTTGTCATTAACATAAGATCTAGGAACTATAGTTATTTTCTTTTCATTCCCTTTTAATATATATTCACCAACTATATACCATCTTCTTTTAGATAAACGTCCTCCTTCTCCTGGGCCACCTTCCATCTCATTTCCACTTTCATCCAGAGCTATAGCTCTAGGTTCACGTCTTTTTTCTACACTTATTTCATCATATAAATCATAATTATATTTTATCTTTACAGATAGAGGTGAAACTCGTACTTCTTCAATTTCAAAGTCACCCTTATACTCATTTTCATTTATAGCAACTTTTTTATTTACTTTATAAACTTTGGTATCTTCCAAAATACTTGTCCCATTGATTTTCGTATTAAACTCCCAATCACCTTCATCAAAGTTATTAAGTTGGTCAAAAGATATGTTCAAATCATATTCTTTATCTTTTTCAATCATATCTATAATTTCATATTCTGTATCTCCAGCTCCGTCTCCGTCAGTATCTATAGTTGATAAACCAATTCTAAACAACATTTTATTTTTCTTCTCTCCTGGTACTCTTTCTACATCACAGGAACTACCTTGACCTGAAAACACAAGATCATCTATAGTAATAGTAGGGAAACTTGGAATTAAATCATTTGGCTCTAGATTAATTCCCCACTTATACTTTGAATAATCTACAGTCATACTAAGTACTAATTGCCTATCATCTAACATTATTTCTTCTATGGTATATTTTAATCCCTTTGATTGTGATACTAGATATTGTTCAGATTTATATTTATCTAATTCATTATTATTTCTGCCAAAGTATGATTCAATATGTCTTGTAAGATTTTCTATATAAGCCCAAGTTGTTTCACTACTTAGTGCCATAGCACCTATTATTAAAGATCCTGATATGCTTGCAGCAATGATTTTTTTCTTGTGACTTTGATTTTTTTTCTTATCTTCTATAGCTTTATCTATAGCTAAATCAATAGCTGAGTCAAAATTTTCAGGTATTTTTATATTATCTAGTTTTTTCATCTATACGCCCTCCTTTAATATCTTATATAGTCTTTCACGACCTCTTCTTAAGTTAGTCTTTACTGTATTTTCATTACACTGAAGAACTTCTCCTATTTCTTTTATGGTCATATCATGAAAGTACTGAAGTATTATTGGAGTCTTAAATTTTTCCTCTAAAATATCTATTGCATTGTATAAATCTATTTTTTCTTCTAATTGCTCATAACTTATATCATCAATTAGGTCTATCTTTTCAAATTTATCTACAAACTTAACCTTACTTCTTTTACTATCTCTAACGTTATTTATAAGTATTCTTGTAATCCATGTTTTAAAATATTTTGCTTGCTTTAATTTGTGTAAACTTATAATTGCCTTATACACTGTCTCTTGGCAGATTTCTGTTGCTTCATATTCATCTTTAAGATATAAAAATGCAGTCTTATATAAATATTCTTTATGCTTATTTATTAATAATTCAATTGCATCTTTATCTCCACTTATTGCTTTTTCTACTATAGTATTATCATCTTCTTCTAATGACTTATACTTTTTAAATGATATTAATTGCATTACCTTCCCCCTTTTTGTCATGTTACATTTATTAGACGGAGTAAGTATATACTAAGTTTCAGTAATTTAAAATAAATTATGATTACTTAGATACATAAAGAATAAAAATAACCGTATCCTAGTATTTACAATATGTATACCCTAAGATACAGTTATTAATTTTAATATGATTCAAAATAATATTTTATAATCTAATTTGCTATAAATATTCCTACTATTATAATACTAACTGGTATCATAACCCCAGTACTACAAATAGTAATGAAGTTTTTTACTTTTGCTCTTTCTTTAAAAATCTTTTTGATAGCTGTATAAATTACTATACCAATAATTCCACCAATAGTATTAGTGATAATATCAGTTATATCACTAGCACCTATTCCAAATATATATTGACTGCATTCAAATATAAAACTTATTGTAGCCATTATAAGTATACTTTTAGATATTTTTATATCCTTAATTAATAGACTTATATAAATCCCTAATGGAATAAATAAAATCACATTACCGTATATATCTAGCTTACTAAAGTTACCTTTAAATACTTCATCAAATGGTATTAAGTTAAGTGTTCTTGATAAGTAGTATCTATCACTACTAAAAAGCTCTAGTGGAGATACATATTTAAACGGAATATTCCACAGAACAAACCCTATATAAAATAAAAATCCCATAATAAATAAAGTGTTGATCATTCTTTTGCTCTTCATTTTTCCCCCTATTTTAAATGTTTTACCATTATAAAATTAACTTATTTAAAATTTTATAATAATTAAGTTCCAGTATATATTATAAATCTTATTTAATTCTTTCTCCAGTTACAAAATAGTTATATTATTTTTCCTCTATTTACCATAAAGCCTAATGCCAACTAATAAACATCCTTCTATATACGAATAATTATTTGCCTGCAAATATGTAAGTATCTCTTCACTTTCTGCTCCTGGTTGAATAACCATACATTTAAAGCTTTTCTTGTTTTCTTTTAACAATTTTATTCCTGCAGGTGGGTTAATACATAAATCAATAATATCTATTTCTTCTTCTATATCATTTAATGATTGTAGTTCTTTTCCTACTGAGTATACGTTGTATTTACTATCTATTAATTCATGTTTTATCTTATATGCATATTTTTCTTTGTTTAAAGTGTCCCCTAATACTGCAAATGTGTTGTATTGCATAATTTCTTTTAAATCCATACCTACACCTCCATATCTTTTATTAGCTATAATAGTATTTTTCCCACACCTTACTTTTATTATTTTATATTAAATAAAAAAATAGGAGCATATGCTCCTACTTTACATTTAATATATTAATATTGTTCAATTGATACACTAAAAAAATCCCTATTCTAAATCTTGATTTTTACAATGTCTCCATTTTCTGATTCTATATCTACTAGATATAGTCCCTTATGTTCTTTTTTTAGGTATTTTAAACCCTCTATAATTACATCTATATCATCGGACTTAAATGTATAATTTACTTTGCTAATTTTAATTTCTTTGTCATAATATCTTTTTATAAATGGCTTAGATACTCGTAGTAAAGTCGTTATAGCACCTAATGGAATTATTATATTCATATTAAAGTTATCTTCTTTGCTCTTGACCGTTATTCTCATATAAAAATACCTATTGTATCTCTACTATAACTTTGTCATTTCCATCATCTACTTCTACAATTCTTCCAACAAATCCATTATCTATCGCATCCATTAATTTTTCTATATCTATATTGTGTTTTTCAAGTTCACTACTGTACATAATTCCTATTGATCCCATTATTTTTACAAACTCTAATGGTATATTAATCTTAACTTTGCTTCCATCGCTACTTTTTACTCTTACAAATAATATCTTTCCTTTTTTACCATCATTTTTTATATCAAAAAAGTCATCATCTTCAACTTTTTCACTTTTAATAAATGGGTCACTCTTTTCATTACAATCTAATACATCTAATAATTTTATAGCTTCCTCTGCAGTTATTTTTCCTTCTTCAACCATTTTTAATATTCTCTTTTTATCTTCCATCTGAATCTCTCCTTTATATTTTTACTTATAATTTCTTTAAAAGATTAATAGCTTCTTCAGAGCTTATCTCCTTATTTTCTAACATATCCATTATTTTTTCTTTTTCTTTGGTTGTATCTTTTTTAATTACTAAGCCTAGTTCGTTATTAATCTCATCAAGCTTACCTCTTACTGTTGGATAAGATATCCCCAGCTGCTTTTCAACATCTTTTATATTTCCTCTACACGCTAAAAACACTTCTACAAAATTTAACTGCTCTTTTGATAATCTATCAAATTTTGAAATAGAAAACTCATTTTCTATAATTGTGTTGCAATGATTACATTTTAATTTCATAATCTTCATGTCTTCCGTACAAACCGGACATTTAGTTATAATTTTATACACTTTATCACTTCCTTTAATATTAGTATATTAAATATTTTTGAAAATGTCATTAGTATTTTTCATTTTTTTAATATTTTTATTAAATATATTAATTTTTATTCATTTTTATATTAATATATTTAATTTCATAATTAATATTATCAATATGCTCAATTTAATTTCATCTATTTTTCTTTGTACACTTATTAAAACTTTAAATTTATATATTATTGTTGGAACAACAGCAAGTAATATCGCTTTTTTCATTGTTACCTTTTTTAAATATGAAAATTATATAAAATAATAAAAACTTCTAATGATTAAGTTAGCTCATTAGAAGTTTTCCTATAGCGTATTAGATACAGATACTTATTTATTCATAAAATCGATAAAATTATTTTTTAGTTCATTTGGATTTTCATATTCAAGGGATATCAAACAGTTAGTTTCATCAACTTTTAAATTGTATAATTGGTTATAAAGATCTTGAACATCCCACCCTTTGTAATCATAATGTTTTGTTTTAGTAAATAATGATGCATACTTTTTTGAATTAGGTATTTTATCATATAAGTAAATAGTTTCTAAATTTCCACTATCTCTATCAAATGTTACGTAAAGATCTGTGTTGTCTTCTTTATTTATAATAGAGTAGGATATTTCATTTTCTATACTATCAACTTCACCTTGATTGAAGTTTGGATTAATTTTTAGTAAATCCTCTTTAGTCAATAAATTATTTGCCTCTGCTTCTTTTATTAACTTAATATATGTTGAGTAAATATCACCAAATGATTTCTTTAGTTTTAGATTATCATATGAATTTTCTAGTCCATTTATTGATTCAGTTGCTACCTCTAACATAGATATTTCTTTAACTTCATTTGAGTAATTCAATTTTAAGGCTTTTATATCATTTCCATTAAGTTTATAAGTTATAGCTCTAAGATAGTAAGGACCTTGGCCATCTCTCTTTACATAATATACTTCCAACTGCTCATTACCTATTGTGTATATATCACATCTGTTATCCTTGCCTTGTTGTTCTGTTTTTTCTAAAGTAAATTCTGTAATATTACTTCTCATTTCATCAACTAAGACATTTTTATTTTCATTCATAAAGTCAATCAAATTAAAAAATTTAGTTTGAAGTTTACTCATCTCATATTTATTTGATACTTTATTAGCTTTTATATCAGCGTATGTAACTTGAGAACTATTTTGAGCACTTGTAAGTATAGCTGGAGAAGCAATTCCTAATACTAATGCACCTATAGTTGTAAATATTATTTTTTTACCTTTATATTTTTTTATAAATTTTATATTCATAATTCTTTTCTCCATTTCTATTTTGTCTTTTGCCATACTAATAATATTTGGCTGATATTTACATTTATTCATTTTTGATAATACAGTTAATAAAGTAGCTCCATAGTTTATATAGTCTTCTTCATTTAAGGTATTTAAGACTTTTTCATCTGTAGCTAGCTCCATGTCTTCTCTTAATTTTTTTAATAAATACCATATAAATGGATTAAACCAATGTATAGATTTAATTACTAGTAAAACTATATTTATAAAGTTGTCCTTTCTCTTGTAATGTGATAGTTCATGCAAAAATATATGTTTTAATTCATTATCACTCATACTAACCATATTTAAAGGTAATAAAATCTTTGGATTAAATATACCAATAAGAGCAGGTGTTGATATATATTCATTTATAGTTATTTTCACATTACGATTAATATTAAATGTATTTTTAGCCTTATCTAAGATCTTATCTAGCCTTAAACTAGGTCTAGTTGTGTATTTTCTTAGCTTTAATATTAAAAGAATATAAGATACGCTTATAAAGGCAAATATATTTATGGCTATTACTAACCAAAATAGTGATAGTGAATTATTTATGAGATTTTTAAAATTAAACTTAAAAGTACTTTCATCATTTAATCTACTATTTTCAATTGATATATTTTGGGGATTTATAGATTTATCTAATCTATGTGAATTAACGTCAGAAGTATTTTGATAAGATTGATCTAATAGTTTATTATTTGATTTATCTTGGTAACTACTTATAGTCTTTAAGTTTTCACTTTCAAATTTATTGAAAATACTAACATTACTTTCTGGACCGAATGGAATAATTAGCTTTATAACAAGTAATAACCAAAGTAGATAGCTCCATTTGGGTGTTAATTTATTTTTAAATATTATATTAATAAATAATATTAAAATCCCTGTTATACTTCCATATAACGATGTTCTTAATATTAGTTTAAATAATTCATCCACTTTTAATCATTCCTTTTCTATTTTTCATTTAATAAGTTTTTTAAATTATTTATATCTTGTTTTGACAGTTGATTATCTGTTATGAATGTTGAAAGCATTAGATTTAAAGATCCATTATAAAGTTTATTTATAAATGATTCATTAGCTACTTTTTTATACTCTTGCTCACTTACATTAGGTGAATATATATAACCTTTTTTACTTGATTTATCTACATCCAGTGCTCCTTTATCAACTAATCGTGTTATCAAGGTTTGTATTGTCTTAGATTTCCAATTTGTAGTATATAAAAGTTCATCGACTATTTCTTTACTAGTAGTTTTTTTCTTTTTCCATATAACCTTTAACACCTCTAATTCAGCTTCTGTTACTTGAAATTTATTTTTCAATTTAGCACCTCCTTACAATTGTAAGTATGTGCATATATTACAATTGTAATTCATAAATTTAAATATTTTTTAGGAATTAAAAAGAAGAATATTAAAATTTATCTGCACAACTGTGTATAATAAGATATGTTTTATTAAACATAATAAAAGAGTAATATTTATAATATTACTCTTAGTTTTTCTATTTAATTTATATACTCAGATTTCAAGATATTATAATTATTATTAAAATCAAAGTGACCACACCAAATTAAATCTAAGTTGTGTTCATTAAATGCATAAACATTATCGATACTTTCATTTTCTATTTTCTACTCACTACTAAATGATATTAATACCAAACTTCATAACAAGGTTTACACTTCTTCTACGAAGCAAACACCTTTACTTTTACTCAATATATTCTTAACTTCACTATATGGTATTTTTTTATTCATTTTTATAGTAAACATACCTATAGTTACTTCTTCAGACGATTCACTAGGTCTTATCAATTCCATATCTAATATTTTTATATTATGGTATTTAATATATTCTATAAAACTTGATACATTTGCTATAGATTCAAATTCTATATATAAATTATACTCTGTTCTAAATAATAAAATATAATTATCAACATCATGAAGTAATGACATTACTACAAATATCATAAAACATCCTATCAAAGCCCCAAAGTAGTATCCTACACCTATAGTAAGTCCTATACATGCTGATGCCCACAATCCTGCTGCTGTAGTCAATCCCTTTACCTTATTCCTACCTGTAACTATAATCGTACCCGCTCCTAAAAAACCTATACCACTGATAACTTGAGCAGCCATTCTTATTGGATCTGCTAAACCATACAAATCTGCAATGTATTGATTTGTAATCATTACCATAGTCGAACTTAAGCATACTAACATATATGTCCTAAATCCAGCAGGTCTTTTTTTTATACCTCTTTCAAATCCTAGTAACCCTCCACATATGGTAGCTAGAAGTAATTTTACAAATGTAGACACTTCATTCAATTCAAGTAAAGCCTCCATATTTTACATCCTTTCAAGTTAATTAAAAATTCCAAACCAGCAATATATACCAGTTTGGAATTTTTTAGTTAATTTATTTTTATAAATTAAAATATTTTTTTCTGTATTCGCGCATTAAGCTAGGCCAATCAGTTTGCAATATATCAATTTGCTTTTCATATAATTTTCCCCATCCTTTATCAGGATTTTCAATTACAGAAATATCGTCATCTAACCCCGCAAATAACTTAATTTCATTATCTAAAGTTATTGAATTAACCCATACAAATAAATTTTCATTTTTTATTTTTTCTATATTTTCTTGCTTAAATAATTCACAATCTTCATCTTTTGCTATAATTTCTATACCAACTACATTTATATTATCGTACCTTAGTACTTCATATACTTCTTCCATCGAATATACTATTGGCATATACATGTACTTTGTATCATAGCTATCTAAAAATTCTAGCACTTCTTTTTTTACTGGAGATTTTAATAAAGCTTGTTGCCCTACATCATACTTATCTAGTATTTTACAAACCTCAGGAAGTATGTCCCATGCACGATCTATGTTGTAAAGTTCATTATTTCTAAACTCTTTTATAGCATCCTCAAAAAGAATAACTTTATAGTTTGTTTTTGCATCTACACTATTGTAATAATATAATGAATCTATTTCTTTAGATGACATTGTTTTTATATTTTCTTTTATCTTAAAGTTTCTTTCCTCCATACCATCATGGAATATATATATAACTCCATCTGTTGATTTTATAAGGTCCATTTCAAACATATCTCCGCCAACTTTAAGTGCATTATAAAACGCTGGGATAGTATTTTCTACTATATTTCCACCTGGGCATCCTCTATGAACTGCTATTAAAGACTTCTTTTCTTCTAGTTCTTTGTTTAATAAGCTATTTATATTTTTATATTTTTCTTTTCCTAACATTTAGTTTTACCCCTTCTTTGTTTTTTTCACGTCTCTTCCATATACCAAGTATAAAGTAATAGATGAAATTATCATTACTATAACTGCATACACAAATGTCATTGTTGTATTATCTGCCACAGTATTAGCATCTGTTAAATTCTTTATAAACACTCCCAACGGCTGATATAGAGGGTGATATAAAAATACTGATAAATCATAATCCGTAAGTAATGAGTTAAAATTAAGTGCAAATACAGATAATACTGATGGAAGTATTATAGGTAACAAGATTCTAAAGAATGTATATAAACTACTTGCTCCTAAATTCTTAGATGCATCTTCTAGTGTATCGTCTATGCTAAAGAATGCTGCTTTTATCATTCTTAGTGTATATGGTATTTTTACTATTATGTATGCTAAAAGTAAAACTACTAAAGTTCCTACTAATATATTTCCTCCTATAAACCACTGCGGCTTATCAAATGTTGTTATAAGACCTATAGCTATAAGTGTACTAGGTAGTAACCACGGTAGTAATAATGAGTATTCTAAAATATCACTCCACTTATTTTTCACTTTATGTATTATTCTACATGCTGATACAGTTATTATAATAACTCCAATAGATGCTAATAATGAATATAGTATACTTACAATAAATGGCTTATATGCACTTTCATTAGTTATTAATGAAATATAATTATTTAATGTAAAACTACTAAATGATAAAGTTCCTGTTGCTATGCTCTTTGCATCCGTAAACGAGAATAATATTATTAATACAACTGGTACTACATATATTAAAAACAATGCGTATGCATATATGTGAGCTAATACATTAACAAATTTATTATTTATCTTTTGCTTTACAATAGTTGTTTTTACTTTAGAAACAGACATGTAGTTTCCTTTTTTCTCAAAATGATTCATACAAACTAAAAGAATTACTGTAGCCATCCCTAAGAATATAGATAACATAGCAGCTAAATCCCTAGATCCTATACTTTTTGAGAAAGTTAATATCATAGGTGTTATAGTTTGAAAGCTTTCTCCCCCAACTATAAGTGGTGCAGAAGTTGCTCCAAGACCAGTTATAAATATTAATATTGTTACTGCAAATATTGAAGGTAATAATGTAGGAAGTACAACTCTTCTTAATATTAAGAAAGTGGATGCACCCATATTTTTAGCGGCTTCTATCGTTTGGAAATCTAATTTTTTTATTGCATTTGATAAGAATATTAAGTGATTTGATGTACATGCAAAAGTCATTACAAATAATACTGCCCAATATCCAACGAACCAATCTTGATTCATATTTGGGAATATATCAACTAAAAAATTAGTTATAAATCCATTTCCTCCATAGATAAACTTGTATCCTGATACAAGTATTAATCCTCCATATATTAAGGTAGTCATATATCCTAGCCTTAATATCTTAGATCCTTTAATATCAAAATAATCTGTAAGTAATACTAAAGATATTCCTATAATGTTAACTGTAACAGACAAAGATACTGCTAGTATAAAACTATTTTTCAAACTGCTCATAGCACGTTCTGAGCTAAGTAGTTTTTGAACAGCTTCTAGAGAGAAGCTTCCATCGATAAAGAATGTTGTATACAATGTGTTTATATTTGGTATAACTAAAAACGATACTATAAACCATGCAAGCATTGCATACATAAGGTACTTTAAGATATTTTCAAATCCAAATGATTTAGTTACTTTTCTTTTCTTTAGTGGTGACATACTATTTTCACTTTTCATATTATCACCACCTTAATATTGCATTATATCCATAGGATTTAAGCATATTTCTACGATTTCACCTACTTGGTATGTTGTTTGTCCAAATTCTTTTTCTATACTCTTTAATATGATATTGCCAACTTTTAAGTAGTACTTTATATATAGTCCATAATATTCAAAACTTACAACTTCAGCTTTAAGTTTTGCATACTTAATACCTGGTAATTGTTCATTTATTCCTATTCTTTCTAATCTAATGTATGATTGCTTGTTTTCATCTAAATTATAATCTGTTTGAGCATTTATTTTCTTTATTGATTCTTCATCAATTTTATTTATATCTCCTATGAAGTTGCATACAAACTCTGTTTTAGATTCATTATATATTTCCCTAGGAGTTCCTATTTGCTCTATAACCCCCTTGTTAAATACAGCTATTCTATCAGAAAGTGTTAATGCTTCCTCTTGATCATGAGTTACATATATAGTAGTGATTCCAAACTTCTGTTGAAGTTCTTTTAATTCATTTCTAAGTTGTACTCTAAGTTTTGCATCAAGATTTGATAGTGGCTCATCTAGACAAAGTATCTCTGGTTGCATTACAAGAGCTCTAGCTATTGCAATCCTTTGTTGCTGTCCACCTGATAATTCCGATACTTTTTTCATTAACTGTTCTTCACTTAAATCAACCTTTTGAGCAATAGCTCTTACTTTTTCATCAATCTCATTTTTTGGCATCTTATTAACCTTAAGCCCAAATGCAATATTCTCATATACATTTAATGTAGGAAATAATGCATAACTTTGAAAAACTAATCCTATATTTCTTTTTTCTACAGGTGTATTTGTTATATCTACTTCATTTGCATATACTTTTCCATCTGTTGGCTGAATAAACCCAACAATCGTTCTTAACGTTGTGGTTTTTCCACATCCAGATGGACCTAAAAAAGTAAAAAATTCCCCTTCTTTTATTTCTAAGTTAATATCTGATAAAGCTAAAAAGTCTCCAAATTTAACTTCTATGTTATCTAATTTAATCACTTATATCTCCTCCATTTAGCTATTTATAAGGTATAAGACTAACAATAAATTATTTATTATTAGTCCTATCCTTTTAAGTCATCTTACTTTATATATTCAAGTTCTATTTTTTGAGCCCAAGCATCCATATTTTCAGCCACAAATGTCCAATCTATATCTTGAGCCTTATAATTTTCATTTATATACTTACTTTGTTCACTTGCTTTTTCCATTGCTTTTTCATTAGCTGGCATTGAGTCAAACTCTTTTGCCCACTCACCTTGTATTTCTGATGTTCCAAACCATTCAACAAACTCTTTAGCTGTTTCTACATTTTTACTTCCCTTAATAATACCTATTTGTTCAACTACATATGGAACACCAACTTCAGGATTTACTAACCCCGCCTTAACACTGTGTTGTTCTTCTCTTGAAGCTATACCACTTGACCACATTTGTCCCATTGGAGTTTTTCCAGATACTAGATTAGCATAGAAGTCTTCTCCATCAATACGTACTACACCATTTTTGTAAAATTCCTCAACTGCTTTCCAACCTTCTTTTGATATACCTAATTCACCATTAGCATCTTTATAACGTGATAATATACCTGCTAATACAACTCTAGTTGTTCCACCATTTAAACTCGCTTCAACTTGATATTTATTTTTGAATTCTTTGTTTGTCCATAAATCAGTCCAGTCCTTTGGAGCTGTTTCTTCATTGTATAAATCTGAATTATATATTAATAATATAGCTTGTTTTACGATTGAGTGATAATATCCATCAACATCATTTAAACCTTCTGACACTTCACTAGCCCAACTTGGTACAAATGGTTCTAATAAATCATTTTCTTTAAACTTTTCAAATTGCATAGTATTTGGGCCAAATACTACGTCTGCTATTGGGTTATTTTTTTCTGATACAAGGCGGTTCTCAATATCTCCACCTCCACCTTCAACTATTTCTATCTTAAATCCAGCTTCTGCTGCCTTTTCCTTTAACCAATCTCCCCTTCCATCAGCTGTTGAGTTAGAATATATAACTAACTTTTTAGAACTAGAATCAGCCTTATTAGAAGAGCATCCCGTTAATATTGTCGTTCCTAAAATTACTGTTGATAATAAAATGCTTATTTTTTTAGATATTTTTCTTCCAAACATTTTTACTCCACCTTCCATAAATTAATGAATTTTGATTTAAATTTGTTTTACAAAATTTACAAGTCATATACTATCATTATTTAATAGTACGTGTAAATACACTGAATCTTTTCTTAACAAGATGTTAACTTTTGAACATTCCAAGTCATTAAAAACGTTTTCTTAATCTGTTTACGTTTATTTCAGTGGCAATTTCTAAAATCATTATATCAACGAAATTGGTACGTGTAAATATGTTTTCTATTTTTTTCTAGATTTTTTTTCCATTCTAATTTATAATATGATTTATAATATGAATATCAAAAGAGATAAAAGGGGAGATAAAATTGATTACTATAAAAGATATCGCAAAGGAAGCAGGTGTTTCTCACGGGACAGTTTCCAATGTTTTAAATAAAACAGGAAAAGTTAGTTCAGAAAAAATAATATTAGTTGAGGATACAGTAAAAAAACTAGGTTATGTAAGAAATTCACAAGCAAAACAACTTAGACAAGGATTTAAGAAATTAATAGCTTTAATTTTGCCAAATTTAGAAGTACCCCAATATACTGAGCTATTCTCTTTTTTTAAAGATCAATTTACAAGCGAAGATTATGAAATCCAGTTATATACAACAAATGATGTTCCTATAATAGAGAAAAAAGTTTTAGAAGAGATAAATTTATCTAAAGTAGATGCTCTAATAGCTGTATCATGTTTAGATGATACAACTTCTATTTATAAAAATACTTATCCAACATTTTTTATAGATAGATTACCACTAAATGATAATATTAACAAAACTTTCATATCATTTGATTTTGAAAAGATAGGAAAAGACCTTTCAGATTATATGAAAAACAAAAGTTTAAAGGATATTGCTTATTTTTCAAATCCACTGACTTTTAAAAATGATAATGATCTATTCACTAGTTTAAAAAATAATTTAAATTCTCATGATATCTCAATAAATAACTTTAGCTGTAATTATAAGCTTTCATCTAGTAAATCATTTGATTTATTTGTTAACAATTTTGACTTTGACGCTATTATAACATCTGATATTAAAAGGGCAGATGATATATTGGCTGCATCAAATTTCACTAGAAGTGATAAAGTACCTCAAATTATAGCTATTGATACTTTAAAAATTTTCACTAGTAATAAGTTTATATCTTACCATTTAAATTATAAACTTTTAGCCCAAACAATCACTACTGAACTTTTAAATTATTTTGGTTGTGAAAAATTTGAAGAGAAAAATATAATACTAAAAAATGATGGATTTAGATTTAACTTTGTTAATGCAAATAGATCAAGTAATTCTACTTTAAATATGCTAGCACTTACTTCTCCATCTTCTTTAGCTCTAAAGAAATTACTTCCAAGTTTTAAAAAAGCTACTGGAATTGATGTTAAATTAGATACATTAGAAATGGATGATTTATATGAGTACTTGACATTAACTAAGGATAATAATTTTTATGATTTAATTCGTATGGACGTCGCATGGATGTCTAAGTTGGCATCTAGTATTTATATGCCCTTAGAGGATACTAAGAAAGACTTTTCATCTATTTTTTCTAACTTAATAGAAGATACACAAGTAAAGTATTCATTTATAGGTGATAAGCAGTACGCTATACCATTTGATCCAAGTATATTAGTCCTTTTATATAGAAAAGATTTGTTCGAAGATGCTACGTTAAAAAGAAGATATTACGAAATGTATTCAAGTGAACTTACAACACCTGAAACATTTGAAGAACTTAATAAAATTGCATCATTTTTTACTAAATCAAAAAATCCAAATTCTCCAACTACATTCGGTGCTACAGTACCATTTGGAAAATCAGCCGTAGTTGCTTGTGATTTTATACCAAGACTTTTAAATATTTCAGGATCTATTTTGTCAAACAATAAAATAGTCATCAATACACCTGAATCTATCAATGCACTAAAAAACTATATTGAAACGTACCAATATAGTAGTCAGAAACCAAATTCATGGTGGAGTAGTAACATTGATGAGTTTAATAACGGGTTAACTGCTATGACTACAGTTTTTTCTAATCATGTATCAAATATAATTAACAATCAATACTCTAACTTTATCGGAAAAGTTGGTTTTTCTAAAATCCCAGGTGAACATTCCATTTTAGGTGGAGGTGTCATAGGAATTTCAAAGTATTGTACTAAGATAGATGAATGCTACGAATTTTTCAAATGGTTTTATAGCAGTGAAATTTCATCAGCGTTTACATTATTAGGAGGCTTATCACCTCACAAGGATATATATGTAAATCATGATATATTATCTTTATTCCCTTGGATTAAAGAATCAAATTCTTACTTTTCAACGGCTAGCCGTAATATAATTTCTGATGACTCCTTTGATCAAAGAAAATTTGAAAATATATTAGGAAATTCAATTAAAAATGCATTACTTGGCACATTGTCACCGAAAGAATCTTTAGATTATGCTCAAAGCTTAATTGATGCAAATTTTTAACTTTAAAAATACTCATATCCAATTGATATGAGTATTTTTTAGATTTTATTTTCTATAATAGGAAATAGTAAAGATATTTCAAATCCATCTTTATATTCTTTTGAAACTTCAACTTTAATTTTTAAATTATCAGCTACCTGCTTTGCCAAATAAAGTCCCATTCCCGTCGATTGTTTTCTCTGTTGACCAGCATCTCCAGTAAACCCTTTATCAAATAAAAAAGGTAAATCATAAGATTTAACTCCTATTCCATTATCTCTAATAGTAAGTATTATATCTCCACTTTTTTCATTAACCTTAGTAGACATAGTTATAAAAGAGTTAGACTCTCCTATATCCTTATATTTTATAGAATTACTTAAAACCTGTCTTAACAAAAATGATAGTCCTTTTTTATCTGAAAATACCTGTATTTTTTTCACATTGTTGTTAATACTAATTTTTTGCTCATCTATTAATATTTTATATTCCTCAATAACATCTCTACAGATTTCATCAAGTAATATATCAGTAAAAAGATAATCTAAGTGATCTGATTTGACTCTTGCATAATATAACATTCTTTCAATATCCTCTTGCATTTTTGTTCTTGCATATTCTAATCTCTGATATGTTGGAAGTGAAATTTCTTCCTTTCTATTATCAAGAACAAATGTCATCAACGCTAATGGTGTTTTTATTTCATGAGCCCATTTTTCTATGTATTCTTCATATTCTTTTAGATTTAAATCTTGTTGTTTAATTAAATCGTTCTTTTCACGGAGCTTTACACCAATTACATGAATCATCTCCTTTTCTTCTTTACTTGAAGAGAAACTAAGGCATAATTCTTCTTGGTTAAATTCTGGATTTTCTATAAAATCTAATATTGCTTCTTTCTTTCTCTTATCTATATTATAAATTCTAAAACCAACAAAGCTATATAACATAATAGAACCAATTACTGTAGTTGGAAAAATATAAATAAAACCTTTGGCATCTATTAGCCAAAGAAAAACACCAAACATAATGTTTAAAGTGCTTATTACAAGAAGCCATATTTTGTACTTTGAAAATATTTTAACTAAATTTCTAACCATTCTCTTTTACCCCTATTGCTACAAGATTATATCCTTTACCTCTTACTGTTTTAATTTCATACTTCATATTAAAGTTATTAATCGTTTTTTTCAATCTTGTCATATTAACTTGTAATGCATTTTCATCAATATGATCTTTAGTACCCCATATTTTTTCAAAAAGCATTTCTTTTGTAACAACATCGCCTTGGTTTAATAAAAGAAGTTCCATTATTTTTCCTTGATTCTCAGTTAATACAATAGATTTATCATTAACATACATTGTATAAGTTTGTAAATCTAGTTTTACTCCTTTTATTTCAAGAAAATAATTTCTATCTTCATATCTACGAAGTAAATTAGAAATCCTAGCTATCAATCTATCTTTATTACATGGTTTTGTCAGGTATTCATCAGCCCCTAAGCCTAAAGCATGTAGCTCATCTCTTAATTGATCTCTACTAGTTAGAATTAGTATTGGAATTGTACTTCTTATCTTAATTTCCTTACATATCTCAAAACCAGTTACTCCTGGTAAATTTAAATCTAACAACACAAGATCAGGAGATTCTTTTAGGATTTTTTCAGCTGTATCTATGAAATTAGTAATGCAACAAGTATCATACCCTTCTTTTTGCAATATAGACACAAGTTCTTCTCTCATAAATAATTCATCTTCAACTATAACAATCTTTTTCATTTGAATCTCCTTCTCTGTTTAATTACCTAGTATAGCATTACATTTATATTAACTATCTTCTCTTTTAATATCCATTAATTCATATATATACTTGTCACTTATTTTCATTACAGAAATCATATAACTATATTCTATCACACAAAGTATAATAATTGTAGGCACTGCAATTATCATTAATTCACCAATTTGATCTTGCATACTGGAAGTAGCAATACCTGAAAATAATGATCTTACCCCAAATATACTTCCAATTGCTGCGACTACTATTGGAATAGAAAAATACCATTGTATTTGTTTTCTAGCAGACTTACATAAATTCTTATAATTATATCCCATACGAATTATTGTTTGGTATCGTCTTGATGTGTTTTGTTGTTGCATTAAAAATTGAACTCCTATAACTGTATTAGCAATAATTAAAAAGATTACTGCCAAATAAATCGTTGTATAACTAGCTGCTACCGTATAGAATAACTGTCTTCCCATGTTTTGTAGATAACTTTCATACTCTAAATCTGTTTTATCAAGTAATTTATTAACATGACTAATTGCCTGCATTAATCCCTTATCTTTTACAATATCATTTTTTAAGGTCGCATTCCAATAAGAACTACTTCCTTCTCTTGTAATATTATCAAATAGTTTATCTGAAACAATTAACCCATAACTAATACTTATAGAGCGGTCAGTAACGATATTATCTTGATAGACCTTATTTACAAGCTCATATTCTTTATTTTCCATTTCTATATTTATATTTTTCTTAAGCACTCTATTCAGCATGTCTACTGTATTTCCATATGAAAACTCTAAACCATTGAATAAAGCAACCTGATTATCTAAAAGCTCAATAGGTTCTTTTCCTGCAAGTTTTAAAATATCATTATATCCTGATAAAGAAATCAAATATGGATATGTAAAATACTCTAAGTTATTTAATAATATCTCTTTCTCTTCAGAGTCTTTCTCCTTTTCAATAGCTTCTATTAATCCTTTGACAGAAAAGCTATCTTCATTCTTTAAATTACCTAATCTGACCTCAAAAACTTCATTGATATAATCCTTTATCGAAGACTTATTTAACTCTTTTTTTATCTGTTGTTCTTCTCCTATAAATGTATAATCTAGAACATGCTGATTTTTTGAACTAGAATTAAAAGTTACAGAAATTCCATAACCAAAGCAACAAAGTGCTATTAAAACTAATAAGGATGAAATTGCTAAAGAATTTGATTTAGAAAACACATTTTCCTGTAACTGTCTAAAAGTAAATACTTCTAAGCCATTTTTATTTTTTCCATTTTTAAGGATAAGCTCAAATAGTATTGCAATACCATGAAATAAAAGAAAAGTTCCACAAATACCTAAAATAACCGTAATTCCCATAGTCACAATAGAGTTCCATGCGTATCCTCCAATAGCTAATCCATAAGCAATAGACAATAATATAATTCCTATCAATAGCTTTACTATTGTAAAAAATTTATTGTTAACCTTATGTTTTTTATCTTGAGATTGTGACATCAATTTATTTATATCTTTTTTTGCTATACTTCCACTTAATATTAATAATGCAACTAATCTAATAAGAAAATAACCAACAATTGTCCATAATATTGCCCCTACAGAAAAAGAAAATTTATGCCCTATAATACCTAGCCCAACAATTCTAGCTGTAATCATACTAATCATTTCTGATATAAAAATAGCTATAGGAATTCCAATTGCAAGAGATAGTATACTATTGTATATCTCTTCTACTAGGAGCATAGAAAATAATCTTCTTCTACGCATACCTAACATCAAATACATTCCAAATTCGTGGCTTCTTCTTTCTAGCTGGTACTTTCCAGCAAAGTATACTAAGAAAAATAAAATAAATAATGATGTTGCGTATAACACAGGTGTTAATAATAGTAGTCGATTTACAGCATCACTTTCCATTTCTTTTAAAAATACTATTACATCTTGATTTTCTAATGACAAAATAATATAAAATGCTATTATTGATACAATCAAAGAAACGAAAAACATTCCGTTTTCTTTTCTATTTCGCTTACTATTTTTCTTAACTAAATTAAAGAACATTTGCACTTCCTCCCCCCAACTGTGCCATTACCGAGATGATTCTTTTGTAGAAATCCTGTTGAGATTCTTCTGGGACTCTTCTTCTAAGTTCATGAAAAACTAATCCATCTTGAATAAATAAGATTCTTGAACAGTAACTTGCTGCATTTGCGTCATGAGTAACCATTAAAATTGTTGTCTTATGTTCTTCATTTAACCCCGAAAGTTTTTTCATTAATAATTTTGCATTTTTTGAATCTAGTGCTCCCGTTGGTTCATCAGCAAGAACTATTTCAGGATTCAAAATCAGCGCCCTAGCAGCAGCTACACGTTGCTTTTGTCCTCCAGACATTTCTGATGGAAACTTCGTCATAACACTTTCAATCTCTAAATATTTTATAAGCTCATCAATTCTTTTTTCATCTTCTTTTCCCATCATATTATGAATTGCAATAGGTAACATAATATTTTCCTTAGCGTTTAAGTTATCAATCAACTCAAAGTTTTGAAATAAATATCCAATGTGATTACCTCTATAGTCAGCTAATTTGTTTCCTTTAAAACTTGCTATATCTTCTCCCTTAAGAAGGATTTTTCCTTCAGTTGGGTAGGTAGTCGTTGCAATACAATTTAACAATGTTGTCTTTCCTGACCCACTACTTCCCATTATACCAACAAATTCTCCATCCATAATCTGAAAGCTAATACCATCTATAGCCTTTGTAATATTATCTTTCTTACCATAGTATTTTCTTAAAGATTGTATCTCTAATATCTTTTTATCCATTCTTTGTTTTCTCCTCTTCATAAACTTTATTATATTTTTCAATTCTCTAATTATTTAGTTGATACTTTTAATAGATCTATGTTTAAGTTTATTATACAAAACAATAATCATATATAATACTTACAGTTTATGAAAGGTTTATATATATAAATAAAAAACCGCATCACTCACTTGTGATACGGTTCATCGTAACAGTAGCATATGAACTTTTAAAACCCACATCATTTTTTCTTCAATTCCTTATTATCTAAAATAATAACCTCTGAATTATCTTTCTTTGCTACCTTCTTTGTGTGATTTACAAGTTCTATAACATCCTTGTAAGATTGTTTTGCTCCTTTTACAAGTAATGGTACTCCTATAAAATCAAGTTTTAACCACCTAGAAAATAATCCACCAAAAGTCATTGGTAATGGCACAGTTGGCGACGTACTAGAAAATATAATTTTCTCATCTAATAGCTTTTGTTTATGAAGCATAGAAGCTAAATTATATAATCCTGGAATTAAAATTTTTGAACGTCCTCTTCCTACAGTATATACTTCGTTTCCATCTTTATCACTTCCATAATAAAAAAGTTCTCCACGATTTCCATATACTAACTTATTAAAGTTGGGCAACGCCAATATTTCATCCTTAGTCGGTTCTCTAGTATCATCTAATAATTCTAAGTGATAAGAAGCTGCTAGAACAGATGAGTGGGTTCCTCCATAACAGTTATATATGTATATCAATAACATCACCTAATTTCTTATTTCACTTTAATTTAATAATTGTAGTATATACATTAAACCTTGGAATTAAACAGTATTTAAACAATCTTTATCCAATATTTTCATTTTATGATTTATTTATAAGGTTTTATATTTTTTCAATTATTTCTAGAAATACTCTGAGAAATAAGGTGTCTGCTGTTCTATTGCATCCTCTAGCATATCCAAAGTCTCAGAACTACAAGTAAGTCTACCTATTTTATAAAGATAATCTGGACGCTTATATCCAAGTAACATAGTAGTCATAGTTTGAATATCAATTCTATCACTTGTTCTATGTTGAGTACGAGTAACCTCACCTTTTCCATCCTTTGTAATTCGTAAGGTAAAAGAACCTTGGTTCCAAGAAAGAAGTGGATCATCCATTGTAAAAGTCCACTCTCGCTCTATTGTATCTGGCTTAAATGGATATTGAGCAATAAACTCTACCAAATCAACAATACGAGACATGAAATAAGGCGAAATTGTTTCCTTAATATCTGCATCCTCTAGTAAAAATGCTAACGGTTCATCTGTATATGTATTACCTATAACCTTTGTAATCATTGAGAAATGTGCACTTATAAAATTCCACAATCCACTTCTAGCTTCTTCATTCACAAAAATCATATCTTTGATGTAAAAAATCTCATCCTCTATCCTATAAAGCACATATCCATCTGGTTCATTTTTGTCATTATAATATACTGCTGCCATTAAATCATCAGAATCCCAAAGTAAATATTCATTCCAAGCTAAGTCATCACGTAACAATGCCCCATGTGTTTGAAGAGCAAATCGTTCATAAGCTTTTTTAACTACATCACTTTCCACATCAACACGCTCTACTTCTCCAGATACTTGTTTATTCTTAGGCAATTGATAATCATTAATTTCAAATGTAATCTTATCAGATATAATCTCCCACCCTTTTCTACGGTAATATGGTATAGAGTATGGATATAAATAAGATATAGTCTGCTTTCTCTCCCTCATGTTTTCAAGTGCTCTATACAATAATTTATGCATCAGTCCTTGATTAGCATATTCTGGATAAGTACCTACACCAGTAAGTCCACCCATATCGTATGTTCTATTAAATATACGAACCCTCATAGGATAAACTGCTACTTGAGATATTAATTTATCTCTATCAAACCATCCCAAAACATCAGCTTTTTCTAATGTAGGAGATTTAGCTCTAATAATTTCTTTTTCTTCCCATCCAACCTTCTGTAAATCTTTATCTGTTACTTGGAAAACATATCTTAAAAGTTGGTTATACTGTTCAAGTTGCTCTAACCCAACATTTTTCATTTTTAACTGTCTATTTCTACTCATATAGAGTCCTTCCTCGCTTTCATCACTCTTCTTTTATTATCTAGAGATTTGATTTTAGTTTATACCTTCTATTGAAAACTATTTCTATTTATTTTTTATAATTTATGGCTAAGCCTATACATTCTAAGTTCTTAATATAAGAATAAACCTATGTGCTACACACAGGTCAATATTATTTTTGAAATTTAATTCTATACCCTATTATTTATCTTATATGTATTTTGTAAAAGCTCTCTTTAAGATAGTTTTTATCTCATTATTTATTATTATTTAATTAAAATTATTTATTCTATAACTTATAACTTTCATAACTCAGCCTTATACTAAAAACTACACATATCTAATTTATCATTCTAAAAAATAATTTTTAGCCTAAAATTTATTAACCCCTTAGATTAGTAAATGGATAGTTTCCATATAAATACTAATTTAAGGGGCTATTTAACTTATTTAAAATATATTTAATTTAAAAGCAGCTTTACTTTCTCCTACTAATTCATTTTTGTGATTATAAACTCTTACATTATGCTCATCAGCGAAATACTCTAAATCCTCTTTAGGAATAACACCTAACTGATGCAAAAGTTCAATAAGTACAATATTTCTCATAGGTGATAGTCCATCATGAACCTTAATAGCAAATCCTATCCCCTTATCAATAATTGCTCCACCAAAATATCCATTAGCTCCTGATTTTACAACTATCTTGTTTGGATACTTTTCCATTAATTTAAAGTCAATTCTATCTGAACCTGAAGCATATACTGGATTTTTCATAACAGCATTAACAACTCTAGTTACAGATTCCCTGTACTCTTCCTCAAGACTGGAAGGTTCAACCATACGCGCCATTCCATATGCAAACTTATTTAAAGGTAGTGTATGAACAGGAACACCACATCCATCAAGTCCTATACCTATATCATCTTTATTGTAATCACAAAGTGTACCTATCATTTCTACAATTCTTATTTGATGTGGATGATCTACTTGACAGTAAGTATCTAAATCTTCATTAAGATGCTTTACTGTTGCTAACATACCAGCATGCTTTCCACTACAATTATTATGAACAGCTAAGGCTTTTTCTCCTTTTTCCTTCATAGCTTTTGTAACATCTTCTTTAAAAGGATAATGCTCTCCACATTGTAAATAATCTTCACTTAGTCCTATTTTATCTAAAATACTTCTAACTGCATCAACATGAATCTTCTCACCAGAGTGTGATGCGCAAATTTGTGAGATTTCTTTATCATCTATTTTATAAGCATCTATTGCACCATGTAAGACAGGAACTACTGCCTGCATTAGTTTTGCAGATGAACGTGCATATGCAACTTCATATGGATCTCCTGCAAAGTAAAGTAAGTTCCCCTTTGAATCTACAACTGCAATAGATCCTGTTGTAATAAGATCCACCAAATCCCCACGATATGTATTTACTAGTACTTCCATAATCTCTCTCCTTTTATATCTGGTTACATAGCTGTAACTCTTCTTGTTCTTCTTCACTGTATCTTGCCATACCTATTCCTGTAATACCACAAAGTAGTGAGAATAAAGGACATAGGTAACATAAAAATGCGTAAGGTGCATACTCTGCAAATGAAATATTAAGAGTATTCATTATAAATACTGCTGTAACTCCCCAAGGAATTATGGTTACACCAATTGTTCCACAGTCTTCACATATTCTAGATACGTTTTCTGGCTTAAGCCCCTTTACCTTGAATAAATCTAACATTGTAGATTGAACCATTATAGCTGAAAAACAGTGAGAACCAGTAAGACCTATAGATAAATAACTTATACCCATAGCACTTGCTACTAAGCCACCAGTTGATTTTATCTTTTGTGCAAATTTTGAAACAAGTACATTTATTATTCCTATTTCTTTTATCATACCACCAATACCAGTTGTAAATATTACAGCTTGAACTGTACTGTTCATACTATTCATACCCCCACGATTTAGAAGTGTTGATAAAAATTCTAATTCAAATTCTTTATTAAATCCTTTATAAAAACTATCGAAAACTAAAGTATGTTCAAAGCCTTGATAGAATATTGCAATAACTAATCCTAATATAACTCCTGATAAAATTGATTGTGCTGGTGATTTCTTTTTTAACAGCATTATGATAACTATAACCATTGGTAAAAGTGTTATAACACCTAATTTAAAATTGTCCGCTAAACCTAATGAGATTTGTTCTATAAGAGTAAAATCTGCTGTTCCAGATACTTTGAATCCTAAGAAAAGGAAAATTATAGCAGATACTATAAGTGATGGTACTGTAGTATAAAGCATATGCTTTACATGTGTCAATACGTTAACATTCATTACTCCAGATGCAAAGTTTGTTGTGTCTGAAAGAGGTGAAAGTTTGTCCCCAAACCAAGATCCACTAATAATTGCTCCAGCCGTCATACCTGCTGGTATTCCAAGACCTGTTCCAACTCCAAGTAGCGCTACCCCTACAGTCCCCATAGTACCCCATGAAGTTCCCGTAAACATTGAAACTATAGCACATAAAAGAAGTGATGTTACTAGGAAGTACTTTGCATTTATTATTTTAATTCCATAGTATATAATTGTTGGAACTGTACCTGATGCAATCCACACTCCTATCAATGCTCCAACAGCTAGCATTATGACTACAGCTTGTAAACTATTTCTTACGGTGTCTAATGCTTTAGTCTCTAGATCTTGGTATGTATATCCTAATTTTAAAGCATATACATTAATAAGTATCCAAGCTAAAAACATAGTAACATTTAAATGAATCCCTAAAACTGTAACCCCTGAAACCATAAATACTGCTAAGCTTAATAGTGTAAACAATGAGTAAGCAAAAGTTGGTGTCTGTTTTTCTCTCATATCTCTTTATCTCCCCTTAGTATATTAGTTTGTCTACTTTATTAAAGCCTCAACCTTTACTTATCATGGTTGTTGACTTATAATGATTATACTTAACTTTATAGTGAGAAAAGTATAATTTTAAAGTATTTACTTTATTATATCATTTTTAATATCGTTTTCAATGCAAATACTTTAACTTTTCAGAAAATAAAGTAAATAATGAATTCTTAGGGAGTTAATAAATATAAAATGAATATTATCGAAATTATACAAAGTAATTACGCTACTTTAACTAATAAACAAAAGATGGTTGCCGATTACTTAACTAACAACCCTTCTGATATATGTTATGTTTCGCTTGCTACACTAAGTAAAAATATAGGTTGCTCAGAGGTTACAATACTTAAGATTTGCAAAATTATAGGGGTTGATAGTTTTATTGAGTTAAAGGAAGAGTTTAGAAGCTATAATCAAAGTCTGGTTAATAAGTACTCGGTTTCTTCTTATTCAGTTCCATCTGAGATAACAGATACTGATTCTAAAATAGATTTTTTAAAAAATATTTGTAATGAAGAGTTAGATAAGATAGTAGGTTTTTATAACTCAGTAGATTTAGAAAGTGTGTTGTCTATTGCCAAGCTTATATGTAAAAATCATATAATATATTTGTTTGCACACGATGCTTCTAAGGCTTTGGCTTCAGTGCTTAAAGGAAGATTTGATGTGTTAAATTTAAATGTGGTGTTGGTGGATTTGTCTGATATGAAGGAAGTTGAGTATATTATGAGACAAGTTACTAAAGATGATGTTGCTATATTTTTAAGTTTTCCTAATTATTACTATTCTATTAAGAGTATTGCCGAAAATATTAAACATAACGGATGTGAACTTGTGCTTTTTACTGATAGTCTAGATTGTCCTGTTGCTGATTGTACGGATAATATTTTAATGTGTAATACTAGGACAAAGATATTTTATAATTCATGGCTACAGCCTATTGCTTTGATAAATATACTTACGTCAATTTTGGCTATGTTAATTAAAGATAGTAGTGAGTTTTAAATAACTACCCCTAGATCATAAAAAACGACTTAGGGGTAGTTACTTTTGTTTGTATTTATTTAATTATTCCCATTTAAAATACCTAAGAGCTACACCAGTACATATAATCCCTATTACAATCATCATAACAATAGGCATAAAGACTTCATCAATTTCCAACCCAAGAGAAGTAGATTTTAAAAGTTTTATCCCTTGTGTAAGCGGTAATATATCTGCAATTTTTTGAAGTGATGTAGGCATAACCTCATAAGGTAGTGTCGCTCCTGAAAAAATCAACATAGGAAAATATAAAACACTAGCTATTACACTTGCACTCTTAATATTTTTAGCAATTCCACCTACCATCATGCCTATACTAAACATAGAAGCCATTACTAAAAAATAAGTACATATAAATTTAAACCATGATCCTCTAAAGCTAAAATCAAAGAAAATCTTTGCTATCGCATATACAAGTATAAGTGAAACTATAGAATAAAGAGCATAGATTACTATCTGAACCATCAAAATCATTGCAGGGCTTACAGGTGTTACCTTAAATCTTTTTAAAATTTTCTTATGACGATAATCTGATACCACCAATGGTAATCCCATGACTCCCCCTGCACATATTGCAATTGTAGCAATACCGCCAAAAGATTGTTCTAAAAATGAGTATCCAGCCCCATTAAAAGCTTCTTTGTTTCCATAGATTATTCCAAGAATAATAGTTAATACTACTGGCATACAAATTGCAAAAATCAGCATATCCATACCTCGTAGTGACAGTTTCATTTCAGTTTTTAACATAGCTTTAAATGATTTCATTTTCAATTTCCTCCTCATCTGTATACCATAAATAAGCTTCCTCTAATTTTTCAAAAGGACTTTTTTCAATTGCTTCTTTAACATTCCCATAGAAAATACTACTTCCTTTTTTTAGTATGCAAATTTTATCACATAATATTTCTACTTCATCCATAAAATGTGAAGTTAAAAATATGGTAAGACCTTTTTCTTTTAAATCCAAAAGCCCTTTCCATACATCTCTTCTTGCTCTAGCATCAAGACCTGTTGTTAATTCATCTAAAAATACAACTTCTGGATTTGGAATTAATGCAAGTATAATAAATAATCGTTGCTTTTGTCCTCCTGATAATTCACTTATTTGGCTTTTGCATTTGTCCATTAGACCAAACTGATTTAACAGCTCTTTATAATCTGATGGATGCTTGTAAAGAGAGCATGTAACTTCACAAATTTCTTCTACCGTTAGTTTGTCTTGATAATTTGATTCTTGAAACTGTACTCCAACTCTCTGATATAGTTTCTTTCTCTCTTTTTCTGGATTCATTCCTAAAATTGAAACTGATCCACTATCAAATCTCTTTGTTCCCAAAACACATTCAATAATTGTACTTTTTCCTGCTCCATTAGCACCAAGTAATCCAAATACTTCACCAGGTTTTACTGATATACTAACATTGTTTACTGCTTGTGTACTTCCATATGATTTGCATAAGGCATGAATTTTAATTGTATCCATATTAATAGACCTCCTACTTTTTTAGTATATAAATAAATTAACACCAGAATTAAGTCTGGTGTTAAACTGTAGGGTTTGGATTAAATTTTTCTTGCATATTGTTTAACTGAGCTAAAATACTTCTTGCATTTGACTCCGCTTCATTTAAAGATGTAATAAGTTTATCGCATACACTTACTATGTCATCATCATCTTTAGGTGTATTAAGCACTTCTTTTATATCTGTTTCTGAATTATTTGATATTGAATTTATCATTCTTAAAATTGATGCAAGTGAATAATTAGCACAGCGTAAGGAGCGTATTATCTTTAATAGTTGTATATCATCTTTAGTGTATACTCTGTATCCATTATCTTTTCTCTTAACAGAAAGTAAGCCGTTCATTTCCCAGTTTCTTAAAGTATCTATTGTAACTTGTAGATAATCTGCTGTTTCTTTTCTAGTTAGAAATATATCATCTTCTTTATTTTCTATACCTAAGAGAAGCTGTTTTGAAATTTCAATAGCTTCTTCTGCATTTTTTCGTTCATATATGACCTGGTCAATATAATTTTTTGTAGATTCTATTGCTTCTTGAAATTTAGCTTTGGCGGATAATTTAATTATATTAATCATTTTTTTCCTAAGACCATTTTGTAATACCTCAACCTTAAGTGCTGTTCTAGCTAATTTAAATTGTTCAATATGAAAATCTGTGAAGATACGATATCCATTAGGCAGTCTTTGTGGCTTTGGTATCAATTCTAACTCTTCATATAATCGTACAGTATTTGGGTGTATGTTAATTATCTTTGCTACTTGTGATGTCTTATATTTGTTTGTCATAGTAGTTTCACCTCCATTTAACTATATCATAACCTGTATATTAAGTCTGGTGTTATAATGGATAGTTAGCTTATATTATTCGTAGTATGTGCTTATCAGGAGATTATCTCACATAATTTTCTATACCTCATTAAGTATTTACTTGTCACTTTATTTAGGAATATTTGCTATAATTAAATTAACTTATAAAAAAGGTGGTATGTTTATGGATCTAGTAATAGACGCTTTTATAAGTGTTTCTGATTTAGTAGTTACTTTCTTCTCAGGTGATGAGTGGAAAAAGATTACTAAATGGATTAGAGAAAGATAATAATTTACCTCAAATGGCTATTAGTTAACTTGTATGCTTACTAATAGCTATTTGACATTTTTGATTTTTTTACCAACATACTCAAATCCATCATGGTAATGGTCTCCATTTTCTTTATCTACATCTAAAAACATTCCTGATTTAAATGCAATCATTTTTAAATCCTCAAAATACTTCAATACTTCTTCTTTAGTATAATAATGTCTGTACCCAGATTTAGAAAAATATAATGAATACTGTTCATCGCAAGTTTTATCTAAATTTTTAATATAAAAATCATCAAATATGGAAAATGCTCCAAAATAAACAACTCCATTTTCTCTTAAGCCTTTTTTTATCTTTTCAATAATATAATCTATCTCATTTTTCCTAAAAAAGTTTAATACCCATGATACTATTATTAGTGAGTATTCATTTTCTTTTATTTCAAATTTTCTTATATCTGCTACAGTTCCTTTTACATCTAACTGTAATTCTTTTGATTTTTCAAGATAGTTTTTAATGTTATCATCAGAGATGTCTACACCTTCGACATCATATCCAATTGCTGAAAGAAATAATGAGTTTCTTCCATTTCCTACCCCCAAATCTAAAACTTTTCCTTTATCAATTAAATCAATGTACTCAATAAGTAAATGCTCTGGTTCCTCTTCGTAGTTACCTTTTAATAAATTATATAAATCAATCCAATTATTCATAATATTTCCTCCTATAGGATTTTAGGTTATATATTCTATCTTTAATTTAACACTCCTTCATCTACTGCTCCAAAATCTAAAACTTTTCCTTTATTAATTAAATTAATGTACTCAATAAGTAAATGCTCTGCTTCATGTTTGTAGTTACTTTTTAGTGAAATTGAATTTATTAGATTTCGCTTTATGTTCGCCCTACTTTATGGTAAAATTTTCCTTATAATCTTAATATAATAATGTAATGTAATTCAATATAAATAATTTGAAAGATATAAAAAGGGGAAAAAATGGGAACAAGAAAGTTACTCAAAAAACTTCAAATCATGCTTATTGTTAAAGCTGCGATACTTATAGGCATATATTATATCTGTATTATAAATGTGGATATAATAGATAGTAATAATACAGATATAGTACCAACTTTTGCTACTAACAAAGTATCTAGCACTACAATTTCATTAAGTCAATGTACTAATCTTGAAGAAGAACTACATGAAAAATTAAAAAAGTACTTACAAGTACAAAGTCAAAACCAACCTTTTGAAGAAATAAGTGAATTACTAGAAGGGTATGGATTTAAGCGTAGTTTGATTCCACAGGACCATAGCGCTGAGTATAAATATAGAATATATAGAAATACAGAAAAAAAAGAAGTGTATTTGCTGAAATGGTCAGAATTCAAAGATTCGAATTCCAAAGAAATATATAAATCATTAATAGATATAAAGCACTATGAGGATAATCCTAATGCAACATATGAAGATTATTTAAGCTATTAGTGATGCTTTATACAAAAGTATAAACTGTAATTTGAGATTACTTAAAATATAAACATCTTGGGGGTTACTATGAAAGGGCTAAAAATATTAAAGGGAAATATAATTTTTACAAAGGATCCTAATTCCTTTGTAACATTAGAAAATGGCTATATAGTTGTAAAGGATAGTAAAGTTCTAGGTACTTACTCTTCTCTACCTGAAGAATTTAAAAATTTAGAAATAATTGATTATAAAGACAAACTTATAATACCTGGGTTTGTTGACTTACATGCTCATGCTCCACAGTTTGAAAATCGTGGTATTGGCCTTGATAGAGAGCTTATTCCTTGGTTAGAGACTTACACTTTTGTAGAAGAAGATAAATTTAAAGATACAGATTATGCAAAAGATGTTTACTCTAGACTTGCAAATAGTTTAAAAGAAAATGGTACAACAAGTGTTGTTCTATTTAGTAGTATACATAAAGAATCAACAAAAGTATTATTCGATACTATGCATAAAGTAGGAATATCTGGATTTATAGGTAAAGTTAATATGGATAGAAACTGTCCTGACTACCTTAAAGAAGATACTTCAAAATCTATAGAAGATACTATTGAGTTGGTCAAAGAATATTCTAAAAAATATCCTTTGGTAAAACCTATAATCACACCAAGATTTATTCCAACTTGCTCCGATGAAATCCTTTTAAAACTAGGTGAAATTACAACCGAATATGACTTAAAGGTTCAATCTCATTTATCTGAAAATAAAAGTGAGATTGATTGGGTTTCTAAGCTACATCCTAATACAAATGGTTATGGTATGGTATATGATAAGTTTGGCCTATTTAAGCCACAAAGTACTATAATGGCTCATTGTGTATATAGTGATAAAGATGAGATCAATTTACTAAAAGAAAAAGGGGTATTTGTTGCTCATTGTCCTGGTTCAAATACTAATTTATCAAGCGGAATTGCTCCTATAAAAGAAATGATGGATAGTGGTTTAAATGTAGGTTTAGGATCAGATATAAGTGGTGGACACGATTTATCCATGACTAAGGTTATGGTTCTTGCTGTTCAGCTATCTAAAATGAAGTGGTTAGAAAATAATCGTAAAGGGTCTTTTTTGTCAACTTCAAATGTGTTTTACTTGGCAACTAAAGGTGGTGGAAGTTTCTTTGGTGATATAGGAAGTTTTGAGAGAAATTATGATTTTGACGCTTTAATTATTGATGATAGCAATTTGACTAATTTAGATTTATCTTTAGAGGAAAGACTTCAAAAATTCATTTATATAGGTGATGATAGAAATATAGTTAATATTTATGTAAAAGGAAGTAAAATAAAATAATACTCATTTAAGTTTATTATATTTCGCTTTATGTCTACCTTATTTTATGTTAAAATTTTACTTATTATCTTAATCTTAAAATACATACCTATATATTTTAAATCTATGCCATTTATTTCAAACACTGGTATTTCACTATAAATTTAATATAATAACGTAATTCAATATAAATAATTTAAAAGATATCAAAAGTGTAGAGGTACAAAGTGCGAACAGCAAAGCAACTCAAAAAACTTCGAATTATATTTGTTACTAATTCTGCAGTACTTATATTCATATATTTTGTCATTGTTATAAAATCAGATACGAATGTAGATACAAATAATATTAAAAAAACAACAATAGTAAGAAATTATAATACTAAAATTCAAAAAAGTAGTAATACAATTGTATTAGGTCAATGTACCATGGGTTTAAACGTAGCTTAATTCCATAAGACCATAGCGCTGAGTATAAATATAGAATATATAGAAATGTAGAAAAGAAGGAAATATATTTGCTGCTCTGGAAAGAATATAAAGAAGCAAATTCTGAGCAAGTATATACATCATTAACAGAGATAAATCACTATGAGGATAATCCTGATGCAACATACCAAGAATATGTAAATTATTAACAATATGTTGTATAAATATAAAAAATATAGCTACCTTGATATTAATACAAGGTAGCTATATTTTTTTACTTGAATTTTTAATTAAAATGAACTCCCTAGTACATTTGGTATGTTATCTTCGATATAACTTACTGAGATAGCATCTATATCATGTAATTCTTCAATTTTTGAATATCTCCATAAGATTCAATGTAAATATTATTACAAACGTCCTACGCTTTCTTAAAATGATATACTAGACAGTTAAAATAATAAAACTGTTATCATAAAAGGAGTATCTTTATATCTAGAATATATTTAAGCAAATGCTACTTCTAAACTTTGTTCATCTAGTAAGCTACAATAAATACCTTCGTTTAATATAAGTTGCTCATGACACCCCTCTTCAATTACTTTGCCCTTTTCAAGAACATATATTTTATCTGCATCTTTTATAGTAGATAGCCTATGCGCTATAACTATTACAGTTTTATATTCTAAAAATTCATTTATATTCTCTAATATATCTCTTTGAGATATGTTATCTAGTGCCGAAGTTGCTTCATCAAATATTATAATTTTCGAATCACATAATAAAGCTCTTCCAATTGATATTCTTTGTTTTTGCCCACCTGAAAGCTTTACTCCTTTTTCTCCAATAATAGTATTAAATCCATTTGGTAAACTATTTACAAGTTCATATATACCAACACTTTTACATACCTTTGCTAGATAATCATCATTTATCCCTTTATTGTTCAGTATTAGATTATTAATTATTGTATCATCAAACAAAAGTACATCCTGAGTTATTATAGATATATTTTCTCTAATATTTTTTAGATTATAATCTTTAAGAGAAACTGAATCAACAATAATATCTCCACTATTAACATCCCATAATCTAAAGAGTAATTTAGCTATTGTTGATTTACCACATCCGCTTGATCCAACTAACGCTGTAATCTTTCCATTTTCAAATTTCATATTTATATTGTCTATCGTATTTCCCTTATCTTCATATGAAAAAGTCACGTTATTAAAAGATATATTCCCCTTAAAGCTATCTGAACATCTAATACCATTATTATTATTATCTATTATTATAGGTTCATCTAGTACCGTAAATATACGATTTATAGATGTTTTTGCTTGCTCTATCTTAATATTAGATCTTATTATATTCATGCATGGACTAATAAATATGCCTGTATACTGCTGAAATGCTATAAGTTCCCCAAAAGTCATGGATCCATTTATTATTTTGTACCCTCCATAACCATAAATAGCTACAGTTATAAAACTACTCAAAATACTTCCTGTTGCCATACTCGTAGAAAATGCCATATCTAATCCAATACTATTTTTCAACATTTTTCTTTCTTTATTCAAATACTGTTTAAAAAACTTCAAATTAGATTTTGATATCACAACATTCATTATATTAGAAATATACTCTTGACTTATATTAGAAATATCTCCAGAATCATCTCTTAATTTTTCATTTTTTAATGATATCAATTTAGTAAATTTAGATTGAGTAAGCAAAATTAATGCTTGAATTATAACAATGATGATTAACAAATCATACTGCATTTTCATTAAGAAGAAGAAGGCAATTGTAGCTGTAAAAAAATCTACTATTAGTGAAAAAAGTAAATCTGCACCTAAACTTTCTACAATATACATATCATTTTCCAATATATTCAATATATTTCCTGTTTTTATATTAGTGTAGTAGTTTCCAGATAATTTAGCTAAATGTCTTATTAGTTTTATTTTAAATATTATAGAAACTCTATTTTTCATTTTAGAATAAATATATTGCAGTACTATAGATAATGTATTTAATAACAAGTTTGTTGTTATGTATAATAGTATTAGATTCACTAATAACTTAATATTTCCAAACTTTATAGCATCATCTAATATAATTTTTGTTATTTGAGGCATAAATAGCTCTATAATAGATGTAACAATCATTATCACAAAGGCTATTATAGATATATATTTATTCTTTTTAAATGCTATTTTTAGAAATCTAGCTAAATTTTTATTTTTCATTTTATATCATCCTTAAAAATTAAATTATATAAAGAGTAGATAGATCTTAAGTCGTAAGCTGTAATCTCGATATACTTTATACTTTGGTTAATTTTATTCTCGAGATATTTTAAAAACTTATAAACATTATGTATACCTACTATATTATATATAGGGTACATTCCTATATCTTCTATATTTATATTTGAAAATTCACCTATTGAATCTAATAATATACGAAACTTATAATAATCGTATTTCTTATTTATAGTCTCCATACCTAAGTATTTGTCAACATCCATGCAATTTACAGACCAAATATTTTTATCTGCATTCTTATTTATAATGTCTATTAACATTTTATTTTCTATTTCACAATCACCTTTTATAAACATAGATACTAATCCACAAAAATAAGCCGCACAGTAGCTATTTCCTCCAAATAATTTATAGTTCTTATTTATATTTGGTAAAAGTCTATATTTAGACTCACAGACACACTGAATATTTCTATTTTTATTAAACCAATACTTCTCTATATATGTATTGCATCTTTTAACTCCTATTACTCCATCCATGTAGCTAGGGTAACTTAATTTATTTTCATTGTCAGATGAACAAATCACTAATTTATTTTTTCTATTTGCATATTCTATTACATTTTTAAAATCATTTAAATACTTATCTTGAAAAGTTGAGCAGCTTAATGAAATAAGTCTTACATCATCTATAGATGATGCATACTCTATAGATTCAATAAGTTTTTTGACTGTCGATTGAGAATTTTCATCTAAGAGCTTTATAATATTTATATCAGCATTTGGATTTATTCTCAAAATTTCTGACGCACAAGCTGTTCCATGTCCATTAAAGTCTTTAATACTTTCTATACTAGTTTCATATGTATTTATATTTAAAGCTTTTATTTTCTTATTTTTAAATTCTTTAAAGTTAATATCAATTCCACTATCTATCACTGCAATTGAACTCACATTTAAACCTCCTTTATGTATTTTAGGTTTACTGTAGCATTTTTATTTGATCCACAAAATCTTCGCTTAGCACCTGCTTTAATGTTTTTTCTATTGTTATCATAGTTATAGCCGATAGAATCACATAAATAATAATTGTCGCTATTATAAACTTTAAATTAATCAAGTTAATATTAGGAAAATCTTTTATTATTATACTTCTTACAATTAAGCTTGGTAATATAGAAATGCTAGAACTAATTAATATATATACCAGCCCTTCTAATTTAATAATTTTCTTTATTTCATGTTTTGATATTCCGATTCCCCTTAGTAGCGCAAACTCTCTAACCCTACTATTTATACTCGTAACTATCGTATTACAACAGTTAAATAAAGATAAAATTATAATAACTCCAACAACTAACACCATAATCATAGCTTTTTGATTATCACTTTTCTCGATTCCAGCTGATTCTGACTTGTATGGAATTAAAATCCCTTTTCCTGTTTTTTCTATTATTTTCTTTAACTCATTTTCAATATGACTATTATTTGCAATTTTACTAGTCCATATATCGAATCTTTCATATGATGAATTGCCTATAAACTTATTCATCTGATTTACTGAAATTACAGCACCAAAACTTTGTCCTCCTCCTTGTGAAACTATTGGCAGATTCTTAATAGTTCCAGCTACTATAAATTCTTTCGATAAAGTTTTTTTATAATTATTAGTTTTTGAATCAATAATATCAAAGTTCACTTTTATTTTATTTCCTTCTTTTATACTAAGTGCTTCGCTTGATTTTTTATCTATATATATGTACGGATTATCATTTATTTTATTTAAATTGTCTTTACCATCTATTAATACATCTTTTAATATATCAATATCTTCAAGACCTACAACTTCAAAGAAATTATGATATATTTTCTTTCCATCTTTTATTTTAGATTGAGCCTCCAAAATATCTTTATTCTCTTTCCAGTAACCTGAATCTTTATTTATATTTTTATCATCAATTTGTATATTAAAAGCTTTGTTCCTAGATGCATTTACTTTTTTTACACCATCTATATTTTCTATATCTTTTAGGATGTCTCTATCATATGTTATTTTATCTTCATTTGTAGATAATATATCAATATTATGCATTAAGTAGTCACCTGGAATCCATAGTCTTAATCCTCCATCATTTAGAAAATTACTAGTAGATTTTGTATACACTATCGTAATTAAAAAAATCACTATTGACATTGATGCTATAGCTAAATTAGTACGCTTTCTATTGCGCTGAAGATTTTTTGAAGCTATATTTCCATAGTCTTTAAAAACTTTGGTCATAAACTTATTTATAAATGATTTTCCTTTTATATTTATTTTTTCTTCATTTCTTCTCATACAGACTATTGGATCAATCTTACACAATGATATAAGAGGCTTTATCACAGATATTATTATAGTTATCATACTTAACAACACAGAAACAATATATATACCTATATAGTTATCACTTTTAATTGAATTTACATAACTAACATTATATATAATACCTATAATATTTTCTCTAGATATATTAGCTACCACTCCTCCTATTAATATTCCTACTGGAATACTTATTGCTAAGTATATAAATACTTCTAAAATAACTATTTTAGAAACATCATATGGCCTAAACCCTAGTGCTCTCAATACTCCAAAGTCTTTAGTTCTATTTGATACTAATATATAGAAAATATTATAAATTAATAATATAGTTGCTAGCGAAAGTATTATATTAACTATGATATATGGTATTTTTAAACTAATACTATCTGACATTGCTAATATTAACTGATTGTTTAACCTTACATTATTATTTATTAAATTCCCTTCCTTGATAATATTTTCTATTTGCTTTTGTATGTTCTTTTCTTTTTTTAACTTTATTACAGCTTGGTCATACTTGTTTTTAGTAGGTATGTTTTTTCTAGCGGTTTCTTGACTTATTAATCCAATTGATGTACCTTGAGCCTTCAAAGCTGTATTAGAGTTTAAAATACCAGTTATTTTAAACTCCATGTCTCCGTCATATAAGATATCACCATTTTCATTAGATTTTTTATAATCTAGTCTTATTGTTTTACCTATTGGATTTTTTATATTCTTTTGTTCGATATACCATTTATCTACTACAATCTCATTTTCATTAACCGGAAAACTCCCATTCTGTATTTTATAACTTTCCTTTAATTCTTGAGAATTTTTATCTTCTGATAAAATGTGTAATGTTTGAGAATTTCCTATATCATGAATTCCTAATAGCATTGAAGTACCGACTTTTTCTATATTAGGATTATTTTTAAAGTACTCTATATCTTCACCTGTTGGATCATAATACGATGCATGATTTGTACCCATTTCTTTTTTTGCTTGATCTACCATTAAATTTCTGGCATCCTCACTTAATATATTCATAAATAAAAATAATGCAGTTGAAATTATAATGCTTACTATTATTAAAATTGTATTTTTCTTATTTTCCAATATATATCTTCTAACTATATCACCTATTTTCATTAGATCACCTACTCTCTTATAACACCATCTTCAATTTTTATAACTTTATCTGCATATTTTGCAATATCTATGTTATGAGTTATCATTATTATAGTTTGGTTATATTTTTTTTGAGATTCTTTTAAAAGTTGTAAAACTTCTGATTCTGTTTTTGTATCTAAGTTACCAGTAGGTTCATCTGCAAATATAATTGCAGGCTTATTTATAAGTGCTCTTGCTATTGCTACCCTTTGTTGCTGACCTCCTGACAGTTGACTCGGTAAATGTGTTTTCCTATCACTTATATGCAAGAGATCCATAAGCTCATTAATATATTCATCACTTTTATTATTAGTGTTTATAGTTGGCAGTTTTATATTTTCTTCAACTGTTAAAACAGGTATTAGATTGTATGATTGAAATATTAAACCTATTTTTTCTTTGCGTAAAAGTGATCTCTCTTTTTCATTAAGTGATGAAATACTTATATCATCTATAATTACATCTCCATTTGTTGGAGTCTCAATGCCTGCCATTATATGAAGTAATGTACTTTTTCCTGATCCACTTTTACCAACTATTACAACAAATTCACCTTTATTTATCTCTAGATTTATATTACTTAGTGCTTTTACTTTTATTTCTTCTTTTCCATATACCTTATTTAAATTCTTGACCTTTAAAATAGTCATGATAATCTCCTTAATTTAATATTATTGTTGGATACTTACTCTACAATTAAAATAAAAAGCCTAATTACACTAGGCTTTTTATTTTCTTGATTTCTAATATTCTACGTGTCTATAAGCATCTGCATGTTGTCTTTGATTACAACCCTGAGTCTTAGAATTAGAATTTCCTACCCATATCCATCTTTTGCAGTTATGTAAGCAATTGTAACTATACTCTTGACCGTTCACCTCTAATGCATCTACCTTTTCTAATATTGCTTTTACTTTAAATTCTGTTTTCATAAGTATACCCCCAAATTTTATTATATTTATATAAAGCGGACAATCCGCATTATAGCAATTCTAAAATATCTTTTAACTTATTTTTGCTACATATTTGTATATTTTCTAAAACACAATTTATTGTAGGAGGTGTATAATAATCTCCTGTAATCATCTTATTTATAAGCTTACATCGATTTGAATAACATGTTTTTTTATTGTTACATTTTTCACAACACGGATTATCATGATGGCTAAGTTGAATAATTGAATCTACTTTGTTATCATTTATACCGTTATATATATCACCTATACTATACTCTTTTGACCCCACAACAAATGTGCATGGATAAATTAAACCATCAATATAAAAATGTTTACTTGGAGAACACAAACCCAATACTGATCTTTCTTCAACCACTTCATCTACTAGACTAATTTCTATACCTGAATCATGCTTTTTCCAAAATTTTAATACATTCTCATATTGCTCTTGTATTATAGCTACATGATTTTCATTCCAATTTTCAGAGAATAAATCAAATGCTACAGATATTTGTTTAAATCCTAATTCTATAAGATATTTAATATTATTGAATAAATCTTTTACTGTATTTGGTTCAACTGTTACTCTACATCTCAGCCATTTAAATATAGATAACATTTTTTGAGATGTATCTAAGGCTACATCAAAAGATCCTATATTACTTTTAGATACTCTATTTTTATTATGAGTTTTACTATCACCATCAATACTTATTGATATATATCCTTTAAAAGAATCCGTATATTTTCTAAAAAATTCTTCTATTTCTGAGTTCCATATTGTTCCATTAGTTGTCATTCCATATTTAATTATCGAGTTACCTTTAATTACTTCTAGTTCTTCTACAAATCTTTTTATAAGTCTAAAGTTTAAAAGCGGTTCTCCTCCATGAAATTGTATATTATGTATGTCTTCATCTGAATCTAAAATCATTTCTTTTATAGTATCCAATGTTCTGTTCTCTATTTCATCACTCATATGCCCTATTTCTATATACTCTTGTTCATAACAATACCTACAATTTAAGTTACAACTTTTAGTCGTCCATACCATACAATTCATACATTACCCCCAAACTATTGATGTTAGCCTTTCTTTCGTTTGCTCACACCTCTCTGTAAATATATCTTTTCTAGATAATAAATCATCACATTCAGCTGGACATGACCAACAAAACGCTTTTACTGAACAATTACTACATACTTCATTATTGCATTGTTTTAAATCAATAAATGTCTTATATCCTTCATTTGAATCTTTGCTAATATTATTTATATAGGTTTCTATGTTATCTATTTCTAATATATTTCCGATACTATAACTAGAATCCATTAATAGGTTACATGGATAAATATCTCCATTACTAGCTATGCTCAAAGTGCTCTCACATCCCTCACAAGAACCTGGCATAACATATTTTTTATCGTCTGGTATATATTTTTTCCAATCTAAAATATAATTTTCTTCCATATTCCTACTTTTTAAATATTCATTCATCTGTTTCTCTATTTTTTTATAATTAAATCCCGCACGTCCTTTGTAAGAAAAATGTCTAATCATAGCTTCAGTGCCTAAATCATTATTTAACTTTTCAAATTCTTGGTATATTTTCTCATTATTAGGCAATACAGCTGATGTAGATATATTATTAAAATTATTAGCTTTTAATAATTCTATTTTTTTCATAATATTTTTAAATACATTATTACCTCTTATTATCTTACAGCTTTCTTCATCAATTCCATCAAGGCTTATACTAATATTATTGAAATACTTTATTATATCTTGGATATTACTTTCATCTATCAATAATCCATTTGTCATAAGATTTACTTTTCCTTGAAATTTACTTTTTAAGTGCTCCATTATACTCCATATATCATCTATAACTAGTGGTTCTCCTCCTGATATAGTTATAATCTCAGGATCAAGTTTCAATACTTTATCAATAATTTCATATATTTCTTTTGTACTTAATTCATCATTTGAATTTAAACCTGATGCATTTGCACAACAATGTGTACATGATAAATTACATCTATCTGTTAAGACTAAATATATATTATCTATATTTTTAGCTTTAATATAGTTTTTATCTGTTATTATATCTATATCATATAGTTTTTGTATAAGGTTATCAAAATATATTCTATCTTCTTCTAATTCAAATATTTTTAATATCTCACTATGAATCAAATTCATTTCTATAACTATATTAAGTATCTTAAAGCATTCCTTGGATATTTTAACCCAAGACTTAGATTCTTCACTTGCCAGTACTACTAGGTCATCTTTGTGTGCAACTCTTATATTTTCTGCATATTTATATCCATTCATATTAAATTTCTCCTATTGTATATATTATGTTTATCATCAAAATTGAAAAGTTATCTTTTAGTCAATTATTTATCTAATATCTTCTACGCTTAAAAGATAACATTCAATATTTATTTTTTCAATAAAAAAGCCCCCAATGGGATCTTTAGGTATCCAACTGGGGCTTTTTTTTAATTAATGGTATGTAAATTGTAATTGAAAAATCATACTTACTAACTTCTATATCTAGGTTTCCATCATACTTTTCTACTGAGCTTTTTATACTAGTTATTCCAATCCCATGTAGAAATTTATCTTTTTTCTGTGTAATAATTAAATTATCAATATATCTAACCTTGTTAACTTTTGTATTTTCACACTTAATAACGTAAAGTCTATTAACTATAGTTCCCTTGATTTTTATTTTTTTTGCTATAGAATCATCATTGATTTTTTTGCAAGCCTCAATTGAGTTATCTATCATATTAGAAAATATGCTACAAACATCTGAGATATCTATAAAATCACATTTGCTAAAATTGATATCTACAGTAAGATCTATACCACTATTATCACAGATAGTTTTCTTATCATTTAAAATAATATCAAGAATCATATTTCCAGTATCAAATATGGATTCTGATTCTTCTAACTTACTACTTATGCTTTTTAAATAATCATTTTTTCCATATAAGTTTTCTATACATATCATATGATTTTTCATATCATGATATAGTTTCCTAACTTCTAGCTGTGATTCTTTCAAACTCATATAATATTTATATTGCATATCAATACTTTCTTTTATTAATTCATTCTCTAGTCTTAATCGATTGTCTTTTATTACTCTACTTATCAAATTTGTAGAAAATATACTTGATACCAATACTGTAAATGATACAAGTAAAATAGATATGTCTAATGCTGTATTTGTAATCCCATGATATTCTTTAAATATAATAGTAAAAAAAACTATAACACAAATTATATTAGATATTATTGAAAAAATAATATACATATAATCTCTTTTCCTAATTTCAGACTGCAACTTAATAGCTTTTGTTATAGGTATTAATGATAATAGTATTAGATTAGATATAATTATGAGTTCTAATCTTACAGTTTTATCTTCAAGCAATGTATAATATTCTAAATAATTTATTACAGAAACTTTATTGGCAATTGTAAATATTAATTTATATACTATCTCTTCACAAAATAATATTATTCCTTGGTAAAGTGCACTTATAAATACACCTTTTATTAAACTCATATAGTAATTGTATATTATAAAAATAGATGTTGTTACTATATCTATACTCATTTGAAAAATAGGATTAAATTCGTATATTAATCCCAATATATCTATACTTATTGATATTAACATAGCTATATTTAAAGTAAGTTTACTGCTCTTTGATTTGCTTATTTCATCTAGCACTGCTTTTAATATAATCCACTTTATAGTTATTGAGATTATAGATATGATTGTCCAAGATAAGTTTGTACCTAGCATATAATAGAACCTACTACTTTTGTTAATTTCGTTTTTAAATCGCTCACCCTATGTTTACTTACTGGAATATCTTCACTATTTACTGTAACAACATTCTTACATATAAACTCAATATATTCCATATTAATTAAGTAGCATCTATGACATCTAAAAAAATTATACATTTTAAGTTCTTTCTCTAAGTTCGATATACTATTTCTCGCATAATAAATATTATCTACTGTGTGTATAGTTATATTCTTTTTTTGTACCTCTATATAAGCGATTGAATTTATCAAAATTTTATTAATAGTGCCTTTTCCCTCAACTATCATAAAATTTTCTCTTTTTTTTATGATATCTGAAACACAACTTATAATATGTTCTTTTAGCTCTTCATATTTTATTGGTTTTAATAAGTATCTATATGCTCTAACTTTATATCCTTCCTGAATAAATTCTACTACAGAAGTTATAAAGATTATTTCTGTGGTAAGATTTTTATCTCTAATTATTTTAGCTACATCCATACCTGTTAACTTATCCATTTGAATATCTAAAAAGAAAATATCTATTCCTTCTAAACACTGTTCTAACAACTCTTCTCCAGATTTAAACTCTAAGATTTCTATATTATTAGAAATTGCCTCAAAAGATTTATAAATTAATTCTTTTAATTTTTTTCTTTGTAAATCATCATCTTCACAAATAACTACCCTATACATAAAGTATTCCCCCTTGTTTTTAGTCGGTTTAAAATAAAGATAAGTAGATTAACAAAAATTCTTTCTTGTCTTTAGTTTAATAAAAAAATCTAGGAGTAAGTCCCCAAAACTTATATCTCTTTTGACTTTTTATTATTTAATTTTCGATTTCTGTATTTAAATGCTAACATAATTTTACATATTAGTAAATAAAGCTTGAAATCTCTACTTTTATAGTTGTAAACTAAAAAACATTCTAGATTCACTAGACATAAAAATACTCCCTTCATGATAACAGTTTTATTATTCTAACTGTCTACCATAGAGGGAGCATATCAAGTTTACCATCATCAATAATTTAATGAAATATGAACTTTACACAAAATTATTTATAGACTTATATTTTTAATTACATATTTTTATAATCAGCTAAAAACTTTTCTATTCCTATATCTGTTAAAGGATGCTTAGTCATTTGCTTTAATACTCCAAATGGTATTGTAGCAATGTCAGAGCCTGCCAATGCACACTCTGATGCATGTATTGGGTTTCTAACACTAGCTGATATTATTTCTGTCTTTATATTATGAGCTTTAAATATTGTCGCTACTTCATTTATTAAGTCAGTACCAGCCATACCTATATCATCTAATCTTCCAACAAATGGACTTACATAAGTAGCACCTGCTTTTGCTGCAAGTAATGCTTGTTGTGATGAGAATATTAAAGTTACATTAGTTTTTATATTCTTTTCTGTAAGTATTTTAACTGCTTTTAATGCTTCTATACACATAGGTAGCTTAATTACTATGTTTTCGTGTAACTTAACTAACTCTAAAGCTTCTTCTACCATTTTATCAGACTCTAAGCTTATTACCTCAGCACTTATTGGTCCATCTACTATAGAGCATATTTCATTTATTACTTCTTTTATATCTCTTCCTTCTTTAGCTATTAATGAAGGGTTAGTTGTTACACCATCTAATATCCCCCATGTTGCTGCTTCTCTTATTTCATCTACGTTTGCTGTATCTATAAATATTTTCATATGTTTAGCTCCTTATTTTTTTAATCCCCCAATAAGTTGGGGGATACTTATTAAGCCGTTTTTGCTTGATCTGTATTATCAACTGTTTTTTTAGGAATCTTACTTATTATCACTAATATTGCTACTATACCAATTAGTACACCTGTAAGTCCTACACCACCTAGAAGTTCTTGTACATTACCTAAGAATATCCCCATCACTCCAAAGTCCGCATCAGAGAATGTAGAATTTGTTATTCCTAAATTACCAAGTACTGGTATTAGTGCTACTGGTAGCATTGACACTACTATACCGTTTAAGAATGAACCAACTATAGCTCCTCTTCTACCACCTGTCGAGTTACCAAATACTGCTGATGCTGCTCCTGTAAAGAAGTGAGGTACAACACCTGGTATTATTATTGTAAGACCCATTGCTCCTAGTGCAAGCATAGATACTATTCCACCTATAAATGAACTTAAGAAACCTATTAATACTGCATTTGGTGCATATGGGAATACTATTGGACAATCTAGTGCTGGTTTTGAATTTGGAACTACTTTTGTAGCTATTCCTTTAAACGCCGGTACTATTTCATTTAATACTAATCTAACACCATTTTGGATTAATATAAATCCTGCTGCAAATGTTAATGCTTGTATCATTGAGTAAACTATGAAGTTCTTTCCACCTGATAGTGTAGTTTCAACAAACTCTCCTCCTGCAACTAGTGCAACTACCAGATATAAAACTAACATTGTTATAGATATAGATACTGCTGAGTCTCTTAAGAAGCTTAAAGATTTAGGAACCTTCATTTCTTCTGTAGACTTTGAACCTTTACCTACTAATTTACCTACTAATGCAGCTCCTGCATATCCTATAGATGAGAAATGTCCCATTGCTACTGCATCATTTTTAGTTATAGCTTTCATAAAAGGTTGACATATTGCTGGAGATAACACCATTATTAACCCTAATGCTAATGAACCTGTAAATATTAAATTAAATCCGCTCATTCCACCTGATACTAATATTACAGCTATCATACAAGCCATGAATAATGTATGGTGACCTGTTAAAAATATATACTTAAACTTAGTGAATCTTGCAATTAACATATTAGCTACCATACCAAATGTCATTATAAGAGCTGTTGCTGTACCATACTCATCTAATGCCATTGCTACTACTGCTTCATTGTTTGGTATTACACCTTGAACCTTAAAGCCATATTCAAACATTTGACCAAATGGCTCAAGAGCTCCTACTATAACACCTGCTGCTGCTGATATTACGACAAATCCAACCATTGCCTTTAGGGAACCTTTTATTATATCTTCTATAGGCTTCTTTTGAAGTACTAATCCTAGTACAACCATTATACCTATTAAAACTGCTGGCTCAGATACGAAATCAATTAATACTTTTAAAAATCCGTTCATTTTTGACCTCCAAATTATTTATTAGCAACCTAATTTTTCTTGTAGTTTAACTTTTAATTCATCTTTGTCAAATAAAGCATCTAATACTATTAAATTTGGTAAGTGAGAAGCACTTGGCTCTAGATCTCTAGCTGTTATAAATATATCTGCTTGATCTGCAGTTGCATCTGCTAAAGAACTATGTGATACTTCAAATCCACTTAAACCTAATTCATTTAAGATTTCGTTAACATTCATTTCTACCATAAAGCTTGACCCTAATCCTGATCCACACACTGCCATTATTCTATTCATTTTATACTACCTCCATTATTTCTTCTTCATTATTTGAGTTTAATATTTTATTTAATTTGTTTTCATCCATACATATACTAGCTACTGTTTGCATTAATTCTAAATGTGAGCTATTATCCTTAGCGCTTAAAGTTAAAAATAACTCTATACTTTTACCTAAAAAATCAACAGGTTTATTTAATTTTAGTAGGCATAAATCATTTTCTAATGCTCCATCTTCTGGTCTAGCATGAGGCATTGCCAGTTTAGGTGCCATGCAAAAATATGGCCCAAACTCATCTATCTTATTTATTATTGCATCAAAGTAATTATCACTTATTGAGTTTCTTTCCTTTAAGATATCACAAGATATTTTTATAGCTTCATCATAGCTACTTACTTCATCTAATACCTTTACTATCATGACATTTACCTCCAATCCTTAGGAATATTGTTTTACTATTTCTAAAATTTCACTTTCACAAGATGCATTTAGTATTTTTTCTAGATTACTTTTATTAGACAACATCTTATTAATAGATATCAGTGCATTTAAGTGTGATTCTTTGTCCTTAGGTGCCAAAACTATAAATACTCTAGCTTTATGTCTTTTACTATCCGAAAAACATATTTCTTCCTTAAATGTAGTTAAACTAATTCCTAACCTGTTTACACCATTTTCTGGCTTAGAGTGAGGAAGAGCTACATTTTCTAAAATTATTATGTATGGACCTAAACTTTCAATATTTCTAATCATTGCCTTTACATAAGATTCATCAATAACACCTAGTTCTACTAAACTTCTTGAGCTAATTTTAATTGCATCTTTCCAATCTTTTGCTTCTTGATTTAAGCTGATTGTATTTTTATTTAAAAGGTCTGCTAATGTAACCTTATAAATTTCATTTTTTTCTTCAGTTGATAGAATTATGTTTTCAATTTCTTCTCTTAATTTATCTTTATTTGTAACCGTAGAATATCTCTCTACACTGTTCATTATTCTCCTTACAATCTGTTGACCTAAGTTGAATTTTGATTGAGTACTAGATATTTGAGATATTAGGTTTTGTTTATCTAAATTATTTAGTATTGGATTTACTTTTATGACATTTCCATTATCCTTTGAAATATCAACAGTTGTTATAGCAAAGTCATAACTTTTGTCATAATTATTAAACTCATCCAGTGATAAAATATCTTTTATTTCTATTAAATCGAAAAGGTCTTTTATCTGATTTTTTAATAGTTGTGACGTTGCCATTCCAGAGTTACATACAATTACTATTTTAGGAATTTTTATTTCAACTCCCATTTTTACTGCATAACCACCAAAATACATTGATATAAATGCTAATTCATCATCATTAAAAAAACATCCTAGTATTTCTTCCACATTTTTTACTATTTGCTTAGTAAACTGAAATGTTGATTTATACTTATTTTTTACTTCTTCCTTAATATAGTTAGGATAATATACACCATATCTTAGCCTAAAAATAGATGGTACTAAATGATTAAATATATTGTTTGTAAGCTCCTTATAATCGTCTATATAGATACAAGATATCTTTTCAAATTCTTTGACCATCATATTTATTTCATATATGTATTTATCTTTTATTGATTGCTTAAGGAAAAACTCTTTTATCTCGCTATCTTTAATGATAAAAGTTTGTATATAGTAGATTTCACTATCTGCTATATCTTTGTTCAGCACTTTTCTTAATGCTACTAGGATATCGATTGCCAAATTATTGCAACTTAGCGATTCTAAAAAGTTTATTTCATCTTCTGAGAAACTTAAACTTTCACAGTCTTTGTAATAATGCTTATACATATTTGTTAAATACTTTAACGAATAATCAATGTATCTTTCTTTTAGTACATTTGGACTAATATTTTCTAAGGTTTCTTTTAATACATTATATTCTTCTAAAAACTCACATTCTTTAAATAGATAGCCGTAGTCATTGTATAAGTTAATAAATAAATATCTTCTATCTTTTAGATCTCCTTTTATTTCATAACCATTATCAGATTCGATTTTTAGTTTATACTTACTTATATAACTTCTAGCATCTTTTAAATCATTTAAAACTGTATTTCTACTTACTTGCAGTAGATTGCAAAGTTTCTCTATTGTAAGCTTATCGTTGTATGTAAGAATGTAAATTACTATTTTTAAGTATCTCTCTTGTGGAGAAAGTATATAGTCTTCACTTGCATACTTTAACAACTTACTTATTTCTTCTTTATCTTTACTGCTTAAATAGTACCCTAAGGTTCTTTTGTTTTTAAGCTCTACTGAATTTATTCGTAAATAGTGTTCTAGCTTTTCTATGTCATAGTAGGTTGTTCTCCTTGACATATTGAGCTTTTTCGAAATTTCTTGTGTTGTTGCATAATCTTTTTTTATTAGTATTTTAAGAATTTCTTCTAGCCTTTTGTTTATGTACATGTTGTTTGCCTTTCCTTAATATTAATATACTACATATCTATTTTGCACAAAAGATTAAAAACAGTCAACTTTTTTGTGCAAGTTTTTGTACCCATACTTAAAACTGTAATGTCTCATACAAAATAAAGGCTAATACTACTTAGAATAATTCTAATGGTATTAGCCTTTTAAGCAATTAAAAAGATGACCTCTCTTAATCTAGAAGTCATCTTTTTAGTGTACGTATTCTTAATTACATATTTTTATAATCAGCTAAGAACTTTTCTATTCCTATATCAGTTAAAGGATGTTTAGTCATTTGCTTTAATACTCCAAATGGTATTGTAGCAATATCAGAACCTGCAAGTGCACACTCTGATGCATGTATTGGATTTCTAACACTAGCTGATATTATTTCTGTTTTTATATTGTGATTTTTAAATATTGTTGCTACTTCAGTTATTAAATTAGTTCCAACCATACCTATATCATCTAATCTTCCAACAAATGGACTTACATAAGTAGCTCCTGCTTTTGCTGCAAGTAATGCTTGCTGTGATGAGAATATTAAAGTTACATTAGTTTTTATATTCTTTTCTGTAAGTATTTTAACTGCTTTTAATGCTTCTATGCACATAGGTAATTTTATAACTATATTCTTGTGTAACTTAACTAACTCTAAAGCTTCTTCTACCATTTTGTCAGACTCTAAGCTTATTACCTCAGCACTTATTGGTCCATCTACTATAGAACATATTTCATTTATTACTTCCTTTATATCTCTTCCTTCTTTAGCTATTAATGAAGGGTTAGTTGTTACACCATCTAATATCCCCCATGTTGCTGCTTCTTTTATTTCATCTACGTTTGCTGTATCTATAAATATTTTCATAATATCTCTCCTAATTAATTGTTTTTTTCCTTAGTTGTTTAATTCTTCTATAATTATATTTTTTATATTTTCTTTAGTTAATCCATAGTGTACTAAAAGCTCAGCTGGTGTACCTGATTGACCAAAAGTATCTTTTATACCTACTTTTCTTACCTTTACTGGAGCTTTTGCACTTGTTACAGAACATACTCTATCTCCTAAGCCACCTATTACTGAATGTTCTTCAAAAGTTATTAAAGATTTTGTTTCTTTAGCCGCTTTTATAAGTATTTCTTCATCAATAGGCTTTATAGTTGGCATATGTATTACTCTTACATTTATATTATCATTTTCTAATTCTTTTGCTGCTTCAATTGCTATGTTTGTAGTAAGCCCTGTTGTAACTATTGTTATATCATTACCTTCTTTTACAGTTACACCTTTTCCAACTTCAAATTTATAGTCATTAGTAAATATATCCTCAGCCGCTAGTCTTCCTAGTCTTATATATACAGGTCCATCTATTTTAGACGCTTCTTTTATTACTTGAACAGTCTCAGCCTCATCTGCTGGAACTATTACTGTCATATTTGGAAGTGATGTCATAAGAGCTATATCTTCTATTGATTGATGAGACCCACCATCTTCTCCAACAGTTATACCTGCATGAGTTGCAGCTATTTTTACATTTAAGTTTGGATAGCATATTGAGTTTCTTATTATTTCAAAAGCTCTACCTGTAGCAAATACTGCAAATGTACTTGCAAAAGGAATCTTACCGTAAGAAGCAAGACCTGCACTCACTCCCATTAGGTTTTGCTCTGCTATACCTACATTTATAAATCTATCTTTATATTCCTTTGCAAAATCTGCTGTTTTAGTAGATTTTGAAAGGTCTGCATCTAATACTACTATATTTTCATTTTCTTTTCCTAATTCTAATAATGCTTTACCGTACGCTTCTCTAGTAGCTAATCCCATAACTATACCCCCTTAGACTGAAGTTCTTCTATTGCTATATTTCTTTGCTCTAAACTAGGAGCATTTCCATGCCATCCTGCTTCATTTTCCATAAACGAAACACCTTTGCCTTTTATAGTCTTAGCTATTATAACTGTAGGAAGTCCTTTTGTATTTCTTGCATTATCAAATGCTTTTTCTATTTCCTCAAAAGAATGTCCATCTACTTCTAATACATTAAAGTTAAACGCTTTTAATTTATCTTTTAAAGAGTATATATTCATTACATCTTCATTTTTACCATCTATTTGTAATCCGTTATTATCTATTATTGCAACCAAGTTATCTAGTTTGTAATGTGCTGCTGCCATAAACGCTTCCCATACTAATCCTTCTTGAAGCTCTCCATCTCCAAGTACTGAGTATACTCTAACATCACTGTTATCAATTTTTGCACCTAAAGCTATACCTACAGCATTTGATATTCCTTGTCCCAAAGAACCAGTAGATACATCAACTCCTGGTAACTTCTTACTATCTGGGTGTCCTTGTAGTGGTGAATATAATTTTCTAAGTGAATTTAGTTTATCTTTTTCAAAGTAACCTCTCTCAGCTAATGTTGCATATAAAACAGGAGCTGCATGTCCCTTACTTAGTACGAATCTATCTCTATCTTGTTTTTTATCATTTTGTGGGTCTATGTTCATCTCTTTAAAATATAAATATGTAAGTATTTCAACTGCTGATAAAGAGCCTCCTGGATGGCCTGATTTTGATGAATAAATCATATCTATAATACTTTTTCTAATGTTATTAGCATGTAACTGCAAACTTTTCATAATGCTCCCCTTTACTTGACTTAGATTATTTTAAGCTATTAAAATACTACTCCAGATTTTAATATTATATTTGCATATGGTGTAAATTCTCCAGTTCTAACTATAGCCATAGATTCTTTAGTCATAACTTTAAATTCTTCATGAGCTACTTTAGTTATTTTTACATTTTCAAATCTTTTTTCTATTTCTTTATACATTTCATTACTTACTTCTTCTATTTCAGAAGCTATTACAATTTCTTCAACCTGTAATTCTTCAAGTACTGTATCTAATGTATCTAAAAATGTTGGTATTCCGTGCTTAAGTGCTAAATCTATTCTTTCAACATTTTTTGGTATTGGAAGACCACTATCGCATATTGTTAACATATCTGTATGACCCATCTTTGCTATTACTGATGATATTTCACTATTTATTAAAACTGATTTTTTCATCTTCAATCTCCCTTATTTGTATACTATTTTATATTTTAATTTGGATATTTTAAATTTTTACTTTTTCACTAAAATTGATAATTCTCAATATCATATAAGCTTGGTATTGATGTTTGTGCTCCTATTTTAGTAACACATAAAGCTCCTACCTTTGATGCAAAATCCATTGCTTCATCTACACTTTTGTTTTGAGAAAATGCTACTGATAATGCTCCTGTGTAGCTATCCCCTGCAGCCGTAGTATCTACTGCTTCTACTTTATATGATTTTTTGAATTCCATGTTATCTTTATCTAAATATAAGCTTCCCTTTGATCCTAATGTAACTATAAGTTGCTTTACACCTTTTTCTAACATTACATTGGCAGCTTTTTTGATATCATCTTCACATTTAATACTTACACCACTTAATATTTCTAATTCCGTTTCATTTGGTGTTAATAAATCTACATTTTTTATAATATCATCACTTAGCTTAACTGCTGGTGCTGGATTTAATATTGTAAACTTACCTAATTCTTTTGATTTTTCTAAAGCATATTTTATCGTATCTATTGGAGTTTCTAATTGAATAACAACTGTGCTACTTTCTTTTATTCCATCTATACATCTATCTATATCAACTTCTGTTAATTTAAAGTTTGCCCCTGGTGATACTACTATAGAGTTTTCAGCATTTTTATCTACAGTTATAAGAGCTACACCACTTGGTCCTTCTTCAACTTGTACATAATCAGTGTTTACTTTGTCAGCTCTTAGTTGTTTTAATAAGCTTTCTCCAAAACCATCATTTCCAACTTTACCTATCATGTAAACATCTCCACCAAGTCTTGCTGCTGCAACTGCTTGGTTAGCACCTTTTCCACCTGGTATTTCTTTGAAGTTACTTCCTATTAATGTTTGACCTTTCTTTGGCATCTCACAAACATTTACAACTAAGTCCATGTTAAGACTTCCTATAACACATATTTTTTCCATATCAATTACCCCTCTCTAAATTGTCATTTACTTTTAATTTGTCATATATATTTTTATATATATTTTAAGCTCCAAACAAATATCGTTTTCCACAAATCTATAATATAATACTTTTTTATTCTTTACAATACTTTCTTTCATATTTCTTTCATATTTTTTACATGTTTCTTCCACATTTAATTTTATAAAGCTTATTTTTATTCCTATTCATAAGCTCCAAACCCTTGCAAACACTTTCCTTTGCTATGCAGTTTTGTCTATTAGCTTCTTAGGTACAGATACTTCCTTTTCATCTTTACTTACTAATTTTATAGCTACAAATACAGCTACTGTTAACCCTAACATAACATAAATTCTGTAATCTACTATGTTTTCATATAAAGCAATGTGTACAAGCCCTGCAGTAGTTGCTCCCATTATTGGTCCTAATAAAGGTATCCATGCATATTTAAAATCAGATCCGCCTTTACCTGGTATTGGTAAAAAGAAATGTGCTAATCTTGGTCCTAAATCTCTAGCTGGATTTAATGCAGCTCCTGTTACTCCACCAAATGATGTTCCTACTAAAAATATTAAACATCCAACTGCTAAAGGTTTTAACCCACTTGGGAATGCATTTGTATCTAACCCTAGTGAACAAAATGCTAATCCAAACGTTACTATATATTCACTAAAGAAGTTTGCCACATTATTTTTTATAGATGGCGCTGTAGCGAATATTGTTAACTTAGCCTTTTTGTCATCTGTTTTTTCCCAGTGATTAATGAACTGAAGATAAACTAAGAAAGCTCCAAACATTCCACCTGCTACTTGCGCTAATATGTATCCTGGTACTAAACTCCACTCAAAACTACCTTTAACTGCCTGCATAATTGTCATAGCTGGATTAATGTGAGCTCCACTTATGCCTCCTACAGTGTATATAACCATAGCAACTGTACATCCCCAAGCAATATTTATTGCTACATTTCCAGCTTGATATGAACCTGAAGTTTTTAAAGAGTTTCCCGCTAAAACTCCACAACCAAAAAATATTAACATTGTTACTCCTATAAATTCTGCTAAATATACATTCATTTTAATATCTCCCTTTTTATAATTATTTTTATTTATTTTTAATGTCTTTATTTACACATTTGTTACACATGTGTAATATCGTTTTCCAATCTTATATTTCATATAATATATTATTATTTTTATTTTTTCAATAGTTTCTTTATAATTATTTCATATTTTTTACACTTTTATTTTCATTTGTTTCATTTTTATTTCATAGATTTCATTAACTTAATTAAATTTAAACACAAAATAGGAGAATATTGATTTGCCCCTTATAAATTCCTATTTATCTATATTATATCAATATTTGATATGGTGGTATCAATGCAACTTATCATAAACTACATTGATACACACCACATATAAACCTACTTAGAAAATCTTATAGCAGTAAGTGTGTTAGGACCTTCAATATCTACATCCTCTTCAGATTCGGTGTCTGAATATACTACAACCCTATATATTATATTTTTTAGTGTAGATGTTTCTACATCAATATGTGAAAATGGAATTGCAACATCATCACTTCCTGGCATAAGATCTACTTCTAAAGTATATATTGGTTTTGGATTCTCTAGAATCGATGATATTTTTTGTATAACAATAGTTATATTTGCATTTTCAGCTTCTCTACCATCTTCTCCATCTTCAATATCAGGCTCATATTCATAATCTAAAACTACTACTCCATTAAGCAATACAATATCGCCTGGATTTAAAATATAAAAAAATACCTCCAACATAGTTGTAGGATTTTTAGAATCTATTGATACTAAAATGTCATCTCCATCAGGTCTTTCATCAAATTTCAATTCAACCATTTTGCTAAAATCTTTCATATGTGGGCCATGTTGATTCATACAGATAGATTTTCACCTCCTTATACTGGTGCTTAATACTACTATATGATTTCTATTGTTAATCGACACATTTTTACATTATTTTTAGGTGATATATATATTTTAAGTTCCTATTTTTTATGATTATTTGCTACATCATAATTGTTTGTTAAATTAATTGTTTTTCTGAACATAAAAAATAGAGATAATTAAATTACCTCTATTTTAATTATCCTTTATTAACTTTTCTGAGCCTCTAATCACAATAGTTGGCTTTAGTACTATATTTTGAGTAGTGCAAGGCTCATCATCCATAAGTTTTTTTGATAATACCTCAAAAGCTATCCTTCCCATCTCAGAGGTCGGCCTAGAAACAACACTAATATTTAATCCTAAGTATGTAAAAAAGTCTAAATCATCAAATCCAAGTAATGATATATCTTGTCCTATTTTTATTTCCATTTCATTTAAGGCATTTATAGCACCTAATGTCATCATATTGTTGCATATAAATATAGCTGTTATACCTTTATTATCATTGATTATTTTCTTTGCAAGATTATATCCTGATTCAACTTGGTAATCTCCTTCATAAATATAATCTTCATTTATTTCTAGTCCATTTATTTTATATGCTTGCTTATATCCTTCTAATCTAAGTTGTGCAGTCTCATATTCTAGAGGGCCTGTTATTACAGCAATTTTTTCGTGTCCTGAAGTTATTAAAGTGTCTACTCCATCAAATGATCCCTTTTGATTATCAATGAATATTCCATCAAAGTCACAAAATAGTAAATCTCTATCTAATAATATTACAGGTACACCTAGAGAATTTAGTTTTTGAACGTGCTTTTTAGTTGTTTCTCTATTTTTTATAGTTGTTGTAATTATTAAACCACAGATATTAAAATCTTTTAATACATCAATTATCTTCATTTCTTTTTCTATACTTTCACCACTATCAAATGAAAATACATTGTAGTTTAGTTTTTCTGCTTCTTCAGTTAGCCCTTTAAGTACATCTGTAAAAAACATGTTTGATAAGTCGGGAAATATTACTGCAATATTTTTTTCTCTTTGATATGTTTCATCTTGATCTTTTATTTCTTGTATTGCATTTTTTATTAATTCTCTTGTTTCTTGTTTTACATATCCTGATTTATTTATATATCTAGAAACTGTAGCTATAGATACCCCTGATTTGCTAGCAATATCTTTTACCTTTATATTCATATAATCTTTCCTCCATTTTATTTAGACATCATATTTAAAAATATAACTAATTATCTCTAAATTATTATTTATATCATCGTAACTATCAGACGTCGGCTCTATATTAATCTTTTTTATTACATCATCAGCGCTTAAATTATTTGTTGTAGCAATATCTTTAGAAATTTCATTATACGATTTCAATAATTTATAATCTTTATTATCTACAGTTTCAGATATTTTTTCATATAAACTTATATCCTCTACAATTGCACTTATAGATAATTTTCTAGAATCATTAGCCACTTTATATTCCAAACCAACGTTATTAGCTCCATCCCCTGCACCATAACTTATCTCACTTAACTTTTCCTCTTCATTTTCAAAAGCAGATTTAATAATTAAAGACTCACTATCATTATTAAAAATATGTTGTGAAAACACAAATTAATAATCCTAATAATAGTATCTTCTTCATGTTTGAATTATCCCCTTATAATTAACTTTATAGCTAATTTACATTATATCAAAGTATTTTACATAATTATACATCTTAAGTCTCTTCTATAAATCTATTCTTAATTATATGTTTTGTAATAATACAAGGCTATGTTCAAAACATAGCCTCTATCTCACATTTTAATAGTTTTATTTATAATTCCTATAAAATATTATATCTCATTAACTTCTAATCTTAATATCACTAGCTTTTCATTTTTACTTAAAACTTCTTTTATTGATTTTTCCATTTTGTTCTTATCCTTATGCATAGTAGGTGAATATGTCTTATACTTTCCATCAACCTTATATCCTCTAGTAAAAGATATAATCGGAATATCTTCATTTGCATTAAAATCTGCATCTTGAACAAGTCCAGATTCATTATAATTTGTTGGACAGTAGTACTTCATAGTATCAATGATTTCTTTATTTTGTATTATATGTATCTTCATATCTCTTCTACTTCCACCCTCCATAAAGGTATCCCCATAAATAAGATGCATACTCTCTGTACCTACTATATCTTTTGATAATAATTCTTCTGTACTAACTTTCTTTTCTCCCTCATAATAATCTGAGTATATTTTTATATTATATTTTTTTCCTACTTCTAATCTATTAAGCTCTAGTGCTTGAGGGGCGATAATGTTAATATTTTTTTCAATTTCATTGAAATCATCACTATTAGGATTAAGTGAATAAAGATTAAAATCACCAGTAGACTTCTTTCTCATTGAATTTATTATATCTTCTGTAAATCCATTACCTTCAAAATAATTATCTATTTTTTCTTGTGCAATTTCTATACTATCCCCTTTTTCTAGTCCTATAGACATCTTAGTTAGTGCATATAC
>NZ_NOJY02000130.1 GCF_002250835.2 Romboutsia weinsteinii
ATATAAGAGTAGTGGATGTGGACAAAAACGAAGAATTAATCAACTTTGAATTAGGTGAAGATTTTAGTATAGAGACTGCAGTAGTAATAGCAGAAATATATAGACATAATGGAGAATGGAAATTCAATGCATTAGGATCTGGATTTGAAGGTGGATTAGCTGCTTTATGTAACAACTTCGGTATAAGCATATAAACATATAAGTTTATAATTTGCATATTTTCTATAAAATAATAAAATGTATAGATTAAATATCATGTATAAATGAATACTTGGTATAATTATATTACATATAGGGGGAATGTATTATGGCAATAACTTTAAAAAAAGGTCAAAAAATAGATTTAACTAAAGGTAATCCTGGACTAAAGAACCTTAAATTAGGATTAGGATGGGATACTAATTCATTTGATAGCGGATATGACTATGATTTAGATGTTAGTGTGTTTATGGTTGGTAAATCAGGAAGAGTCGAAAGAGATGAAGATTTTATATTCTATAACAATCTAAAACATATATCAGGATGTGTTGAGCATCTAGGAGATAATAGAACTGGTGAAGGTGATGGCGATGATGAAGAAATATTAGTATCATTAGATATAATACCAAAGCATATAGAAAGAGTAGCAGTTACTGTTACAATATATGAAGCATCAGAAAGAAGACAAAACTTTGGTCAAGTAAATAACTCTTATGTTAGAGTACTAAACTCTGACAATGAGGAAGAGGTATTAAGATATGACCTTGGTGAAGAGTTTAGTATAGAGACTGCAATAACTGTATGTGAAATTTATAGACACAATGGTGAGTGGAAGTTTAGTGCAGTAGGAGCTGGATTTGAAGGTGGACTTGAGGCGCTTTGCAAAAACTATGGTCTAAGTGTTTAATTATTTAGGAGGGGATTACTATGTCAATCAATTTAAAAAAAGGTCAAAAGATAGATTTAAGAAAATCTAATCCAGGATTAAGTTCTATAAGTGTAGGACTAGGATGGGATCCAGTTGGTCAAAGTGGAGGAGGATTTTTAAAATCCATATTTGGCGGTGGAGGAAATGCTGATATAGATTGTGATGCATCAGTATTTATGTTAAATGAAAAAGGTCAAATGAGTAATTCAAAAGACCTAGTATATTTTGGAAATTTAAAAAGTACTTGTAAATCAGTAGTACACACTGGTGATAATCTTACTGGTGATGGAGCTGGAGATGATGAGCAAATACTAGTTAATCTAGATAACATACCTGTAAATGTACATAAGTTACTATTTGTAGTAAACATATACAACTGTGTAGCTAGAAAACAACATTTTGGTATGATTAAAAATGCATATATTAGAGTTGTAGATCAGACTAACAGAAAAGAAGTAGCAAAATATAACTTAACTGATGATTATTCAGGTAAAACTTCTCTTATAGTAGGTACTATATACAAACATGAAGGTACATGGAAGTTCTCTGCTATAGGTGAAGGAAGTAATGATACTGGTCTTAAGGATATAATGCAAAACTTAGCCAGAATAGAATGCGCATATGGGGTATAAAAATGAAATATTATAATGAGAATCAAGAAGGCGTCTTAAAAGAATTAGACGTTGATAGTGAAAAAGGTCTCTCTAGTAATGAAGTAAAAACTAGAAGAGAAAAGTATGGGCTAAATGAATTTACTCCAAGAGAAGAAGGCAGTTTTTGGGACGACTTAAAAGAAAATTTAAGTGAACCTATGATACTTATATTAATAGCTGCTGCTATTATAAGTGCAGTAATAGGAGAAAGCCATGATGCAATAGGTATAGTATGTGCTATAGCTGTAGGTATCGGTATAGGTA
>NZ_NOJY02000131.1 GCF_002250835.2 Romboutsia weinsteinii
AGATGTGTATAAGAGACAGGATATACACTAAGCGAATTATCAACCATTGAGTTTGATAGCAATGTATATATATAATAATCTATTATTTCATTCATCTGACTATATGAAAATTTTAATAATTTATCTCTATTTTTTTTAGATAGATATATTTTTTCTCCAATGGTCTTAAAATCAATTAATCCAAGTGCAGCTTTATTTATATTTGTGCTAATACTATTAGCTATATTCTTATTCGTACTTGTTAAATCTTCAAAATATCCTTCTAAATCTCTCTTTTTCTTAACTTGATTAGTCATTATATATTCACTTAGGCTATTTGGGATAAATATAGGTGATATTACTTTTTTTTGTATTAATTCACACGTTTCAGATACTATCGGCCAATACTTTATTAATTCTCTCTTTACAAATCCAATGTATGTAGTTATATTTAATTCTTCACTATAATTTAAGCTTAACTGCCTTTCATACTTAATCTTAGCAGTGTTATTTGGTACTATAAGCATTATATCCTTTGATTTGTTTCCATTTATCTTTAGCAATCTAATATAATTTTCTAATATTTTTTTAAATTTAATATCATTTATATTTTCATTAAATAAAAGTCTCATTACATCACCTTTTCTTAGCATTATTTTTAATTATATCATAGTACATTTATTAGTTTTAATAGATTTACTATGATATAAAAAATGCAGCCTTTCGGCTGCTATCTATTTTATCTTTATTAAAGCTATGTCTTCATTACAAACTTCAAAATCATTGATTAAAAAATTATCCATAAATATATTTTCAAATTTATATCCATTACTATTAACATTAAAGTTCTCACATTTAAATGTTAATGGCTCATATACACCATTAACATCCATGTATTTCATTTGTACTTCATACATATAATCACCATGCCTTTTGTTATAATAAGTTTTGTCATATATTATAATTATTCTTATTAGTGTCGTAATTTATTCACTATTTTTTTACTTATAGCTCCTATAACTACTAACAATATATTGAAAAGCATAATAATAAATGGATATGCTATTGTTATATCTTTTAAAACTAGTCTTACAACAGATATTGTGGGACTATAATACGGCATAATTAAGCTAAGTGCTAGACTTTCATTATTTAAAATAGTAAAAGCATATACAGAGAATATTCCTAAAAAAACTCCCACACTGCAACCTATTATACCTACTATTAGAGCCTCTAGTAATGTCAGTTCATATTTGTATCCCACATAAAAATTAACTACAAAATAAAATACAGCTAAAATGAACCCCATCATAAGTATTGTATTATTCATCGGCAACATATTAAAATATACAAATGAAATTAAGCATACGATTAGTATATAAAAAAATAATTTTTCAGCAGCATTAAATATTTTTTGCATATACTCACCTCAGAATTCACTTTATTTTATTATATTTAAGTATAAACTAAAATGTGAGTGAATATATGCTTTCATACAAAATAAAAAAAGATTACGTGGCTACGTCTTACTCTCCCAGGCAGTTGCCCACCAAGTACCATCAGCGCTAGAGAGCTTAACTTCTGTGTTCGGAATGGGAACAGGTGTATCCTCTCTGCTATTGTAACCACATAATCTTTTATATAGAGTTAATACTCTAAAAACTGCAAACATTTAATTTAATAATCATTTTAATTATTGGTCAAGTCCTCGACCTATTAGTATCGATAAGCTACATACATTACTGCACTT
>NZ_NOJY02000132.1 GCF_002250835.2 Romboutsia weinsteinii
TATCTATATTGTGTGGTTCACCAGCATTAGCTCCCATTGGAACTAATGGAGCAACTGCTCTTGGGCTTCCATTTTGTCTAACTACTGGTGGTAAAGCTGCTATTACTATTGTAGGTATTCCAGCAGCTTCTATGGCTCTCTGCACGATCACGGCAGTTCTGTGGCAAGTACCTCAGCCAGCAGTTAAGACTACACCGTCTACGCCTTCTTCTTTTAATTTTTGAGCTATTGCAGGACCAGTTTCTTCAGTGAAAGCTGTTTGGTCTCCACCACCACCCATGAATCCGTAATGGATAGGTGCAACTTCTTTTATGAATCCTTCTGCTGCTAATTCATGTAATCTATCTATTGGGAACATACAGTTTATATCTTTGTTAACATCCCCATTGTCGTATCCACCATGTGATACCATCATTTCATCAACTGTAGCAGTATTAGGTATTGCTCTGTAACTAGTATCTCCTGCTAAGTTAAATCTCTTGTCAGATTTTAAGTGAACACCAGCTGCTGTAGCTAAAGCAATTGTCATATCTTTTAATTCTTTAGTTACAGGAGTCCATACTGGAGGAGGTGTTATTGGAACAAATATTTCAGATTGAAGCCCTTTTATTGTTGTAAGACTCATATGTTTCCTCTCCCTTCTATTTTTCAAGCTCTGCTTTTTTATTTTTAAATTTTTCTTCATTTCTTCTTATATTTTCTACATAATTTGAATTTGGTACTGGACTTAACACCTCGGGATAGCTTAGTAAAAATCCAACTTCTAGACCTAATTCAAGTTCGTAGTCAGTTATAAGCATTCTTTTAGGTATTTTGAATTGTCCAAGTCTTCCTTTAAGATCTATAGTTACTCCACCATCTGTGATTTCAACTATAACACCTTCATACATTCTTTCTGTAGAGATATATTTTAATCTATCCATTATTATTTACCTCTCTTCAACTTGGTTTATGTTTTAGTTTTCTTCTTTTTCGTATATTTCTAATCTCTTCTTACTCTTTGGTAAGCTTTGCTCATTTTCTTCTAATTCTATCTTTCTTCCTGTTTCTTTTTCTATAGCTTCTACGTTGTTTAATTTAACGTTAGCATTCCATTTTCTTTCTGGAGCTTTTACTTCTTCTCCAGCTATTACAGTCTTAAGCATAGCCATTGCTCTTACAGCATCTTCTGGCGATAAAGTATTATTTGAAAGTATTTCGTTTTCTATACCTTGCTTAGACTTGTTGTTGTCTATCATGTGCTTCATGTATTTATTACCAACAACTAGAGCACCTTGAACTGCTGAGTATGTTACACCTACTACAGAAATATCTCTCATACCTATTTGCTCTATGTGAGATGCGAAATCTATATGATTGTTACCAAATCCTTCAGTAGTAACTATAGCACCGTCAACATCCATTGATTCTACAAGCATACCTAATCTCTTAGATACATAGAACTTCTCAGCATTTACTTGTGGAGAACCAACAAATATAACTCCTACTAAGTCTACTTCTTCATCATTCATAGCTTCTATTACTAATGGCTCTCTGAAGTAGTGTCTAGACATTTCCTTAGATGCAGGTCCTATACAAGTTAATGCATGTATACCACCATCTAATACTTCAAGTGGAGATAATACAACTGGAACGTTTCCTAAGTCAACGTTTGGTTGTGCTCCTAATGTACCAACAGGCTCAACTGGTAATATTAAGT
>NZ_NOJY02000133.1 GCF_002250835.2 Romboutsia weinsteinii
GTAAATAATATACTTGCTCCTAAAGATGGTACTCCAATAACTACTCCTTCTCAGGATATGGTTTTAGGATGTTACTACTTAACAATAGAAGAACAAGATTATGCTCCAGGTCATGGTACAATGTTTAAAGACTTTAACGAGTTATTACTTGCATACCAAAACAAGGCAGTACATTTACATTCTAAGGTTAAGATGAGAATAGTTCTTCCTGATGGAAGAAAATCTATGGTTGAAAGTACAGTTGGTAGATTTATCTTCAACGAAAATGTACCTCAAGACTTAGGATTTGTAGATAGAGATGAAGATCCATTTGGATTAGAAGTTGACTTCTTAGTTGACAAGAAATCTCTTGGAAAAATAATAGATAAATGCTTTAGAAAACATGGAAACACTGAAACTGCTATATTATTAGACCATATAAAAGCTCTAGGATTTAAATATTCTACAGTAGGTGGTATGACTGTTGCTGTTGCAGATATGACAATACCAGAGGCTAAAAAGGCTTTTATAACGTCGGCAGAAGAAAAAGTTGACAAGTATGAAAAAGCATATAGAAGAGGTTTAATATCTAACGAAGAAAGATATGAGAGAGTTATAGAAACTTGGGGTGAAACTACTGAAAAAGTTACAGACGCTCTTATGGCTAACCTAGATAGATTAAACAATATATATATAATGGCTCATTCAGGGGCCAGAGGTTCTAAGAACCAGATAAGACAGTTAGCTGGTATGCGTGGTCTGATGGCCAATGCATCTGGTAAAACAGTTGAAGTTCCAGTTAAGTCTAACTTCCGTGAAGGGTTATCAGTAATGGAATACTTCACATCTTCACATGGTGCTAGAAAAGGTCTTGCCGATACAGCACTACGTACTGCCGATTCAGGTTACCTAACAAGAAGACTTGTTGATGTCAGTCAAGATGTTATAGTAAGAGAAGTTGATTGTGGAACAGTAGATACTACAGAAATCTTTGCTATAAAAGATGGAAACGAAGTAATAGAGGAATTATACGACAGAATGGTAGGAAGATATACTATAGATGCTATAGTAGATCCTAATACTGGTGAAGTTTTAGTAGAAGCAGATTCTATGATACAAGAAGATCAAGCTGAAAAAATAGTTTCAGCTGGAATTGAAAATGTAGAAATAAGAACAGTTCTTAATTGTAAAACTAACCACGGAGTATGTTCTAAGTGTTACGGAAGAAACTTAGCTACAGGTAAAGAAGTTAATATAGGTGAAGCTATTGGTATAATAGCGGCTCAATCTATCGGTGAACCAGGTACACAGCTTACGATGCGTACATTCCATACAGGTGGGGTTGCCGGAGGAGATATAACTCAAGGTCTTCCAAGGGTTGAGGAATTATTCGAAGCTAGAAAGCCAAAAGGTTTAGCTACAATAACTGAAATATCTGGTAGAGTTGAAATAGATGAAACTGGTAAGAGAAAAGAAGTTGTTATAGTACCTACAGTTGGAGAAGAAGAAGTTTATGCAATACCTTACGGATCTAGAATAAGAGTTAAGCAAGGTCAAATGGTAGAAGCCGGAGAACCATTAACTCAAGGGTCTATAAACCCTCATGATATAGTAAGAGTACAAGGTATAGGCGGAGTTCAAGAGTATATAGTTAAAGAAGTTCAAAGAGTTTATAGAATGCAAGGGGTTGACGTTAACGATAAGCATATAGA
>NZ_NOJY02000134.1 GCF_002250835.2 Romboutsia weinsteinii
TTGTTTGGTTGTTTCAAATTCTATAAATTAACCTACTGTTTAATTTTCAAAGTTCATTTAAGCTACTGTATCAGTTGCTTACTTTTATTTTTCCAACTCATTTAGTATATCAAAGCTAATTTAGCTTGTCAACACTTTTCTTTTGTTGTTGTTTTTCTTCGTCCGTATCTCTTGGACAAGTAATACTTTATCATCTTCTTCTACATTGGTCAATACTTTTTTAAAATATTTTTATAATTATTTTATATTTTATATTTATATTAAAAAGTCATCAGCTTTATGTATAGCCCTAACCCCAGTTATATCAATATATACAAGACATAATTATAGTTATATCATTTGTTAATTTATTCTACATAAATTTTACCTTTTATACTAAATTTTATAATCATATATTAAATAACTTATAAATTTTAGTATAATTTTTTTTATTTAAATTAATAATTCCTAACAAAATTCATTATAGCATCATATTTTTATAAGCTTTCTTAGAAATCTATATTTCTATATTTTCCTATTATATATTAACATATACTTTTAATATTTATAAAAGGACTCTATCTCAGAGTCCTTTAAGCAATTTCTATATCTTTATACTTACTTATTATTGGTTTACATATATTAAATATCTTCAAATTCCCTCCAAATTGAAGGAAAAAATTCACCTCTAATTCTTCTAAAGTTTCTACTAAATGTATAGCGATTAAAGCCTTCGTAACAGTCTTATTTGTATACCCGTAACTTCTTAACTCTACTATTATCTCATCAGCTAAATCTAGTTCTTTATCTTCATTATATATATCATCTACCACTGTTCTAAGGTTTGGAATAAGATCTAATCTATGATTAGAGCAATTAGTAAGCAGATTAATTGAACTATAAAATCCATGATCTTCGCTAACTATATAGTACTCACAGTCATCTTTCTTAGTGCTGCCTATTAATAAACCTAAGTAACTTACTAATTGAAAATCTAAGCTATTTTTACCATTGGATATAACATTCATCTTTTGAAACTTTGCCTTTGAATTCAATATAGATATGTTTTTATCACAAAAATTATATTTATTAGTTCTCTCTGTTACAAATAGTATGATTAAGTCATCTTCTGTAAGTAGATTTGCTCCGGATAAAGCTCTTATATTCACATTTTCTGTATCAACTAAAAAAATTCTTCTCATTATATCTTCCCCCTAGATTCTTTATATCCTTTAATATTAATCATTGACCAAGGGGTTAAATTTATTCATATAAATCATAATTTTTATTCCAAAAATTTTAACATTTTATTTAAATAAAAAAGAAGACTATGCCTAAATACATGTCTTCTTGTCTTAATATTAGTATAATAAATTTCTGCATAAAAAAAGATTACGTGGCTACGTCTTACTCTCCCAGGCAGTTGCCCACCAAGTACCATCAGCGCTAGAGAGCTTAACTTCTGTGTTCGGAATGGGAACAGGTGTATCCTCTCTGCTATTGTAACCACATAATCTCTTATGCTTAATATTTCTATTAAGTTATTTAGAGTTAATACTCTAAAAACTGCAAACATTTAAAATTCATGACATTCATTTCGCCAACGTCTAAATATTCATATTCATTCATATTTATCCCGTTGCTCAAATATATATATTGGTCAAGTCCTCGACCTATTAGTATCGATAAGCTACATACATTACTGCACTT
>NZ_NOJY02000135.1 GCF_002250835.2 Romboutsia weinsteinii
AAAATAATTAATAAAGCTGTAGAAGATATCTTCTACAGCTTTATTAATTATTTTTCCGATGCATTTTTTTATATTATATAGATTTCTTGCAATGTTATCTATGACATTTATTTTTGCATGGATTCCATTCTTTACATTTATTCCAATGAGATTTATGGCACTTACTTCTACATGGATCCATAATCCAATGATCCATTTGACAGCATCGCTTGCAGCACTTACGACAGCAACTACAGTTCATATTGCTCCATGATCCATGATTACAAGAGTTGTTCTTACAAGAATCATGTTTATTACAGCAATGGTGCTTGCAAGAATGATTATTACAAGAATTCATAATTCTATATTCATAATTCTCATTTTCTCTACTCTGATTTAATTGCGAATAGTTCAAACCCATAAAATAATTTTTATATTTCACTTATGATCACCTTTCCACTCATAATCAACAGAAGATTACCTCTCCTAATATTAGATTATGATATAAATATCATAATGTGACTGATTTCTCTACTATATAATATTAAAATACAAAATAATACTATTTTGGTATGCTATGTTCGCAAGGTACCTTAGTTTGACATTTACCACATCCATATAATGGATTTGATTTTTCAGATAGTTCATCTAAAAAGTTGGCGCAAAGGTTATGATCTTTTCCATGTTCTATACTTATTGCATTTACAGGACATCTATGTATACATACTCCACAGTTTGTACAATACTCATACACATCTTTATATTTTCTTTCTTTTTTAGGTATATGTAATTCTGTAACTATACTTGAGAATCTGCCTGCCATTCCAGACTCTGTTATTATCCCTTTAGATAATCCAAATGTCCCTAAGCCGCATGCAAATGCAACGTGTCTTTCTGACCAATTACTTGTAAACTTTATTTTCTGCTCATTATAAAAACTTTTATCCATAGATGGAATTATACTTTTGTATCCCTCCTCTGTAAGATATGAGTTTAAAAAAATTGATAAATCATTTAATAGTTTTTGACCATTTTTTTTTCCATCTGACCATTCCATTGATGGCAATTGATTATCTACGCTATTGCTTTTTCGTATTGTTTCATTAAAAGGTAAAAAAAATGAGATTACTGTTTTACCTTCACTTAGCCATTGTTTTGGAAGCTTAAAGTGGTCTCCTATTATATCATGGTCTTTTAATTTGTAAAAATATTCATCTTCACAATCACAAAAACCAAAAATTGGTTTATCAAAAATTTTATTTCCCCCTAAAAAATCACATGCGATTTTAATTAGTTCTTTTTCCCCCATGTTTATCTCCCACCTTTATTATTATTTAAATTTTATCCATTATAATATATTATAGCTTAATATACTATTATTTCTAGATTTATTAGATTTTTATAATCTAATAAATCTAACTATTATTAAGTAAAATGTGCTAATTTCTTTATAAATGTTTATTATTTTGTATATGTGGTATATTTAAAATATAAATAATTATATAGCAGGTGATACTATGAAATTTTCAAAACAAAGAGAGCTAATTTTAAATACAATATTAAATAACAGTGTACATCCTAGTGCTGATTATATTTATGAAACTTTAAAAAAGGATAATCCTAATTTAAGCCTTGGAACAGTATACAGG
>NZ_NOJY02000136.1 GCF_002250835.2 Romboutsia weinsteinii
GAGCACCTGACTTTTAATCAGGGTGTCCCGCGTTCGAGTCGCGGATGGATCACCATTTTATATTTAAAAATATTGTGGCGACATAGCCAAGTGGTAAGGCAGTGGACTGCAACTCCTTGATCCCCAGTTCGAATCTGGGTGTCGCCTCCAATAAAATAATATTTGCGCCTATAGCTCAACTGGATAGAGTGTCTGACTACGAATCAGAAGGTTGGGGGTTCGAGTCCCTCTGGGCGCACCAACTCAAATGTAAGGGATTATAGCTCAGCTGGGAGAGCACCTGCCTTACAAGCAGGGGGTCACAGGTTCGAGCCCTGTTAATCCCACCAGTAACCTCTAGTGATATTCACTAGAGGTTTTATTTATATCCTAATATTTTACCATATTATGTATATGATACTTACAAACTGTCAAAGTTTATAATATATATAATATAGGAGGGGTATAATATGTCCAAGAGATTTAAAATTAATAAAGATAAAGAAAAAGAAGCAATAATTAATGATATAAAAGAAGCTCAAGCAGATATAAAGGTTGCAGAAAATTTTTTTCAGTGCGTAAGTGATCCTGAGCTAATAGATGTTGCTATATATGAATTAGAAGCAAAGAAATCTAGATATTATTATCTAATTAGAGTGGCAAAGGAGAAGGGAATTAAAAAGTCTTTAAAAGAGTCTTTAATTGATGCGATGGCTAAGTAATTTCAAGGAGATGATATTATGTACATAGTTTTAGGGAATGAAATAGTAGATAGTGAAGAAATTAAGGTTACAATAGAAGATAATAGTGATTTTAGAGTAGAGAAAGATCTTTCTAAAGGAACTAAAAGAGAAGATGTAGTGGCTTACCAATTAAGCATAGATGTAGAAACACTAAATGATTATTTAAAAGAAGACTATGATATAGATACTATGGACTCAGAAGAATTATTTGATGAATATATGACTATATCTGATGAAGCCGCTATGGAACTTGAAGAGGTTATGCCAGAAGATACTATAGCAAATGCAAGATCTTATAAATGGGATAACTCAGAAAATGCTATAAAGGTAGTAATAGCTATAGCAAATGAAGAACTAGGAGAGTTAAAACTTTCTGATATAACTAAAAGATTATTATCTCAAGTAGATTAATATATTATGGTAATTAATATATAATAGATTTAACTAAGATAGTTCTGGATATATGTTAGATTATCAGATCTATCTTAGTATATTTAATGCTGTAAACATAGGTATTTAGAGATTTTAAAATTAATTTATAAAAAATATTTAAAAAAGTATTGACGTTATAAAATATAAATGGTATATTATTACTTGTCCAAGAGATAAGGACAAACAACAAAAAACAATTTCAAAAAAAGTATTGACAAGTTAAAAATAACTTGATATACTAAAGAAGTTGTAAAACGACAAGAAAGTCGTTTGAATGAACTTTGAAAATTAAACAGTAGGTTAATTTATAGAATTTGAAACAACCAAACAAACATAAAGCCAGATATATAACAGTATCTGAGCCCATGTCAAAACTTATATTTAAGAGTTTGATCCTGGCTCAGGATGAACGCTGGCGGCGTGCC
>NZ_NOJY02000137.1 GCF_002250835.2 Romboutsia weinsteinii
ACATTATATACAGTGGCTCTTTCGTTAATTATAGCTACACCAATAGGTATATTGTCAGCTATATACTTACAAGAGTATGCAAAAAAAGGGAAAATAGTAACAGCAATAAGATTTGCAACTGAAAGTTTAGCAGGTATACCATCTATAGTATATGGGTTATTTGGAGGAATTTTCTTTGTTGTTACACTTGGGATGAAGTATTCAATACTTTCTGGATCTTTAACAGTAGCAATAATAATACTACCAGTAATAATACGTACAACAGAAGAAGCTTTAAAGACAGTTCCACAAAGTTACAGAGAAGCATCATTGGCATTAGGTTCAACAAAATTCCAAACACTTTATAAAGTAGTTGTACCAAGTGCAATACCAGGAATTTTATCGGGAATAATTTTATCAGTAGGACGTGTTATAGGTGAATCAGCAGCTATATTATTAACTGCAGGAACTGTAGCCCAGATGCCAGGAGGTATATTTGATAGTGCAAGAACACTGACAGTTCATGCTTACCTTTTAACTAAGGAAAAAGGTGATATACAGACTGCGGCAAGTATAGGTATAGTTTTAATAGTAATGGTGTTAGCATTAAATGCAATTGCAAAATTAGTAGCTAAGAAATTAAATAAAGCAAATTATTAATATATAAGAATTGAAGAGTAGTTATAAAAATTAATTAACATATAAGAGGTGTAAAAATGAATCAAAATAGTAGGACTAAATTAAGTATTAGTGATCTAGATTTATTTTATGGAGATAATCAAGCTTTAAAAAAGATAAATATGAATATAAAAGAAAAAAAAGTAACGGCTTTAATAGGACCATCAGGTTGTGGAAAATCAACATTCTTAAGATGCCTTAATAGAATGAATGACCTTATAGATAATGTAACGATAAAAGGAAAAGTAGAAGTTGATGGAGAAGATATATATATAAGTGAGGATGTTATTCAATTACGTACAAAGGTAGGGATGGTATTTCAAAAGCCGAATCCATTCCCAATGAGTATATATGATAATGTTGCTTATGGACCTCGTACACATGGGATAAAAGATAAAAAAGAGTTGGACAAAATAGTTGAAGATAGTTTAAAAGGAGCTGCAATATGGGATGAAGTTAAGGATAGACTTAAATCGTCTGCACTAGGACTATCAGGAGGTCAACAACAGCGTATATGCATAGCAAGAGCTATTGCTATGAGACCAGAAGTAATATTAATGGATGAGCCAACATCTGCACTAGACCCAATATCAACTGCTAAGGTTGAAGATTTAATTGAAGACTTAAAAGATGATTATACAATAGTTATAGTTACTCACAATATGCAACAGGCAGCACGTGTTTCTGATGATACAGCATTTTTCTTAAATGGAGAAGTAGTAGAATACAGAGATACTAAAACTATGTTTACTAACCCAGAAGACAAACGTACAGAAGATTATATAACAGGAAGATTTGGATAAAAAATAGTCTAAAAGGAGCATTATTATAG
>NZ_NOJY02000138.1 GCF_002250835.2 Romboutsia weinsteinii
TATTGTAAATGAAGAGGTTTGGAAAGACCCGCCATAGAAGGTAATAGCCCTGTAATTGACACAAGAAAGCTACTAGCATGATCCAGAGTACCACGGGACACGTGAAACCCTGTGGGAAGCAGGAGGGACCATCCTCCAAGCCTAAATACTACCTAGTGACCGATAGCGCATAGTACCGTGAGGGAAAGGTGAAAAGAACCCCGGGAGGGGAGTGAAATAGAACCTGAAACCCTGCACTTACAAGCTGTGGGAGCACTTTTTATGTGTGACCGCGTACTTTTTGTAGAACGGGCCAACGAGTTACGATATGTAGCAAGGTTAAGCACTTAAGGTGTGGAGCCGTAGCGAAAGCGAGTCTTAAATGGGCGTTTAGTTGCATGTCGTAGACCCGAAACCGGGCGACCTATCCATGAGCAGGTTGAAGCGAAAGTAAAATTTCGTGGAGGACCGAACCCACGAGCGTTGAAAAGCTCGGGGATGACTTGTGGATAGCGGTGAAATTCCAATCGAGCCCGGAGATAGCTGGTTCTCCCCGAAATAGCTTTAGGGCTAGCCTCAAGCGTAGAGAAACGGAGGTAGAGCACTGAATGTCCTAGGGGGTATTGCACTTACCGAAGACTATCAAACTCCGAATGCCGTTTTCTTTTACTTGGGAGTCAGACTGTGGGTGATAAGATTCATAGTCAAGAGGGCAACAGCCCAGATCGTCAGCTAAGGTCCCTAAATGTACGTTAAGTGGTAAAGGATGTGGGATTGCACAGACAACCAGGATGTTGGCTTAGAAGCAGCCACTCATTTAAAGAGTGCGTAATAGCTCACTGGTCGAGTGATCCTGCGCCGAAAATTTCCGGGGCTAAAACGTACTACCGAAGCTACGATATCATTATGATAGGTAGGGGAGCTTCGTATACAGGCTGAAGCATGACCGTAAGGACATGTGGACAGTATACGAGTGAGAATGTTGGCATGAGTAGCGAGAGGTGAGTGAGAATCTCACCGGCCGTAAACCCAAGGTTTCCAGGGGAAGGTTCGTCCGCCCTGGGTTAGTCAGGACCTAAGCCGAGGCCGAAAGGCGTAGGTGATGGACAACAGGTTGATATTCCTGTACCACCAATAACCGTTTGAGAAATGGGATGACACAGAAGGATAAGCTAACCGCACTGTTGGTTATGTGCGGACAAGTATTGAGGCAGTTCTGATAGGCAAATCCGTCAGAATAATGCTGGGGTACGATGTGGAGCGAAATTAAGTAGCGAAGTAGCTGATTTCACACTGTCAAGAAAAGTCTCTATCGAGGTTAAAGGTGCCTGTACCTCAAACCGACACAGGTGGGTGAGGAGAGTATCCTAAGGCCAGCCAGAGAACTGTTGTTAAGGAACTCGGCAAAATGACCCCGTAACTTAGGGAGAAGGGGTGCCATCTTCGGATGGCCGCAGAGAATAGGCCCAAGCGACTGTTTACCAAAAACACAGGTTTCTGC
>NZ_NOJY02000139.1 GCF_002250835.2 Romboutsia weinsteinii
CATTAATACTATATCAGCTGATTCCATAGCTACATCTGTACCACTACCTATTGCTATACCTATATTTGCTTGTGCTAATGCTGGAGCATCGTTTATACCATCTCCTACCATTGCAACGAATTTATCTTGTTCTTGAAGTTTTTTAACTTCATTTGATTTATCTTGAGGTAAAACTTCTGCAAGTACTATATCTATTCCAACTTCTTTAGCTATTGCATCAGCAGTCTTTTTATTGTCACCTGTTACCATAGCTACTTTTATTCCCATACTGTGAAGCTTTTCTATTGCTCTTTTACTACTTTCTTTAACTACGTCAGCTACCGCTATTATTCCTGATAACTCATTTTCCATAGCTATATACATAGGTGTTTTCCCTTGAGTTGCTAATTCATCTGACTTTCCTTGTAAGTCTCCTAAACTTATTTTTCTGTCATCCATAAGTTTTTTATTTCCAAGTAATACATTTTTATTATCTATAGTTACTTCTATCCCATGTCCTGGTATAGCTTTGAATTTTTCTACCTTCATAAATTCTATGTTTTTCTCTTCACCAAATCTTACTATAGCTTCTCCAAGTGGATGTTCTGAACCTTTTTCAGCACTTGATGCTATTTTTAATAAATATTCTTCTTTTGTACTATTAGTTACTACTATATCTGTAACTTGAGGTTTACCTTCTGTTATAGTTCCTGTTTTATCAAATATTATAGTATCTATCTTGTGAGCTAATTCTAATGCTTCTCCGCCTTTTATTAATATTCCATTTTCTGCACCTTTACCTGTACCTACCATTATTGCTGTAGGTGTCGCAAGACCTAGGGCACATGGACAAGCTATTACAAGCACTGATATAAATATTGTAAGAGCAAACTCTAAATCCTTACTTCCAACTACAAACCAAAGTAATGCTGATACCAAAGATATTATTATAACCGCTGGCACGAAATACCCTGATACAGTATCTGCTAGTTTAGCTATTGGCGCTTTTTTACCTTGTGCATCTTCAACTAATTTTATTATTTGAGATAAGACAGTATCTGCACCTACTTTTTCTGTTCTAAACTTTATGCTACCATTTTTATTTATACTTGCTCCTGTAACTTTATCTCCTACATTCTTTTCTACAGGTATACTTTCTCCTGTAAGCATTGATTCATCTACTGAAGTATGACCTTCTATTACAATCCCATCTACAGGTATCTTACTACCTGGCTTAACTATTATTACATCTCCAACCTCTACTTCTTCTATTGGAGTTTCAATTTCTCTTCCATCTTTTACAACTATCGCTGTTTTAGGCTGAAGTCCCATAAGCTTCTTTATCGCTTCACTTGTCTTACCTTTTGATATTGACTCTAGATATTTACCAAGTAATATAAGTGCTATTATTATTCCTGCACTTTCATAATATAATTGGTGGTGTCCATGCCCTACTACCATATCTGTAGTTGCCATTTGAACTGTTGTATAT
>NZ_NOJY02000013.1 GCF_002250835.2 Romboutsia weinsteinii
ATATCATAGGGAACATTATTCTTAATTTTCCATGTATACTTGCTCTATATAAAGCTCTTAATTGAGTCTTGAATATATCAGTTCTATCTAAGCATATTCTTATAGCTCTGTATCCTAAGAATGGATTCATTTCTTTTTCCATTTCAAAGTATGGAAGTTCTTTATCTCCACCTATATCTAATGTTCTTATTACTATAGGCTTTCCACTCATTCCTTCAAGTACAGCTTTATATGCTTCATATTGCTCTTCTTCTGTTGGGAAAGCATCTTCTTTATCCATGTATAAGAATTCTGTTCTGTAAAGACCAACACCTTCTGCATCGTTCTTTATTAATCCTTCTACATCATTTGGACTTCCTATATTTCCAGCTAACTCAACGTGTCTTCCGTCAGTAGTTACAGAGGCTTGTCCTTTTAATAATTCTAAAGTTTTTCTGTAATCTTCGAATTCAGTTTTTAAAGCTTGATATTTAGCTTTAGTTTCTTCATCTGGATTAACTATAACTTCACCAGTATCCCCATTGAATACTATAAAATCTCCATCCTTAACAGTAGTAGTTATATCTGAAAGACCAACTATAGCAGCTATTTCTAATGTTCTAGCCATTATAGCTGTATGAGAAGTTCTTCCTCCTATATCAGTTAAGAATCCTAGTACCATGCTCTTGTTCATAGTAGCTGTGTCTGATGGAGTTAAGTCGTGCGCTATTAACACTACTTCTTCATCAAGACCTGCTAAGTCAACAACTTTAACACCTAATATATGTCTTAAAACTCTATTTGTAACGTCTTTTATGTCCGCAGCTCTTTCTCTCATGTATTCATTGTCCATAGCTTCAAACATTCCAACGAACATTTCTTTTATTTCATTTAATGCAAAATCAGCATTAACTTTTTCATCTCTTATTTTAGCTATTGCAGAATCAACTAACTCAGGGTCAGCTAAAACTAATAAATGAGCTTCAAATATTTCTGCTTCATGCTCCCCTAACTCTTGGCAAGCTTTTTCCTTAACCTTAGTTAATTCTTCTCTTGATACTTCAACAGCATTGTTTAATTTTAAAACTTCAGCTTCAACATCTTCTATATGCTTTTTCTCTATAACTAATTCACTGTGTTCTACTACTAATGCTTTTCCTAGAGCTATTCCAGGAGATGCCCCTATACCTTTATACATGATCCTCATATCCTCCTAAATAAAATTCGCTTCGCTCATGTCGCCATACCCATATTGGGCACTTACGTCTGCTTGAGTCACGTGTGGGCGAACCACTTCAGCAAGCTCGCATCTCGTTGCTTAAAATATTTAATTTGCTTCGCTTGATTTATAACCTTTTAGTATTTAAAATAGGGCGTCTTAAAATTATTTAAGACAACCCTTTATAAGTGTATTTATTATTCTCCAAATCCACCTTCAACTAATTCAACTAATGCAGCTACAGCAGCTTCTTGATCTTCACCAGTAGCTTTAACTGTTAACTCATCTCCTTGAGCTAATCCTAAACTCATTATTCCCATTATTGATTTAGCGTTTACAGTTTTTCCTTTAGCTAAAACTTCAACTGTAGACTTGAATTCAGCAGCTTTCTTAACAAACATTCCTGCTGGTCTAGCGTGTAATCCACTTGCATTTTTTATGCTAACTATTTTTTCCATTTTAAAAAACCTCCAAATAAATTTATTCTAAAAGTATATTTTACTTTATTAGCTAGTTATCTATATTACTCTTTAGTCTTGATTACTTATATCTTTTAGGATACAACTAGTTAATAGCTTTAAAGTCTTGTTCTTGTGCATAGATATAATAGGCTTAGTATCTAGACCTAAGGCTATGTTGCTGTTGTTATACATATTCTTGTTTACAACATCTATAACCTTATTAAAATCATAAAGCCTTAACCTATTTATATTACTTTCCTCAAGCTTCTTCTCATATATGCTATAAAATAGGTCTTTATATGAGAATTCTTTGTTTAGCTCTAACATTTCTCCTATTTTTGGTATTACGTTTTCCATAAGAGTCCTAGTTGATGGCTCTCTCTTGATTCCAAGTATAGAGCTTAATCCTTCTATAGTTTCCTTATTTAATTTTCTAAGTTTCTCAAAACAGTAATCTTCATCATATTTGTAATCTACATTGAAGTAGTATTTATATCCTTCGTATCTATTATAGGCCTTCATAGTATCTAAATAGCCTAAGTTAATATTCTTCTTAACACTATCCTTGTCCTTATTTAAAGATCCTCCTAAATACTCGGAAGGTATGATTGCTTTTACATTAATATCTTGATGCTTATTTAAATTCATCTTTCCAAGAAAATCATCTAATAGCCTTATAACTACTATATCTTTATAGCCTTTTTCTTCTAAAAGACTTATTGGTATATTGTCAGAGAACATTCCATCTAAGAACAGTTTATCATCCATTGTTTCAAGCTTAAAAATTGGTAAACTTGATGATGCTATTAAATAATCTATCAGCCTTCCCTTAGGTATATCCTCTATGTATAAAGGATTAGGTCTGATTTTTTTGTCCCACCAAACTGTAACTAAACCAAAATCTTTATTTGATTTTCTAATTGAGTCTTCATTTAAAGTCTCTTCTAGTAATTTTCTTAAAGGACTTATATCTATACCTTCATTTTTTCTAGCTTTATTCATAAGCTCAATAACAGCATTGAAATTTTTAGGAGTAAAATCTACATTCTTAAATTTTTCATAAGTATCCTCGTCTATATTCATGAAATGAGTATAGTCGTATGTTAGCCAGATGTCTTCCATAACTTCAATATCATTTTGAAGAATGTAAGCACCATTTAAAGCTCCTATTGATGTACCTGATACTCCTTGAAAATCCATCCCAAGATCTCTTAATGCTTTGTAGGCACCAATTTGGTAGGCACCTTTAGTACCTCCACCTTCTAACACTAATCCTCTCATATTTATCTCCTATTTTTATGAAAGATATATACTCTTTCCTCAAAACAAATATATTACAATTTGTGCACTATTTCAAGTGAAAAAACAATTTTTATTGAAATTAAGTTTGATATTCTCAAGGAAATAGTTTTCCGTTAATAATATATCAATTAAGTTATATTTTATCATATATTGATGCTAAAAAGTATATATCTTTCAGAATTTATAATTATCTTGCGTCTTCTTTAGTATTAATCATTTTTACGGATTTTTGGAATATTTTCTTTTCCATTGATCCAAGCTCTAAAGTATTCATAATATAATTATTCGGGTCTACTATATATATCTTTTTGTATCCATGTTTAAAAAAAGTCATACATACAGTTCTTATATCATCATCATTTTCACATCTAAAAATGGATGGCTCAACTACTAATTTATATTGTGTAGTTCTCATCCCTTTTGCTTTTTGCTTATATTTAGCTAGAAAATCTCTTGCATCCTTGCTAGTTATATATCCACTAACATCTATATATACCTTTTTTTCTGCCTCTGAAATTCTCATGTCAATCATATTTAAAGTCCCCCTTATAAATGTCTTATCTATTTATATGAGAGTTATCTTCAATTAGTGATTCCACTTCTAAAGATTGACTTACTAATATGTTGATCTCTTTTTGCATATTTTTTATATCTGTACTATCTATCTTCTTATCTTTTGTGTTTATTAAGTTATTTATTATATTTTTTGACAAGTACTCTATTTTTTTGTAGTTATGATCTTTAAATATTTTTAGTTTCATAACTTTGTTAGGGTAATAATCATATATACTTTTGCTGATTTTTTTTGCAGTTATTTTAAAGTATTTATCATATACACTTGAGTTTAGTATTCCTACCAAGTATTCATATGAAAATTGTTCCTTATAACTCTCCTTTATATAAAAGGAGTATACATCTGCACTTGAATAATTATTATTATGATCTATTGCAAATTTATTTTCACTACATTTATAAGGATACATTATTTTTGTTCTTTCAAATAATGCTTTCTCTCTTCCCCATTGAAGTTCATGCCACTTTCTTATATTCTTTTTACACTCTCTTCTATTTTCCAACTTACCTTTATATTTTATTATACAATTATCTATTACCTTTTTATGCTTTTCTTCATTTATATCTATGTCATTACTATAAATTAATTTATAATTACTTTCATTTACTATGTATTTGCCTATGTTTTTATTTTTTACCCAATTTTTTAAAATTGACTCATCTATACATTCTACTCTAGGGTCTTTTTTATCCAAAATAAAAGCCTTATCACAGCCTGTAATTATTCCTTGAAAACTTGTTGCAATATCTTCTAGTGTATAGCTAGTATTCTTTTGAATATTTTTATAAAACTGTTCCTCTTTAGGATTTACGATAACCCACTCTTCATCTACTAAATCTTGATTTAAGTTAATTTTTTCAAATTTTTCTTCATTTATAAGAGTATTTAGACTATCAGTGTCTATAATATTTAAGTTCTCATCTCTTATTCTTAATATTTTTGATGAGTTATTATTTGTTTTTTTGCTAAAAGTCATTATGCAGCTTGATACTCCAATATTTCCAAATACACTTGCGCCTAGAAAATCTAGCATCTCCTCTATATTTATATTATCTTTTATATAATTTCTTAAGTACTTTCCAGATGGACTTTCCATAAAATATCTAGGAGTTATTATACTACTTACTCCCTCATCTTCTAATATATCTATTATTTTTTTGTAAAAACAAAAATATAAATCCGCCTTATCTTTATATACTTGACTATAATTTTCTAATAGATATTTTTTGTACTCCCTATCTAATAACTTATGTCCTACATATGGAGGATTTCCAACTACATAATCAAACTTAAAGTCCCAGTTTGTTTTTAAGCTATCACTACAATAAATATTAATTCTATTTACTTCTTTATCTTCTGATTTATTTCTTAAGCTATTTTTAAGAATTGCTACTGCATCTTCATCTATATCTAGACCATATATGCAATATGTAATTATATGGTTATGGATATTTTCTTTTTTCCAGTAGTCACTTCCATAAATTCGGCTTAATTCGAAAATGTTTGCCTCAAGTTTACTGTATAAAATATCATATACTTCTAATAAGAAGTTTCCACATCCACAAGCTAAGTCTATTATTCTTGGATATGGATTTTTTAATATATCATGATTTTCTATAGTTTTATTTAATATATAATCCACTATTACCTTAGGAGTATAGTAAATTCCATTATTTTTCTTTGTCTCAATTGCTAAACTATTTTCATAGTTTTTTGATTCCTTAAAATTATCAACTTTTTCTTCCCCAAATAAAAAGTTCATATTATCCCCCCAGATATGCAATTTAGGTTACAAAAGGGAATGCCTCAAATATTTAAATTTGAGACCTTCCCTTTTTATTTAAAAGTATTTTATATTCTTCAAAACTTATAGGCTTTGAATAAACATAACCTTGTATTATATCTACGCCTATTTCTTTTAATATATATACTTGGCTAATATTCTCTACACCTTCACATACAATATTTAAATTTAAAGCTTTGCATAAATCTATGATTGATTTTACCATTAGTTTTGCTTTGCTACTTTCTTCTATATCTAATAAAAGTGACCTATCAATTTTTAGTGTATCTATAGGTATATTCTTTAGATTGCTAAAATTTGAGTTTCCAGTTCCAAAATCATCCATAGATACTGCTATACCTAATTTTTTAATTTCTCTAATTCTTTGACTTATAAAATCTACATCATTTAAAGTTGTAGTCTCAGTGATTTCTATTTCAATTAATTCATTTGGTATATTATATTTTTTTAACATCTTCTCTAGATATTCTACAATATGTTCTTGATAAAGTTCTACTCTAGATAAATTAATTGATATAGGTACAATATCGAGATCTTCTAATATTGACTTACTTAAAGTAGAAAATACTTCTTCAATTATCCATTTTCCTATTTCATTTATAAAACCATTCTTTTCAGCTATAGGTATAAATTTTAAAGGACTAACCATTCCCATAGTAGGATGCTGCCACCTTATTAATGATTCAAAACCTACTATTTTTTCTTTAGAGTAATCATATTTAGGCTGATAGTATACTTTAAGCTGCTGTTTTTCTATTGCAGAAAATAAATCTTGCTCTATTTGCATCAATATCTGTTTTTCTTCTTTTATATTCTCATCAAATACTACATAGTTTGTTGTGGTAACTTCCTTAGACTTAATTCTTGCCATCTCAGCGTTACCTATAATATCTTTTATATTAGTATCCTTATCTTCTACAAAATAAATCCCCATATACACGTCTATATTAATATTTCTGTTAAACTTTTCTTCACAGTCTATGTTTACAATTTTATTTTTTATGGTATTAACTAAATTAGGTAAATCATCTATTATTTCTTCTTCCTTTATAAGTAGTGCAAATATATCTCCACTTAATCTTCCATATACTGCCTCTTCTTTAAAGTTTGTTTTCAAGTTATTTGATATACTTTTTAGTATTTCATCTCCAACCTTGTATCCATATATATCATTTATAAGCCTAAATTTTACGATATCGAAACATACTAAAATCCACTGTTTTTTATTTTCATTATCACCTGATAAGCTGTTTTGTGAATCTATTATAAATTTATCATAATTGCTAATTTCAGTTAGATTATCTTCATAGTTAGCTTTTTCAAGCTTTATATCATTTGCTACCCTTGAACCTATTATATATATGATAACTAGCATAGTCACAATTAAAACTTCTACCAAAATATTTGTAGTATTTTGAATTATATTCTCTGTATCTACAAATACTGATCCCTCTGGAACTGAGGTTACTATATACCAGTCTTCTGTTGCCTCTATTTTTGAATAACCTATGTACTTTCGCTCACCTTTAATATCTTCTTTACCTGAACCGGTATCTTCTAAGCTTAATTTTTCTAAAAACTTATTTTTGATATCTTCATCAAAGTGTCTCTTATTTTCATCTTCAGCATGATTAGAGTGAATTATTTTCCCACCTTGACTTATTATAAAAGTACACCTATTTTCATCATATATTTTAGTTGATATAGGCCTCATAACTGATTCTGCATCACAAAGACCTGCAAGTAATCCAACTACGTCTCCTTTGTAAATTATTGGTATTGTGTATACTATTATATCTTTACCATCAAGTTTAGACTCTATTGGATGTGATATACTTGGCTTTCCCTTTATAGTATTTTTAAAATAATCTCTATCACCTATATATAAATTGAATCCATCTTTTGTTTTTGCATTTCCATATATATCTGATACTAGAATTTCTATAAAATTACTTCTATCATATAAATTACGTAATTCTTCTTGCATAAATTCAAAAGAAGTGTTTGAATCTATTGTAAGATTCTTGGATACTAATTTTAGTTCCCTTAAGCTTCCATCCATTTTATCACTAATATTATTTGATAGTTGTCTTGTGACTTCCTTTACATAAATATTATTTTGATTTGTTACACTATTTACTACCTCTTTTATATATATAAAACCTACTATTGTCGCTAAGCAGAGTAGCGTTATCCCAATTATTATACCAAATCTTATTTTATTTTTCTTCATATTAGCCCCTACACACAGTTGATTCTTGTTCCATATATTTACATTATACGCCACGATTATTTTTTTATCAATTGATAATAGTATATAAAAAATAGTTATATTGCTATATTTAGTTTATTTGAATTTTAAAATAAAAAAAGCCTAGGATTACCTAGGGCTTTTATCTTTTATTTCTTATTATCTAAATATGATAATACCCCTTGAACAATTGCCTCTGACATTTGATCTTGGTAAGCACTATCTTTTAATTTTTTTTCTTCTTCTGGATTAGTTAAAAAGCCACATTCTACTAATATAGTTGGCATGGCCGTTGTCTTTAGTACTTCAAAGTTCTCTTCTCTTATACCTCTATCTCTAACACCTATATACGATACTATTGAACTTTGTACAGCTTGGGCAAGTTCTTTAGAAGTATCTGTAGCACCTTTTCTGTAATAAGTCTCTAGACCATTAGCAGTATTTCCTCCAGACTCTCCGTTAAGGTGAATAGATACTGTTAAGTCTACATTTTGACCATTTGCCATCTGTACTCTCTCTGCAAGTCCAACATATTTATCTTCTGTTCTTGTAATCATAACCTGTATATCATTATACTTTGATAATCTACTAGCAATGTTTTTTCCTATTTGAAGAGTAATATCTTTCTCATAAGATTCCTTAGCTTTATTTGAAGAAATTGTTCCTACATCATTTCCTCCGTGTCCTGGATCTACTAAAATTGTAAATTTCTTATCAATTTTTTTTGCTTCTGAAGATAAATCAAACTGCTCACTTGATTTTTCAGCTTCTTCACTTTCTTTATCTTGAGATCCTTTTACTATAGCAGAGAAATTCTTTACTAAAGTTGTCGTCGTCTGAGTAATTTTTGTTAGAGCAAATACAAAAGCAAAAATCATTACTGCTAATACTATTATTTTCTTTTTATTTATTTTTCTTTTTTTAGGACGCCTTTTTTGAGTAGTTCTTCTTCTATTATCCCTCGCCATTTTTTCACCTTTCTATACTTAATTAAGCAAAAGTCTTAATTTTTCATCAAGTTTAGTTATATATTTCTATATTCTATCATCAAAAAAGGCATTTTTCAATAGTCCTAGACTATCCTCCTAAAGTTACATCTTGATCTTTATACCAAGTAAATGCTTCATCCATATGAATATTTTTATAGTCTGGCCAAAAATCATCAACAACATAAAAATCAGCATAAATAGACTGTACTGGCAAGAATCCACTTAGTCTTCTTCTTCCACCCCATCTTATTATTAAATCTAATCTGGATACATCAAATGACTGTATATTTTCTTGAATATTATTCTTGTTTACTTTTTCGGCATCAGCTAAAGTATTAAGGTCCCAATGCCATCCATAGTTTACTAATAAATTTGCTTTTATTTGACCCGGCTTTCCTTCACTCCTTGTTGTATAAGGAAGCAATTCTTTTGGAAACATAGGGCTCTTTGCATTCCCAACTGCTAAAAATGAAGCGCCTTCATTTATTAATAGATTTGCTGCATCTACACAGGCTTTGGTAAAAGCCTCTGTCTGATAAGATGGTCTTCTTGTATTATCTGTAGTAAACCCATAAAAAGTTACTTCTTCAACTCCCTTATCTCTACATGCTCTATAAGCTTCTAGTCCTGGATCTAGTCCACACTCATATCCTCTGTCCTTAGTCATACCTTTCCCCTGGGCCCAACGCCTATTTCCATCAGGGATAATTCCAACATGTTTTGGTATATTCACCACTAATCACCTCTTTAAAGATTATTATTATCAAATAATTGAATTATTAGTCTAAATAATAGGTATAATATGAGTAAAATCGTTTATTTTTCTTCTATTATATAGTAAACTTAATATAATAAAAAATTCGCTTTAAGCCATGTATTTGCAAAACATTTGTAAACCTGGCGAATAGAAATTAAATAATGACAATTTGGAGGTTACTCATGAAAAAAATTATATTAATACTATCATTAGTATTAACAATGGGTATGGTAGGATGTTCATCTAAGGGAAGTAACGAATATAAAGATGTTCCTGTATCTCAAATTCAAAAGGCTATAGAGTCAAGTAGTGATCTTGTAGAGCAATCTATGCCTTATGAAATAAGTAACTTTGACTACTTCAATGATGTACAAGACAAAATAACGGAAGGTTTCATAATTAAGGCTGCTATAAACCTTCGTCTTGAAGATGTTATTGTTATAAAGACAGAAGACCCTGATGCTATCTACACGACTCTTGAGAATTACAAAGAAGATATGATAGTTAGACCTTTTGGTGACGGATACGGTGCAGAGGAAAATGCTGATTATTCAGCTAATACTATAATTGAGAAAAAAGGTAACTATGTTTACTTAATTTCAGCTAAAAATGCAACTAATATAGAAAAAACAATATTGTCAGTTATAAGTAAGTAATTAAGTATTTCCGATAATAAATACTTAATATAGTTTGGCTTTCTGTAGATTTTTTACAGAAAGCCTTCTTAATATATATAAAAGATGGTGATTATTTTGGTTTTTAGTGGTATTACATTTTTATTTTATTTTTTACCTTTAGTTTTATTTTGCTATTTTATCTCTCCTTCTAAGTTAAAGAATCTTACTCTTTTAATTTTTAGTTTGATTTTTTATGCATGGGGAGAGCCTATATACATATTTATAATGCTATTTTCTAGCGTGGTTGATTATACTCATGCAATAATTATAGACAAATATAGAGGAAGTCTTAAATCAAAACTTGCATTAATTTCATCTATTGTTGTTAATCTAGGTTTATTAGGATTTTTTAAGTATAGTGATTTTTTAATCTCTATATCTAATAATATTTTTAATACTAATCTCCCTTTATTAAATATAACTTTACCTATTGGAATTAGTTTTTATACTTTTCAAACTATGTCTTATTCTATAGATGTTTATAGAAATGAGGCTCCTGTTCAGAAAAATATTATTTCCTTGGCAACATATGTAACATTATTTCCTCAGTTAGTAGCAGGACCTATTGTCAGATATGCTGATATTGCTAAAGATCTTAATAATCGCAGGAGTGACTTTGATAAGATATATGAAGGTATCTGTAGATTTATATTTGGTCTTTCTAAAAAAGTTATTATTGCAAATAATCTAGGAGTTATTTGGTTTTCTATTAAAGATATGCCTTATAGTAGCTTGTCAGTTGGTACTGCTTGGCTTGGTATTATATGCTTTACTCTTCAGATTTACTTTGATTTTTCTGGGTATTCTGATATGGCTATTGGTCTTGGAAAGATTTTTGGATTTGAGTTTTTGGAGAACTTTAATTTCCCTTATATATCAAAATCTATTACGGAGTTTTGGAGAAGGTGGCATATGTCTTTAGGCATTTGGTTTAGAGATTATGTTTATATTCCACTTGGAGGTAATCGAGGTTCTAAAAGTAGATGGCTATTTAATATTTTCGTAGTTTGGTTTTTAACTGGACTTTGGCATGGCGCTAGCTTTAACTTTATACTGTGGGGACTTTATTTTGGTATTATCTTAGCACTTGAAAAACTAGTCGTTTTAAACTTGCTTGATAAGTGCCCTAATTTTATTAGACATATTTACACTATGCTTTTAGTTATAATTGGATTTGTGTTATTTGATATTACTGAACTTAGTGGTGTATTTGGTTACTTAGGTACTATGTTTAACTTAGATAGTGTTATTTTTGATAAGACTTTTTATTATTACTTAGTTCCAAATTTAGCTCTTTTAATAATAGCTATTGTAGCTTCTACACCTGTGTTTAAAAATATTCTTGATAAATATCAATATATTAAATTCTTTGCTTTAGCTTTTGGATTGGTGGTTTCTACGGCATTTTTAGTAGATTCTACCTTTAATCCTTTTTTATACTTTAGATTCTAGGTAGGTGATTTTGTGAAATTTACAAAAGATAACTTTTTAAAATACGCTACAATTATTTTATTTTTAGGATTTATTTTTATATTTCCTATCATTAATATAGTCACTCCAGATAAAAAAGTTAGCCAAGTTGAAAATAAAATTTTAGCTCAACTTCCAAAATTGTCTATGGATAGCATTAGTAATGGATCTTTCATGAAAAATTTTGACAAGTATAGCGCTGACCAGTTTCCTTTTAGGACGGATTTTATTGAAATAAAGAATAGTTACAGTTATGCTATTGGAAATCGTGAGTTTAGAGATATTTATATTGGTAAAGATGGTAGACTTATGGAGAAATTTATTTTTAATAAGGATATAATTGATAAAAATATTTCCCAGGTAACAATTTTTGCTAGAGATTTGTATAATAGAGTTGGAGTTTCATCTAGATTGATGATAATTCCTACTTCTATAGCATTTTATGGAGATACACTTCCTAAGTATGCTATCTATGACGATGAAAAAGATGTACTTGGTTATATAGAAAATCTGATTGTATCTAATAAAGAAGTTAATAATAATATAGATAAATCTGATTATGATACTTATATAGACTTTTATACTCCTTATAATATCCTTAATAATAATAAGGATGATTATATTTACTTTAATACTGACCACCATTGGACTCAGTTGGGAGCTTATTTAGCTTATAAAGATATGTATCATATGGATATTAAAAATACTCCTACTAAGGTAGCTGAAGGTTTTTATGGTAGCTATTATTCTAAGGCTTTATTGCCTCAGATTAAGGATGATAATATCTATGCTTATAAAGATTTTGATGATTTCAAAGTAAGTATAGATTTAGATAAGAGCTTTGATACACTTTATGATGATAGTAAACTTGATGGCAAAAACAAGTATCAATATTTCTTACATGGTGATCCTGCTATTGCTGTTATTAATGGAAATCCTAAAATTTCTAAGGAAATATTAATTTTTAAGGATTCTTTCGCTCATAATTTTGTACCTTTTTTAACTTCTAATTATAGTAAGATACATATTGTTGACCCTAGGTATTACAATATGGATGTTTATAAATACCTTGAGGAAAATAGTAGAATTAGTGAGGTTTTATTTATTAATAATTTAGAGACTATTAACTCTTCTGAGTTTTATAAAAAATTTGCTTAGCTCAATTATAAGTAGTTTGGATTATAAAATAGAGTATGGCTATTAGTAATACATAGCTATACTCTATTTTAGTTTAATAATAAATAACTAATAATCATAATATCCTAGTATTTTTATATATCTTCTTTCTCCTTCTGTTTTTAGACTTAAGGGATAGTTTTGTAGGTCATAGGTGTGTTGACTTATTAAGTAATCTATCAAATAGTCTCCCTCCAGTATAACTTCTGTAATTATCATAGTATGGAAAGCGCTTCCTTCATAAGTCAACTGGACTATATCACCAAGCTCAAGCTCGTTGTACTCAGCTGGTCTTGTGTATATTCCAAAGTTTTGAGTATTTTCTGTGTTATTTCTACTTATATACTTATAGAATGGTTCTGCTGCAGTCCAAGATGGAGTTCTTGATTTATCACTATACCAGTACCACTGAGTTAGTACATCATTTCCTATATGGTCAAATGGTATTTTCCCTGCGTGTACAGCTTGTGATATAAAATTTGTACAATCTCCTCCCCAGTCTTCGTAATTTTTGTAATTAGGGTTGTGTCCTAGAGCCCATTTTTTAGCATAGGCTGCAGCTGCTTCTCTATCATAAGGTTTTAGTTCTTTCACTCTGTACTCTCCTCCCTTAAAATTTATTAGCAAGGCATGTATAAATTATTTAGAGTGTAATTACTTAGATAGTCTTCGTAATCTTCAAAGAGTATTTTGAATTCAAATACTTCTGGGCAATACATATCCATCTCATAGCTTGAGAAGCAGATTGTAATTCCATCTTCTTCTAGGTAGAATACTTGGCTATCTAGTATGCCTACGAAGTCTTCACTTGAAAATTCATAGTGTGGTTGGTTCGCTTTTATTTGTGTTATTATTTCATTGTTTATTAATTCTATATAGTCTATTTCTTTTAAAAATATGTCACTTAAATTTATTTCTTTTTCTATATTTAAATCGTAGTTGTAGGATTTGATGTAGGTGATGTCATAGATTCCTATTAGTTGTGAGAATTCTATGGCTATGCTTAGGATTTTATTTTGGTTTAGTGGTGTTCTGTATTCTGTCATTGTTATATAGTGAAATCCGGTTGGTTTGATTGTTTCGTAGTGTATCTGGTGTTCTCTAGCTTCTTTGAAGGCTTTTATGTCTTGTTCTATGGTTTGGTTTAGGTAGTTTATTATGGGGGTGTTTTTGTTTGTTATCACGGGGTAGTTTATGATATATTTTGATAACGGATCTATTTCCTCTATGATTCGTTTTTCTATTGATAACATGTTAATCCTCCTTTTTTTGTCTCATAGTAATTAATATGTATATATTGGGGATTTTGTTAAATATTATTATATTTAGAGTATATATTTTATTATTTATAAATATATATTCTAAAAAAAGTATTACTGAAAATCTAAGTTATCAGTAATACTTTATATTATTTATTGTATATCAATTCTATATATTCATTTATTATTTTATCAAATTTAAATTTATCGAGATGGTTATTATAGTCTTCAAATATTATATCGTTATTTAATACCTCTATTATCCCTTTACATATTTCTTGCTCATCACCTACAGGCACTAATTTACCATACCTTCCATTGTCTAAAATCTCCTTTGGTCCACTTTTACAATCAGTAGATATGATTCTAGCTCCACAAGACATAGCTTCTATAATAACATTAGATAGACCTTCCCATTTAGATGATAATACAAATATACTGCACTTACTCATATATGCATATGGATTTTCACAAAAACCTGGCATATCAACATAATCGTTAATTCCTAATTCATCAATTATTTGTTCTAATTCAGGCCTTTTTTCGCCTTCCCCTAATATAGTTAATCTTACGTCCGTTCTTTGTTTTAATAATAAGTTAAATCCCTTTATTAAAGTATCAAATCCTTTTGCTTCATTTAATCTTCCTACCGCTAATAGATTTTTAACTCCTTCTTGGTTGAAAAACTTACCACTAACATTCTCTTTGCTTTTATTAATTAATTCATCATTTATTATAGGATTATAAATGACATCAATATCATCCCTCAAAATTCCCAATACTTTTGCCGCATCTTCAGCTGTATTATTCGCCACAGCAACGATCTTATCAGCTCTTTTATACAATTTTTTTTGTAAAATCATATTTAACTTGACTTTTATATTCTTGACATCTTCTAATATCCTACTTAATGTTGTATGTATTGTTACAATTACCTTGGTATCAACCTTAGCTCTTTTTTTTGCAATTAAAGCTGCGACATTACAGTTTTCAATCGCAGATATTAGTGCATATGGCTTTGCATTAACTAAATATGTGGTTAATGAACTAATACTTGCCATGGCAGATTTAGAATTTAAGTCTACTATATTAACAGACTTAGGTACCTGCTTTAGATAATCTCCCTTAGCCTTAACTAATATAATATCTATATCATACCCTAATTCACTAAACCCTTTAGCCAGATTTATCATTACTTTTTCAGCTCCACCAATTTCTAATGTAGGTATAAATAACGCTATCTTATTATTCTTCATTTTAAATCTCCTTATATTAAGTAACAATGATTTTATTTTCTATAAATTCCTTTATCTTCTAATTTATCATTGTAATAATACCCTATGCAATATAATAACGGAATAAATAAAAATACACCTATTCTTTGCCTTACAGAACCAGTATCATATGTAATTCCTAATATTGAAGCTTGGATAATTATCGGAATAACATAAATTAGCGTGATATTTCTAACATGCTTATATTTAATAATTTTTATTATCAGCATTAATAATGTAAATACAAATATCAAAGCCAGAGTAGAATCTATAGCCGTTATTGTATATACATCAAATGAGTCTAATACGTTCCAAGGTAGTGGACTTAAGAAAGTCCTTACTATCTCTTTTATAGTTCCAATAACTAATCCTGGTATGTCATATAATGCACTTCTCATTGAATTAGAGATAGCAATTACATACATCCATATACTAGTAAACCTTATTATAATAAATCCTACAATAATAGAGACTACTGATATTCCAATACTTTTTCTGTTAAATTTAATAGTTCTTATTTTTTCTGATATAACATCTGATGTTATCATATAATCAATAGATATCGCTATAACCATTGCTACACATGTGTATATTCTTGTAAGTAACAGCACTATTAATGCTAAAAATAGAAGTACTATATTTATCTTCTTACCAGATAATCGGTATCTATTATACATATATATAGATAGCATAACAGTAAATAAAACAAGTGAATCTTTTAATATACTTGACGTAAAAATTACCATATTAAAACTTAGTAGTGAACATATAACTACTATTTTTATAATCTTTTCTTTGAATTTTTTATCTGTTAAATAGTTCAATAATAAGACAGCTGATGCTTGAAACATTAAAATATTACTCATATATAATGCATAGTTATTTTTAAATACCAGGTCAATTATATATATAAAATAATGATAACCGACATGCAATGAGCTAGCCACATGATAAACTGCATTAAAACTTTGTATACCACTATTTTTCTTCATTATTTCCAAGTGATGTAAGTATGTAAGACTATCTACAAAAGGATAATTAGATGTCGTTAACATAAACAATGCATATATGGATTTAATAAAAAATGATATCATAAATATATATATAATTAGCTTATTTTTATATTTCATATTAGAAATTAGTGATATATTTAAAATTAAAAAAATAGTAAATATTAGTGCATAACTAATATTTTTATTATCTATAAATAAATTTAGCATAACTAAAGTCAGTACAATAATACATAGGTACAATTTTGATTTATGATTGTCATTTGTTTTAAAGTACTGTTTTAAATCTTTTATATTCATAAAACTTATTCCTTTCTTTAATTATAAATATGCTTTACTTATATAAATTTTCAAACATATTTACTACTTTACTTATCTCAAAATTATCAATTACACGCTCTCTTGATTTAATTCCAAGATTTATCAATTCATTATCCCCAAGTTTTAACATATTAATTATTCCATTAGCTAACTCTGTTGGATTTTGTTTTTCTACTGCTGTTCCATATTGATCTACAATGTACTTACAATCTCCTACATCGGTTACTACACATGGCGTTTCACATGCCATAGCTTCTCCAATAACATTTGGGAATGCCTCTCCACTCGATGAAAGAACAAATATATCAGCAGCTGACATGATTTTAGGTATATCACTTCGTATACCTAATAAATGAGTATTTTTAGATATATTATTTTGTTTTAGTAGGTCTTTTAACTCAATATTATTATTATCGATACTGCCTCCACAAAGAATAAACTCAACATCTTTTAATTCCTTAGATACTATCCCTAGCGATGTTGTAAGGGTTTTATAATCTTTTAATATATCCCATCTAGCAACATGGCACACTATCTTTTTATTGCTATCAATATTCAATTCTCTGCAAACTGACTCTCTGGAACCTTCTCTATTATAGTACATATCTAAGTCAAATCCATTTGGTATATTTACAAACTTGCTCTCATCATATCCAAAGTCAATATGAACTTTAGTAGCGTAAGTACTACAACTTGTTATTTTGTAAGTATATTTAGATAACATGCTATTAACTTTGGCAACTAATAGCACTAATTTTTTATTTTTATCTTTATCTAAGTTACTATGATGAATTCCCCAAATCAATTTTTTGATACCTGCAATTTTGCATACAATTAGCCCTAGTAAATCTGAATGATACATCCATGTTTGTACAACATCAGCATCTTTTACAATATTTACTGCTTTTTTAATACCTGAAATAGTAGGAATTCCCTTTTTCATGTCAAGTGTATGAACCTTAATTCCAAGGTCTTTTATTTTACTCCCAAAAAAACCTTCATCTGTCATAGATACTACCTCTATATCATACTTGCCTTTTTCTATATTAGATAATAACTTATATAACATCATCTCAGCTCCACCATTGTCAAGCCCAGTTATTATATGAATAATTTTCTTCATTCTAATTCTCCTTTAACTTACATTTATAAATACTCTGAGTATATTTTATCCATTTGGCATATAACTTTATCAAGAGAATAATTAGTAGAAATTTCATAACTTTGTCGCTCCATAGTTTCTAATAATGATTTATCATCATATAAAAGTTCTATCGAGTTAGCCATATTATCAACATCATCTATATCTACTAAAATTCCATTCTCCATATTATCCACTAAATCTTTATTTCCTCGTATATTTGTGCAGATAACAGGTTTTCTAGCAGACATAGCCTCAATAAGATTCTTTGGTAAGCCTTCTCTATATGAACAAGATACTATTATGTTACTAATGTTTAATATATCAGGTATGTCTTTTCTAAAACCTAACATTTGAATTGCATCATCTAAATTATTATCATAAATATATTTTTCTATATCTTTACTCATATCCCCTTCTCCAACTATGAGTAACTTTATGTTTTTGTCCTTCTTTCTAAGAATTTCAACTGCATCAATTATCATTTTCTGGTTTTTATTTTTATTTATTTCTCCTATTATAGATACTACAAAATCATTTTCTTTAAGGTTAAATTTAGCATAGTTTTTTTCTGCTTTATCTTTATTATTTGTATATTTTTCTAAATCTACACCTATTCCATTTATTTTGTAGATATTGCACCTTCTATTTTTAAATTTAGATTTGGCTCTAGAATAATCTTCTTCATTCATAGTAATTATTCCATCAGTCCATCTTGAAGCTATTTTTTCTAGAGGATAATATATAATCCAATTTTGAATAGGTGCTCCTTTAAAGAAATGGAACCCATGAGCCGTATATAATATAGGGCTAAAATTATTATTTTTTGCTACTAAACGAGCAATAAATGCAGCTATCGGTGTGTGTGTGTGGATTAAGTCAAACTTATTTTGTTTTAAATATAAATCTAACTGTTTATATGACTTTATCAAATCCATTGATATTGGATTTCTTGAAAAATCTATATTTTTCCACACTACTGTACCTAAGTCTTTATCCAAGGTCCTATATTTTTCTAAATCTAATTTAGTTGCAACATGAACTTCATATCCCATCTTTTGAAATCTTTTTATATATGGTATATGAAAATTCATTATATGACTTTGAACCGTTGCAATAAAAAGAATTTTTTTCATCAATTCACCTTCTCACTTATGTTTTTTTATTTTATGGTTAAAATATGTATAATATTTACTCAAATACAAACCATTATACAGTATATGTTTTTTTTTATCAATATATTATTTAATTCGATCTATTAAGCTTTTATTCTATATAATATACCACTATTTCAATATAATAATTTATTATATTGAATAAACCTACTTTATTTTATATAATTATATCATACAAAAATAAGAAGAGGTGATAAGTTTGTCAAATCTAAAAAAACTGGTTGTTTTCTTGTTAGCTTTAGTAATTATTATACCAGCTACAGCATTTGGGTATATGTATTATAAATTAAGCACTATACACGAGGGTGATAGTGACAGCGAGAAAATAGTAAGTAGTAGCGACTATAAATCAGAAAAAGGTATACATAATATACTTTTAGTTGGTGTCGATACAACTGATAAGGAACAAGTTTCTAGGTCAGATGCTATGATGATTTTAACGATAGATAGCAATAGTAAGAGTTTAAAATTAACATCTTTGGCTAGAGATACATATGTAAATATAAAGGGTCGTGGAAAAGAAAAACTTACTCATGCATATGCATATGGAGGTATAAGTCTATTATTACAAACTGTTGAGGAAAATTTTGAATTAGATATACAAGATTATGTTGTTGTTAATTTCAACTCATTTATGTCTGTATTAGATGTAATTGGAGGAATAGAGGTTGATGTTTCTGCTTCAGAATTAGAAGAACTTCGTTATTTCACTATCGAAACTTATTACTTAGGAAAGTATGATAAAAAAGGTCCTATTGATTATGTAGAATCTCCAGGTACGCAAACTCTAAATGCATATCAAGCACTAGCATATGCTCGAATCAGAAAAAATGATACTGCTTTTGATAGAGATGAGCGTCAAAGAAAAATATTACAAGCTACACTTAATAAATTAACTTCTTTACCATTTACAAAATATAACTCTTTAATAGATGGTGTGCTACCTCATATTAAGACAAATATGAAGCCAGGAGCCATACTTAAAACAGGTTCTACTGTGCTTGGTATAGGAGATTTTGATATAAAGCAGTTAGAATTCCCTATTTTAGAATATTCAGAGCAAGGCATATATGAAGATGCAGGATGGGTAGTTAGATTTGATGAAGATAAATGTATTCCAATACTACATGACTTTATTTTCAAAAATAAAATGTATACACCATAATATATTTAATATTTTATATAAAAAAAGTAAAGTCAAAATTGACTTTACTTTTTTTATACAATCCTAATTTAATATTTATGTGACTTGCTTAATATTATCGTGCTCCTTCACCAGTAAATACTACCTTTACTGTTTTAAATATTATTTTTATGTCCATTACAAAGCTCATATTATTTATATAATTTATATCCCACTTTAACTTTTCCTTAGGTGTCATCTCATATCCACCATTTACTTGTGCCCATCCTGTAAGACCTGGCTTAATAACTAATCGATTTATAAATCCAGGTATCTCTTCTTCAAATTGATTTGTTAGCTCTGGCCTCTCTGGTCTTGGTCCAATAATGCTCATGTCACCTTTTAATATATTCAACAATTGAGGTATTTCATCTATTCTTGTTTTTCTAATAAAATTACCTGTTTTAGTTATCCTAGGGTCATCTTTTTGAGCCCATTGTGCTCCACCAATTTTTTCAGCATCAATCCTCATAGATCTAATCTTATATATATAAAATACTTTTCCAGATCTACCTAATCGCTCTTGTTTGTATAAAATTGGTCCTCCATCTTCAAGCTTTACTAATAATCCAAAGATTATCATAAATGGTATTCCAATTAATAAACCAGAGACTGACCCTATAATATCAAAACTACGCTTACAAAAATCATAAAACATATTTTTATTTAATTTCACTTGAAATTCATTCTTATTTTCATCATTTTCTTTAGAAATAATAGTATTCTTTGACATATATGATTCCATTCAATATCCTCCCTTAATAATTTTTATATTCTTGTCTAAATATTATTTGTATTTAGTCGACAAACTATTAGTATTTTTCTACTATATCGACTCCATTATTACATAGGTATGTTATTTTAATCATATATAAATATATCATATTTATACAAAAAATAATACTATAATGTATTTTTTGTATAAAAAAAGTCTATAAAATTATAGACTTTTTTTTATATTATATATTTTTTATTCTATCTTCAAATATATCAAGTGCTGTTTCAACTACTGCATCTATATTATAATATTTATACTGTGCTAGTCTACCAACAAAAATAACATTGTCTAATTTATCAGCTTCTTGCTTATACTTATTATATTGATCCATAGCTTCTTTTTGCGGTACTGGATAATAAGGTTCTCCATCCCATTTTGGATATTCCCTTGCTATAGTTGTCTTATGATTTAATTGACCAGTTAGTTTTTTATACTCAGTAATTCTTGTAAAATCATAATCATTAGGATAATTTATAACAGATTCATCTTGATAAGATTCTGTATCAATAGTTTCTAATTCAAACTCCAAACTCCTGTATTTAAGCTTATCATATTTATAATCAAAGAAATAGTCTATAGGACCAGTATATATTAATTTATCATATTTTAGATCACTTATTATATCTTTATAATCTGTATTTAGCATTATATGTATTTTAGGGTTATTTGACATATTCTCGCACATTTTTGTATAACCATATTTCGGCATACCTTGATATTTATCCGCAAAATATCTAGTATCTCTATTTGTTCTTACTGGAATTCTAGATATAACTGATTTATCTAATTCATTTGGATATACATCCCATTGTTTCTTTGTATAATGTTTAAAGAATTTTTCATATATCTCATTTCCTGCCTTACTCAATACAACATCTTCAGAATTTTTTATTTCTTCAATTTCTAAAGATTTATCTCTTAAGTATTGTTCTACTTCATTAGTTGAAAGATTTAAATTATAAAGAGCATTTATAGTCTCACAACTAATTGGCATAGGTATATTATTTCCATCTATATATGATAATACTCTATGTTGATAGTAATTCCACTTAGTAAACTTACTTAGGTAATCCCATACTTTTTTAGAGTTTGTGTGGAATATATGTGGTCCATATTTATGTATCATGATTCCTTCTTCATTATAGTAATCATAACAGTTTCCACCTATATGGTTTCTCTTTTCTATAATTAAAACATGCTCATCCATTTCATTTGCTATTCGATTTGCTATTGTTAATCCCGCAAGACCAGCTCCAACAATAATATATTTAAATTTCATAACTATACCTCCTTGTTATTTTTTATGTCTTCTTCTATTTTCTTCATTGCTCTTTTTATAAAGTATCCTTTTGAAACCTTATGTCTCAAATCATTTATATTCCTTGCCATATCTGAGTAATCCTCTTCTCCTAAAGCATCAATCTTATATTGTAAATCATTTAGACTTTCAACACTTATTCCTATATTATGCATCTCAACAAATTTAGATATAGCTGCCTGTTTCCATACAATAACTGGTATACCAGAAGCTATATATAACGAAAGCTTATGTGGATTATTATACTTTGTATACTCTCCAATTATTCCTGTGCAAGTATCTAAACTTTCTCCATCCCATATTAATCCAAAGCTTTCATTTAGCACACTAGTTAGTTGTTCAGGAGTACATATACCCTTATATTCTACATTACCACATTGATAATTTTCATGACTATAGTTAGGTCCATATAAGTTAAACTTTAGCCCTTTAATTTGTAGTTTATTCATATCGTATATAAATCTACTTTTATTTTTATCTAAGTTTCCAGCAAAAGCTACAGTCTTAGTATTTGACTCTATATTATGCTTTTCTTCAATTTCATCTGATTTATAGTCAAATACATCTAAGTCAATAGTCTTAGATTTTAGCCCATTGTCTTTTAACCATCTTGACATAACTGAGTTATGAGCTATAACATAGTCAAATTTATTTAATTCGGTAATTTCTTTTCTTACATTTTCATCATAATCATCTTTTCCATTGTGGAATCTAATACTATATAAGTCATGAATTACTGCAACCAAATTCACACTTTTCTTTTCTTTAAGCTTGTCTATATACACACTTTCTATAGTTTCCTTAGTTTTACCATATGTAATTGGATGGTTTAGTACTACTATAGAGTTATCCTTAAACAAATATTTATACTTGTTCCATTTATATAAAATATGAATTAATTTTATATATTTATTACTATTATCATCTACAATAAATAGTTTTTTATAATCTATTTCATCAAGAAAATCTTCAACATCAAATACAGCTTTAGATCCAGCGTGGTTTGAATTGACTCTTTCACCATGTAGCGATAATACGTATTTATTAATATTATTCATTGATATTTTCCCTTCGTGAGTTATTATTTTATATAATATTTATTTTTTACTTTATGTATAATAATAACATACTTAGATATTTTATGTAAATATAGTAGAGATTATAAAAAAGCCCTTTGAAATATCTATACTTTACTGATACTTCAAAGGACTTTTTTATTTATACTTAAGTGTCTTACCTAACTTTAACTTGATTATACCAACCATAATTGTTTTTAATCCAATCAGACTTTTCATATGCTTGACTCTTACTATTAAAATCTCCTGTAACAAGTCTATAATTATAAACAAATTCACCAGTTTCTTCTGCTCTAGTCCACCAACCAAACTTTGAATTTATTGTATTCATTGCATTTTTTACTGATGCTTCACCCATAAATCCACCAGTAACCACTCTATACTTACCTGGGTTTGATGTAGGCTCATATTTTGACCACCATCCCATAGTGTCACTTAAATCCTGAACTGCTTTTTTTGCCATCTCTAAATTATTAAACTCTCCAGTTACAATTCTATATATTGGAGTAGTACTATAGTTTACATTAGCATCTCCTACAGATTCATATTTAACCCACCATCCAGTTTTTGACTGTATTTTCTGTAATGCAGATTTTACTTGTTCTTCTCCTGTGAATGTACCTGTAACGACTCTAAATTTACCAGGACTTCCTGTTGGTTCATATTTCGACCACCAACCGCCTATTCTTTGTAGTTCGCTTACTGCATTTCTTGCTTGTTCTTCACTACCAAATTCACCAGTTACAATCCTATATTGAGTATTATCTAATGATATTTTTTTATGCTCTAAATACCAACCAGTCGCTTTTCCTAATGCATTTTTTGCGTCTAATACACTTTGTTCACCTGGAAAACTAAACATGTCTATGTAATATTTATTTGTATCAGGCACTAAATCGTTATAATATTTTTGAACCTTAGATACAAATGAATTCCATCCATTATCTCTTCCTAATATCTTAGCTGGACAGTTTTTCCCCGAAAAATCTTTATGCATTCTTAAGCTACTAACAGGTAAATTTAGTTCGTGTAGAAGTTGAGCTGCTAGTTTTGCTCCGTTTTCTTCAGCTGCCATATAGTTTCCATCAGAGTTTTCACATATTTCTATACCTATACTACTTCTATTACCAGGACCACTTCCATCACCAGCGTGGTATCCTATTTCATTCATAGGTAAACTTTGGTATATTTCTTTGTCATCCGCTGTGAAATGCCATGATGTATAGCTACCTCCATTGATTGAATTATTGTATAGTAAGTTTGCATGAGCACTGGCATTAGCTCCTTTACCAGTATTTGCCGTATTATGTATTGTTATATACTTCGGCTTCATAGGATTTGCTGGTCTTACGTTATTACTAATTTTTGCTAGCTTAACTTTTAGAGGAACTCCTAATATGTTAGTTTTATCCATAGTTGACACGCTATTTGGGAATTTTCCATTTTCAGTATAGAACCATCCTGATACATTTCCATTATCAATATAGAACCAATCCCCTGCCTTATTTTTTATAGAGTATGTACCTACAGGTATCTGCACTTCTGTTTTAAATATATCAAAAGGCTTACTATGTAAATTTAAAGTAGTACTAGTCGTAAATTGTTCATTATTCATATTTTCTATTTCTCTTAGCTGTACATTATCATCTTTATATATCCATTTATAACCTGCATATGTATCTATATAGAAATAGTTTCCTTTTCTTTTTGTTGCTACTAGCATTTGTGGTTCTAGTTCTCCAACAACTTGAGATGAAGTCGATGGAGTATTATACATTTTTATATTTACATTATTATATAGATAAAATGTAGCATTTTTTTCATATGAATTAAACACATATGGCATTGGAGCATCACCTTGTTCCTGCGTTTGCTCTATATCTATTATATGATTTCTTCCATCCTCTAGATCAAAATCTGCATATGCAGATATATTACTCGAAATTACCATTCCTATGGTTAAAACACTTGCAAATATCTTTTTTATAAATTTCACTGTCTCAATCTCCCTTTTAAAATTTTTATTATCTTTCTTTAACTTCTACATACCATCCATACTTATGTCTAACCCAGGAAGCTTTTTCTTCTGCTACTAGTTTGTTAACAAAATCGCCTGTTACTAGTCTATAGTTATCCACAAATTCACCTGTTTCTTCATGAACTGCCCACCAATTAAACTTACTTCTAATAGTATCTACTGCTATTTGTACTGATTCCTCCCCTGTGAATCCACCAGTTACAATTCTATATTTTCCTGGGTCTTTACTAGGCTCATATTTTGCCCACCATCCTGTTAAATTCATCAGTTCTTCAAGCGCATTGCTAGCACTACTCTCATTGTTAAAGTCACCAGTTACAATTCTATATATTGGTGTAGTACTTACAGATACATTTGTTTCACCAATGCTTTCATATGTTACCCACCACCCCATAGAATTTTTGACTAGCTTTACGGCTGATTCTACACTTGATTTGCTATTAAATTCTCCAGTTACAATTCTATACTTACCATTTGTATCTGTAGTCTCATACGTTACCCACCATCCAGTCATATCTGTAAGTTTTTTAACAGCATCTTTTACACTTTCTTCACTATTAAATTCTCCTGTAACCAATCTATATTTAGAATTATCAACTGTAATTTTCTTATAATCTACATACCATCCTGTTTCATTTTTCAAAGCATTCATTGCATTTTTAGCACTTTGTTCTCCAAAGAAAGTATTTATATCTAAGAAATGTTTGTTATTATTTACCTGGTCGCTAACTATTGATGGATCACTTTCATTATGAGCTCTATCAACTGATGTTATCGCATATACATATTTATCATTACTATTTATGTTAATGTCCTTATATTCGGATTTTTGACCTACACTTGGAACTGTTGTTAAGATTTTACTCGGATCATCTATATTTATTGATTCTCCATCTTTAAATCTATAGATGACGTAATATCTAGTATCATCAGATACTCTATTTATTATAATTTCATTTGAATTAGATACTCTGTTTATTATAATATTCGGAGATTTAGGTGGTACGCTATCTTTCCAATTCATTACTTTAGGTAGTGCAGGATATTTATATATTTGGCTTAAACTATCTCTAACTCCAGCAAAATTATTTCGTATATCCTTTAAGCTATAATGTATACTACCTGACACATTTGAGTTACTTTTATTCAAATTTACCTGAGGTATTATTTGAGATGCTACAGATTCCTTATATATTCCTTGTGAAATATATAAGTGAGTATTTTTGCCTTGAACTTCATTGCCCCACCAAGGTACAAGTTTAGAATAGTCAGCTGCTTTATTGCCAATTTCCCAATACAATTGCGGTGATACATAATCTATCCACCCATTGTTTATCCATGTTCTCGTGTCCGCGTATATATCATAATAACTTTGTCCTCCAGATGTTTCAGATCCAGTGGGATCACTAGATGCATTTTTCCATATCCCTCTTGGACTTATACCAAATTTGACATATGGTTTTATATTATTTATAGAAGTTCTCACATCTTTAACCAGCTTATTTACACTATCGCGTCTGAAATCATCTAGACTTAGTCCATTAGAGTATTGTTGATATGCATCTTGATCTGCAAAATCTTTTGATGGATAAAAGTAATCATCAAATACAATTCCATCTACATCATAATTTTTCACAACTTCATCTATGCTTCCTACTATATAATCTCTTACTTGAGGTAATCCTGGATTGTAAAATAGCCCATATATCGGATTTCCATACTTATCCTCTCCTGATTTACTTTCAACTACCCAGGAAGGATTTTGCTTTGCCTTATTATCATTTGATAATACATCTAGGTTAGTTCCACTAGTTGTTATTCTATATGGATTAAACCATGCATGTAATTCTAGATTTCTTTTATGAGCCTCTTCTATCATAAATTCTAATGGATCATATCCAGGGTCTTTTCCTTGTGAACCTGTCAATACATCTGACCATGGATTTATTTCTGATTTATATAATGCATCTCCTTTTGGTCTAACTTGAACTATTACAGTATTAAATCCTAATTTTTTAACCTCATCTAATATATCTATGAAGTCTTGCTTTTGCGCTTGAGCATTATTTTTATGTTTGGAATTTGGCCAATCTATGTTATGTACAGATGATATCCAAACCGCTCTAGTTTCTCTTTTACTAACTGATGATACGTCTGCTTCTGCTATATTACTATTGCTTAATATAATAAATATAGTTATCATCATCATAATTATTTTTTTCATTAATTCCCCCCATATAATTACTAAATACAACATATATGATACTATATATTACTTTTTTTTTCTACTAATAGTATATTTTTATAACAATTCATCTATTTTTTATACATATTACTATCTAAATTAACAAAATAAAAGGAGATGATTTTTCATCTCCTTTTATTTTTATTTATTTTTTTAACTTTTTCTTAATTGTATCTAATACCATACTTACTTCATCTATTTTCATAAATAATACAACAATACTATACGAAACAACTCCTAATGTAATTGAAGTTAATAAAGATATAGCTTCATTAATAAATCCTTCTCCTAATAAAGTACTCATGCCTTTATATACAAACCACGTAATAACCCCCATTATTAAAGATGCTATAAGTGATTTTATCGTTGTCTTAGCTATCTTATCTTGTCCATAGTATCCCACTTTTTTCTTTAAGTTTTTAAATAGTAGTAAAATACAAATAATAGCTGATGTACTAGTAGCAAGAGGTAACCCTGCATATCCTATTAGCTTAGCAAATACAATATTTAATATTATATTTATTCCAACTGCTAGTGCACCATTTATCATAGGTGACTTAGTATCTTGTAGTGAATAGAATACCTTACTTAAGATATCTCTAAGTCCAAATGCAGTCATTCCAATTGAATACATTATAAGTGATATGGATGTAAGCTGCGTTGCATAGGCATCAAATTCCCCTCTTTCAAATACCAACCTAACCACAGGTTTTGCTAGGACTATAGCGCCTATAGATATTGGTATCATTAGCAGTATAACGCTGTTTACACTAGTTGACACTGCACCAATAAACTTTTCGTTATTCTTATCTGCAGATAATCTAGATAACATTGGATAAATTACAGATGCTACTGAGGTAATAAAGAGTCCCTGCACAAATCCATTTAGTCTATTTGCATAATTAAGCGCTGGTATAATTTCAGTACCTATCGCTGAGGCTACACTTCTATCCACTATAATATTAACTTGATTTACAGCTACACCAATAAAAATCGGTGCAATTAACCATATCATTTTTTTTATGTGTTCATCATTCATTTTTATATATGGTTTGTACTTATAGCTCATTTTGTATGCAAATGGTACTTGGAATAGAAACTGACTAGCCATTGCAAATAATGTTCCATATGCTAATATATCAATATTTCCACTTGCACTTAAAATTATCGAAATTATTATGATAATATTATATGGAAATCCAATTAAACCAGGAACTGTAAAATTACTTTTAGCTTGTAAATATGCCGTCATGACATTACTTAGTCCAATAAATACCATACCAAAAATCATTATCCTAGAGAATCTAACTGTTGTATATAGTATTTCTCCCTCAAACTTAAACGCAAATAACTTAACTAAAGGTTCAGCAAATATAAATCCTAATATAGACAGTATTAATCCTAATACAATAACTACGTTACATACATTGCTCGTAAATTTATTAGAAATTTCTTTACCCTTTGATGAATCTACTTCCATATATATAGGTATAAATGTAGTTGCTATCGCGGTTCCTACTGCCGCAAAAATTACAAGTGGTATATTCATTGCTGTTATATATGCAGATGCATAGTCACCAATTCCATAGTAATATCCTAATACTTGTTCTCTAGCAAATCCTAATAACTTAGACGCCATCGTGACTATCATTAATCCCAGTGCTGCTTTAGCTGTTTTGCTCATATTTTCACTCCTATAACCTAATCTTTAATTAATATTTTTATCCTCTTGTCTTTACATAACTTGAAAAAGATTGATAAAGTTGTATTAATATCCATTTTATCAATCTTTTTTATTATATCTATTTATTAAGTTTTATATAATTATTCTTCATATCCATTTTTATTATTACTTTGCCATCTCCAAGAGTCTTCACACATTTCATCAATGCCATACTTAGCTTCCCAATTAAGCTCTTTCCTAGCCTTAGAAGGATCTGCATAGCACATAGCAATATCTCCTGGTCTTCTATCAACTATTTTATATGGTATTTCCTTTCCACTAGCCTTTGCAAAAGCTTTAACTAAGTCAAGTACACTATACCCATTTCCAGTACCTAAGTTATAAGTAACTAACCCCGTATGTGACTCAAGCTTTTCAAGTGCTTTAAGATGTCCATTTGCTAAATCTTCAACATGTATATAGTCTCTTACACCTGTACCGTCAGGTGTATTATAATCATCCCCAAATACACTTAAACATTCCAATTGGCCTACTGCTACCTTAGTTATATAAGGCATTAAGTTGTTCGGTATACCACTTGGCTCCTCTCCTATTCTACCACTCTTATGTGCTCCTACTGGATTGAAGTATCTAAGTATAGCTACATCTAAGCTATCATCAGCTTTACACATATCTCTCAGCATATCCTCTATCATAAGCTTTGTTGCACCATAAGGATTTGTAGTTGATAATGGAAAATCTTCTAATATCGGGCAAGTGTGTGGATCTCCATAAACTGTAGCTGATGAACTAAATACAAATTTCTTAACATCATACTTTTTCATTACCTGTAGTAATACTAAGGTATTTATCAAGTTATTGCTATAATACTCTAATGGTTTGTCAACAGACTCTCCAACTGCTTTAAGTGCTGCAAAGTGTATAACTGAATCTATTTTATTTTCTTTGAATACAACTTCTAAGTCATTACCATTAGTTATATCTATTTCATAAAATTTTGTTTTTTTACCTGATAATTCTTCTATTCTATCTATTACTATCTTATTACTATTACAAAGATTATCTACTATAACTACCTCATACCCTGCTTCCAAAAGCTGTATAGAGGTATGGCTGCCTATATATCCAGCTCCTCCACTTACTAAAACTGCCATATTATAACCCCTTCTTTCCTTTATTTTTATTTATAAATTATGATTAATTAACCACTTTTTGTAATATTTATACTAATATTTTACAATATAATTATACTACTTGTCAAAATTTCAAATTATTTATATGAATATATTAGTATTCCTCAATTTTAGAGTATATATAATATTTTTTAATACTTAGTTTCAGTATTAACTATTTACAAAATAATATTACTGAAAAACTTTTAAGTAGTATTTTTTCTATAAATACTACACCTAATCTAAACTATGGCATCTAGATTTCCAAATTACCCATAGCTAGCATAAAAATCTAACCTACAGAAATATTATTCTTCAATAAAAAAACCTCAAGTTTAGGAAAATAGTAAGTTATAACATATCTATAAATCATGTAAATTATAATAAAAAAACACTAGCTAGAAAGCTAGTGTTTACGTCTATTATAATAAGCAAATCTATAAGCGGAGTTCTGTATTAGATAATCATCTGTCTAGGCCTATCGTCACCAATAGGCTCAAGCGACCTACCTACCGGAGGGTACGAGCAGCACCCTTTTTATCCTATCTTGGTCTTGCTCCGGGTGGGGTTTACACAGCATGCTAGTCATCTAGCATCTGGTGAGCTCTTACCTCGCCTTTTCATCCTTACCTTCTTAAAAAGAAGGCGGTAATTTTCTGTTGCACTTTCCTTAGGATCGCTCCCACTAGGCGTTACCTAGCACCCTTGCTCTATGGAGCTCCGACTTTCCTCACGTAGCAAATGCTACCCGCGATTATCTGACTTACTTAATATATTCAATTGACTTTACCTATATTATCACAAATATATATTCATGTCAAATTATTGGCACTGTATATTTTTTCATCATCTGGAAATAAATCAAATATAAATTTATTAAAAGTAGAAAGGAGGTTGATATAGTGAAATTTCAAAAAAAATCTATTCTAGTGTGTATACTTTTAGTGGCTACCTCTACTGCTATTTTTAAAGGTGCAAGTATTATAAACAACTATACTCCTAATAAAGTTAAAGATGAATCCTATGTATCAAACAGTATTAATGATAAAAATAGTAATTTTAGCAATAAATATAATTCTAAGTCAACTAAAGATAATAAAGATAATACGATAGTATCAAATGAACAAGATGTATTTAGTAGTGATTATGATCTTTTGGTTTTATCTAACAACTACAATGCAGTAGTTTCTCTTGATTTAGATGCTAATAAAATAGAAATAGAGCTACTAAAGGATAAGTCCGATATAAAAGCTGCATCTTCTGATACAGATAATTATATAAATCTATCCAAAAGCGATATGGATGTTATAGGAGAGACTTTAAAGCAGCTAAGCTCAGAATTTAAAACTACTGGGTTGGTTAAGAATTACCAACTTATAACTGATACTCTTAAAAATTGTGATACAGATATAACTGATAGTGATTTACTAACCCTTGGATTTAGCTTACTTCAGGCTAAGATAAATTAGCTTAGATATTGATTTTACGTTTTCAAAAACTTATATACATAATAAAGCCTTACACCTAAAAATATCTTAAATTAATATTTTTAGATGTAAGGCTAATTGGTCATTATTTAATTATTTATATATTTTTCATATACTTCTGTAAAATCTTTTTTGTTATAAGTTTTTCTTAAAGCTTCCATCCAATCTAAGTTGAAATTAGTTAGATCATGAGCTATAGTACTTATATTTGATCCATCAATATGGCATCTTGATATTGCATCGTTAGCCATTTTAAGTCCATTAGTTCCATCTTCTAAAAGTCTATAATTTGATTTTTGCATCCTGCTTATCTCAACTAATGTTTTATAAAGATCTTTTAACTCTTCTAGTTGTCTTTTATCAACATCTATACTGAAGCTTCTTTCTCCAAAACTAAACTTTATCTCTACATCAGCATCTATAGTTCCAGCTGTTTCTAAAGTTACGTTACTTACTCTTTCATAGCAAAATTCATGTCTTACTACTGTTCTTTTTTTGCTAATAGCACTAGTTCCATCTACATGTAGTAATCCTTGGTTTGTAAATACATACTCATCAGTTTTGGATTTTATCACGAAGAATATTTTTTCTCCATCCTCGTGCATTATATAATCATCACCATCTACTTTATCAAAATCCTTCGGTGATATTATTTTCCCTATATCCGATATTCCAAGTGTATCAGCTGCTATTTTCCCAAATAAGTTTCCTGCCATATGTATTCTCCTTTTTTAAGATTTACTTAAGATATTATATTTTAAAAATATTAGTAAATTGAGTTAGTAAGCTAAAGATTAATATATTATCGTAATTTATTAATATAAGTCTACTATATGTAGTATTATATCACTTCATATAGTAGACTTATTAATTATTTTCTACTACGTATTATGCTAAGAACATTATATTTAACACATTAGGATAATACGCTACTTAATAGTTTACATAATGCTATTTATTTCAATATTACAGCTTTATATTTTGCCACCAATCCTTATTATCTAAATACCATTTAATAGTCTGTTCTATTCCTGTTTCAAAATTGTACTCTGCTTTCCACCCAAGTTCATTTTCTAGTTTACTGGCATCTATTGCATATCTTAAATCATGCCCTGGTCTATCTTTTACATACATTATTAGACTCTCTGGTTTGTTTAAATCTTTTAATATTGTTTTTACTACTTCTATATTAGTTTTTTCATTATGTCCACCTATATTATACACTTCTCCAACTTTCCCCTTATGTATTATAAGGTCTATAGCACTACAGTGGTCATATACATGTAGCCAGTCTCTTATGTTTTGTCCATCTCCATACACTGGTATAAATTGATTCTTTGAAGCTCTTGATATTATAAGAGGTATTAGTTTTTCTGGAAAATGGTATGGACCGTAGTTGTTTGAGCATCTAGATATAGTTGTTGGAAGTCCAAATGTTCTATTGTATGCTGACACTAAAAAATCTGCACTTGCTTTTGATGCAGAGTAAGGAGAGCTTGGATTTAGTGGTGTGTCTTCTGTGAAAAATAAATCACTTCTATCTAATGGTAAGTCTCCATACACCTCATCTGTAGATACTTGATGATATCTTTCTACTTCATATTCTTTTGATGCATCTAGTAATACCTGTGTTCCTACTACATTGGTAGTTATAAATATGCCTGGATCTTCTACTGATCTATCTACATGAGATTCTGCTGCAAAGTTTACTATTATATTGAATTTTTCTTCTTCAAATAAATTAAATATAAATTCTCTATCTGCGATATCTCCTTCTACAAATTTATAATTAGGATAATTTACTATATCATTTAAACTATTTAAGTTTGCTGCATAAGTTAATTTATCTAGGTTAACAATCATATAATCTTTATATTTTTTAACCATATGTCTTACAAAGTTACTACCTATAAATCCTGCACCACCTGTAATTAGTATTTTTTTCATATATTATTCTCCTCCCTATATTTAATTGAGATTACTTTTTCACTTAGTTAATACATTAGTTTTATCTCTATTTATATTCTATGTATGCATAAAAAAAGGATTACAAAAGTAACCCTTTTAATTTATATCTTATTATATTTATACTACTTTACTACAGTCTTTAAATATTCCATTAAACCATCTTTAAGTTCATCTCTCTTAAGTGCATAGTCTATAGTAGCTTCTAAAAAACCTAACTTATCACCTACATCGTATCTTCTTCCTTCAAAATTATAAGCGTATATTGCTTCTTGATGACCTAAAGTCTTAAGAGCATCTGTAAGTTGGATTTCTCCACCTTTACCTGGAGCTTGATTTTCTAATATATCAAATATAGCTGGAGTTATTATATATCTTCCTAGTATAGCTATTTGAGATGGAGCTTCTTCTACCTTTGGCTTTTCAACCATGTCTTTTACCTTGTATACTCTATCTTCTATATGCTTCACATCTAATATTCCGTACTTATCTGTATCTTCTTTAGCAACTTTTTGTACTCCTAATACTGAAGTCTTATACTCATCATATGCATTTATAAGTTGCTTTAAACATGGTGTTTCACTGTCTACTATATCATCTCCAAGAAGTACTGCAAAAGGTTCATCTCCTATAAAGCTCTTAGCACAGTGAATAGCATGTCCTAGTCCTTTTGGTTCTTTTTGTCTTATAAAATGTATGTTAACCATGTTAGATATGTCCCTTACCATTTCTAACATTTCTTTCTTATTTTTAGATTCTAATTCTAACTCTAGTTCTACAGAACGATCAAAATGGTCTTCTATAGATTTTTTGTTTCTTCCTGTTACTACTAATATTTCTTCTATACCAGATGCTATTGCTTCTTCTATTATATACTGAAGTGTTGGCTTATCTACTATTGGAAGCATTTCCTTTGGTTGTGATTTAGTAGCTGGCAAAAATCTTGTCCCTAACCCAGCCGCCGGTATTATGGCTTTTCTTACTGTTTTTTTCATGATTTATCTCCCTATCTATGTTTAAATTCATTTATAAGCATATTACTATATACTTTATTATATCAGTTTTTTTACAAATAATTCTACGGCAGTGTCTATGTTACTTTATTAAATAGAATATTATTTTATCATATATACTATAATTTTTATACTTTTTATATGATTTTGTAATATCTTTAATTAACATATAAAAAGAGTAGCTGTAATAGATAAATCTATTACAGCTACTCTTTATTTTATAAATAAAATACATATTTACATTGTTTAAAATTATAATTTAATCTATTATAAAAAGTCATTATCTAAGTTTTATATTATAGGGATATGAGTATAGAAACTTAGATAATGAGCTAATTACCGTAACTTACATTTTATCCATAAACTTTAGAACCTAATCTATTTACTTTAATTTCAACATTTCGCTTCTTACATATCTGACTAATAATATTACCTACAGATTCATCTATATCACATATATCCTTCATAGATTTTTCACTATTTATAATCATAGGCTTACTATTAATATACCTGTAATTTATTATATCAGATATAATCTCTAATTCTATATCGCTTACATTAAATCTAAATAAATCATCTAATATAAGTACCTGTGCTTCTTTATATCTATCAATTGCATTTATATAATCTTCTCTTTTTTTAATACTTCGCTTTAATATTTTCATGTCATCTACACAAGACATATAAACAACGTATATACCTCTATTTATAAGATTATTTGCAATTGCCAAAGACAAATGAGTCTTTCCACAACCTTCTGATCCCATAAATATTATGGAATTATTTTTAGTATTTTTTATACTATTAAAATATTTTGCATAGTTTTTAGCAGTATTAAAAGCATCCATAATTTGCAAATCATAAGCATAATTAAAATTATCAAAGCTTTTATTTACAAGTTCTCCACTTATACCACTACTTGCATATATATTTTCAGTGTCTTTTTCTTCTTTGCACTTACATGGTATTACTTCCTTACCTTCAATAATAAAAGTTAAATCTTTGCACTTGCTGCACTTATATCTATGAGATAAGTAGCTTTTATTTTCGTCTGAGCTATTTTTTGATTGGCTTTGTATAAACTGATTTATTCTCTCTTTAAACTGTGGTGACAGGTTTAGCTCCATTACTATCGCCCCCCTTTTGCATCCCTTATAACATTTAAGTCATTTTTAGATTTAACATCATTTAAATCTTTTGATTTTATAAATGTACTTTATTTTAGTAATTAAACAGCCACTTTGATATTGTATTAAACTACTAGTTAATTTATGACTATAATTTTGTATTTCTTCTGTTTATAAGTTAACAGACTATATATATTCTTCTTTTTCTCCCCCTTATCCTCTTACTTTTTTTCTTCTTTTTCTCCTATTATTTTTATATACAACTTCACTTAAGTAAGTTTCATGTACACTACTTCATATACTATAGAATAAAAAGAGTTGCCTCCTTAGATTATACTTAATCATTAAGAGGCAACTCTTCACTACAAATTTACTTGAATATTAATTTATATTTATTATTCACTTATCTTTTCGATGTAATTGCAATTTACTTCAATATGATTTAAAAATAGCAACAGCCTCTCATACAATGGATGTGATTCTTTCCCATATTTCAAATCCAATACTTCCCCCAAATCTTTAACCGTTTTCTCACCATCTATTTGTGAGAATATATAACTACTATATTTATCAAGCTCCACCTTTTTATACATAGGAATTTTAAATTTCAACTTCCTAAAAAACTGCTGAACTTTGTGATCTTGCTTTTCAAGTATTGTAACTATACCCTTTTTATCTATCTCATACTCAACATTATCACAGATTTTAAATATCATATTTAAAACAGCTTCATTATTCATTTTTCTTTACCTTAGATTTTATAATAGGAAGTGTTGAAAGTACTACTAATACTAATAATAAGCATATTGCCATACCATTACCTGCTGCAAATCCACTTGGAGTACCTACTTTTATAACATTTAATACTTGTAATACTATTCCTATTAAACCTATTATAGATCCACCAGCAACAAGACCTGAAGATAAACTTATACCATTAGATACTTTAACTTCTTTGTCTTTATCGCTCTTAGAAGTTTTTTCTACAAATACACGAATTAATGCTCCAGCTAATATTATTGATGTAGTTGCTATTGGTAAATAGAATCCTATTGCAACTGTCATTATAGGTAAGTTTAAGAAGTATAAAACTATTGCCATAAATACTCCTACGATAATCATAACCCAAGGTAATTTACCTGACATAATACCAGATGTTAAAGTTGACATTAAGTTAGCTTGAGGAAGTGCAAATTGAACATTGTCTCCAGTAGCTGCTAATTGGTCAGATAGTAATAATATTGTCGCTATAACTACTACTACCCCTACTATACCTGCAAGTGTGAAATAACGTTGCATTTCATTTTTGCTACCACCTATTATATAAGTTACTTTTTGAGATTGGGTATATCCACCTGCCATTGCTATTGCAACAACTATAAATGTACCAAATAAAAGAAGTGATTTGTTATCTGCTTGGCTACTCCATCCCATTGATACAAATACTAATGTTACTATAACTAATGAAGCTATTGTCATACCAGATACTGGAAGGTTAGATGTTCCTATTGTACCTGTAAGACGTCCTGCTACTATAACAAATAATAATGATAATAATAGTGAAATTATTGCTCCAACTATTGCCATCATAAAGTTTCCAGAAATTAAAAATGCTGCTATAAATCCAACTACTATACCACCTAGTAATATTAACATTTGAATTGATGATCCACCTTCACCATTTGCTGAGCTTGATTTAGCTTTTACTGTTTCTTTAACTGAAGCTATTATAGTTGGTATAAGTTTTACTGCACCTATAATACCACCACAAAGCATCATACCAGCACCTATATATTTTACATAGTTACTAGATATTTCACTTACTGTCATTTGGTTCATAGCAAGTGATGGGTCATTCCAAACTTTAGCTCCTTCACCAGCAAGATCAGTAAAGTATCCTATTAAAGGTGTAATACCAAAGCTTGATAAAATTGATCCTGCAAACATTGTAAGTGCAACTTCAAGACCTACTATAAATCCTATACCTAAAAGAAGAGGATTTACCTCCATATCAAATTTCCATTTATAAAATTTATTTCCAACAAAGCTAATTACATTGTTTGCTACATTAAAAAATGATCCTGTAAGTAAAGTAATAAATCCACCTATTCCAAATCCCATTCCCATGTATTTTATAGCTTCTCCACCAGTGTCTGATGCTACTAATGTTTCTGATATTGCCATGGATTCTGGATACATAAGCTTACCATGTTCCTCAATGATTAAGTAATTATGAACAAGTGATGCACAACCAATACCAAATAGTACTCCACCTATTCCTACTGCTACACCTTCAAAAAATGAAATCTGACTACCAATTAAAATTATTGCAGGAAGTACGAATATGATACCACTGGCAACTGATTCACCACCACTTGACATACCTTGGATAATATTTTTACCAAGTATTCCTTTCCCACGAGCAAATGCTCCTACAAATGCCGAACCAAGTATAGCTCCTGGTATACCTGCTGCTACCGTAAGACCAGCTTTCATACCAGAGTATGCTGTCGATGCCGCAAATACTGCAGCTAGAATAAGACCAATTATTAATATTGCAAGGTTTCCACCAGACTTGTTTTTGTCTGTGATATAAGGAACATAATCTTTTCCAGCTACTCCACCATATGCCCCCTTAGGTAATTTCTTGTTCATTTAAACTTACCCCCTTTTTATTTAGATACTTAATCTTATTCATCAAAAATAAAAATATATCTATATTTGTAAAATAGTACAAGCAGGGTTTGTAAATCGATATAATCATAACAAATATTTTGTAGTCTATACTTTTAAATTTTACTTGCAATTGCTTTCATGGTATTTTGTAAATTCAGTACTCCGTATCCTTGTGAGCTGTTTGGGTAAGTATATATTTCGTTTTGTGTTGCTCCAAGCATTAAGTAGGTTTTTAAAACCTTGGTAAATAGTAATTTTCTCATAGTAGGACCTTGCTGATATATATATTCCATAAGCAACGCTATAACGCCACAAGTTAGAGAACTACTCACACCTGTACCAGTAGAAGTTGTATATCCTTGATTTATAAATGTTGATATAATGTCAACGCCTGCCGCTACAATATCTGGCTTTACCCCTCTTCCCTTTATCGGTCCTTTTGAAGAACCAATCCACATACTACGTGTTTTATCATTATATGCACCAACTGTTATTACACTTTCTGTTGCGCCATACAGTGTTATGGTTGCAAATGAATTTGGATCTAAAAACCTTGTATTTTCAGGTATTAAATTTTGGTTTGGAAGATAGATATCATATTCACCACTTATTAAAACTTCTGGAAATAACCTTAAGGTCCAGATTCCTGGCTTTATATTAATAATTCTCATAAGTAATTCTTCATTTCCAGATAATAGCCAAGGATAAGAATATCTCATCTCATATGGAGAATCCTCCAAAATAAACTTACCATAGTATTCATCATTTTCAGGCTCATAAGTTGCATGATAACTCATTTCCCCAGATGGAGATATTATTGCTGCTCCAATTTTATCTGGTCCATTACTTGCAATTGAAATATCTAAAAGCTTTTGAAGTCCTACTTCTATTACAATATCGTGTGGTGATTTTTTATCTTTAAAGACTCCTTCATAATGAATATCCGTATTTCCTTCATTTCCAGCTCCGCTGACCACAATCACACCTGGATTTTTAAGTTCTTCAAATGTATCTAATAAGTTAGTTAATACATATGCCCTTGATTTTTCAGCTATAGACAAATTTACTACAAGAAACTTTTTTTCTTTTTTATATACATCTATAACATATTTTATCCCTGCCAAGAAATCTGTATTATAATAGTTTATTTTTCCCTCTTCAAATAATCCCTCATATTCTCTAAGCTTAACAACAACTAACTCACTCTTAGTCGCTACTCCCTTATACAAAGCATTTTTTCTTCCATTTCCTGACGCTATTCCTGCTGCTATAGTACCTGTTCCAGTATTGTCACGACTTAATGTGCTGTCTTTTTCTTTAATAGCTTTATTTATTTCTTCTCTTGTAATCTCACTTCCAAATATCATCCCTTCTGGAGGAGTTCCTTTACTACTACTCTGATCCCAGATTGAGATTATCTTACTGGTATTATCATCATTTATAAAATCTGGGTGCAAATAATCTATTCCTGAATCTATTATTGCAATCATTATTCCTTCTCCTGATACAGATATATATGGGTTGTCATAGATATAATTAGTTCCAGAGGCATTTGTTACAGTTTCTCCACCTTCCAATATACGGTTTATCTCTATCATCGAGCTCATAGGTCTTGCCTCTTGCCACCATGTTACTTGTTTTATTTTATCTAATATATTTTCATTAAATTTTTTATCAGCATATATTAGAGCTAAGGTTTGATTTAATATTATATAATTATTAATACCATTATCTTTTAATGCAGTTGCAATATCTCCTATATACGTTATAGGATATGATAACTCCATAAAATCCCCCCTATGTAAGTTGATCAAATACGCTCTTTATATTTAACATTCCATATCCGTAGTTATTATTTGGATAATTTATATTATCTAGCCTTATTGCTCCTAACCTAAAGTATGACCTTATTAATTGAGTAAAAGCCTTATCAACATATAAATCATTAACTAATACATATTGCATAAAAAGTGCCGCACATCCAGATGTATAATCACTAGCTGCTGAAGTACCTGTTATAGTTGCATAGCCCCCACCTGGATAACTTCCTATTATATCTACACCCGGTGCAACTAAATCCGGTTTTAAAAGTCCCGATACAGTTGGTCCTCTTGATGAGTTTTGCCACAAACTGTTGTCTTTGCTATTATAAGCTCCTACTGTAATAGTATCATCATAATTTCCCGGATAAGTTATAGTACTATATGGGTTAGATTGCCTAAATATTGTCCCAGGCTTTAGAAGTGCACGATTTGGCAAATACATATTATATATACCATTAGTTATATTATCTCCCCTTAATCTTATTTTCCATATACCTTTTTTAACATTCCTTAGTAAGATTATTGTATGTTGCTGACCTGATGTAATAGTTGGATATATGTAATTTATTGAGTATGGCGTAGCTGCATAATCAAACACTGAAGATGTACTATTATAATCTGCTACATCCAAAACCTTACTCTCATTACCTGATGGTGATACTACTGATACTCTAGCAGTATCTGGCTTATCTAGCCATACATCTATTTCAAGATACGCTTCATCCTCTGCTAATTCTAGTTCTACATCTTGAATATCTTCACTTGATATTAGCACTCCACTTGCATGAGTCTGAGCGTTGAATTCATTTCCAGCACTTGATACTATACATAATCCTCTAGTATAAAATGGCTGGCTAGTTATAGTTCTGCTACTTACCCCAGCAAGGCTTGTAGTTCCCACAGTATTATCAATAATTAATGGAATATTATCTTCATATGCTTTTCTGTATGCATATTCATATGCCACAGAAACCATTGCATTATTATAATATCCATCAATCTTTCCAATCTTTATAATTATTAACTCTGCTTCTTCTGCTACACCCTTGTATTGACTATTTACATTACCAAGGCCTGCACATATTCCAGCAGACATAGTACCATAACCCTCTTCATCAGTTGATAGGCTAGCATCCTTTTGGGCTATTGCCTTATTGATTTGCTCTTTAGTATATTCAGTGCCTATATAATATCCTTTTGGTGGACTTCCTTCTTTGGTTTGGTCCCATAGATAAAGTATTTTCGATGTTCCATCTGGGTATATAAAGTCTGGATGTAAGTAATCTATACCACTACTTACTATAGCAATAGCTACTCCTCTTCCAGTTAAAGATATATTGGGATTATTTTTAAAAAAATTCACACCTATTTCTTCGTTTGCATTTACACCATTTGAAGTTGAGGTAGTTATATTCCCTAGTATTTCCATCCAAGTTAAAGGTTCAAACCTTAATACTTCGGGTATAGATACTATCTCTTTCATCTGGCTTATATCTCCATCATTGAAAACTAAAGTTCCAAAATCATCACTTAACTTATAAAAGTTGTAATTAGTAATATTCTTACTTAAGCGCTCCTCAAAGCCAGGTTCAAATACTATGTTTACTCCAATCCTTATAGGGCTTACTCTAGTTTTGTATTTTAGTTCATTATTTTCTTTTGTTAGGTATATATCTATAGCTCCATCTATAATCTTTTTTGGTATAAGTACTATTTGCCAAGTACCTGTTGTTATAAAGTTATCTGTTTTTAATTTTAGGTTTATTCTTCTTTTTAGAGAGTCTGAGTCTATAGGATAAAAATATCCTTTTATTTTTGTACCTTCTATTATATTTTTTACTTTTCTTGATGCTAAGGATACTGTTTGTGTTGGTCTATTTGATGGGTCTACTAGATATACGTCAAATTCATCTATAGGGTTTTGCCATATATCTATATTTATTTCTGATTCATTGTTTTCTACTAAAAAATCTACTTTTATAACTTTATTTGATATTTTAAGTTGTTTATAAAAACTGTTTTCTTTATTGTTTATTTGGTTTTGATTTATAACAATCCCCCCCAATATACTCTTGTACTGCATCTTTCCAACTTCTAAGTGGCTTAAATCCTGATTGTATTAGTTTTTCTTTGCTCATTTTGCTATTCATTGGCCTTGTTGCGTTGCTTGGATATTCAGAAGTTAGTATTGGTTTTAATTCAATATCAATATTAGCTACATCAAAAATGTGTTTTGCAAATTCATACCAAGTGCAATACCCTTCATTTGTAGCATGATATATACCGTATTTATCAGTTTCTAGCATATCTACAAGTAAAGGTGCTAGGTCTTTTGTGTAGGTTGGTGATCCTATTTGATCATTTATTACACTTATTTTGTCTTTATTTTTAGATAGATTAAGCATAGTATCTATGAAGTTTTTTCCATTCTCTCCAAATACCCATGATATTCGTACTATATAATATTTTTCTAGCAATGATTGAACATAAAGCTCCCCTTCGTACTTTGTTTTTCCATAAATATTTATAGGATTAGCTAAGTCATCTTCTACATACTCGCCTTCTTTACTTCCATCAAATATATAATCTGTACTTATATATATCATAGGTATATCTAGATTTTTGCACATGCTTGCAATAGTCTTTACAGATGTAGAATTTATTTTTCTACATATATGTTCATTATCTTCAGCAGGATCTACTGCTGTATAAGCTGCACAGTGAATTATCCAATCTGGTTTATGTGAGTTTATACAAGTTTTTATTTGTTCTTCACATGTTAAATCCATTTCATCTATGTCTACGCCTATTGCTTCGTAGTTTCTTTTGTTTAATTCCTTTATCACATCATATCCAAGTTGACCTTTAATTCCAGTAACTAATATCTTCATATTTAATCTCCTCGATATATCTTAATATTTGATAAAACTATACTTATGCATAAGCTCAAGTATCTTAAACTTACAAGTTCAAATCCTTAAAGCTACAATGCTTCTTATCTTTTTCAGACAACAATACTTCCTCTATCTCATCTAATGGCCAATTTATTTTTACATCTTCATCATCCCATAAAAATCCACCTTCATACTCTGGAGCATAGTAGTTTGTGCACTTGTAATTAAATACTGCAACATCAGATAATACTAAAAATCCATGTGCAAAGCCTTCCGGAACATAAAACTGCCTTTTATTTTCAGCAGAAAGTAGCACACCTTCCCACATACCATAGGTAGGCGAATATTTTCTCAAATCAACTGCAACATCATATACCTCTCCTTGAGTTACTCTCACTAGCTTGCCTTGGCTATACTTTGTTTGAAAATGCATACCTCTAAGCACGCCTTTTTTAGATTTTGATTCATTGTCTTGAACAAACTCCATATTAAGTCCAGCTTCTTTAAAGTCTTTTTTGTTATAACTTTCCATAAAATAACCTCTAACATCTTCATATACCTTTGGCTCGATTATATATAAGTCTTTTATTTTAGTTTCTATAAAATTAAAATTTCCCATTACATCACCTCTTCTGATACTTTTACTAAATATTTTCCGTAATCTGTTTTCATAAGTGGTTTAGCAAGTTCTAGTAGTTTTTCTTTTGTGATATATCCTTTTCTATAAGCTATTTCTTCTAAGCATGCGATGTATAATCCTTGTCTGGTTTGGACTGCTTCAACATAGTTTGATGCATCTAGTAGACCATGGTGAGTTCCTGTATCTAACCATGCCATGCCCCTTCCAAATAACTCTACTTTTAATTTGCCTCTTTTTAAGTATTCGTTGTTAACTGAAGTTATTTCCAGCTCTCCTCTTTCAGATGGCTTAACATGTTTTGCTATTTCAATTACATCGTTATCATAAAAATAAAGCCCTGGTACTGCATAGTTTGATTTAGGTACTTTAGGTTTTTCTTCTATTGATAGTACGTTGAAGTTATCATCAAATTCTACTACTCCAAAGGCTCTTGGGTCTGCTACTTGGTATCCAAATATTGTTGCTTCTTCTCTTTTTACAGCTCTTTTAAGTCTCTCACTAAATCCATAGCCGTAGAATATGTTGTCTCCAAGTACTAAAGCAACTTTGTCATCTTTTATAAATTTTTCTCCTATTATAAATGCTTCAGCAAGACCGTTTGGATTTTCTTGCACTGCATATTCTATATTAAGTCCTAGGTCATATCCAGTTTTAAATAGTTCTTTGAATAGGCTTATGTCTCTAGGTGTTGATATTATTAATATTTCTCTTATTCCAGCTAGCATGAGTACGGACATTGGGTAGTAAATCATTGGTTTATCGTATATTGGCAAGGCTTGTTTTGATACGCATTTTGTGATTGGATATAGTCGGCTTCCTGAGCCTCCCGCTAGTATAATACCTTTCATTTATATTCCCTCCTAAACTTCGGCTTATATAGACTTACTATATATGTATATTCATAGAGGTAATAAAATTGTATATAATAACTGCTTTAATATATTAATGTGTGAGATCAATAAATTTATAAAAGATAATTGTAGAAGTAATAATGCTTGTGTGTTTATGAATAGATAATATTATATGTTGTGAATTCTCAATCTAAGGAGGACGTGATGTGAAGTTTTTTGATAGTCTGATTTCGAAGATATTGGCCGTTATATGTTTATCACTTATTATAATTACTCAGATAGTTATTACTTGTAAGATATTGCTATCAATATTTTGTACATTTATTTATATTACTGGAGTTATGAGTGTGCTGTTTGCTATTATAATTTCGTTGAGTGTTGTACTTTATTTAATTTGCAAAGTTTATTTGTTGTTAAGGTCGTCAAAGCACAGAAATATGGATGTTTGTTATGTATTAGATGTAGTAATTATGAATCAAGTAGAGTTGATTTTTAAGCTTACTGTACTTTGTTTGTTGCAGTACACTTTTTTACTTATGATATAAAAAAGTGTGCATCTAAGTGCACACTTTTTGATTATTTTTTCTCGTAATTTTTGTAGTCAAATATGAATTTATGAAGCTCTTTTATGTTGTAGTCTTTTTCCCATTCTATTACATAACCTTTTTCTTTGCTTATTATATGACCATTTCTATGCCCTTCGTATGGAAATTCTACTTGGTCTATGTCTTTGTCGTTTATTTTCATTACTTTGTTTGCCAAGTCAAGCATGTCAAGTGGTGATAGATTTGTTTTTGTGTACTGCATTACGTCTCCTGATACTCCGATAAGTTCTGATACTGAGCTGTCTGCTAATTTTTGATAAATTGATTGTATTACTACTCTTTGTCTATTGTCTCTTTGAAATGCACTGTCTATGTATCTTATTCTGCTGTATGATAGGGCTTGCTCTCCTGTAAGTGTTTGTTTTCCTGAGTTGTCTACTCCTGATATTTGGCTTACTTCTTCGTCGGTTACCTCTACTTCTACTCCTCCTAGGGTGTCTATTATTTTTACGAATGATTCGAAGCTTACTGCTACGTATTTGTCTATGTTTAGTTCAAAGTTCTTGCTTATTGTTTCAAGTAGTAGGCTGATTCCGTTGTAGGCGTAGGCGTGGGTAAGTTTTTCTGTGCTGTGTCCTGGTATGTCTACATATGTGTCTCTTGCTAGTGAGGTTAGTCTTATGTCTTTGTTTTTTGAGTCTACGGTTAGTATCATCATGGAGTCTGAGCGATTTCCTTTTTCTAGGTTGTCTCCGTCTACTCCTACTAGAAGGATGTTGGTTATGCCTTTTGTTTCTTTTGCTTTTTCTATTGTTTGGTTGACTTCTTTTGCTTGTTGTTTGTCGTACATTGAGTTTAGCTTTGAGTATACTGCTCCGAAGGTTACTAGCGGTACTGCTATTATAGCTATTACTAGTCCGATTATTACTTTTTTTATTTTACTCATAATATTTTCTCCTACATTATTTTAATAAAATTATAATTATTAATATGCAAGATTGGTATAGTAAATAACTTATATATTTATAAATTAAAGAGCGGCGATACTAAATTTAGTAGCACCACCCTTTAATTTATATCATCTCTATAAATATTATTGAAAAATATTAAATATGCTTTTTTTACTATCCGGTTTATCTATGTTACTCATATCTGAATCAAACGCATTTTCGTTACTACCTGACTCTTCTGTATTTTTTGAGTCTATCTTAATTACATTTTTTAATGCATTTACCAACTCAGAATCAGATGTAGCATCCAGTCCAAATCCAACTATGTTACCTTCATCATCTTTATCAGTAGTTATGGCATCCTCTGTGCTAGGTACACCTTGAGCTACTACTTTTACTTCAAATTGTATTTCTTTATCTGATAATTTTTTATATGCATCATCTTTTGCTATTTCAGGATTTAACCAGACTTTATCAATAATTTTATTTGTAAAGTATCCTGGTGCTATATTGCCTATGTAATAATAATTATTATCTACCATTATCCAGCTACCAACAGAAGTATCTGTTGTATTAATCTCTTTATTTTCTGTTGCATATGTATATTCTACATATTTTGAAAGCTCTTTTATTTCTTTTCCACTACTATCTTTAACTATAGGTATTAATTGTACCCTTATTAAAGAGTCATATTCACTTTCATTTCTAACTTGTACTTCTTTGTTTACAGCCTGTTCACTTCCGGTCCTTATCTCAGATGCACCCTTTTTATCAAAATGTTCATAGATGTCTATTCCACTATCATTTGATAAATCTGAGCTAAATACATTTGTTATACTATCATTAGCACCTCTCCATGCAAATGTTCCACCGATTAAGACTGCGCCTAGAGCAAGGGCGGCTATAACTCCCTTAAGTTTTTTATTATGCATTTATTCTCCCTCCCTTCACACTTTTTTTAAAGCTATCTATGAAATAGAGTATAATTCTATTTATTAGATAGCTTTTATTAATTAGCTAATTTTTAATAGTTTAAATATATTAGGTTTAGTAAATTTATCAAAGAAGTATATTTCATTTACTAATTTATTTTTTACTACTATATTTATATCTCTATTGTCTTTACTTAACTCAAAAGTTTCTGTGTTTTTATTATTAATAACAGTTCCTACTTTTGTATAATTCATAGGAACTATTTCACTTACATTGTAAGTTCCAGCTTTAACAAAGTTATACCCTTGAAGATTATTATTTTTTATATAGTTTGTTATATAAGAATCAGTAATATCTGTATTATCACCTTTCATTATAAAACTCATAGATTTAGTTTTATCGTTTCCTGCTTGTACATCTATATTGTACTGAGCACTTTCACCTTTTATTAATACCGAGAATGTATCATTTTCCGGTGCTTTATCTGCTCCTTCTGTAATTACCTTAGTTACATTTATAGTTCCTATTTTAGGCTCTATATCTACGCTAGGTACTGGAAATTCGCCAGTCTCAACATTTGGATTTTCACTAGTATCTAGAGGGTCATTAAATTCTATATTTGCTGTAGTATTTGTAGGAACATCATTTCCAAAGAAGTATGAGTCCTTTACTTTCACCTTAAACTTTATGGATATTCCCGGCTCTCTTATTTCATTTATTTTAAAAGTAAGTTTATCTTCTTTTACTGTTGTACCTCCATACTCAGTGTCCACTTTTGATGCTTCTACCTTACATACTATATCTTTATTTATTTCTAGTTTATCACTTTTATAATCTGTTATAGTATATTTACTGCCATCTATAAGCTCGAAATATTTTGTAACTGTATCTGTAACTGTTACATTTTTAGCTATTAATTTATTTATCTCATTTTGAATTTCTATACTCATATCTTCGAACATATTTTCAATATCATTTTCGTTGCTAGTGTAATGTTTATTAACTGTCTTATCACCTTTCTTATAACCGTCTAGATATTTATTTATAGCCGCCTGACCTGTTCCATATATCTCTGGGTATTTTATTGTTACATTTTGTACATTTCCTAAAAACTCTCTTGCAGTATTTGATGATGAACCTCTATCAAATACACCTGCACTATAGAATGTAACGCTTGAGTCTGCTATAACTTTTTTATATGCTGATATTGCAGCGTTTCTGCATTCTTTAGTTGTATCTGACCCATTACCATTCATATATTTACTATTATTTTGACCTCGTTTCCATTGATATCCATATATATATTCACCTTTACAGTAGAATGTAGGCAATCCATCAGTGAATAGCACTACATATTTTTGATTAGCTTCTGATTTATCTAATAGTTGCTTAGCTTTATTAATACCTGCCTCTGTGTTTGTACCATCTCCTGCTTGAATCCCATTTATTTTACTTTTTAATATATTGCTATCTTTTATAAATGGTTTATCTTCTATTCCTGTTATACGAGTTGCTAAACTATCAAATTGTACAACAGATATTCCTATGTTACTTGGTGTTGTACCACTTGTACCTAATAAATTTTCAACAAATTTTATTGCTCCTTTTTTTGCTAAGGATAATTTTTGGGAACCATTCTCAGTCATGCTACCAGATTTATCCATAACTATTACTATATCTGCAGTCTTTACTTGTTGCTGTTGAGCAGTTCCTGTAATATCCAATGATATTTCATATTCTTCTGGATTATTTTCATCTTGAGTCGCTGTCTTTGTTAAAGTAAGTGGATTCTTTCCTGAAGTTGTAGTTTTTTCTTCTTCTGCAGCTATAGCAGGAATAATTCTACCATCTTCTCTTAATGATACGGGTGTATCTTGGTCACTTACCTCTTCTACTTCGCTTTCATTATCTTCCTCAATAACTTCTTCAGTTTCCTTCACTTCTTCTGTAGATTCTGTCTCAGTAGAAACTCCTGTATCTTCATTTGATAAATCGTCCGCAACCCCTTCACCTTCTACTATATCTGAGTCTGAAGGTTTTGTTTGTTGGAGTTCCTCGTCTGGTTGTAATTCATTTAGTATTGTATCACTCATTTCAGTAGTATCTATATTATTAGATGTTATTGCCTCCACAATTGAAGGTGTCCATCCTCCTATATTTATAGATAGACAAACTACTAATATCAAAGCTATTTTTTTCATAAATTTACTCAATTTCATACTCACCTCTTTTGGAGCTAATATTTATTTACCCTTTTTTCTTAATTTACATAAAACTACTACACTCGCTCCGCCTAAAATAGCATAGGTTAACATGCCTGAATCACCTGTTTGAGGTGAATTAGAGCCACCAGATGATCCAGTATCGTTAGACGGTTTATCAACAGTGCTATCATCCTCTTTTGCTTGTGCTGTAAATATCCAATCTACTTGAGCATATTTGTTCCAATATGATGGATTAGATTTTGATATAGATGGATCAAACTCAACTGTAGCAACTAGATTTTGTTCTGTATCTGGTTTATATGTACCTAAATCTATGCTTTCTACCATACCATCTTCTCCACTTACTGGACCCTCATATAATACATCATCTTTGTATGTTATCTTTAAGTTTATTACTTTCATCAAATCATATTTTTCTTCTGGAGTTACTCTCTCTGCTCTTAAGTAAAGTTGATATGATTTATCATATTTGTTTTTAATTTCTAGCGTTCTTGTTATTTTATCTCCTGGGGCTATATTTTCACCAAGTAAAAAGGCCTCATCTCCAGGAAGATATATTATCCCTTTCGCATTTCCCTCTAATACAACATTAGGAGGCGACTTTTCAAGTGCATCCCCCTGTGTTGTTATTATGGAAAGAAGTGAAACGGCAACTATAAATATTTTCAAGAAAATTTTCACGTTCCCACTCCTTCATTTTTTATTTAATACTATTATTCTGTAGCTGAAGTTCCATATGTTTTGTCACAAGAAGTTGCTGGTCCATTAGCTACAGCTTGTAAAGCCTTCACTAAGTTTTCATGTTTTGTTGCATCTAACCCAAATCCTAATTGTTCTCCTGTTGCACCTTGTGCTTTTCCATCTGTTTTATCAGTAACTGCTTCTGCTGTACTTTGAACACTATATGCATCTATATCTACATTAAATTCTTGTCCTAAGTAGTTTGGGTTAGTCTTTACTGATTCAGATAATGTAACACTATCTAATATTTTATCTGTAAATCCACCAGCCACTACATTTCCTACGTAGTAGTAATACGTTTTTTCATTCTCTGTAACTTCTACCCAATTACCTTTTCCATTTTCTATTGTACCATCTTCATTAAATGTTATTTCTTCTTCAGTTATAACATTATCCTTGTTAAGAGTTATATTTGTTTTATCTAAACTTATTTTTTTAAATGCTGCATTCATCTCTACCCTTATTAATGAATCATATTTAGCTGTATTTTTAACTTGAACTATCTTTTCAACTGCAGTTCCTGGAGTCGCAGTTGAATTTGGTGTGAATTTTTCCCATATATCTACACCATGATCACTATCAGATGCAGATGCAGTAATAAATTTGTTTGTTACTTTATCAGTAGATCCTAACCAAGCGAAAGTTCCTCCTATTAATACTGCTGATAGCGCTAACATCGCTACTCCACCTTTTATTTTCTTGTTATGCATAATTACATCCCCCTTATAATTAATTATTTAATATGTATATCTAATATATATAAACTTAATTTATACACTTATTTAGTAATACCAAGCAGCTTATCTAGTAATGCTTTTGTATTATCATTTAGACCTTGCCACACTGCATTGTAGGCTTCACTAGATGCTTCTACTGCTTCAGCTTTTACATCTACTATTAATGACTTACCTTTATATTTTTCTTTATCAATTTTATCTGTATCTAATTCTACATCTTCAATTATGCTATCTGTTTTTTCACCACCTGGGACTATCTCATTATAGTAATAGTATCCATCATTTCCATTTACCCATTTTGTATTTTTAGTATAAGTTATTTTAACTACATCACTACTTACATCACCTGGCCAAGGATTACTATTTTCATCTTCCCATCGAGGTACTATTGCAACTCTTATAAATGCTGGTGTTGTACCTTGATTTGGTATTGTTACTATTTTTTTAGTTTTTTCCCCATCCCAATCTTTAGGTTCTTCAAATTCTTCATCTACCATAATCTTTACTCCTGCTGCAAATTCATTTACAACGCTATCCTCAACCATTATCAACTTGTTTATTGCTTCAGATACGGATGCATATACTTTAGATGCAATACCAGTAGGAATAACCATTAACCCACTAATTAAGACAACACTTAGAATAGATCCTAATTTTTTAAATCTCATAATTTTACCTCCCCTCTAAAAAATTTCAGATTTTAATTAAATATTCTTAATTAATTGAACTAGCTTTTCTTTTATCTTTTCTATGTTTGTTTGGTATAGAAGTTATTATAATTATTAAAAATAATCCTCCCAATACTAACTTGATGTTTTCCCTTATGACTTCCAGCATTGCTCCTATAAATGGAACATGAAATACTACTTTACCAACCAACAGATCACCATCTACTTGTTCTGGGTCTACTGTATTGTTCGCATCTCCTTGAGTTGTAAACTTTATTTTTCCATCTATGTTAGAAACTTCTTTTACTCTATGAGTAGTAACACTAGTCCTAGCCTCATTAAAAAAAGTTATCGCATCATCAACCTTTATATCTTGTTTTTTTGATTCTTTCACTATAAGCAAGCTACCCTTATTCATAGTAGGGCTCATACTTTCAGTCAATACTGTATAAAATTTATATCCAAATACTGAAGGTCCTTCGCCTGGGTTATGTGTTTTTGATATGGATATAGTCAAAACTATTGATCCTATCAAGAAAGTATAAAATATTATATCCCATGCTATATTTAAAACTTTTTTTATATCCATCAATTTACCCCTTCAACTTTATTTTAATTTTGTAGCTAATTTACATTATTAATTTTAGATTTTTTAAAGTGATTTATCCACTACGCAAGAGTTTACTTTTCCTTCTATTATAGGGTGCTATAAAGTAGTACCTCTAATGACTACCTTTAATATAAACAAAAAAATCTATAGACTTGACCATATCAAATGGTATATGTCTATAGATTTTTATATTGTGCCTACAGAATATATTTTACTAATTTCATATAAAAGTTCTATAGAATAGTTCCTAACTACTATCCTAAATTGTGAATTACTATTTAATTAACAAAGCAACTAGCTTTGAAAAAATTATATAGGAGGTAATTATATGGCTGTTATATCACTAAAAGAACCATCTAGCCTTAAGCTAAAATTTAACCACGGAGCTGATACTAATGGAAAGGCTGTAATAAAAACTAAAAGTTTTGCCAATGTAAAACCAACTGCTACAAATGATGACTTATACGCTGTAGCGACTTCATTGTCTTCACTTCAAGAGCATGACTTATACGAGGTATCTAAAGTAGACAATACTACTTTAGCTGAGTAATCTTTAGGGTTACATAGTTACTATGATATTGTAGTGTTTTATGAAAATTAAATTTTAATTTTGGGAGGTAATTAATTATGAATGTTTCTTTAAAACTTATGATGACTTTTAGAACTACTGCTGGTAACAAGGTATCTTTATCGGTTGATGATCCTAGGAGTGATTTAAATGAGCAGGAAATTAAAGATGCTATGGAGCTTATTATAACTAAGGATATCTTCGCTCCAAATGGTGCTACTCTTACTGAAGCTGTTGAGGCTAAGGTTGTTAGAACTGATACTACTGGTTATGATTTAGTTATTGGATAGGATGTGATTTTATGGATTATAATATGCAGACTTTGATAGCCAATGTAGGTTTTCCTATTGCTATATCAATGTATTTGTTGATAAGGATTGAGGGTAAGCTTGCTAGCTTAACTTCTAGCATAGATAGTCTTTCTTCTAATATTTTGACTTTTCGAGATAGGTAATTAATCTTATGAAAAATACTAAAAATAGGGCTGTTGCAAAGGCAATAGCTCTATTTTGTTGTTACTATAAATAAATGGATGTAGTTTTATTTATTTTCTAATCCTATTTCCCTTAGAATACTTAATCTATATTTTATTCCACTTTTTCTCCCTGCTAAAATATCTGTTAAGTAATTTTCATTCATATCGAGAATCTTTGCTAATTGTCTTTGTGTCATTTTTAATTCGACTAATCTCTTCTTTACTATTACACCAAAATCACTTTTACAACTATCTATTACACTCACCCCTTTAATTGAAATTATTTCTGAGTATTATGTTAAAAATTATTATGTTAAAATTAAAATTGACCTTAAATATAGTCAAACTTTCTTATTAATCTATATTTTACGGTCAATTTGACTCTGTGTCAATTCCTTTATAGTCTATATGACTCTAAAATTGAATATTTTTTATTATTTATGGTCAAAATGACTCTATATAGAGAGGTGTTATTAATGGAAAGTTTAGGAGAAAAGCTTACTTACTTAAGAAATAAAGAAGGTATTAGTCAACGTAAATTAATGGATTTACTTCAATTTGAAAATCTCCATAAGTATGAGAAAAATCAGCGAGAGCCAAGTGTAGAAATATTAAAGAAACTTGCCTTATATTATGATGTTAGTACAGATTGGTTATTAAGCTTAGATAACAGTGAATCAGATTTATCTGACTATGAGATTAATTTTATTGAAAATTTTAGAAAGTTGAAAAAAGAAGATCAGTTTAAGATCGAGGGAATGGTCGAATTAAAACTTGCAGAGATGCAAGGTTAATTTTTAACCTAAAGATACGAATTCACACTTTTGATTTGTAAAAATACCAATGATAAAGGCTGTCTTAGCTACAGTTTTTCATTGGTATACAAATCGATGTCATTCCTTATTTATGGAATGGTTCAATTTGTAAAATATAATGTATTCCTTTCTATAATATTTAATTGTCTTTATTTATAAAGTCTAGCTATCCTTAAGTAAATATTTAGATTCTAATTGTTCTATTGTAATTGGTTTTGAGAAATAATACCCTTGCGCATATGAATATCCATAATTAAGTAATTTTTCATATTGGTACTTAGTTTCTATTCCTTCTGCAACTACAAATACCTTATTCATATCCATAATATTTTTAATTCCGACTAGTATATTATCTATTTTATTATTACCAATCTCGTCTAGTATAGACTTATCTATTTTTATATAATCAAAATCTATATTAGCTACAGCTAAAATATTAGAATTACCACTACCAAAATCATCTAATGATACTCTAACTCCTAATTCTTTTATTTTCTTTATTTTTTTAGCTATATTTTTTATATCTTTATAAAAGCATTCTCGTTCAGTTATTTCAAGTTCAAATATGCCTTCTGGTATATCATACTTTTCTATAAAATATTTTAATTTGGAGATAAATTCCCTTCTCATTATTGTACTTTTAGATATATTTATTGCTATAGGTATCGGCTTTATCTTAAGCTTAATCCATTGGTTAATTTTCATTACACAGTTTTCTAGAACAAAGTAATCTATTAAATATATATCTTTATTTATTTCTAATTGAGGTATAAACAAATCTGGATATACTATATCTCCGTTGTTCTTTTCCCATCTTATTAGAGCCTCTACTCCTACGATATTCATACTATTTATGTTAAACTTTGGTTGATATACTATCTTAAATTCTTTATTTTTTATAGCGTTAATAACTTCAATAAATAAATTGCCTTTGTCATTATATATATCAAATGTATCTTTCATATACTACCTCCCAATTGATAAACGCTAAAATATAAATCTTACTCATATATATCAGAGAATTCCATTTTTATACGTTCTAATCTACTGTCATACACTCTACTAGATATATCATCTACATAATTATTTACATTGACTATATTTGGTATCCTTACTATAAACTCACTACCTTTTTCTAATTCACTTTTTACAGTAATTGTACCTTGATGCATTTCAACTAAGTGTTTTGTTAAAGCTAAACCAACACCACAGCCTTCACAAATTTTAGTAAACCTGTCTTCTACATTTGAAAATCCGTTAAAAATTGAGTCTATATCATCTTCAGCAATTCCAATACCAGTATCTTTTACTGAAATAACAACAAAGTCAGATTCTAATAGTATACTAACAATAACACTTCCATCATAATTATTAAATTTTATAGCATTAGAAATTAAATTTAGTATTATTCTTTCTAATTTAGCTTTATCAAAGCTTACTATCTTTTCTTCTGTTTGTGTATCAAAGATAATACTTATATTTTTAAACTTTTTGTATCTATTTATATCATCACATATAGACTCAACAGTACTTACAATGTCATAATTTATAGGTTTATACTCCATACTTTTAGATTGTATATTGGTCAGGTCTATAAAATTATCTGATATTTTAAGCATCCTTAAAGTATTTATATTTATCCTATGGATATCTTTCACAAAACACTCTTTACAGTTACCTAAATCACAAAACTTACATCTTTGTTCTAAAAGCTGTATCGATGTCATTATCATGTTTATAGGTGTCCTAAATTCATGTCTAATATTTGAAAAAAACCCCTCTCTCAATTTACTCAATTCTTCTTTGTATGGCTCATCTTTAATAATCCCTAGTATCCCATCCACATTTCCATCGTCATCAAATATTGGATATTTATCTATCTCAATTTTACGTTTCTCTTTTCCATTAGATATTGTCTGCTCATATTTTAAATGTTTTTTGTTTTCTATAACCTCTTTATCCCTTACTTTTCCAATATTAAAATATGGTCGTAATACCTCTAATTCTTCATATGTTTTTCCATAAATCTTATCTTTGGGTTTACCAATAAAGTCACTTGCATAACTCTCATTACAATAAATATTTCTACCTTTTAAATCTCTATAAAAGATATATTCCGGTATTGTATCTAGTATAGATTCCAATGTTTTTTTCGAGTATTCTTCATCCATCTAAGTCCCTCCTTTTTAATAACTCGTAAAAAAAGACTGTACAATACAGTCTCTAAATTTTGTATATCCAATGTCTATTTTAAAAGAATTTTGTCTTAAATTGTTTCTTTATTAAGATAAACCATTTTTTGAATGATGTCTACATTATTATGGAATATATATCCAACTTTCGTTCGACATTTTTTATTGAAATATATAATAAAAAATTATTTATGAGGTAATTAAATATCAATGTATATAAATGAATCTTTATATCCTTTATTCTTTACATCCTCTAGTCTTTTATTTGCATTATCTTTTTCTTTATAACTTCCAACACATACTCTATATAATTTTTCATTACTCACATTATCTGCCTCTAAGCTTTTACCTGTTATACCCTTAACTATTGCTCTTGCCATACTTCTATATTCATACATATTCATATCGCTAGAACTATCTATAAAGCAACATTCAATAAGAATAGCACTCATTGTAGTTTTTCTTATTACATAAAGCTCCGGTCTAATCTTTACTCCCCTATTTTTAAATCCAAGTTCACTAATACTCTCACATATTCGACCTGCTAATTTGCTGGCCTCATTATTTTTCTCGTAAACTAGAGCTTCTACACCACTAGCACTTTTGTTATATGAATTAAAGTGTATACTTACAAATAAATCAGCCTTAGCGCCATTTGCTATCTTTACACACTTGTTTAGATATTCTTCATTACTATTTGCACTATCTACCCTAGATTCTATTACTTCATAACCACTTTCTTTAAGCAGTCTGATTATCTCACTAGCTACCTTTCTATTTTCCTCGCTCTCGTTTTTTATACCAACAGCTCCACTTCCAACTCCTCTTAAAGTGTGACCTGGATTAATACAAATCTTCATCCCAATTCTCCCTTTCATATTTCTTTATTATTTTAGAAACATAACTACTGCTAATATCATATTCTCTAGATAGTTCTAAGATATTATAACCATTGTATCTCCTTACAATATCTCTATTTCTCATACCTCTTCTTATATTTTTACTAGAAGGAAAATATACTACACTCCCTGCATAGACACCGATAATCTCTAAAAACTTCTCTGCTCCTACTATATCAAACATATTCTGTAAACTACTAGGTATATCATCATACATCAAATCCATAAATAAACTCCCCCTTTACTTATATACTAACCATATATCCTATGATTTAGCATCTTCCCCTTAAGCTCTACTACTCTTCCTTTGCACATTTCAAGGATTCTGCTCCCTACTGACTCATCAATATTAAGCAAATCTTGAACATATTTTTCACTACTTACAATAATAGGCTTATTGTTAAAATATCTATGGTTTATAATCTCAAACATAATATTTATATCACTAGTACTAATACTTCCCTTAAATAAATCATCAATTAGAAGCACACTAGCATTTTTATATTTATGTATTATCCTATTATAAGCTTCGCCATCCATAATATTTTGCTTAATTTGAATAATACTATCTCTATATGACATATATACCACTCCTACACCATATTTCATAAAATTGTTAGCAATAGCAAGACATAGATGAGTCTTCCCGCTACCTACTTGTCCCATAAAAATTATAGAGTTGTTTCTACTATTTTTGATTCCTTTAAAATCTTTAACATAACTTCTAGCACTATTAAACGCATCTAATATTTGCATGTCATAAGCATAATTAAAGTTTTTAAAAGTCTTATTTCTATACCCCTCACTTATTCCACTATTTTTTAATATCTGCTCTGAAATTAATATTTCTCTGCACTCACATGGTATTGCCTCATTGTCATTTAAAATAAAGGTCAAGTCCCTACACTTACTACATCTGTAACTATGAGATGAGTAACTCCTCTGCTCGTCTAAGTTGCTCTTCACTTGGCTTTTTATAAATTTGTTCATTCTCTCCTTGAAGTACACCGGCATATTTAAATCCATTTGTATTCCCCCTATTTTTACTTAGATAAATTTCTAAATCTTTAATAGTCTTTATATTAAGATTTATCCATTGATTAATTATTCCATTTACATATACTTTGCTACATTTATCTTTATTTGAGGCAATTTCTATAGCTTTTTTAAATAGATGTATATCTATCTCCTGACTTATATAAGTAATCCACTCTTCTATTACACCATTTACTTTTCCAATGTTTTCTTCAAATAGTTTTTTGTATTCTTCTCTTTCTATATATTCTTCTTTTTCTTGTTCTTCTTCTTTTTCTTCTTCTTGCCCACGTATGGTAAAAATTTTTTCAATCTTTTGGTACCTATCGTCAATTGCTTCATTTATACACTTATATACTTGTCTTCCATTATCTTTCTCAAAGATTTCTCCAATACGCTCATTAAAAAGTTCTATTACTTCAACTCTTGTAATAGCTTTTATTACAAATTTTAAAAGCGAAGTATCTTTAACAAGTCCTAGATCTTTTTTTATACAATCAATCATGGGTTTACCAAGCTTCCTAAAATTGTATCTACCCCAGTTCTTTATAGCTACTTCCTTTGTTTTGTAATTGTATTTTATTAATTTATAATCATTTTCAAATCTATCTAGAAGGCTTTTCACACTTTCATTTGAATACCCAAGCTCAAAAGCCATTTGCATAGTGTTTAGGTTATATACTCCTATTTGAGTAGTATTAGGATTTGTCATAAGATACAGAAAAAACAGCTTATCCTCTGGAGTCATCTCAAGCATTACTTTATCATCCTTCCAAAATGCAACTTCAACTTGTCTAAATATAGCCATCTTAAATTACCCCCTATGTATTCTAAACGTCCTACTAACAGTGGTTTTACTGTATTTTTCAGCTATTTCAGGTAAATCACTTTTTAACCTCTTAGTATCTATACTACACTTAGTTGAGCTTTTCCATGTTATTTTTCTCTCTTTGCAAAATCCAGTTTCACAGTACTTAAGTTCACTTTGCAGAGTATGTTCTATTATTTTCTTTTCACTTTCCAGCTTTGTTATTTGCCCTACTATTTCATCATGTTGCTCAATTAAGTTGTACATTTCTTCATTTATAATAGCTACTTCATTGACTGAATCTTTGTAAGTTTCTTTTAAGAATCTTCCACACTCTTCACTTCCAAAAGGTAGCTTTTGTTTAGCATTATTTAACATATTTCTTAAAATCTTCATTATATTACATCCCCCATTATCTTTTTTATAAAATAAATCTGACCCTTGCCTGTTATATAAGGCGTTATAAATACTCTTTGACCATCTTCAGTGTTTTTTACAAATTGACGAGTGGTAAAAAGACCTTGTTGTAAGTATATTTGCTTAGGCTCATTTCCTCTTATAGTTTTCATAATATATCCATTATCTCTAAACCAAGCCATAAGATTGTTTCTTCCTAGATTTGCACCTACTGCATATATCATCTTTGCAAATGACCCTATGTTTATTGCATCGTCACAGTCTCCAATAGTTTTTCCTACTTCTATGTACGGTTTTACACTTTCAAATTCTTCTTTTAGATTTTTTATTTTACTTCCTTGTATGCTTAGCATTTCTATAAGTTTTAATAAAAATGTATTATCCTCTTTACTTTTGTTTATTGTTTCTTCGCTCATGTAAGCTCCGTATTTTCTTATACTTGGAAGTACTTCATCCATTACCCACTTTTCAAACTTTATAGCATTTGATAGCTTTGATTTTATAATAAGTCTGTATAAATCTCCCTCAGTTATATACTTTCTATCTACAAATTTATATGCATCACTTCCATCAGACTTCTTACCAGTTACTACCCTTCTGTCGTGATTCACGACGCAAGGGTAAGTACAATGTCTGCGTATTGCATCTCTAGGATTTGTATATCCCAAAACTTCAGCAATTTGAATAGCGTCAAAATATTCTTTATCATCTTTTACTATTACATCAATTTCTCCAAACTCAGCACTAGTAAACGTTTTCAGTTTTAACATAATTATCCCCCTAAATAATTGATTTCTCTAATTCCCCCCAATACTATTTGCAAAGAAAATCTTATTTACATCATCAATATTAAGCTCAAGCCTCTCTATTATCCTCATCATCTCACCCCTAGTAAACTCTGTCCATCCATTTTCTTTTCGGTTGTAAGCTCCCTTAGATATGCCAAGCATCTTTGCCATCTCATATTGATGATACCCTTTATACAATCTTGTCTTTTTTAGTAACTCAAGCATTGTATTTTATCCCCCCTTTGACTAATTCATCACCCTCTGTAATTAAAATGGTAGTCTATCCAATTGTAATATGTCAATTACATTCGTTATATTTTTACCAAAGGTGACTTATTCTGCACTTCAGTTACCGAAATCAGTAATTTAATGCTATAATTACCAAAAAGGGGTGGTAATATGAAATCTGTCGGGGAAAGAATAAAGACATCTAGAAAATATTTAAATTTAACAAAAAGAGAGCTGGCCCAAAGAGTAAATATAACCGAGCTAACTCTTTCAAGATATGAAAGTGGAGAAAGAGAGCCCAAGGTAGGAGTGCTAGGAGAACTGTCAAAAGTACTTAATGTGTCTTGTGACTACCTTATGGGATTTACTGATATAAGAAATTATGATACTGATACGGGTAAGGCAAAGGATGAGAAAGATATTCAGTGTATATTGGAAGATATGCTTAGGAAGGAAGGGCTTATGTTGTATGGAAAGCCTCTGTCTAAGCAAGCTTTGGCAAAGATATTAGCAGCTATACGAGTCGGTATAACTATTGCAAATGAGTAGTATGTTTTATAAAAATTTAAAATACCGAGAGTAATGCCCTCGGTATCTATTTTTTGTTTATTTTTATTAATCTTCTTTTCCAAAAATAAATTCATGCCAAGCGTTTAAGTTATACTCCTTATCCCACTCTAGCACCCATCCTTTTTGTTTGCTTATAATATGACCATTTCGATGCCCTTCTAGCGGGAATTGTAGTTGCTCTATATCTTTATCATTTATTTTATACGCTGTATAAGCTAGGTTTATCATCTCCATAGGGCTTATATTTGTCTTAGTATTTTCTAGAAGTATATCAGCTACTTTTTTGTAAGTCTTTGAATCTTGCTTTAAAAATTCGTTGTAAGCACTTTGTGCTACTTCTCTATGTCTATTATCTCTAGCGTAAGCACTGTCAGTGTATCTTATTCTACTGAAGGCTAGTGCTTGATATCCATTTAGTCTTTGTACTCCAGGCTTTTTAATATATTCTTTTGATACTTCATCTTTCCTGTTGTAGTAATAATCATAACAAGCGTCTATGTACTTATTGACTTCTTCAACATCTTTTTCTTCTATATTTACTTCTACTCCACCTATTTCATCCATTATGTCCATAAATGAAACAAAGTTGACTGCTATATACTTATCTATTTGTATATCAAAGTTTACTCTAAATACTTCTCTTAGAAGATCAATACTTCCGTAAGCATATGCATGAGTTAGTTTTTCAGTAGAGTGACCTGGTATATCTACGTAAGTGTCTCTTGCTATTGATGTTATTTTTATATCATTTTTGTTGCTGTCTATTGTAACTAGCATAACAGAGTCTGATCTATTTCCTCTTTCTATGTGCTCTCCATCTAGACCTGCTAGAAGTATATTTGTTACACCATCTACCATTTGTCCTGTTTCTTCTTGTGTGTTAGTATCAGCGTCTTTTACTGCTTCATCCTTAACATATATAGAGTCTAGTTTGCTATATACGTACCCTACTCCTGCTATCATAGCTATTACAACTGTACATATAAGTATTAAGGCTATTTTTTTAAAGTTTTTCAATTTTCTTATCCCCCTAAAAAATCCTAAGAATTAAGTTCCTAGGATTTTGTATATTTTATTCAACTGTAACAGCTACCTCTTTTAAAACTGGTTCATTTATATCTATCTTAGTTTTTAGATAACTCATTAAGCTTTCCTTTAGGTCATCTCTTTTAAGAGCGTAATCTATTGTAGCTTCTAGGAAACCTAACTTATCCCCTACATCATATCTTCTACCTTCAAAGTTATATGCATATATAGCTTCTTTGCCTCCTAGTGTTTTAAGAGCATCTGTAAGTTGGATTTCTCCACCTTTTCCTGGCTCTTGGTTTTCTAGTATGTTGAATATTTCTGGAGTTATTATGTATCTTCCAAGTATAGCTATGTTTGATGGAGCCTTGTCTACATCTGGCTTTTCTACCATATCTTTTACTTTGTATACTCTATCTTCTATGTGTTTTACATCTAAGATTCCGTATTTATTAGTGTCTTCATTAGCTACTTTTTGAACTCCAAGTATTGAAGTTTTGTACTCGTCATAAGCATTTATAAGTTGCTTTAAGCATGGAGTATCTGCATCTACTATATCATCTCCTAGAAGTACTGCGAAAGGCTCATTTCCGATAAAGCTTTTTGCACAGTGGATAGCATGTCCAAGTCCTTTTGGTTCTTTTTGTCTTATATAGTGGATGTTTACCATGTTAGATATATCTTGAACCATTTTTAGCATTTCTGATTTTCCTTTTTGTTCAAGTTCTAGTTCAAGTTCTACAGATCTATCAAAGTGGTCTTCTATTGATTTTTTGCTACGACCAGTTACTATTAGTATTTCTTCTATCCCTGAATTTATTGCTTCTTCTATTATGTATTGTAGTGTTGGTTTATCTACTATTGGTAGCATTTCTTTTGGTTGTGATTTAGTAGCTGGAAGGAATCTTGTTCCTAATCCTGCTGCTGGTATTATTGCTTTTCTTACTTTTTTGTTCATTTTCTCCTCCATAACTGCATATAAAATCCCACTTATAAACCAAGCTTTAGCCCTTCTACATTCCCAATATATAGTGACTTACTGTTTCTAAATCATTTTTATATTTTTCTAAAGATTTATAATCTATACATTGTTCTAATTTATGTTTAATATCATCTATATCTATACTTAACAATTCATTTTCTGTAATAGATATAGCAAGATTTCTTTCTTTAGCTTTTAATATATTAACACTATCTTCATAAGATGTAGGCCTTTCTATAAGTACTAAGCTAGAATGACTTATTATACATTCTGCTATAGTTCCCCATCCAGCCTTAGTAATTACTATATCACTTGCAGCAATATAGTTTTGAGTATCTAATACCTCTATAGGTAGATTGACAACATTACAATCCTTAGAACAAACTATATCAATTCCAGAAGTAGTAAATATTGTTCCCCTAAAGTTACTTATACTTATACTATTTAAACTAACTGACTTACCACAGGTTATAAATATAGATTCTCCGTATCTTTGCTGAATATCATTAACCTTAGTCTCATCAATATTTCTACAAACAAATCCAGCTTCATATATTTCATCAGCATCTATACTACTCATAGGCAGGCATAAGTCATACCTTATAAACTTATCTACATAAGAATAAGCTTTTTTAAACTTACTTATTATTCTATTATCTATACCTAAGTGCTCATACTGTTCAACCCAGCTAAAATTACTTACAAATATATTAGGTAAATTTAACTTATTACCTACTATACATCCTATAGGACTTATATCATTTACTACACACTTAATATCTATAGCTCTTAAAAAATCACACTCAGATTTAACAATATTATCTAGACTTAATATAAACTCATCTAACTTTTGTTTAAGAGCTACAATGTCTACTTCTAGACTATTATTTTTATTAACAAGACCTACATCAGTTACTATATCTTTATAGATTATCCTGTCTTCAAATTTAGATAAATATATTCTAGCAAATTCATTTTGTTTTTTATCACAAACTATATATACCTTATACTTACTATCATTCAAGATATTTTCGATAAGGCTTAAGCATCTAGTCATATGTCCAAACCCATGAGATGATATATAAAATGCTATATACATCCTACCACCTCTAAGAATTTTTTGTAATCTCTAATATAATCAGCTTCATCATATTCAAATGACGATAATACTAACAATATTGCGTCTGGTGAATGATCAAGAGTTGTTCTCCATACATTAGAACCTATATAAAGAGCTTCATGATTTTTATTTAGATGATAGACTAATTCATTTTTTCCATCGAAGCATCTTATCTTTATACTTCCTGATAAACAGATTAAGACTTGCTCTGTATTATAGTAAGCATGGGACCCCCTATTACTTTCAAATGGAACATCATAGGTGTAAAATATTCTCTTTGCTTTAAAGGGTATATTGATCCCAAGTTCTAAAGGAACTAAATAACCACTTTCTACATTACCTTTACTATTTAACTTAATTTTATAACTATTATTCATATTCTCACCATCTTATTCGTAGTCTAAAATAAGTTCATTTCATTAGATTTATACATATATCTCTTCTTCCGTATCGACCTTCTTTTTCTTCTTTTTTGCAAGTAATACTCCCCCTACTACAATTACAATTAAAGAAATAATAATAGTACCTACTGATATACCTTCTGCTAAATGCATCGACACTGTTATCATTATAAGGCCTGCTATAGCATTTCCTACAAATATACCAAGTAGTGCATCTTTAATTTTCATCTTAAATATAGATGCAAGAGCAGCAGCGCTCCATGATCCTGTAGTTGGAATAGGTACTCCTACAAATATGATTATACCAATTAGACTTGCAGCTTTAAGCTTCTTTGCTCGTCCTTCTATTTTTTTGTCCACCCATCTTATTACTAGGTTAAAGTATTTTCTATGCCTTAGGTACTCTATAACTTGTCTAAATACTAGTACTACAGGTACAGCTACAATAGATGAACCTATTAAACAAGTAATATATAAATATACGGGGTCTAAATTCGTTGCTATCCCAATAGGTATAGCTCCTCTTAGCTCTATGATTGGCACCATAGATAAAAACATAAGTTTTATATATTCCACTTTTACTCTCCTCTATGTTCAACTAGGGAATATAAAAGGCCATAATAACTTATGACCTTTTATATTAATCTCTAAAGAATAAATTTACTTTCTCATAACCCTATTTTATTATTGTATAACTAAATATTACCCACTGTTCTTACTATTGTTTTGAATACCTTCTATTCTTCTATTTATATTATATATTACATCCACTGAACACATAACAGATGATATAGATAGACATATTATATTAGATAACATCACACCTAATACACCTAAGTTAAAAACTTTTATAAGAATAATTGCTATAGGTATATTCAGAATACACGATATTATACTACTAATTGTCTGTATTCTGATTTTACTCATCCCATTTTGAATATTTACAAAAATTCCATTAAAACAAATTAACCATGCATAGAAAGCCGCTAGTAATATTAGTCTTTTATCTACTACGATTGATTTTCCAATCCATATTTTAATTAAAGTATCAAACTTAATTACTATAATACTTAAAATTATAGCAACCGGTATAAGTAAAATAATTAATCTATTCATCGATTTTTTTATCCAACTATACTCTTCATTATGTGTTGATCTTGCAACCTCAGACCATAGTTGAACTAGTAATATAGAAAAGAAAGTTGAAACAATTTGAAATAATTTTGATATTAAAGAATAATCAGTTACCTCATTTACACCTATAAATGTAGATATTATAAAGTTATCAGTTGAGAATAAAATAATAGTTGAGATTTGAAGAACAAAAAATTCTAACCCTAGAGATGTTAATTCTATTCCGTACTTTTTGCTTTTATACTTAATATTCGGTCTTAATTTTTTATCACTAAATATATATATAGTAAATATTATATTCGAGAATGTATTAGCTATTAAATATAATAGTGATATATTTATAAGACTTGCTTGTGTAAATTTAGGCAATAAAATCAAACCTATTAATGTAATTATATTTGCAATTATTTGAAATAAATTAACAATCGAACTCTTGTGAATACCAAATGCTATCGAATTACTAATTCCTAATATAAAATTCAAACAAAAACTTATAATTACAATAATAAAACTTAATATAATCTCATCTTGTGATAAACTATTCTCTTTAAATAGTACATTTGTATCAATTGTACATACCAATATAATGGATATTATTAGTATAATTGTCGAAATAGTTGTTATATATAAATATGCACTTGTTATATAACTCTTTAACTTTTCATATTTTTTTTCTGTCAAAGATTCTGTAACCTTATTTCTTAATCCATTTCCTATACCAAAGTTAGATAACGATGCCCATGATATTATAGTCAGTATTGTTTGCCAGATTCCATAACGTTCGTTGTCTAAATACGACAATGTTAAAGGAATAGTTATGTATGTTATTGCCATAGAAAGTATCTTATATATATAATTAAAAATAGTATTTATAATATAACTATTCTTTTTTATAATTTGCATTTAATTCACCACCAGTCTATTTGCATATTATAAATATCTAAATTTATCCTCATTTTTGTTTTTCTTAAATTTTTCAATATCTCTATACTTCACTATTTTAGCCGGATTCCCAGCTACAATTGCATAATCTGGGATATCTTTTGTTACTACAGCGCCCATTCCTACTATTGCTCCTTCTCCAATTGTCACCCCTGGGAGTATTTTGACACCTTCTCCTAACCAAACAAAATCTTTAATTATTACTTTTTTATAATTATATTTATAGTTAAATGGAATCATTTCTGAATCGTATATATGGTTAGATGACCATATAACTAAATTTATTGCACCATGTACATAGCTTCCAATATCGACACCCCCGGAAGATTCTATATAACTATCTTTTAAACATGAATGTTCTCCAATTTTAAATTTACTTATATCTGTAATAACATTATTGCCTACAAATTTACATTGATTAAATTGTTTTGATAAATTATAATTCTTAATATTAGAAGGTAAATTTATAAATAATCCTAAAATTTTATCAATTTTCATTTTTATAAGTGTATTAAATATAGCTTCTTTTATATTATTCTTTGTCATAAATTAAACTCCATAAAATATTAAAGCATTCTTTTTTTTATAATTTTTTTTTCATTATATATATTTAAATATAATAAAAATTTTTTAGCGAATTCTTTAACTTTAAATTTTAATATTTTATCTTTTCTGTAACTAGCAACAATTTGAGGATAATTAGAGTTCATATACACCTTAGGCATATAAATGTATCCTTTTTGCATATATTCCCATGGTCTATCTCCAAATTGTGAAGGTTCTCTAAAAGGAACTATGTTATATTTTCTGCAAATAATACTAAAAATAGATTGATCCTCTCTGTGAGCTATAAAGCTTTTATCATTTTGTATAGTTTTTTCGAATATCTCATATGAAATATTTTTTTCATCACAGCAAAAATCTAAAAACTCTTCTATAAACTTTATACTTCTTTTAGTTTTTTTTATGAGAAAGTATGTCGCCAATATTTGATTTGAGTTTTTATATATTTCTTCGTTACAGTCTAGAAACTTAAATGTTTCTCCTTTAGTCCATTGCTTAGATATTAACGGTAATTCATACACCATAATATCTTCATTATTTAATTCCATAATATCAACTAAATATTGTACTTTATTTGTATAATATGCACCAGAGTCACAATAAAACAAATAATCTCCATATTCTATTTTATTCAATGTTTTTAATATAAAATAAGGCTTCCATAACCATAATCCAGCACCTCTTTTATATGATAGTATTTTTTTATTACTCTCTCTAAATTCTAAATCTATATCACTAGGCGAATATTCAATTACTTTGTCAACTTTTCCTTTTTTATATGCTGTTTTAGTATTATATTTTTGAGACTTAATAAAATTTTCATCTGCATAATTTATTGCAACTATCACTCGTCTACCTCCTATGCATTCATATTTTAAGCTATTTTATGTATTAATCTTCATTTTTACAGTAATATGGTTCGACTATCCCTAATATCATACATATATATAATATTGAATTTTTATCAAATATTAATCCTGAAGCAAATACTCCTACTATGAGTATTAATGTTAGTCTAAGTAAATATGAATTCTCAGTATCATTACTAAGATTTTTTTTACTAACTATATACATTTTATTGAAAAATGCTAGCATCCATATACCACCTAATACACCTGTTTGAATAACTACACCTATTAAACCTAAGTCTCCTACAAAGTAAAGGTATGGGTCATATCCGGTTATTATAGGCGTTAAATAATACCTAGTATCTAGTAATCCTATCCCTGAAATTAAATTATCTTTTAGTAAATTCATATAATACTCTAATTCTAAATATCTTACTCCAATGTTTCCTGTTTTAGTTTTAATTTCTATTAAAACTGAATTAATGACTTCATTTAAGAAGTTACTTTCATTTGAGAACATTAGCATATATATAAATATAGCTGTTATTAGCGTGTATACTAACCATACTTTATTGATTTTTTTACTCATAAATAATCCATATACTATAACTATTAATACCCCTAAAATAAAGTTTCTAGTCTGTGATACTACTACTAATGATACTATTTGTATAAGTATATGAAGAAAATATTTTCTCTCGAACTTCGTAAGTAATTTTGAATAAATTATTACTATAGAAAACATTATGAATACATAGCCTGTAAAAAATCTTACACTCCCACCTCTAAATGCATAACTCATATTAAAAATTACAACTTTGGGGTAAATAATAGCTTGGATTAAATATAATATAGATAAAGTTGTACCCATATATATAATAATATTTTTGACATTATTTCTCAAATCTCTTTTTCTTTCTTTATTGAAAAAATCAACAAAGTAGAAATAAAATAAATATATAAATATATGATGCATCCCTAGTATTCCATATTTTAAATTTTGCCCAAATGCAAAATAAGCTCCTATTTGTGATATTCCACAAATTACCATTAACGTTATAATGTAATTTTTAAATATATATCTTTTTTTTACTATACTTTTAAATTTGACTATAAATATAATAATACTTAATATGGCTACTAAAGATGTTATATTTATTGATGATAATCGAAGTAAATTCTCATTTATTATTATAATAAAGATTATAATTAGTTCTGGTTTTCTATAATTTATGAATATTATGCTAGCAATTAAAGCTATGATTAAAGCTATAGATAATTTGTTATATATGCTAAATAATCCCACTATGATTGAAAGTACAACCAACGCATTTATTTTTATAATTTTTTTACACATAAAACCTCATTTCTAAAAACAATCTTTATAATAAGATTACTTTATTGTTACTTTAGACTCCACCCTTTATTTAAATAACGGAATCTTACATACATTTTAGGTGGTAACAAACTTTTCGTTATTCTTTTTATTAATTCAGTTTTCTTTATTTCTAATTTCCTTTTATTTATATCTATATAACTATATTTCAACATATCAATTTCACACTTTACATGCTCTTCCAGTCCTAATTCTAACTGTGTTGTGCTAATTCCACCCATTTTCATATTAGTTATTCTGTATGGAATATGTAATACTTTTCTTTTTTGAATATACATATTCAAAAAGAATTTATAATCTGAACAAATTTTCAATTGCTCATCGAATAAATTTTGTTTAATTATAGCTGTTTTAACAAAAGTAGCATTATGGGCATTTTGTATTTTTTCTAAGTGATATTTTGACATAATATGTGTATTATTTTTTTTGTTACTTTGTGACATATTTGGTGCTAAATTCAATTCTTTTTCATATATTTTACCTTTAAACTTTTCTTGCCACGACACATTTCCATATATTAAATCAATTTTATCATTGTAATATTTATTTATTAGTTCTAATGCATCAGGTTCAAAAGTATCATCACTATTTAAAAATACTACTAAATCACCACTCGCTAAATCTATTCCTTTATTCATAGCATTGTATATACCTGTATCTTCTTCAGATAAAAGTATAACTTTTTTTGACTCTGACATATATCTATTGATAATGTCTAATGTCCCATCTTTAGATTTTCCATCTATAATTATATGTTCATAATTATTGTAAGTTTGTTTTATGACTGAATCTAGAGTTTCTTCTATAGTCTGCTTACTGTTAAAACATACTGTTATTATTGAAAATTTCACACCCATAACTTTCAACTCCTCTATTTTAAATTTCTGATTGTATTAAACAAAAAATTATAAGTTGAATGCATAATATGTTCATTTTTTAATTTGTATAAAAATACAAACAACTTATGAGACATTTTATTTGGTCTATACAAATTTATTGCTTTATTAATTTCTGAATCACTCATAATATTTTTTATCATTTCAAGTTTTTGTATCTTATTTAAATTGCATCCTCTTCTATAATTATTGTATATATATAATATAGGAGCTGCTATATTTTTAGTAAATCCGTCCTTTTCTCTCAGCTCCCTATAATATGGGAATTTAGCATAAATTTGTTCTTCTTTATACCAAAAAATATCTATGAATTCTTCAATATTTGAAACGTATTTTGTAGATAATGACTCATTATTACATTTAACATAATGATATGAATATTCATTAATAGCAGCAATTGAGTTTATATTTAAAATATAATCCTGAACAAATACAAGATCTTCGCCTAGACTAAGTTTTTCATTAAATTTTATATTGTGTTCATCTATTATAACCTTCCTATACAGCTTCATAACTGAATAACCTAATGGTAATTTAGCCATTATTTTAGATATTTCAATACTATCTCTACTTTCGATAAAGTTCTCTACAGCTTCTTTATATTTAGACTTACCATTTTTATTATCAACTGAATACCCTATATTAATTAAATCTACACAACTATTGATTGCTACCTTATACATTTTCTCAAACATATCAGGCTCACACCAGTCATCAGAATCTACAAATGTTATATATTGTCCATTTGATGCATCAATTCCCATATTTCTAGCAGAGGAAACCCCCCCATTTTTTTTGTTTATAACCTTTATCCTAATATCAGCTTGAGCATAGCTATCAATTATTTCCTTAGATTTATCTGTACTTCCATCATTTATAACTATAATTTCTATTTCTTCTAGTGTTTGATTGAGTAAGCTTTCAATACACCTTCCAATATACTTCTCAGAATTATATACTGGAACTATAATCGATACATATATATTATTCATTTTGTCTCCTTTAATTTAGCTTTAGTCAACTTAAGCATATAAGATATTCGGCTCTAAATCTTATCTAATTACTTATATGTCTCTAATCATTTGCTAATTTAATACCAAATCAAGCTACATCAATATAATATTATAAGAATATTGACCTATATGTTATATTAACAATTTTAATATATGTAATAGGTAAAATGAGCCTATACTTTATTTATTCTTTGCTCTTTCTAATTCTTCAATTAAACAATCAATATCATTAAAGTAGCACGCTATTTTCTGTAATTCACTGTCATCCAAATTCCACCAATTCACTGATCGTAAGTTTTCTATGGTTTCATCATCAAATCTTTTTTTTATACATCTCGCTGGATTTCCAGCCCAAATTTCATACGGTCCTACATCCTTAGTTACTACTGAGCCCATACCTATTACTGCTCCATCTGATATTTTAACACCCGCCTTAATCATTGAATTAGTTGCAATCCATACATCATTTCCTATTGTAGTTTCCGAAAAAATATCATACTCATGTCTTGAGAAATTTTTTTTCAATATATTGTCCCACTTATGAAAAACTGATGATGTAGACACCCAATTTAATGGGTGCCCAGTTCCACCTATATTACAACCTGGACCAATGCAGCAAAATTTACCTATTTGGGTGTCTATTATAAAATTATTTCTTCCTATATATGAGTATTTATCAATGCTACTCCTATAAAATTTAGTCCCTGATGATATTGCAGCTGATTTATCTATCTTAGAACTTTGTATTATTGCAAAAAGTGATACTTTGTTAAATAGCCTTAATGGCAACGATAAAACATTTTTTAGAGCTACTATCAATCTTCTCATATCTATTTTAAATCTCCTTGACCTTCCATTTGTATATTAAACTTCTCACACTCATATATCTTTGCATCAACCAAGAATCTATACCAATATGCTTGTAAGAAGTGATATATCCTACCTTCTTGTCCATCTAAAAATCCAAATCTTACATAATATCTATATATAAAATATAAATGAGATCTAAAAAATAAAGGCAACTTATAATATCCATTATTTTTTATAAATCTTTTTCTTGATGCTTGTCCTTTATTAGAATTATCATTTATTAAATCATCATTTTCATCTTCATTTAATACCTTTTGTTGATAATCTAATACCTCTCTATTAGAATACCAATTATGTTTATGAGTCCACCACTCTAAATCTTTATTATTATTATCTATAATATCGTACTTAAATGTAGTAGTATCTCCCTCTGATAAAATCATGTGCTCGTCCATTAGCTTTTGCTCACATGATCCATATCCAGTTCTAAATATTCTAAGTAATAACTCAGGATATTTACCTCCATGTTTTATCCATCTTCCCATGAAATAAACTCTTCTTTTTAAAACTATACCCTTTATATTTTCTTCTATTAAAGGTAACTTTTCTTCTATTTCATTTGCTAATTCAGGCGTTAACTCCTCATCTGCATCCATTCTCATAGACCATTTTGTTGTTATATTAGTGCTAGTTAAACCCCAATTAAGTTGTGTAGCATAATCTATAAATTTATTTTCATAAAAATCTAAATTTACACTTTTACTTAGCTCTTCACATAAAGCCTTTGTACCATCAGTACTATAACTATCAACTATAACAAATCTTTTTACTATTCCTTTAAAAGATTCAATACATTTTCTTAAATTATTTTCTTCATTTTTAGTTAGTATCACTACCGTCAAATCTACCACTACTAATTCCTCCTATAGTGTTTTTATAACTTTCGCAGGATTTCCAGCTATGACTACACCTCCAGGAAACTCACCACAAACAACACTACCAGCTCCAACTACAGAGCCATCACCTATTTTAGTTCCTTTTAATATAAGTGCGTTGCACCCTATAAAACAATCTTTACCTATAACGACTTCTCTAGTTCCTATAGCTTCTTTATCATCTATATTTCTTGCTTCCACTTCTATTGGATGGAAATCATTATCAAATATTTTAACATTTCCACCTATCAAAGTATTATCACCTATAGTTATTTCTTTTCTAGCATATATAGTAACTCCCGAAATACCTACATTGTTACCTATACTAATCTTTGCATCTTCTGTCCTTGTAACTATTATAGTTCTTTGGCTTAATCCAACTAGGTTAGAAAGAAAACTACTCTTTATAGTGCAGTTTTCTCCTATATTTAGTTGAGAGCCTTTTTTCTTAAATATTACCGGAACTCCATAAAGGTTTAAATTCTTTCCATACTTAACTTTATTGAAGTTCATAAATAATTTAAAGTAATTGCTCTTAAACATATTAACCTCTTATCCTACTTATAATTTTCTAAGAACCAATTATAAGCTAACTTAATTCCTTCATTTAAACTAACCTTATGCTTCCACCCTAATCCATGTAACTTATCTACAGTAGTTAACTTTCTTGGAGTACCATCTGGCATATCTGTATTAAATACTAACTCTCCTTCAAATCCTACAACGTCTTTAACAGTCTCTGCTAACTCTCTTATAGAAACTTCTTCGCCTGTTCCTATATTTACATGTTGTTCTCCATCATAGTTCTGCATTAAAAACACACATGCATCTGCCATATCATCAACATATAAGAACTCTCTAAGTGGAGTACCTGTTCCCCATACTTCAACAACTTCACTATTATTCACCTTAGCTTCATGGAACTTTCTTATAAGAGCTGGTAACACATGAGAATTCTTTAAATCAAAATTATCATTAGGACCATACAGATTAGTTGGCATACAACTTATAAAATCATCTTCATACTGCCTCTTAAAGAACTTACACATCTCAAGACCTGCAATCTTAGCTACTGCATATGCTTCATTCGTTTCTTCTAATGATCCTGTTAAAAGATACTCTTCCTTAATTGGCTGAGGTGCCATCTTAGGATATATACATGTACTTCCTAAAAATAAAAGCTTATTTACTTTAAAGTCATGAGCAGCTTTAATTACATTATTTTGTATCATTAAATTGTCATATATAAAGTCTGCTGGATAAGTATTGTTAGCATGTATACCACCAACTCTAGCAGCTGCTAGAAATACGTACTCTGGCTTTTCTTCTTCAAAAAATCTTCTTACAGCTTCTTGATTAGTTAAGTCTAACTCTGCATGAGTTCTATATATAATATTGTTATATCCTTTATCTTGTAAATTTCTAACTATCGCTGAACCAACTAACCCTCTATGTCCAGCAACATAAATTTTTGAATTTAAATTCAAACCGTTCACCCCATCTTAAATTTATTCTATTGATTTTTTACTTACATAGAAAATTTATTAGAGCATATAACTCTAATAAATTTTCAGTAGTCATATTAATTTTCAAACTTTGACTTATATCCGTCACCTTGACTTAATTCTTCTAAATCAGACTTGACCATCTCCTTAACTAAGTCCATAAATGAATAGCTTGGAGTCCATCCTAATTCTGTTCTAGCCTTAGTACTGTCTCCCCATAATAATTCAACCTCCGCTGGTCTGAAGTATCTTGGATCTACTTCTATAAGTACTCTTCCAGTGTTTTTATCTATACCTTTTTCATCAACCCCAGTACCTTCCCATACTATCTCGTATCCTAGTTCAGCAAATGCTAGTTCACAGAACTCTCTAACAGTATGAGTTTCATTCATTGATAATACGTAGTCTTGAGGCTTGTCTTGTTGTAACATTCTCCACATACCTTCTACATAATCCTTAGCATGACCCCAGTCTCTCTTAGCATCCATATTTCCTAAGTATAACTTATCTTGCTTACCTAAGTGTATAGCTGCAACTGCTCTAGTTACCTTTCTAGTTAAGAAAGTCTCACCTCTTCTTGGCGATTCATGATTGAATAATATTCCATTACAAGCGAATATATCATAAGATTCTCTGTAGTTTACAGTTATCCAGTAAGAGTAAAGTTTAGCTACTCCGTATGGACTCTTAGGATAAAATGGTGTTTTTTCACTTTGAGGAGCTGTATCTGGAAGCCCTCCAAATAATTCACTTGTAGATGCTTGATAGAACTTAGTCTTAAGTCCATTTTCTCTTATAGCATCTAATATTCTAAGTGTACTTACACCTGTTGCTTCAGCAGTATATTCTGGTGAGTCAAAAGATACTCCAACATGTGATTGTGCTGCTAAGTTGTATATTTCATCTGGTTGTATTTTTTCTAATAATCTATTTAAGTTACTTGAATCTGTTATATCTCCATAATGTAAGAATAATCTAACATCCTCTCCATGTGGATCTTGATATAAGTGATCTATTCTCTTTGTATTAAAAGTACTCGCTCTTCTTATTATTCCATGTACTTCATATCCTTTTTCTAATAATAATTCTGCTAAGTAAGATCCATCTTGTCCTGTTATCCCTGTTATTAATGCTACTTTTCTCATTTTGTTTCTCCCTCATTTATTTTATCTATTATTTTTATAGTATTTTATATAGTTGCTTCTTTAGCTAGTTCTTTAGCTTTAGAATCTAGAGATAAAATACTTTCTTTATATTTATTTATTGATACTTCTTTGGTTAGATTAATTTCTAGATACTTTCTACCGTTTTCTCCTAAAAATTTTATAGTTTCTTTGTTATCTAATATGTAGTTTATTTGATTGTATATGCCTTCATAATTTCCAGGCTCTATACATACCCCACAATTACATTCTTCAACTATAAGTCTAGCTTCCGATCCTTTGTCTAATACTCCAAGTACAGGCTTTCCTGATGCCATTACACCATAAAGTTTACTTGGAACCGATACTCCTTTTATCCCCTTTGCATTTACTACCCAATGTATATCTGCTGCATTTAAAGAATAGATTAAGTCTGATTTATCTTGATATGGTATAAAGGTAACATTCTCTAATTTATTGTTACTTACATATTCCTCTATCTTAGTCTTAACTGTACCATCTCCAATAAAAGCAAATACTACATCTTTTCTATCTCTAAACTTCCCTATAACCTGTATTATATTTTCTAAATCATAGTAAAGACCAATGTTACCAGAGTACATAATAATAAACTTATCCTTTAAGTTATATTTTTCTTTAAATTTAACTATTTTAGGATGGTACCCAGGTAGTGGGTGTATTTCCTTCTCATTAATCCAGTTGTTTATAAAAGTATTTTGTGGAACTTTTTTATTGTTAAATCTATTCTTTAAAGTTTCTTGCATATCTCTTCCCACTACAATAACTTCATCTGACTTTTTACAACTAAATTTATCGACTGACATTACAGTGTTTAGTAGTAGTTTATTTTTAGCATATCCTACTGCCATAGTTTGCTCTGGATTAAAATCTTGTATGTTATATATAAGCTTTCCACCTTTAATCCATTTGCCTAGCACTCCTAGTACTCCACCTAAAATTGGTGGTTGAGATATTGTAAATATATAATCTTGCTTTTCTATCTTTAATGTTGCTATTAGTGAATTAAAGAAATAGGCCAATAAGTTTTTAACTCTACTAATCTTATTACTCTTTTGGAATTCTGGAACTCTTACTCTTACTACCTTCATTTCGTTATATTCTTCATGGTATATTCTTTTTGCTTTATACTTTTCCTCAACAGTTCCGCTATAACTAGGTACTACGCATATTACAGTTATATCAAAGACATCCGTCATACCTTCTGATAGTTCTGTAAGTATTTGCCCTGTAGAGGCTACGTCTGGGTAAAAGTAATGTGCATAAATTAATAATTTTTTTTTCATATTACTTCACCCTATCTATATTATATTTTTTAATTCTTTTACATTAGCTACATTAGATTTTTGTCCAACTAGTATCTTTCCTTCATGCTCTATAACATATATATCATTTAATCCTTCGACTACTATATTGTTGTTAGATGATATGACTAGATTACTCTCACTATTTACAGCTTTAGCATTTCCGACTAGTACATTTCCAGCCTCATCTTTATCCCTATATCTATCTAGCGCTTCCCAGCTTCCTACATCATCCCACCCAAAGCTGCTAGGTACTACATGTATATTTTTAGATTTTTCAAGTACTGCATAGTCTATTGATATTGCTTCTGTATTTTTATAATTTTCATTAATAAAATCTTGCATATGTATTTCTGGAACTACTTCTATTTTTTCTAGTGCTTTGTATGTGTCAATTGAGTGTTCCTTTATTTGCTCTAATACATTAACTACACTCCAAAGGAACATCCCACCATTCCATAGATAATTACCTTCTTCTAGGTACTTCTCTGCATTCACTCTATTTGGCTTTTCTACAAAGGCTTCAACTTTTATCACTTTATGATTATTTATTTTCACCTCATGATTGCTGTACTTGATGTATCCATATCCTGTTTCTGGTCTTGATGGCTCCATACCTAAAGTAATTATTGAATCATTGTCACTGTCTATAAACTCATTTGCACTTTCTATTACTTTTCTAAACTCATCTTCATCTTTTATAAGGTGATCCGATGGTAACACTACCATATTTGCATTATCATAATATCTTTTAATTACAAAAGCTGATAAGGCTATACAAGGTGCCGTATTTCTTCCTTCTGGCTCAACTATTATATTCCTCTCTGGTAATTCTGGGAGTTGTTCTTTAACTAAATCTACATACATCTCTCCAGTACATACAAATATTCTTTCGATGGGTATTATAGGCTTAATTCTATTTACAGTCATCTGTATCATAGTATCTTCACCTATTAAGTTTAAAAACTGTTTTGGTTTCTCTTCTGTAGAAAGAGGCCAAAATCTTGTTCCTTTTCCCCCAGCCATTATTAAGGCACATAGCATACTTTTCACCCCATTTTTATTCTTAATTGCAATCTATTTAAAACATAGTTGTTATTTCATTCATTATTTTTTCTAATTTATTATCTACTTCTAATTGGTTGTCTCCATTACATCCAAAGTAAAACTTTATCTTAGGCTCAGTACCAGATGGTCTAACAGCTATCCATGATCCATCTTCTAGCAAAAACTTTAGTACATCAGATTTTGGTAAATTATTTACTCCTAGTTTATAATCTAATAATTCTTTTACATCTATATTAGCTATTTTAGATATTTTTGAGTTTCTAAAGTAATTCATAATTCTCTTGATTTGCTCCATACCATCTATACCTTTTAAAGTTATCGACTTTAACTCTTCCTTGAAGTATCCATACTTACTATATACCTCTTGAAGTCCTTCATATAAAGTCATACCTTTGTCATAGTAGTAAGACGTCATCTCAGATATAAGTAACGCTGATACTACGCCATCTTTATCTCTAGCATGAGTACCTATTAAGTATCCGTAACTTTCTTCATATCCCATGATAAAAGTCTTATCATTATTTTCTTCAAACTGATTTATTTTCTCTCCAATATACTTAAAACCTGTAAGTGTATCTATACAACCTACACCATTTTCTCTAGCTATGATTGCTCCAAGCTCTGAAGTAACTATAGTCTTCACTATTGTAGGATTGTTAAGCTGGTTTATTTCTTTTTTCTTTTGAGTAAGTACGTAATCTACTAATAATGAACCTACTTGGTTACCATTAAGTACCACATATTCTCCATCAGTATTTTTGGCTACTACACCTACTCTATCACAGTCTGGATCAGTACCTATTATTAGATCTGCTCCGTTTTTCTTAGCCATATCTATAGCTATATTAAATACTGCTTTTTCTTCTGGATTTGGGTATGCTACTGTAGAGAAGTTACTATCTGGTAGTTCTTGTTCCTTTACTACCTCTACATTTTCAAACCCAACTTCTTTTAATACTCTTCTTATTGGTAGGTTTCCTGTACCATGTATTGGGGTAAATATTATCTTGATATTCTTCCCAACTTTATCTACTATGTCTTTTCTTATAACTTGATCTTTCACAGCATCTATAAAAGCTATATCTACACTGTCATCCAATGTAACTATTAGTTCATTATCTTCTGTAGTAGTCGGTATTAAGCTATAATCTTCTATCTTATTAACTTCTGTGATTATCTCTTCTGCTATCTCCGGACATACTTGTCCACCATCACTCCAATATACCTTGTATCCATTATACTCAGGTGGATTATGACTTGCAGTTATTACTACTCCAGCTATACAACCCATGTATCTAACTGCAAAAGATAGTTGAGGGGTAGTCCTTAGACTATCAAATATATATGCTTTTATATCACATGCTGATAGAGTCTTCGCAGTTTCTAGACAAAACTCTTTAGACATATGTCTACTGTCATACGCTATTACTACACCTTTTTCTTTCCCTTCTTGCCCATATTTTTTTATTATATAGTTTGCAAGTCCATATGTAGCTCTTCTTACTGTGTACTTATTTATTCTGTTAGTACCAGCGCCTATCACTCCTCTTAGTCCACCAGTACCAAACTCTAAATTTTTATAAAATCTATCTTCTATTTCTTTGTTATCTTTTATAAGTTCTAATTCTTCTCTTATTTCTTCATCGAAATATTTATTATTAGTCCACTCTTTATATGTATCTATGTAATTCATATCTAATTCTCCCTAGCACTGACTTGCACATCATAGTAATCTAAGTACTTAATTTATTAGAAATAGTTTGTATCATTTATCATCTATAACTGATATCCGTCTTATTTTATATACCTTAAATTTATGTATAAAGTATTATTATTGCCTTTTGTATATATAATAAGATGCTTCAATATAGATTATTGATTTAATTAGCTTGCTGTTCTATCCCCAAATAAAACAAATACTGTTTTCAATATAAGCTTAATATCAATCCATAAGTTTCTTTCTTCTATGTACTTAATGTCTAGTTCTACCCATTCGTCAAAGCCTACGTCATTTCTTCCACCTACCTGCCAGTAACAAGTAAGACCAGGCTTCACTAACAATCTTTGCATTTCGTATTCACTATATTGCTCTACTTCCCTAGGTATAGGTGGTCTCGGCCCTACTATACTCATTTCTCCCTTTAAGATATTTATAAGTTGTGGTAGCTCATCTATACTAGTCTTTCTTATAAATTTACCAATCTTAGTAATTCTAGGATCTTCCTTTATTTTAAATACTGGCCCATCCATTTCATTTTGACCTTGTAACTGTTCTAATAGTTCTTCAGCGTTATGTACCATACTTCTAAACTTGTACATATTAAAAGTCTTTGGATATTGCCCATTTCTTTCTTGAGCAAAAAATACCTTCCCCTTTGGATCTTCTAATTTTATAAGTATTGCTACTATTAAAAGTACTGGTGATAATAATATTAGTCCTATAAAAGATCCCACTATATCTAAAACTCTTTTCATAAATAAATAAAATATAGAGTCTCTTATTTGTATTTTTCTTATAGCAATGGATGAAGATCCATCGCTATAGTAGTTTCGATCTTGTTCTTTCAAGTCTTATATCCCTCCCCATATTACAAATTACGCAGATTTCTTCTTTGAATGCTTACCTTTCTTTTTATCTTGATCTTCATCATGTCCATAGTAATAATTATAGTAAGCATTGCTAGAGCCTTCCGCCTCATACTTATTAAGCACCGCTCCAAGTATATTAGCATTTACTTTATCTAATCTTTCCTTTGATATCTTAACAGCCTCTATATCTGCTTCCTTAGAACCAACTACTAACACTGTACCGTCAACATAACTTGCTATAATACCTGCATCAGTAATTATTCCTACTGGAGGTGCATCTATAAATATATAATCATAATGATTTTTTAATTCTTCTACAAATTTTTTCATCTTCTTAGAACCTAACATTTCAGAAGGATTCGGAGGTATCTTACCACAAGTAAGTATGTGAAGACCTTCAACCTTGCTAGTATGTACACACTCTAAAAAATCTTTATTTCCAGTTAATATATCAGTAACACCTGTAATATTACTTATACCAAACATCCTGTGTACAGTTGGATTTCTTAAGTCACCATCCATTATAAGTACTTTTTTATCTTCTAGTGTAGCAAAGCTTACTGCTAAGTTTGCAGTAACAGTACTTTTACCTTCATTTTGCTGAGAACTAGTAACTACTATAGTTTTTACTTCCTCATCAAAATTAGAAAATTCAATATTAGTTCTTATGCTTCTATATGCCTCTGATATAGGAGACTTTGGGTTATTATAACTAACTACTCTCATAATCATCCTCCTACTATTTATTATCCATAGGTACTACCCCAAGTAGTGGAATACCTAAGTGCTTTTCTATGTCTTTCGGTGTCTTCATCTTAGTATCCATATACTCAAGTACAAATACTACAAACATACCTATCATAATACCTAATACAGCTGCTATTGCAACATTCATTACTTTGTTAGGCTTTATTGCACCTTCTGGTGTTACAGCTTTATCAATTACTTCTACACCATTTGCTTTCATTATTCTTTTTACTTCGCTAGTAAAGGCCTTAGGTACGGCATTGGCTATATCACTAGCTTTTTTAGCATTAGTGTCTTGTACAGACACTTTTATAATTTGAGTATCTTTAACCGAACTTACACTTATGACTTCTGACAATTCCTCATATGTCATATCTAGCTTTAAGCTTTTTGCAACTTCATCAAGAACTGATCTGGATTTTATTATTTCTCCATATGTAAGTGCAAGCTTCTGAGCAACATTGATTTGATCACCAGTAAGTGCAGTATTTGTTTCTGTAGCACTCTCATCTCTACTTACTATTAAAGTAGTACTAGCCTCATATACCGGACTTAATACAAAGAAACTTATAATACCACTTACTACCATAGCTACTACTGTTATAAGAGCTATTATCCAAGCCCTCTTTTTAATAATGTAAAAATACTCTCTTAAGTCAATCGTTTCTTCCATCTTTTATCTCCTATACTTAGATTTTTACTCTTCTTCAAAGTCTATATTATTAAATATAAAATCATTTAATACTTTTAAATTACTGTCCTTATCCCACTTAATGATCCAACCTTTACCTTCTAAATTTGCTGGATTTTTATATACTGGGAACTCCATACTTTTTATATCAGCTTGACCAATCTTTAATACTCTGTATCCAAGAGAAATAAGATCTGTTGGACTTAGATTTGTCTTAGTGTTTTTCATTGCTGAATCTAACATCTTTATATACTCATCTATTCCAGTTTTTTGAACTTTGACAAGTGCAGCCTCTACGACTTCTCTTTGCCTCGCATCCCTTGCGTAAGCACTATCTTGGTATCTAATTCTACTAAATGCAAGTGCTTGATATCCATTTAGATGTTGTTTACCAGTTCCTTTTACTAGTTCTATTGGAGCTTTACCCTTCTTAGTATCTAGTACATAACAACCTGGTATAGTATTGTTCAATATTGTTAAGTCATTTGATGTTACTTCTACCTCCACTCCACCAATAATATCTATAATATCTATAAATGAAGCAAAGTTTACAGTTACATACTTATCAATATCTAACTCAAAGTTACTCTCTATCGTATCTAATAAAAGCTCTGGTCCTTCATAAGCATAAGCATGAGTAAGCTTCTCTGTACTATAACCTTCTATATCAACATAAGTATCTCTAGCTAAAGAAGTAAGCTTTAAGTTCTTATGCTTATTATCTATAGTAAGAATCATCATAGAGTCAGATCTATTACCTCTGTCCAACTTGTCACCATCCACACCCACTAGAAGTATGTTAGTTATATCTTTATTTGTATTTGCATCTTCTTTTATCTCTTCATTTTTACTCTTTGTGTCTTCATCTGGAACGTACATGGAATTTAACTTGAAATATAAATATCCCCCAACTGCTGCCGGAATCGCAAATAGAAATGCTACTAAAGTCAATACTATCTTTTTAGTTTTACCCATTTTTCTATACCTCTTTTGTATATTTTTTCGGTTTATTGGTAATTAATTACATATTTGTAATTATTATACATTCAGTATAATAACATTATTTATATGTCTTGTATATATATTCGACATTCTTAGACATGTTTTTTGTAACTTTTTCTTTACTTTTGTTATAATTTATGTTTTTACGTACTTTTTTATATTATTCATACATATTTATTCCGGTGGGATTGTATCACCTGTACCTGTTTCTCCGCCACTTCCTGCTTCACCACCAGAGCTGCCATTTCCTCCACCTGAGTTCTCACTACCTGTTGATCCGTTCTCTGAATTATCGCTACCGCTTCCACCAGATCCTCCTGACGAACCATTACTATCAGAGTTGCCACCTTCATTTCCAGTAGATCCATTTCCTGAACCACTGTTATTAGATCCACCATTACCAGTACTTCCACTACTACCCGAACCACTTCCTGAGCCTCCAGTTCCAGGTCTATTTGTTGATCCACTTCCACTCGAATTACTTCCTGATCCTCCAGTATTAGGTCTGTTTGTTGAGCCACTTCCACTCGAACTACTCCCTGATCCTCCAGTATTAGGTCTATTTGTTGAGCCAGATCCGCTAGTTCCTGGTCTACTAGTAGAACTCCCTGCGCTAGTATTATTTGATGTTCCACTTTCTTGACTAGATTCTCTACTCTCATCTTCCTTATCTTCTTCAGTAGTACTGATCTCTATCTTGCCTATAGTAATAGCACCATTTCCAACAGTATAATCTCCAATCTTGTTAGTCTTAAAAAATTCCACAGGTATATAATTCTTCTCACTCTTTTTCATAGCTTTAGTAGCTTTCGGCACAACAAATCCATCTACCTCATCAGTATCCAATGCAACATACTTATCATTGATCTTGGCAAAAGAACTACCTTCACCAACCTCAACCTTATTAGTTCCTATACTAATAACGATACTATCATCATTATCTGTTAACTTACCGCCCAGCTTCTTACTAAACTCCTCTACTGAAACATACTCAATTCCACTTTCCTTAAGAGTCTTTACTGTATCTGCCCATACTAGCGCAGTGCTGCTGACCATACCTACTACTGTTAATGCAGCGATCTTTCTTTTCTTCATAAAAATCCCCCTCTTCTAATTAATTTTTTCGTATTGATTTTTGATTACTGTATCTTTATAATTTCCATCATACTCAAAGCTTTTACTCTTATCTTCATCTGTATAAGCCACTATATTAAGTATAGAAATATTCTTACTTGGGTTTAGCTCCTTGATATTTTGTCCTAAAAACTTAATCTGTGCCAGTGCTTCATCTGCCTTATCTACACCTTTAAGCATAAGCTCTATATTAGTTACTCCTTCAATATTTTTCATAGATATTACCTCGTAGTCACTAGGTACGCTATCTATTTCTTTTTCTACTTTGCTGTACTCCATCATCTTAATAGTAGATTCGTCTACTGGAACAATAAGCTTCTCTACAACTTTACCTCTTTCTTCAATAGACATTTCCTTTACACTAGTTGCCACATCTTTATCTGTAAAAAGACACACCTCGTAATTTGCTTTGAATTTTTCTTCTTCATTTTTTAGGTTTTTAATTAACTCTGCAGCCTCCTTTGAGCTAATTTCCCTTTTTAAAAACACACTATAAACAACCTGCTTTCCTTCATCAACTCTACTAATTACCTCGTAATCATCTTTACTCAAGCTTGACACTTCAACACTGTTTTCAGTAGATACATATGATTTTTGGTTGAATTTAGTGTCTCCTTGCATCATAGTAAAACCAAGTGTAATCACTATTGTACCTAGTACAGACACAGTAACTATTCTTTTTTCATTTTTATTAAGCTTCATATTGTTCCCCCTATTTCGACTATATCCTTTATATTGTATGCTCTGATTGAATTTTTTTCAATATTTTACCAATTTTATTGTAAATTAATATAAAAAAGCATACTCTTTCTAAAAAGAGTATGCTCCTTGTTTCCCATATTGCATCATACTATTAAACTCTACTTCTTGCCCCAAATTGACTATTTTATAATTATCTTTTACATATATAATTGCGTCTTTTCTATTTTTTAAATTTAACTTATTAAAAATACTACTAACATGCTTTTTTACTGTATACTCTGTAATATGAAGATTTCCAGCAATTTGTCTATTATTCATTCCTTCACTAACTAAACATAGTACTTCTCTTTCTCTCATGGTTAGTATCTCGATTTTATTTCTTGATCCCATATCAAGTACTTCTGGTAATAGGTCAGTATCATATATTTTCTTTCCTCCTAAGATTCTATTAACACTATAAATAAAATCATCTTTATCCCCTATATCTAATATATAACCATCTAATCCTAAAGTAACTGATTTCACAAAGATGTCTTTGTTTTTGCTAGAATCTAAAATCATAACTTTTATATTGTTGTGCATCTCCTTTATCTCACTAACTACTTCAAGTTGATCGACACTATTATTATGCACATCCAAAAATGCAAAATCCATATTTATCAAAGCAGAACTCTTAAGCTCCCTCATGTTGGATATTGATATTATGAAAGCATCTTCAAACATGTTGTTAAATAGATTAGATAATGCCTCCCTAATTATAAAAGATTCTGATACTAATAAAATGTTCATAATTCCTCCTCCAAAAAACGGAAAAACCGCCTTATTCCTGTTGTTTAGAAAAGTCGGTTGCACTATTGGCTCCATATATCCCAAGTGCCCATATACAGGATATACTTCCTTGCCTCATTTTCGGTTATTAAGTAGTATATAATACCTCTCTTTTAAAAATATTACCATAATTTATATAATATTTCTTCTATTTTCGTTCATCAATTCTATACATAAATTACATTTTTTTTTAAAATAGTTCAATTTATTATCATTTTTTATATTAATAAAAATTTTACTGTATGTAATTATTTTTTTTTCTATCTAAATAAGTTGTAATTTGTATAATTAAAACTTTTTAATAAGTATTAGTTAAATTACAATTGTATTCAATTATTTTTTATTATACATTAGTATAATTATCTTTATAATATATAATAACCTCTTGCCTACTCTTTAGATTAAGCTTATGTAATATACTGCTTATATGCTTTTTTACAGTATACTCTGTAATATGTAAGTTATTAGCTACCTCCTTGTTGCTCAAACCATAGACAACTTGGTTGAATACTTCTTTTTCTCTTCCAGTTAAAATTATTGACTCTAGTTCTCCTCTTTTATTAAATATAGACTCTACCATCTCTGTATCATAGTAACTCTTTCCACGCATGATTCGCTTTACTATGTAGATAAAATCTTCCTTATTATAAATATTTATAATATATCCATCTACTCCAAGTTTTGTTGCTTTAGTAAATGTAGATTGATTTTTTCCTAGATCCAAGATAAGTATTTTGAGTTCACTATTGACATTTTTATAAGAACATATATTTTCTAAATCAATTAAGTTATCTTTATCCGTTTCCATAAATACGAAGTTATACTCATTTAGTTCATCTGATGGCATTTCGTTAAAGTTTGAAATAACCTTAATTTTATCTATATTAAATTCGGTTTTAAATACACTTGCAATTGATTCGCTTACAATAAATGACTTTGAAATTATTAATAAATTCATCTTTATTCCCCTTAGTTTTACTATATAAAATTTATAGCAATATATTTAGTTTTTTAATATATTGCTATTTATATGGTATCTTATACTAAGATATATATATATTCATCTATATGACCATTTTGTATCTACTCATTTACTTATACAGTTTATTAATTTCTTATACTACTTTAGACTACCTAAAAATTAGCATAATTTAATATAAATCTACCTTAACTTTACCCATACACTAAGTTAAAATATATCTAAGGGGTGATTTAATGAAAAGCGTCATAAGATGGATAGTAAATATAGTACTAATAGCAATCATTATCTATTGTGGATATAACATATATCTAAAACTTACCGACTACAAAGAAGCAGATAAGACCTACACTAAAATACAAGAAATCAAAAATACGGGCAAAGAAGACTTATCTACTCTCAATCCAGACTTTAGAGCTTGGATCAAAGTAGACAACACAAATATTGACTACCCTGTAGTTCAAGGAAAAGACAACAACTATTATTTAAATAAAGACTTTTACAGTAACAAACTAGGTTCTGGAAGTATATTTATGGATTATAGAAATGATTACAAAAACGACCGCAACCTTATAATCTATGGACATAACATGAAAAACAAAACCATGTTTGCTCAATTAGAAAAATTTAAAGATGAAAACTTCTGGAAAGAAAACAACAAAATCAGACTTGTTGAAAATGACAAAGAGTATATTTATGAGGTATTCTCAGCTTACTTTGTAAACCCTGATTTTGATTATCTAAGAAATGAGTTTAACAGTGATGAAGAATACAAAAATTATCTACAAGCAATAAAATCAAAATCATTATTCTCTTCAGACCTACCTGTAAGTACTGATGATAAGATAATCACTCTTTCTACTTGTAGCTATGAATTTAATGATGCTCGTACTGTTATACATGGTAAGCTTATATCTGAATAGTATTTAAATAAAAATTTACTGTAAAAGACTTAATTACGTTACTAAAGTCTCGAAAACAATATTTTACGACATTTTTAATATATTTAATATAAATAAATTCTAGTATTCTATTTTAGATAATAAAACTTACTTGTTTATTTTTTCAAAATATTAAATTATATAATTATTACTAAATTAGTAAAATCCTCTCTTGAGAATTGATATGTTTTTATAAAGTTTTATAGATTAGTAATGTATGAATCATATATCATAAATTATTATATAAAATTTTATTACATATATAGTTAAACAATAAATGAGGGATAAACTTAAATTTATTAAGCTCATCCCTCATGTTAGAAACAATAATTATTAACTATTTGCTCTTCTTTTTAAGCAGCACTATTGCTCCAAAAGAAGCTACTGATGCCACTATATATGGAAAGACAGATGCATCTCCTGTGGTTGGATTATCTTTATTGTTTAATACACCATTATTATTAGTTGCTGGTTTTTCTGGCTTTATTGGTTTTTCTGGATCCGTCGGCTTCTCTGGATCTGTTGGTTTTCCCGGTTCCGTCGGCTTCTCTGGATCTGTTGGTTCTTCCGGTTCCGTCGGCTTCTCTGGATCTGTTGGTTCTTCCGGTTCCGTCGGCTCCTCTGGATCTGTTGGCTCTTCCGGTTCCGTCGGCTTCTCTGGCTCTGTTGGTGGAACTGGAGTCGTATTTGTACTATCTATTTTAAATCCTTTATCCCCTAATACCTCTACAGACTTTATATCTGTCTCTCTATTAGAATCATTTAAAAGCTTTAACATAGTTTTACCATTTTCTAAATTAGGAACTACATTATAATCCACTCCATCAGTACCTTCTAACTGCATATTTCCTATATCTATACTATTCTTATCATCCACTAAGTTTCCTTTAGATGTTACATATATATCTACAGTATTATTACTTTCATTATACTTATACATTCCTTTTCCACTATTATCTATAGCTTCAGAGAAATCTACAGCTTTTAGTTTTACATCTCCTTCGATCTTTAAACTAATCTGAAAAGACTTTGCTATAACATTTGCTTCTTTTATTGACACATTTATAGTATCTCCATTTACACCTACACGCTCTAAGCTAGCAGAGTTACTTGCATATGTATTAGAAATTAATAATGAGGACATTAATCCAGTTATAATAAGAGGCTTGATTACTTTTTTTATCTTCATCTTATTTCTCCTCCCCTTCACTATCTTTTAAAACATTGTTAGCTACTTTTTTTATCATTTTTTTATTGTTGTGCACTACTGCCTTTTTAGATTTACCTTTAAATGAAGTTGTAAAATCTATTTCAGGTAAATTTTTAGGTATATCAACATATAAACTATCACTTACTAATCTTTGACCTTCATTAGTTACAGCATCATTAACCCTATATAATTCAGCCTTCACTTTTGATGTAAGCTTTTCAATGTTTTCTGGTGCTATCCAATAAATCCAAGTTCCACTACTTATTTCTCCTAAGTGTGCATTGTCTGGTATACTAGCTAAAAGTATTGCATTTACAACGTCTTCTGATTCTCCTCCTACTACATATCCATCTTCATCTTTTAATAATGGTACGTTGTAAGCAGGATTCCCACGATATTCTCCAGTTATTATTACAGAACCTGCTGGTATTTTAGCTCCCGATGATTGTTCATAAACAAAATCATTTTTAAGTGTTCCAATTCCATCTACATAGTTTCCTGAACTATTTTTATTTCCTATTTCTATATTGTCTCCTGGAGGTCCTATTATATCTAACTCGCCGATTGATACATCTTTAGCTCCTTTGGCAACAATTTTCACATAAGATGCTTGATGAGTCCAAAGCTGTTGTCCTCCACTTGATCCTTCTTCATTGAAGTATACAGTTTCTGTAGGGTTTAACTCACTATTTAAAAACTTACCTTTGTTTGCTAAAGTCCATGACTCCTTGTCATTACTTACATATACCTCATAATTTTTTATTGAACTACTTGTAGTATCTGTATACTTGATACCTACTATAGGCTGTCTTTCTCTCATATCTACTATTACATATGGATCTTGATTACCTACTTTTGCTCCAGTAAATACAGTGTCTTTTTTGTTATCTATAACCTTATTTATTGATGGATTAGGAACTGGACCATGAGGTGTATCCGAGTCATTTTTATCTTCACTACTGCTCATGTTAGTTTCTACAGCCCATTTTGTTTTACTAAGCTCACCTTTATGAGATACTTTTATTTCTCCTAGATCTAATTTCTCAGTTTGATTTAATGCATAATCGTAAGCTATAACTTCATATTTTACAACTCTGTTGTTCATTGCACCTAGTGAGTCTGTAAATGTATCTTCTGTAGTAAACCCAACCGGTACTCCATTTCTGTATATTTCATATCCAAGTATTTTATCTTTACTTTCACTTACCCCTAATTTTATATTTATATCTTTATTAGCTACAATAGTATTAGACTTTATACCATCTTCAAAATTAGCTACTACCTCTGTAGACTTATTCATAGTATCTGTTTTACTTAAAGTTCTTCTTCTAGCTTCATCATTTATATATTGTATCTTTCTCTCCTCTTTTGGATAAGATTTTTGATTTAAGTAAGTATTAGTTGCCTTATCCGCAACTAGCCCCCAAGCTAAGTAGAATTCTCTTAAGTCTTTACCTGCTGCATCTGAAGTATATCTTATTATAGATTGTTCTAGAGGTATATTAAGTTCTTCTTTTGTCGCTTCTCTCATTCTTTTTGACAACCTAGCAAAATACGAATCATTATTTGGATTACTATCTGTGTCTGTTGTTAACATTGATATTGTTGAATTGTGATCATATGCTAAGTGTAACTGCCAATACATAGCTAAATGTATATCATTATTTGGCATACCTACAGTACCTGATGTAACCTGGTTATAAACTTTCTCATATCTTCCTTCAGATTCTATTCTTGAATGAGATTTATCATCTAGAGTTTGAGCTAGTAGAGGTAACATGTTATTTGTAGTCTCAGCAAACTTTATACCTGGCATCTCAGTAACATGACCTATCTCATGTCCAATCCCCCATCCAAATAATTGACCACCTTCTTTAGCACTTCCATCTTCATTAAGTTCATATGGACGTCCACTTACCATGCCACCTGTAGATCCAAATCCAATACCTACATGGTGTGATGAAGCATACATAAATGCACCTTCAAACATTCTTTGATATTTTATATGCACTCTAGTTCTTGGTTTTAGATGCTTACGTTCATTAGTATCTATAGTTCCATTTGAGTCAAAGTCTGGATTTTCACTTACACCTCTTTGTGCATAAGTTAAGTTCATTATTTGCTCCCATGCAAGCATTCCATTATACAATCTATTAACTTGTTCATCTTCGTTGGATTCAATCCCCTTTGTTAATGATTTTAGTACTTGAGTAGCAGGTATGTTAAGTGTTGCACTATGTCCTTCTATATCAGTTGTATTTAATATACTAGTTTGTTCATCATAAGTATATTTATTTTCTAACCCATTATTCACAGACGGATATAAACTTGGTAACTTTGATACATATGCTTTTAATTCCTTTATGTATTCCCTAATAGTTGCCTTTACTTCTGCTTCTTTTGACTTATCATTTATGTTTGAGTAAACATCTAAGTGAGGAATTTTTTTAGCTCCACTTACACGAACTTTTATTGTCTTATTTGATGGATTTTGATTTGGGTATCTAACATATATAGTTCCTCCTCTTTCCACATCTAAGTTATGAATTTCAGGTACTTGAATTATATTCTTACCCTTTTTAAGCTTCATTGTTTTAATAAACTTACCACTCTCTCCATTGTGCTGAGTAAATGCTATTTCAGGAAGAATGTTTCCTTCTGTACCTACATATACGGCTATTTCATCTCCTGATTTAACACTCATACCTAATGCTTGCCAGTCATTTGAAAGTCCTAAATTATTAGTTCCATTGTTTATATTTTGGTTTATTGTAAGTATTTCTTTACTTATATTTTTATCATTTAATATATCTTCAGCTAACTTTAGTTCTTCTAGTATTACCGACTTATTCGGATGGAAGTCACCTGTTAATGGATCTTCTGTGTTAGCTCTCTTTCTTAAGCTATCTATTAATTCTTGCGTTACATTATCGTGTAATTCAACTAGCAATTCATCCTTGAACAATCCACTTACTTCATCTTCTAGGCTGTCATATTTATAAAATTTGATTTCACTTATTGTTGAGTAAGGAGCATAAGATGGATGTATTCTCATAGCAACTTGTATTTTGTTAGTAGTTATTGGACTAGGAAGTTTCACTTCAAAATATGCCTTACCGTTGCTCTTCTTTGTTGTGTAGCTTGCATTTACATTTACAAACTTATTAGCTTTACTATCAAAATATCTTACAGGTACATAATCATAAGCATGTCCTTCTCCAAAGCTTCCATCTAATCTAGGTGTAAGCCTTATTGTATCCATTGTATATTCCTTATCTAGAGTAACAAGAGGTCCCGTACCATGTGATGTATTCCAAGTACTTGACGACCAGAAACTAGAATAGTCATTATCTACAACTGAAAATTTATTCTCTACTCCATTTGGATGATCACCCGAATTCCAATTTGTATACTCTACATCAACAATATGCTCAGTTGGAGATTCACCGTCTACTGCATCCTTTTTAGGTATATTTATAAGATTATAATTTGTCATCTCTGGTGGCATAAGATCCTTAGTTGTTCCTAAGTAAGATTTTGACATATTACTTGTACCTATCTCATTAGTAGCTGTTAAAGCTATTTCGTAAGTAGTTTTATCTTCTAATCCCGTTATTTTATAGCTTGTTCCTGATATTTCAGTACTATTAGCTTTTATCCACTCTAGTTTTTCAGTGTCACTTTTTACTTTATAATACACGTCATATGTCTTTGCTTTTTTACCTTTTTTCCAACTTACATTAAGAGCCTTGTAATCCTCTTCTATACTTACACCATCTGGTGATTCTGGCTTTGATGTTGCTACAGGCTTGGCTGTAATTGGACTTGAGAATCCACTTTGCCACTCGCCATTTAATGACTGTATTTTTATTTCATAATCATTGTAATTCTCTAGTCCTGTAAACTCTGCGGTATTAAACTTTGTTTGTACTCTTTTTTCTTCTACTTTTCCTTTTATCTGTCCCTTTAGTACTATTTCATATCCTGTTACGTTTGGCTCTTTATCCCACTGAACATTTATCATTTCATCTTCTGCTACTACTTTATTTATATTAGGTATGTTCATTTGTGGTGCGGGAATTTCTGTGTAGACATTATTTAAAAACTCTACTTTTGCTATTTCTGCTAGGTTTGGATTTGTAGTTGGCTCTGTTATTACTATACTAATCTTTTTTACTGCTATTTGCTGGCCTAAGTTTATATTTATAGTTCCTTCATCTGCATTTCTAACAACAGAATAAACCTGACCTTCTCTTGACATATTATTTCCATAATTTACAGTCTGAGATTTTCCATTTTCATCGACTATTTCTACGTATCCTGCACCTGCACTTGGAGCTTTTATCTTTATCTGATCCATCTTTGTAGGTTCTAAGAGTTCCATATCTAGTTTTGCTGGATTAGCTTCAGATATCTCTACAGGATTTCCATCATCGTCTAAAGGTCCTATTGATACTACTGTATCTTCACTAAATAGGTCATCTATGCTACCTTGAATATTTTGATTTGTATTTTGAGAATTTAAAATTATTTTAGAGGTTTCTATTATTGGATTTGTATCTTCTATAATAACTGTTTTTAATTCTATATTCATATTCTCATATACATAAGATAAGTCAGTTATATCTACCTTTTGATCTTTGTTTAAGTCATACTTTTTAATTAAATCTGGATTTTTAGTTTCTAAATTTTCAAATATTTCGTCGTAATCTTTTTGAGTAACATTTCCATCCTTATCAAAGTCTCCAAATAAGAAGTTCTCTTTATTGTTCATTATTACTCTTTTTGAATATCCAAGTAACTGTATGTTCTCAGTTTTTAGTGTTTTAAATCCTTCGCCACTTAGTTCTAGTGTATATGTATCGCATGGCAAATCGTAAAATACTACATGATAGTAATATACTCTCGTATCATCATCTTTTAAAAGAGTCTTATCATGGTTTAATTTTTCTACTGAGTACTTTACACTATTTCCACCGATTTGAACTACTCCATCTTCTTTTGAACTATTGCCTCCCAAACTTATTTCTTGAATCTCTGAACCTACCTTAATCGATAACTTCATATTTGTATTATCTTTAGTTGTGTTTTTTATTGGTAATGCAAAGTTTATATCAGCCTCTAAATTACCGACTATATTTAATTTTGAGCTCTCTTTGGCTTGAGGCTCTAAGCTCATATCTTCCACATTATTGGCATATACAGGTGCACTTGATGCTACCATAGATAAAGCTAATAAGCATGATATTTTTCTTTTTTTCATACCCTAACCTCCCTCATACTTTAACTTTTTATAATTTATTACAATAAATTATATTTTAACATTTTTTTACAATATTTGTCATTTTATTGTCTTGAAATGATAAAAATTAATTCTGTTATACATAGTTTCCAATGTAATATATTCCTCATAACCTAAATAAAAAAGGTGTAAAGCATAGAAATTAACCTCTCGCTTTACACCTCATCTATTAATAAACCTATTTGTTACTTCAACTTACCCTTGTAACTCCCTAATCCGCCACTTAAATTATATACCTTATTAAATCCGTACTTAGACAAAATCTTTGCAGCACTAGCACTTCTCATACCAGAAGCACAATAAACAATTACATCTTCATCCTTATACAAATCTAAGGAGTCAACTCTTAAGCTCAACTCATTTACAGGAATATTTTTAGACTTTGGTATATGACCTGAACCAAACTCACCAGGAGTCCTCACATCTAAAATTAAGACATCTCTATTATTTTTTATAATGTTGTTAACCTTTATTCCATCAATATTTTCATACTTCTTATTAAATAAACTACCTAAAAAACTCATGTATTTACCCTCCATTAATGTACTTTTCTTTAATTGATAAAATTCACATACCTTATTTTAATAAAAAATATAAAAAAACTCAGACTAATAAAATCTTGTAATGAAGAACATAATGCAGATATACCATTAGCTATAGGGAGTGGTATGGGTGTTGGTATGACAGTTGGAAGTGTATGTGGAGCTGTCAATGCAGCAGTTGTAATCATAGGATACTTAAAAGGCCGTGAAGGTAATCTAGAACAAAATGAAGCAAGAAAATACTCTAAAACACTAATGAAAAGTGTGAGAGATAGATACAATACAGAAATATGCGCAGATCTAAAAAGAAATAAAGTAGGTTGTGATGATATAATAAACTTCACATATGATGCATTAAATGAAATATTAGCAAACTAAGAATATATAACAAAAAGATGCTTACTATAATCTTATAGTAAGCATCTTTTTTTATTAAAAGCAAAACTGTATATTATTAACCTTATGATTACTGAACAGCGGGTTGGTCTGCTTGGGGTTGTTGACCTTCTCCATTGTTATCACTAGGGTTATCAGCTGGAGGATTTTGATTATTGCTATCGTTACCATCACTTCCATTATCTGGATTTTCTGGATTTGCTGGGTTTTCTGGACTTTCTGGATTACCACCTTCTGTGCCACCATTATTATCTGAGCCATTGTTATTTGACCCATTATTGTTGTTATTGTCGTTACCGTTGTTCCCATTATTATTGTTTCCATTGTTTGAACCATTATTCCCGCCATTATTGTTACCACCATTTTGATTTCCATCTTCTGGTTTATTTTGTGAGTTGTTATTATTTGAATTATTGTTATTACCATTATTATTTTGATTATTGTTTTGGTTATTAGTATGATTGTTATCTGTGTTGTTACCTGGATTAGTAGTATTTTCTCCAGGATTAGTTTCTTCTTGAGTCTTACTTTCCTCGGGATTAGTTTCTTCCTCATTTGTATTTGCATCTTCTTCATTGTTATCTACTGTTGGTGCATCTTGATTTTGATCTTCTTCATCTTCACTATCATCCATATTAATCACAGGCTCTCCTTGTGAACTACCATCATCATGTGATTCACTTCCACCCACCATATCTTTGATAAAAGTAAATGATGCTACTCCCACCAAACAAACAGCCACACTAAGTACTCCTACCATAACCTTTAATCTTTTCGTACCTTTCTCACTACCGTAGTCTTCATCATCACCATCTACTTCTACTTCTTCATCTTCATCATTTTCTTCTTCCATAATTTCAGTTTTATAGTCATTCTTATCATCAATATGTAGCTCATTATCTGTATATGAGTATTTATCAGTATCTATCTTACTACTATTCATATTAGATGATTCTAATAGTTCGTCATTTTGAGTGTTTACTACATTCATGTTAATCACTTCTGCTACTTGTTGATCACAGTCTACTTCATCAATATTTTCAACCTCTTTACTTGTGCCCTCGATTGAGTCATCCTCAAATTCTCCCTCCAAGTAACCTAAGTCATTTTCTACATTTTTAACTACATCCTCTATATCTTTAATACTTCCATCACTATTAATCACATTTATATCTTCGTCAATATCAAGAGTATCATTACAATTATCAATATCTTCAGGTAATATCTCATCATCTAAGTGATACGTATTTACATCCGACCCATCAATAACTACAATTTTTCGGTCTTCTTCCATACTCTTCAAATACTCATCTATATCAACCATCCACTCTTGTAAATCAAAATATCTATCCAAAGGTCTAGCCTGAAGTGACTTCACAAACAAATATCTCAACTTATCATCAAGCCCGTCTTCTTCCTTAAAATAAAGCCCACCAGACACAACCTTAAACACATCTTCCCTACTTTCAAACTCTCCAAAGGGCAGTCTTCCAGTAATCATCCTAAACAGTATCGCCCCTAGTGAATATATATCATCATAAATAGTAATATAATCTACAATTGCCTGCTCCGGTGAAGTATAACCCAAGTCACACTCATCATGCTTTGGATAGACTAATAAGTCTAGCTTCACCTCTGAATCAGTACCTACAAATATATTTCTAGGTCGTAAGTTTCCATCACAGCTTTTATTTTTATAAAAATAATCAAGACCATCTAAGATGTGTCTAGCTATTATCAACGCCTTATCAACATCTAATCTTCCTAAATCTTTTAATATATCATCAAGACTTTTGCCTTCTATATACTCTTTCTCAATAAAATAGTAATTCACACCATCTATTAAGCACTTTCCTGTATTATATATCTTCATTATATTTTCATTATTAATATTTTTGTACATATCTAAATTATCATAAACATCATTTATAAATTCACTACAACAATCATCTGCCAGTAAATACATACAAACAAAATTGCCATCAACCTTATTCCTAGCCTTATATATCTTGGTGGATTCGCACTCTTTCTCAACACCTAATAATTCGTACTTTTCAAAAAAATCTTCCATAAGTCCCTCCCCCAATTAATCAAATTTTTAACCTAAGTTTATTTTTATTCGATATTCTAACTTGCACATCCTTCAAGTTTTGTTAGCCGAATTCCGATAAAAAATACACCATATAAACAAGTAATACCAAGCTTTCCCTAGCATCAATATTTTAACTTTATAAAACTTATAAAATTTACTATAAAACACATCCTACTTGTAATATTTTCTTGCCTAAAATATTACATTACTTAAATTAAATTCTCCCAAAACAATCCCTGATTTTAAAATTAAATTTCATATTTTGTAAGATTTCTAAAAACTTCTGAAATTTAATTGTTGTTTTGACATCGTTTTCATGCTAGTATTAACTTATAACCTAAGAATTTGAAATTATCTTTCAATTTCTTTTAAAATTTATCATGGGGGTATTCAAATGAAAAAATTATTATGTGCAGTATCTGCCTTAATGATGACATCTTTGACTCTGACAGCTTGTAGTGACGCAAATGCTACTGAAAAAACAGAACTAAAAAAAATCCTTTGGGAACATGCAGGAGATCTTGAACCACAAAAAGGTTTTGAAAAAAATATAGGTACTGCCGGCCTACTTTCTGGTAAAGCTGGTGACTATATAATAGTAGGTGGAGGAGCTAACTTCCCTGAGAAATCACCTGCTGAGGGTGGTGCAAAAAAAAACTATCCAGATGTTTATGTACTTGAAGCAAAAGACGGTAAACTAAACCAAGTTGACCACACTACTTTAAAGTATGAAATAGGATACGGAAGTTCGATAACTACAGAAGAAGGAGTCTACTACATAGGTGGAAGCCCCGATGAAAAAGAAGCTGACAATGTAACTTTATTTACAACTAATGAAAAAGGGAAACTTTCTTCAAAATCAATAGGAGACTTACCATTTACTTTTAGTGATGGTGTTTCTGTAAAATCTGATAATAATATTTATGTTGGTCTAGGAAAGCAAAATGGAGAACCTAGCAACAAGTTCTATAAATTTGATATAAAAACAGGAAAAACTGAAGAACTAGCACCAATTCCTGGCGAAGCTACTCGTAATCAAGCAGTATCACAAGTTCTAAATGGTGATATATATGTATTTAGTGGTGGAGATAAAATAGCTTATACTGATGGATACAAATACAATATAAAAGAAAACACTTGGTCAAAAGTGTCTGATGTTCAAATAGAAGATGAGAAAATATCACTTCTAGGAGCAAACTCTGTAAAGCTTAATGAAGATGAGATGCTTGTAATCGGTGGGTTTAACAAAGAAATTTATGATGATGCAGTTAAAAACTTAAACTCCTTAAAAGATGAAGAATTAGCTAAGTTTAAAGAAAAGTACTTTGGTACTGACCCACAGGAGTTTAATTGGAATAAAAAGACATTAATTTACAATTCAGCCAAAGATGAGTGGAAGTCTATAGGAGAAATACCTTTTGAGGCTCCATGTGGAGAAGGATTAATACTTGATGAAGATTATATCTTCTCTATAAATGGTGAAATCAAACCAGGTACTAGAACTAACAGAACTTACTCTGGTACTTTAGTGTTTGAATTAGATTCATCTATATAATTAAGCCAATTATATTTTTAAATATTAAAATATAATATACTAATTTGTCCCTTTTTCTCTCAAATTCGTATAAGGTAATAGTAAAAAGCGCTAGATTTAAGGCTGCCCCCTAAAATCTAGCGCTTTTTATTGTTTTATTTCTTAAAAACTTGCTTTAATACTTCTTCGTATATCTCTAAAAATTCATCTATTTCATCTTTACTTATACATAAAGATGGTAATAATCTAATGATAGTATTACTTGTAGAGTTCAACAGTAGATTTTTCCCCTGAGATATCTGTTTTATAGCATTTACATGCTCTCCAACATCCATTCCAATCATTAGTCCTCTACCTCTAATATCTTTTATAACATTAGGATACTTCTCTTTAAGTTCTTTAAGCTTACTTACCAGATAAACTCCTTTTTCCTTTACTTCTTGGCATAAATTAGTATTAACTAACTTATCCATCACATACTCTCCACCAGCACAAGATACAGGATTTCCACCAAATGTACTTCCGTGATCTCCAGGATGCAGTACATCTTCTAATCTTTCACAAACAAGCATAGCTCCTAGTGGTATTCCTCCACCTACTGACTTAGATACAGTCACTATATCTGGAGTAAAATCATACTTTTCATAAGCTAGTAAATCTCCAGTTCTTCCCATACCAGTCTGTATTTCATCTACTACTATTAAGAAATTATATTCTTTAGATAAATTAACAAGTTCACTTACAAACTCACAACTTGCCTCAACTACTCCACCTTCACCTTGTATCATTTCTAAAAATACAGCACAAGTATTTTCACTTACTTTGTCTCTTAAAGACTTTACGTTGTTATATTCAAAGTACCCGATTCCAGGAAGTATTGGCATAAAAGCCTTTTGATACTTTTCTTGACCAGTAAGTGCCATTCCTCCATTAGTTCTACCATGGAAAGAATTATAAGCTGATAATATCTCATGTTTATTTTCACCAAATCTTTTTCCATATTTTCTACAAAGCTTAATAGCAGCCTCGTTAGATTCAGTACCTGAATTTGTAAAGAAAACCTTAGATGCAAAAGTATTTTCCACAAATAATTTGGCAAGGTTAACCACTGGCTCACTTACAAAGTAATTAGATAAGTGCATATACTTCATAGCTTGTTTTGCTATAGCTTCAGCAATTCCCTTGTCATGACCTAAGTTATTTACTGATATTCCAGAGTACATATCAAGATATTTATTGCCATCAACATCATAAAGGTATGAACCTTCTCCTCTTTCTATCATTAAGTCTAATCTATTATAAGTATTTAAAACATATTTTTTATCTTCTTCATATAAATTTCTCATATCTAACTCCTATGCATAAAATTCTTACTGTCTACTCTACATTCTTTATCTTATTATCTAATTTGCTTCACCTATATTGGCTACTTATATTCTTAGTCTGATAGCTAATTACACTCTATATGTATATAAAAAGGCATATCTAACCTAATAACTAGATTATCTATGCCCTTTTCAAATATTTTACTATTGTCTTAAGTCTTCTAATATTTGTACCTTCTCAGAAGTCTTTTCATCCTTAGCTTTTATAACTCTTGCTGGTGCTCCTGCAACAACAGTATTAGGCTCAACATCACAAGTTACAACTGCTCCAGCAGCAACAACTGCACCTTTTCCAACTCTAACACCTTCAAGTACAACAGCATTAGCTCCTATCATAACATCATCTTCTATTATAACTGGAGTCTTGCTAGGTGGCTCAAGCACACCTGCTATAACTGAACCTGCTCCAACGTGAACATTTTTACCTATAGTTCCTCTAGCACCTACAGTAGCATTCATATCTATCATAGTGTTTTCGCCTATTTCAGCACCTATGTTTATTACTGCACCCATCATTATAACTGCATTTTCACCTATGCTTACTCTATCTCTTATAGTAGCGCCTGGCTCTATTCTAGCTTTTATGTTTTTCATATCTAACATTGGTATAGCTGAATTTCTTCTATCATTTTCTATTTCAAAGTACTCTATAGCATCTTTATTATTTTCAAGTATTGGTTGTATTTCATCATACTCAGCAAATACTATCTTAAAGCTATTATCTCCAAATTCTTTTAACCCTGCAAAATCAACATTTTCTAAATTCCCTTTTATATATACTTTTACAGGTGTGCTTTTCTTAGCATTTTTTATAAATCTTGCTATTGCATATGGATCTGTAAGATTTTCTTCTTGTATTTTGTTTTCGTTGTTATTCATAATATCTATCCTTCCCTTTTTCATTATAGTATTTTGTTTACCACTTATTATCTATTATTTATTAAATCATCCATACAGTAAAGTCCATTTTCTTTATTTGCAATATATTTAGCAGCTCTTACAGCTCCTTGTGCAAATACTTTTTTAGACATTGCTGTATGTTTTACTTCTATAATTTCATCCATACCTGCAAATATCACAGTATGTTCTCCTGGTATAGTTCCACCACGAACAGCATGGATACCTATTTCTTTTTCATTTCTCTTTGCATCAGTTCCTACTCTACCGTAGTTGTACTCCATCTTATTATCTAGCTCTTCATTAATAGCATTTGCTATCATAAAAGCAGTACCACTTGGAGCATCTACCTTCTTATTATGATGCTTTTCTATTATTTCTATATCAAAAGATTCACTTAATACATTAGCTGCTTGCTTTACTAAATTTATTAAAACATTTACACCTAAAGATGTATTTGAAGATTTAAATATAGATATATGCTTTGATGCTTCTTCTATACTTTTTTCTTGTTCTTCATTTAAACCAGTAGTTGCTATTACTAAAGCTACCTTATTTTTTACTCCATATTCTAATAATCCATTTAAATTGCTTGGATTAGAAAAATCTATCAAACAATCACACTCTTCTTCTATTTTAGAAGGGTTGTCGTATACAGGATAAGAATTTTCAAAAGCATCTATACTTCTATCTATTCCAGCAACTATTTCTACATCCTCTAAATCATTTATAACTTCATTTAAAGTTCTACCCATAGCTCCATTACAACCACTTATTACTAACCTTAGCATTATGTCACCTCAATCATATACAGTTTACTAATATCTTTAGTATTTTATTATTTCACTTTAGTTTTTTACTATTTCATCTATTGATAGCTTATTATATTCTTTAATATTTATTAATCTCTATTATTACTACTCTAACTATTAGAAGTATCTTAGTATTGCTAACCTTTGTTTATATCAATTATCTACACTCTGTATCTTTTACTTCTATTCCGAAGTTTTTCATATTATTAGAAAGTACTTCAAGATTATCTTGCTCTATATAAGTCAGAGGTAATCTAAGTTCTCCAACTTCCATACCCATTAAGTTCATAGCAGCCTTAACTGGTATTGGATTTACTTCTATAAATAAAGTATTTATTAATTCATTCATACTAAGTTGTAATTTTCTAGAACCTACTACATCACCACTTAAGTATTTTTCAACTATATCATGAGTTTCTTTAGGTAAGATATTTGCAACTACTGATATAACACCCTTACCTCCAAGAGATAAAATAGGTACTATCATGTCGTCATTTCCACTGTATATATAGAAATCTTCGCCACATAATCTAGCTATTTCAGCAACTTGACTTATATCTCCACTGGCTTCTTTTATACCAACTATATTTTCTATTTCAGACAGTTTCTTAACTGTTTGAGGAGCAATATTTACCCCAGTTCTTCCTGGAACACTATAAAGTATTATTGGTAACTTAACACTATTTGCTATTATTTCAAAATGCTTTACTAATCCTTCTTGAGTAGCCTTGTTGTAGTAAGGAGTAACAACTAAAAGTCCATCTACTCCTACTTCTTCACAATACTTACTTAACTCTATTGAGTAAGCAGTGTTGTTGCTTCCACTTCCTGCTATAACAGGTATTCTCTTGTTGACTTTATCAACTGTAAACTTTATAACTTCTCTTCTTTCCTTATCAGTCATAGTTGCAGATTCGCCAGTTGTTCCACATATAACAATTGAATCTGTCTTAATATCTATATGCCAATTTAATAATTCTTCTAATTTATCATAATCAACTTCACCATTTTTAAATGGAGTAACTAAAGCAACCCCAGATCCCTCAAATAACTTAACCATAATCCTCTTCCACTCCATTCTCTATATTAGCAATCTATCTCTTTAATAATTTGCTTATCTTTATAAATAATTATTAATACTAACTATTTAATAACTTCTTATTCTCTAGTAATTATTAATTAGAATACTTCAGCTAGTGTCTAACTTTATTAGTAATAACTACTCTATCTTATTAAGTAATAACTCTGCTATCTGAACAGTATTAGTCGCAGCACCTTTTCTTATATTATCTGCAACTACCCATAAGTTAATCCCATTCTCCAGACTATAATCTCTTCTTATTCTTCCAACATAAACATCATCCTTACCTTCTATATCTATAGGCATTGGATAAATGTTGTTTTTCACATCATCAGTAACTACTATACCTTTTGCATCTCTTAGTAATTCATATACCTCTTCTATTTCAAAACTCTTCTCAAACTCTAGATTTACAGAAACACTGTGACCATACTTTACCGGAACCCTAACAGTAGTAGCAGTAACTCTTATGTCTTGGTCATTTAAAATCTTCTTAGTTTCCTCAATCATTTTTATCTCTTCTTTTGTATATCCATTGTCCATAAATACATCAATATGAGGCAAGCAGTTGTATGCTATTTGGTGAGGATAATTTTTATTTTCTCCACCCTCTATTCCATTTTCTAAATCTTCTATACCCGCAACTCCAGACCCAGATACAGCTTGATAAGTTGAATATACTACTCTCTTAATTTTAAAAGCATCATGCAATACTTTAAGAGGTACTACTGATTGTATTGTTGAACAGTTTGGGTTTGCAATTATTCCATTGTTCCAATCTATATCACCAGGGTTTACCTCTGGAACTACTAATGGTATATCTTTATCCATTCTCCAAGCACTACTATTATCAACTACTATAACACCATTGTCTATAGCTATTGGAGCGTACTTCTTACTAACACTTCCACCTGCTGAAAATAGTGCAATATCAATCTCTCTCTTAAAAGAATCCTCATTTAACTCTTCAACAACATACTCTTTACCACAAAACTCTATTTTGCTTCCTGCTGATCTTTTCGATGAAAGTAGATATAAATTTTCTATAGGAAAATTTCTCTCCTCTAGTACTTTTAAAAATGTTCTTCCAACCATTCCTGTGGCACCAACTATTGCAATATTTGCTTTTCTCATATCAACACCCCTTTATCTAGTATTTATAAATTAAACTCTCTACCTAGTACCTCTACTACCCTTTGCTTCTCATTTTCATCTATCATAAATGAAATACTTATTTCTGAAGTGGCTACTTGCTTAATATCTATTTTATTGTCAGCTAAAATCCTAAATAATTTGCTCATAATATTACTTTGATTTTTCATACCTATTCCAACAACTGATATCTTACTTAAGTTTGACTCAATCTCAAACTCTACCGGACATATTGTTGATGTTATTTCATCAACAATCTTATTTATTGAATGTAAATCATCTTTACTAATTGCAAAGGAAATATTAACACATCCATTTTGTACCGCACTCTGACTCATCATATCAATATTTATATTCTCATTAGTTAGTTTTTCAACTATCATAGCAACGTTTATAGGTTCAGCTACAATATTTGCTATTGTAACCATTAAAACATCATCATTTATTGCAATCCCTGTAACCACATTCTCTTCCATACTCTTTTGATACTCCTTTATATAAGTTCCTTTTCTATCTTCACTACTAAGTGCTACATATATAGGCACGTTATATTTACATCCAATTCTAACCGCTCTAGTTTCCATAACTCCCGCACCTTGACTTGCCATTTCCATCATCTCTTCATAACTAATAACATCAAGCTTTCTTGCATTAGGGAAAAGTCTTGGATCAACCGTATATATTCCCTCTACATCAGTATATATAGTACAACCACATTCAAGCTTAGCTGCTAGTGCAACCGCAGTAGTATCAGAACCACCTCTACCCAATGTAGTTATATCACCATTTTCATTAACTCCCTGAAATCCAGCAACAATAACAATTTTACCTTCTCCCAAGTAACTCTTTATTTTTTCAATATCTATATCAACGATTTTACTCTTTGTATGACTTCCCTCAGTTCTTATACCCGCTTGTAATCCTGTAAATGAGATAGTATCATATCCATACTCTTGAAAAGCCATGGATAATAATGAAATAGATACCTGTTCACCAGTAGATAAAAGCATATCTAAATCTCTCTTATTTGGATTATCTGATATTTGTTTTGATAAATTTACAAGGAGGTCTGTAGTTTTGCCCATAGCTGATACTACTACCACCACATCATTGCCTTTTTCTTTTTCACTTATTACTCTTTTTGCAACTGACTTTATTTTATCTATACTTCCTACTGAAGTACCTCCAAATTTCACAACTATAGTAGACAAACTGCGACCTCCTTTTGATTTTCATAATTATGAGTCTAATTATATACAAAAAACAAATGCTTTAATATGACTAAAAATGCATATTTTATTGCAAAAGATGCTCTTAGTTATTTATTTGACTATTAAAATTAAAATATTTACTTTTTATAAAAATATATGTATAAAAAATATCTCACTGGTAATAATTAAAATATATAAATATTCAATCTCCCCCATTAAAGGTTTCTATCCCCCATAGAAGCCTTATTTTTTTATACATGAAATGTTTTTAGTACATATATAGCATTTTGATATTGATGATATAGATCAGATATGATATACATGCTTGAGTTAAATAAATCTTTATATTGTTGCTAAACTGTTTGTATTTATATAGTATATTAGTATAGCTTTACTACTTATATACTGGGAGGTATTTATATGAAATATTATGGTACATATAGACTTGTGAAAAGTGAAGATTTAAATCATCATGGAACTCTATTTGCTGGAAGAATGTCAGAATGGTTTGTTGAAAGCTGTTTTATAACAGTGGCAAAAGAGTATAAGCACCCAGAAAACTTAGTATGCAGAAAAGTGCATGAAATCAATTTTAACGAACCAATAAGAAAAGGTAATATTATAAATATAGAATCTAAAATAGTTTATACTGGAAAGACAAGCTTAACTGTTTATGGAAAAGTTACTAAAGGTGATAGTGATAAGGTTATTGTGGATGGATTTTTAACTTTTGTTTGTGTAGATGAGCATGGCGTTAAGATGCCTCATAATTTAAAAATGGATGAGCCCTCTACTGAAGAAGATATTAGACTTTTAAATATTGCAAAAAGTTTTAGAAAGTAAAATAGATACAATGAAAAAGAGAAGATTTCATAGTCTAAAAATCTTCTCTTTTTATTATTTTATTTATATTATTATTATTTAGGTATTTTACTTATTATTTTTATCTATTATACCTTGCATTATATCAGTAGCACTTTTTATAGTTGCAGTTGGGTCTAAGTTTAAATCCATTAAAGCCTTTTTAATCTCATCCATTAATTTTTCAGTCGCTTCTACATATCCAACTACACCCGGTCTTTTAGCTGAATACTCTAATTGCTTAACAGCAACTTCATACTGAGGCTTTTCTTTATATAAACTTTTTATTTCTTCTGATTCTAAAGAAGACTTAGTTGTTGGAATATATCCTGTATCTATACTAAAGTTTACGGTATTCTCCTTATCAGTCATAAACTCTATAAATTCTCCTGCTGCTTTTTTTTCATCTTCTGTAGATTTTTCCATTACCACAACATTAGCTCCACCTGTAGGTACCGCATATTGACTTTCTTCTGGTAAAAAACCTGTAGCTATTGTAAACTTACCTTCTGTTTGCTCTAATAATCCTGCTAAACTTGCAGTTGATTGGAATGTCATTGCTGCCTTTCCATTCACAAATGCATCTTTAGCTGCATCCCATGCATCATATCCTTCTCCTGGAGGTAATTGCATAGTTCCTTCTTTCATCATATCTTGCCATAATGTAAGAGCGTTGACACCTTTTTCATTATTAAAATCTACTTTATTATTATCATCTAGTACAGTTGATCCTTGTTGGTATAATAAAGCTTCAAAGAACCATATATCTATTGGTACTGCAAGACCAACTACCCCATCATCTTTATTAGTAAGCTTTTGTGCATACATTTTAAGTTCTTCCCAATTTTTAGGCCCTGTTGGATCTAGTCCTGCCTTTTCACACATTTCTGCATTTACATACATTAGTGGTGTACTTCTATTTAAAGGTACTCCTACAGTTTTACCATCATATTCTGCTTCTCTCATTAATCCCTCTAAAAAATCACTTTGCTTCTCATCACTTATTATATTTTTCATATCTGCTAAAGCACCTACTGATGAAAATTGAGCTACTTGAGTAACTTCAAGCATTGTTATATCAGGTTGATTACCTGCTGCAAGACCTGCTTGTAATTTAGTACCATTTTCCCAATAATCTCCTTGTGATATCATTTTTACTTCAACAGTATCACTTTGCGAGTTAAACTTATCTACATAACTTTTCATTATCTTTTCATTTTCCCCTGTTAAAGCATTCCAAAACTCCACTACAACCTTGCCATCACTACTTTTTTCTTCCGCGTTATTAGTGCTAGCACAACCTGTTAATGATGATACTAATAGTCCTAAAGCTAATGTTGTAGATATAATCTTTTTAAGTTTCATAATTATTCCCCTTTGTTAATTATTTTTATTTTATACCTGAGTAGGTAAATGCTTCTTTTATTTTATTATTCAAAATAGTGTAAATTAGTAATATTGGAGCTGTCAGCATTACATTTCCTGCCATAACAACATTCCAATTAGTCACTCCTTCACTTTCCTTAAGCATAGCAACTCCTATCGGTAATGTTCTTACTAGATCTGTGTTGCTCATTACAAGCGGCCAGAAATAATTGTTCCAGTGATATATAAAACTAAACAGTCCGAAAGTTATCATTGCTGGTTTTGCCATAGGAAGCATTACCTTCCACATTATCTTCCAATCAGAAGCATTATCTAGTCTACTAGCTTCTATTATTTCATTTGATATTTGCATAAAGTTTTGTCTTAGCAAGAAAATACCAAATGATGAAGTCATAAATGGAAGTATTAATGGCACATATGTATTTATTAAGCCCAACTTACTCATCATTATATAAACTGGTAAAAAAGTTATTTGAGGAGGAACCATTAGCCCTATTAATATTAATCCAAATAATATTTTTTCTCCCTTAAATCTAATCTTTGCAAAAGCATATGCTGCTGGAACCATTACTAAAAATTGAATTACTATTATTGAAAGTGTTATAAAAATGCTATTTCCTAAATATCTAAGAAACGGTCCAGAACTCCAAGCTTTCATGTAATTCTCACTTATAAACTCATTAGGTATAATAGTCGGTGGTATTTGTATAGCTTCTTGAGTAGTCTTAAATGATGTAGATATCATCCATATAAATGGAAATATGAATATCAATATTATTAATATTAAAGCAGTATACTCTAATACTTTTTTTAATATTTTTCCTATATCTTTAGTATTTCTTTTTTCTTTAACTGAAGATATACTATCTCTACTATTAAAATAATTGGTTAAATGCATATTACTTCTCCCCCTTTACTGATAGTGAACCTTATTTGATAATAACTTAAAGTGTGCTAGTGTAAGAATCCCTACTATTATTATTAAGAATACACTGGCAGCAGAGGCTTCACCAATATTGTAGTATCTAAATCCAGATTCATATATGTGGTAAACTAACATGTTAGTTGAATTTATAGGACCTCCCTTTGTCATAACATTTATAAGGTCAAATACTTGGAATGATGCTGTAGTTGTTGTTATTAATAAGAAAAATATTGTCGGAGATAACATTGGAAGTGTTATCTTAAAGAAAGTAGTAATCTTGCTAGAGTTGTCTAAATCAGCAGCTTCATATATATGCTTTGGTATACTTTGAAGTCCTGCTACAAATACTAAGGTGTTATATCCTACTGTTTTCCAAATCCCAACTGATATTATTGAAAATAGAGCAGTTTTTTCACTACTTAACCACTTAGAAGTTGGAAGTCCTATATTTTCTAAGACCCAGTTCAAAATACCATAGTCAGGATTTAGTATCCACATAAATAAAACTCCTATAGATACTAAGGATACTATATGTGGTGTAAACATTATGGTCTGTGCTAAATTATGTATAAAAGTCTTTTTATTTAACCATACTGCGCATAATAAAGACAATGAAATAGATATACCAACCATAGCTATTGTATATATTGCCGTATTTTTGATTGTTACTATAAAATCTGAATCACCTAATAGATTCTGATAATTCTCTAAACCTACGAAATCAAATGATAAGTTTATCAAACTTCCAGATTGAAAGCTCAAATATATATTGTATAATATCGGATAAACTACAAATAGAATAATTCCGATTAATGCTGGTGCTATATATAAATACGCCTTATAGTGCTTCTTCATATAATTTCCTCTCAATTTCACATTTTTTTATTTTAGGTAATATACTTTCTAATCTCTCTATGTCATAAATACATTCTTCTTTTTCATCAAAGTAATATAAATCTTTTTTATCTATGTATATACTTATTTGCTTATCTATCTCTAAGGTATCATCTTCTGTTTTTATCATTATGTTTTTGCTATTATGTTTTAAACAATATAATACTTCTGCTCCTAAAATCTCCTTTGTTGTAACCGTACAATTTAATATAATTCCATCAAAATTAACTCCTCCACTCAACGATGCTTTTTCAGGCCTAAATCCTATTTTTATATTTTTTAAGTTAGTTTTTATTACATTCATTGCTGGACTTCCTATAAATTGAGCTACAAACTCATTAACAGGTTTATTGTAAATTTCCTTAGGACTTCCTGCCTGCATTATTTCTCCCTTATTCATTATCACTATCTTATCTGCCATAGACATTGCTTCTACTTGGTCATGAGTAACATACACAAATGTCGTCTTTAATTTGTTATGAATTTGTATAAGCTCACTTCTCATTTGATTCCTAAGCTTTGCATCTAAGTTTGATAAAGGCTCATCCATTAAAAATACCTTAGGAGTTTTTACCATAGACCTTGCTAGAGCTACTCTTTGTCTCTGTCCTCCAGATAAATCCGATGGCTTTCTAGTCAAGTATTCTTCTAGTCCAACCGTTTTGGATACATCTTTTATTAACTCTTCTCTTTTGCCCTTTGCTACCTTATTATTTTTAAGTCCAAACTCTATATTTTCTTTTACAGTCATATGAGGATATAATGCATAATTTTGAAATACCATTGATATACCTCTTTTACTTGCTTCTACATGTGTTACATTATCTTCCCCTATAAGAAGGGTTCCATTTGTTATATCCTCTAGACCCGCTATCATTCTAAGTGTTGTAGATTTACCGCAACCTGATGGTCCTACTAATACCTGTCTCTTATACACATCT